>JAQBUH010000016.1 GCA_027624075.1 Chloroflexota bacterium
CGCCACGGCGGCCCACGCAGCGCCAGCAAGCCCGGTGGAATGCCGTCCAGGCGGCGAAGCGCAGAGGGCTCTCCATCCGAGCGACCGCCAGGAAACTGGGCCTCGCCAGGGGCACCGTCCGCAAGTACGCTGCCGCCTCCAGCCCGCCGGTCAACCCCGCCTGGCGGCCCCCACTATCGACCAGCGAACACGAGGAACTGACAGAATCGCTGGTCACTTAACCCTGACATTTTCCCTGGACGTCGACAGAACCTGGCGAAGGGTTCCGGTCCCCCTCGCGCAGGGCCTGAATAGCAATCACCCGCTTGGCGCCAGCCCTACGTGCCTTTGCCAGCGAATGCCGCTGAAACATGTCTGCGCTGGATCTTGCCTGTCGCAGTCCTCGGCAGGCTGTCTGCGATGTACACCACATCCGGCACCTTGAACTGTGCCAGGTGCAGACTGCAGTACTTTCGTATCGATTCCGCGTCAGCGTCGCCTTTCAGCACGACAGCGGCGTGGACAACCTCGCCGTACTTCTCGTCAGGGACGGCGAAACAGACCGCCTCAGCCACTGCGTCATGCTGCAGCAAGACGGCGTCAATCTCGAGCGGTGAAATCTTCTCACCGGCGCGGTTGATCAGCTCCTTGATGCGCCCCGTAAGCGTCAGATAGCCGTCACCGTCCATCACGCCCTGGTCACCTGTGCGGAACCAGCCGTTCACGAACGACTCGGCGTTAGCGGAGGGATTGTTGTTATAGCCGTGCGTCACGTTCGGGCCTTTGATCACCACCTCGCCGGTCGAGCCGACAGGCAACAGATTGCCCTTGCCCTCCATGTCCATGATCGCCACCTCGACCCCTGTCGGCCTGCCAACGGTGCCTGGCCGCCGGTCGCCTGGCGGCAGAGGGCTTGAGCTCATCTGGTGTGCTGCCTCGGTCATGCCGTAGGCTTCCAGCACAGGCGCTCCGAACCGCTTTTCGAGCGCGTGGATCACTGAAGGCGCGAGAGCCGCCGAGCAGGACCGGATGAACCGGAAGCTCTTCTCCGGCGCGTGGTCGTCCCCGGCCCTCAGCAGAAGCACCTGGTGAATGGTCGGAACCGCCGAGTACCAGGTCGCTTTCGTCTCCGCCTGCAACGGCCAGAACGTGCTGGCCGAGAAACGGGACGGGATGACGATCGAGCCTCCGCTGCACAGGGTGGACAACGCGACGCCGATCAGGCCGTGGACGTGGAACAACGGCATCACCACCAATGCCACATCATCTGGCGACAGTTCGTACGTCTGGCAGATGTTGCGCAGCGACGCAATCAGGTTCGCGTGAGTCAGCGGCACGCCCTTGGGCCGGCTGGTCGTCCCTGAGGTGTGCAGGAACAGGGCGACATCCTCAGGCGCAGGCTTCGCAGAACTCCGGCTTGCCGTCAACTCCTTGCCACCGTCTTCCAGGACGAGCCGCGCTCCATCGAGCCGTGCGTCGAGCGTCGGGATGCCGAGCGCGGCTGCGGCCTGCCGCCCGGCGTGCTCCCCCGGCGGCAAGACTACAAGCTGCGAGTTTGCGTCTTCCATGAAGAAGGTGAACTCGTCGACCGTATAGGCCGAGTTGAGCGGCGCTGCGATGGCGCCGACGCGGGCGACGGCCATGAAGAGCGTCATGAAGTCGAGACCGTTCGGCAGCACTATCGAAACGGCGCGGCCGCGCTCGACGCCTCTTGCCGCAAGCAGCCCTGCTACCCGCTCAACCTCCTGGCTGAACTCGCCGTATGAGAGTTTCGGCCCTCCCTCCGGCACAACGACCGCTGTGGCGTCCTGGTCGCCCGATGAGAGCAGGTCTGCAAGCGTCTCTGGATTACCTGATGGCATTTCACTTCCCGTGTGTTTTCATTTTCTCGGTTGATGGGAGGCTGGCGACGCGCGAGCCCGGCGTTATGGGTCCAGTGTCAAGTGGCGTCACACAACGTTGACCGGCGGGCCAGCTACAGCCAGCGGCGCTTTTCCCCGGGGTCCCGGACCCCAAGTCTGGCGTCACCCTTCGCGCAAGATTGTAGACCCGCGAGACGTGCTCAGGCTGCTCACGCGTCCCGCTCCCACGTCCCGCTCACACATCTGGGCTGGCACCGGGCCAGGACCACGTCGTAGTCGCCACCAGCGGATTGCCGGGAGACACAAGCCGCGTGCCGGCGCCGGTTGCGCCACGCTCCTCTAGCTGGAAGGCGTTCACCGTGGTTGTTTGCGGCTCGACGCACACTGAGCCCTGGGGTGAATAGACCATGACGTGCGATACCTCTGGGGACGAAGTCATACGCAGCGTCAACTCAGGCCACCTGAGTTCGGCCGTCCGCCCGTCTCCGAACCGGAAGCAGCCGTCGACCTCACCCTGGTCGAACCTGCCGCCGTCTGTGAGCTTGCGGACAGCGCCGGTCATCCCGACCTTCCCGGTCGGCACCACCTGCTCGTCCAACTCCCACTGCCCTGTCACGTCGGCCTGAACGACCATTTCACCCGTCCCGATCGACCTGCGAAACCACGGGTGCCAGCCGACGCCGGCAGGGAACCGCCGCTCGCCGTCAGCCGCATGGACCTCAAGCGTCTGGGTCAGCGCCGGACCATCAAGCGATATCCGTGAGACGACGTGACCTTTGAACGGCCACGGCTCTTCGAGCTCAATCCGCATCGTGACGGAGGCACTGCCGCTTGAGACGACGTCCCACGCTCGCCCTCTCACCGTGCCGTGGATCGCGTGCTCTCCGGAATCGACCGGCAACTGAAACTCGCCGTGCTCGGTGACGAGGACGCCTCGATGGATCCTGTTGACCCACGGGGCCATGATGAATGAGCCTGTGCCCCTGGGGACTTCTGCCTCATCCAGGGGTTCTGTGAGTCCTCCCGAGAGCAGTTCGTGCTCAATTCCACTGACGCCGGCAACCTTCACCCTAAGCGACCTCAGCGCTGCGCCAGCGCTCGGTGTGATAACAACAGAGCCGTGCTCATTCCTCAGCTCAACCAGGCTCATCGTCGAATCCTTTCCGGCGCTGTTCGCTCACGCCGCCGTCCAAGTCGTGCGCACGTTGCGCTAACATGCGGGCCGAACTCAATGTTTGCCGTGTGTTGGCCCGCAAACGGCCCCACTCAGGCCGGCCGGACGCGCTAATGGACTTCTACGTCGCCGCAATAATAGTCATCGTCGCGCTCGTGGCGGTCAGGATGTTGCTGCGCCGCCAGCGCTACGGCCTCTACAGGGAGATCTTCCAGACAACCAGCAGAAACGGGTCCCTGCCTGAGGCGATGGTGAAACGCCTCAGGGACGAGGGCATCCGCTACAGAATCGTATATAAAGGGCCGCCAAACCAGCCATTCATAGGCATGTCTGGCGAGCAGTTCGTCTCGATCGAGGTACATATCGCCGACATGGAGAAGGCGAAACGCGTCGTCTCCCGTATCTTGAACGACGCCTGGCGCGGCCGCAGCCAGTCTTCCCGAAATAAGTTTCCGAATCGGACCAGGAACAAATGACAGAACCGTCAAATTCATTCGCCGACCTGAACGCAGTCACAGTGCAGTTCTCGCACGTCGCATACCAGATGGAGCCTCGCTTCGCAGCCCGTGAGACCGGTATCGACAGCTCCAGGTCGTGGCAGACAAGAGACGCGGCCGAAACCGCCGCCCGCATCCCGGACGCCGATGTGCTGGTCGTCTCCGGGCTATGGAAAAACTCGCTGCTTGAGATCGCGCCCCGGCTAAAGTTCATCCAGTCGATCGGCGCCGGTTACGACCAGTTTCCGCTGGACGAGCTGCGGAAACGCGGCATCAGGCTCGCGTCCGCCCGAGGCGTCAATAGCAACGCTGTCTCCGAGCACGCAATGTCGATGGTTCTCGCGCTCTCCCGCCACATCCACACCGGCCGGGATAACCAGCGAAAACATCTCTGGCGCGGGATGATCTCTGACCTGAGCAAACGTGAAGACGAGCTCGGCGGCAAGACGATGCTGATCGTCGGCCTCGGCATCATCGGCTCCCGCCTCGCAAGGCTGGCGAAGGCTTTCGACATGCGTGTGATCGCAACAAAGCGCGACATGAGCGTCGCGGGGACAGCCGCAGACGAGGTCCATCCGCCGTCTGCCGTGCCAGAGCTGCTGCCGCGGGCAGACTTCGTGACGTTGACCTGCCCTCTCACGCCCGAGACCGCTGACATCATCAACGCCAGGACGCTCGGCCTCATGAAGCCGTCTTCCTACCTGGTGAACGTGGCCCGCGGCGGCTGTGTAGATGAGCCGGCGTTGATTGCCGCGCTCCGGAATGGCGGCATCGCGGGCGCGGCCATAGACCACTTCAAGGCAGAGCCGCTGCCGGCGGACTCACCGTTCTGGGACTTCGAAAACGTGATCATCACTCCCCACACCGGCGGAGAGACCAGGATGTACGAAGACAACGTGATCGACATCCTGCTGGAGAACCTCGGGCGTCTTTCACTGGGCGACTCCGAGCTTCTAAACCAGGTTGTCTGACCTATGACACCAAGCGCGGCAGATGAACTTATCCTGCTCCCGGCGCGGGAACAGGCAAGGCTGATCGCAGAGAGAAAAGTCTCGCCTGTCGAGATATGCGAGGCGGCGCTTGCGCGTATCGAGCGGCTCGACCGTCACATCGGGGCGTTCATCACTGTGGCCACCGACCAGGCGCTTGAGGCTGCGAAGGCCGCTGAGACCGCCGTGATGGCAGGCCGCGAGCTTGGCCCTCTGCACGGAGTCCCCATCGGCATCAAAGACGTCGAGGCGACCACTGGTATCAGGACGACCGTCGGCTCCCGCGTCTTCGAGCATACTGTCCCTGGCTTCGACTCGGTTGTTGTCGAGCGGGTGCGCGCCGCAGGGGCTGTCATCATTGGCAAAACCAACACTCCGGAGATCGCCATCCACATGGGCACGGTCACGGACAACGACGTACGCGGGCCGTGCCGCAATCCGTGGAACCTTGCGAAAACGACCGCCGGCTCTTCGGGCGGCTCTGCGGCTGCGCTGGCTGCAGACATGTGCCAGATCGCAATTGGCAGCGACGGCGGCGGCTCCATCCGCATCCCGGCGTCCTTCTGCGGAGTGTTCGGGCTCAAGCCGTCGAACGGCAGGGTGCCGCGGGCGCGCGGTCTGGGCCGGCCTGACCCGAACCAGTTCGCGCAGTCGGGGCCGATGACGAACGATGTGCGAGACGCGGCCCTGCTGCTCCAGGCGATCTCAGGACCTCACCCGGAAGACCCGCAGCATTTCTTGCGGTCAATACCGCCCGACTTCAGCGAGGGCATCGGCGACGGCGTCCGCGGCCTGCGTGTTGGCTTCAGCCCGGACCTCGGCTACGGCGCTATCGACCATCAGGTGCTCGCTCAGGTCAGGGCAGGTTTGACCGCGCTTGAAGGGCTGGGCGCACATGCCGAAGAGGCCACTGTCGCTCTCGGCTTTCAGTACGCAGACAGTTTCTGGAGTGTGTTCGGAGCGAACGCGTATGTGCAGTACGGCCACATGCTGGAAGAGACGCCGGAGCTGCTGACGCCGGGCGTGCGGGAGGTGCTCGGCCGAGGTAAGGCGATCAGCGGGCACGAGTACGCCAGGGCGCTCCGGTCAGTGAGCGAGTTGCGGATGACCGTTGACTCGCTGTTTGAGCAGTTCGACCTGCTGATCACTCCGACCACTTCGATCACCGCGTTCGAGCCCGGCAAACTGCCACAGGAGGTCGGCGGTGTCAGGATCGATTCCGTGTACGGCGTGTTCCCGTTCACCTACATCTTCAACATGACCGGCCATCCCGCGGCCACGGTTCCGTGCGGTTTCGTCGACGGCCTCCCCGTTGGCATGCAGATCGCAGGCCGTATTGGTGACGAGAGTACGGTGCTGAGGGCGGCGGCGGCGTTTGAAGAGGCTCAGCCATGGCGGCACATTCGTCCCTCAGTTTAGGCCGCTGGCCAGGATGGGGCACGGAGATGTCGCCTCGGACCGCAATCCTGAGTTGCGTCCTGAGCCGGGACACCCGCTTACGGGTCACGGGCCTGTCGATGGGTGCGCGGCAGAGAGGCCTCTGTCATGCTGAATCGGGTTGGCATCTCTCAGGAAGCCGGTTAGCCTAGAGCTTCTGAGTCAAGCTCAGAATGACAAGATAACACCGAGGACCTGGCGAGGACCTGACCCGCCCCCGCATGCGCGTGCCTTTCGACAGGCCCAGGACGCAGCTCAGCATGGCGGTCACAAGTCGTCCGGGTCGGCCACCTCTCATCCAGCGAAAAAACCCCAGCGAGATAAAGCAATGAAGATCACAGACGTGCGCTCCGTAGTTGTCGGCAACCCCTGGAAGAACTGGATCTTCGTCGTCGTTGAGACAGACGAAGGCATTACCGGTCTCGGCGAGGCGACGGGCGGCCTCAGCACGCAACCGACCGTCGCAGCCATCGAAGAGGTCAAGCACCTCGTGATCGGCAAGGACCCGCGGCGCATCCACACCATCTGGAACGACCTGTACCTGGCGGGCTTCCTCAGGGTCAGCAAGGAGATGGCGGGCATTGAGATGGCGTGCTGGGACATTACCGGCAAGGCGCTTGGAGTGCCGGTGCACGCGCTGCTCGGCGGCAAGATGCGGGACAGCGTGCGGGTCTATGCCAACGGCTGGTATTCAGGCGACCGCACGCCGGAGGGGTTCGCTGACCGTGCGAAGGTGGTCACCGGCAAGGGCTATACGGCGCTCAAGTTCGACCCGTTTGGCACCGCTTACCTCACGATGTCGAAAAGGGAGTCAAGAGAGGCGGAGGCGCTCGTGGCGGCGGTGAGAGAGTCGGTTGGGCCTGATGTCGACATTTTGATCGAGGCGCACGACCGGTTCAGCGTCGGCCAGGCGATAGAGATCGGCAACTGGCTTGCGAAGTACGAGGTCACATGGTTCGAGACGCCTGTCTACTCGACCGATATCGACGCGCTTGTCGAGGTGGCGCGGCGCGTGCCGGTGCGGGTGATCGCCGGAGAGCGGATGCACGACCTGCACGAGTTTGCCCAGTTCCTGGCCACAAATGTGACGGATGTGATCAACCCGGAGCCGCTCGGCGTCGGCGGAGTGTTCAGGTCGGTGCAGATCGCAGGGCTGGCGAGGGCGCACCACGCCCAGATCGCGCTGCACAACGCAGAGAGCCCGCTGAAGACGGCGATCGCGCTGCAGATCGACGCCGTGACGCCGAATGTGTTCATCCAGGAGTGCTTCGATGATTTTCTGGAGCCGTGGGTGACGGATGTGCTGCAGGGCTTCCCGCGGGTGAGGGACGGCGAGGTCGAGATACCTGACGCGCCGGGCTACGGTGTGACGCTGAACGAGGCGGAAGCGAAGAAGCACCCGTACGGGAAGAGCAACTTCCTGCGCATGTTCAAGCCGGGCTGGGAGCGCAGGGACGTGGCGAAGACGGAGTGAGGGACGGCGGTGGGACGGGAGGGCTTTGCAGGCAGGCTTGGCCCTCTGAGCCTGACTGGCTCTTTCGACATCATCCCTCCCGGCTAAAACGGGAGGGATGGGGGATGTTTTGTCATTCTGAGCTTGACTCAGAATCTCTCGGTTAACCGTGTTTGAGCGGTAAGTCCTCTCCGCGAAGGCCGGGATTACAAGGATGACGCAGCCGGGATGACAGGGTCCTGGCGGTCTTCTGGCAGCAGCGCGCCTGCCAGATCAGCACAAGCGCCTACCTCCAGCCTGCATACAGCCTTGACTGCTCAAGGTCGATGATCTCATATGGCAGGCCGCTCGACTTCGCCGCCTTCTCGCCATCGCCCGTCACAAGCCACGTCCCGCCGGACCCGACAACGCGCCCGTTGATCATGATCGGCGCTCCATCCACGAGCGACATCGTCGCCTTGCCCGTCTGGCGGTCTATCACCGTCACATCGCCGTCTGCGCCCTCGGACAGGTGACCCTTGTTCAGCAGCCCCAGCATTCTCGAAGGCGTATAGCTCAACTTCGTCGCAGCCTCCAACAGGCTCAGCGCCCCGAAGTTCACCAGCGCCATCGTCCGCTCAATGGCCACGTTACGCGGTAGCGAGCCGCCGTCCGTGCTAACCGCGTCCACCCTGAACTCGCCATCGTCGTACTTAGCCGTAGCCAGGGTGAACGCAGAGGTTGCAGGATTAACAGGAAAGCTCAGGCTGGCGTCTGTGCTCTGGTCCTCCCACGCCCGGACCGCCTCTTCGCCGGTCACGATGATGACACGTCCGCCTCGCTCAACCAGCGCTCCGCCGTAACCGTCGAGAAGCGCCTGCCTCATGCCGGCGTCGGTCGTCGGATAGCCGCGCGCCTTCAGGCAGTTCTGCGCCACGTTGTAGACAAGGTTGCCGTCCTCGTCGCACTTGCCGTTGGTCCCGTTGATCTGGGCGAGGTAAGCCTCAGTCACGAACTGAGAACGCTTCGACTCGATGATCTCGAACGCCTCATTGCACTCTGCCAGGTTGTCCAGCACCAGCCCGCGACAGTACGAGTTGACGTGCGCGATGTGGAGCCTGCCGCCGCCCACGATCTCAGGCACCTCTCGAAGGCCGGTAAGGTCGGAGCCTGAGTCCTTCGAGCCGATGTGAAACGCCACCCACGCCATCTGCTCGTTGGCGGCGGCGATCACGTTCGATGTGGATTCTGGCGTGAACGGGTAGTAGCCGCCGAGCAGCTTCACGCCGATAGCGCCTCGTCTGAGCGCGCCTGACACGACTTCGCGCATCAGGGGCAGAGAAGGGTCATCCTCCCTCACGGTCGTGTGCGGCACAAGTCCAAGCAGCGTCGCCACGTTCATGCCTGCGCCCTTGTTCTTCATTCCCTCTGAGAGCGCTACGGGCTCGCCCGCAAGATCAAGCGCTGTCGTCGTGCCGGACTCTGCGAGCATCACATGGCCGAATGCGCGGATCCCCGACTGATCGAACGGGCCGGAGAGATGGGCGTGTGTGTCGATGTGGCCCGGCATGACGATCTTTCCCGAGACGTCGATCACATCGTCCGCGAGGCTGTCATCGATGCGATCAGCAACCTCTGCGATCTTGCCGAGCCTGAAGCCGATGTCCCGGACGCCGTCAACGTTGTTCGCCGGGTCTGCAACGTGCCCGCCCCTCAGTACAAGGTCGAATCTCTGGCTCATCTTTCGCCGCTCTCGCTTTCTGTTGGGCGGGTGCTGCCGGGCCTGGCCGGCGCCGGGCACGCTCACCCGCACATTCTATTGCTCCCATGCTCCCAGAGGCCGGCGACATTGCCTCAGCGCGACAGAAGCAGTCACTCGATTCGAATGTGTTCAGCCAGTTGGGCTACGGGCGCTGCAAGTTGCAGTCTGGCGAAGACTCCAGCGGCGCCGCTGCCAGGACCGCCTTCCCGGTCCCTCGCCGAATGCCCCGGCGCCGGCTCGAAATGAGCCACTTCTAGGACTATTGGACGGCATAAGACGGTTATCGCACGGATGCCTGCGCAGGGCATTGGTGGTTGAGTGGAGATAGGACTTTAGTACAGCTAAGTCCGTTGCGAAGGTAATTCGCAGGTAACTCCGCGTACACGAATTTAGAACTATGAGCCGCTCCGGCAGCAACTGCTCCCAAATTGGACAGCGGGCTGGGACAACGGGCGGTGAGGGCGCTGAAATGACGATCAGAACGATAGACGGGCTAAAGCTGACAGGGATCATGCTCGCAGTCTTGATTGCGGCGGTTGCCTGCACCTCACCCGGGTCCAGCAACCAGCAGGACCCGGCTGCCCCGATTAACACAGGCAACACGGGCAGCACGAGCGCTACCGCCACTCCGGCAGGTGACCCGGCCGGCTCTGACACCGGCTCTGCCGTAACTGGCGAGACGGCGGCTGAGGCTAGCGCGAAGAGCGCCACGGCCGAAGCGGCCGCAGCCGTTGAGCAGGTGACGGGCGTGCTCTTCCTGGAGATGCTCTCTCCCGTCACTGACGAGCTGTTCGTAACGCAGAGCACCTACGAGTTCACCGGGCGGACGACCGTCGACGCGGTGTTGAGCGTGAACGACACCGTGCTCGAAGTGGACGAAGAGGGGCGCTTCGCTTTCGCCGTGGACCTTGAAGAGGGACCAAACGTTATCGAGGTGGTTGCCAGCAACGCCCGGGGTGAGCAGTTCGATGAAGTTCTACTCGTGATCTACGAGCCCGCCTAGGGAGACCGTCCGGGCGGTTCAACGGCCTATCCGTACTCGATTAATCTGTACGCGGCCAGTCTGTACTGGAAAGGAGAACTTACATGGTTCTCAACAACGTGAGTTTCGACAGGGTCCGGCCCTTTATAGTCGCTTCCATTGCGACGATCATAGCGCTCGTCGCGGCGACGATGGCCACCAGCGGATGGGCATCTGCACAGGGCATTGACGGCACCGGCCCTGGCGGCACCGGACCCACGCCGACGCCTGTGCCAACGGTAGTCCCAACACCGGATGTGCCTCCGGGCCAGATGGTGCGCCGGGGCCTCAGCGGCGAAGTGGTGAGCGTTAGTGACTCAGGCTTCGTGGTCGAGACCCGCCACGGCAACGTGCTTGTGCTGGTGAACGACGCAACGGTCATCAAGCAGCCCCCGGATGGTGAGGTTGACCTGAGCGCGGTGCAGGTTGGCGGCAAGGTTGGCGTACTGCTGGCCAAACCGGCCGAAGATGACGCGACACCTTCAGACGGCACGACTGTGTTTCGCACGGCTACCGCTCTCAAGGTGGTGATCGTCCCCACAAAGGCGACACGTGAGCACAAGCGTGCGGTTGTCCTTGAGAAGATCAAGGACGCGCTCAAGAACAGGGTGAAGTTCCTCAACAGGGACGGCGATGAGGTTGAGATCGAGACCGAGGTCGAGATCGAAGGCGAGGAAGGCGAAGAGGTCATCCTGATCACCCGCAAGGGTAAGCACGGTGAGGACGAACGCGTCAGCAGCTCGGCACGTGCCGAGGAGATCGAAGAGCGGCTGCGCAAGCTCGCAGGGCAGCGTGAAGAGCTTGAGGCGAAGCTGGAAGAGGTCCGCGAGCAGTACAACGCCAGCCGCGCCGAGCTTCTTGAAAAGGCCAGGGACAGAGTCGCAAATCTCGAGATCGGCGACGAGATCAAGGCCCGCATCGATGAGGCGAGTGCCAGGGCTCATGCCCGTGTAGATGAGGCCCGCACCATTGCCCAGGCCAGGATTGACGAGGCCCGCGTCAAGGCCCAGGAGCGTATCGATGAGGCCAGGGGCAAGGCCCTGGACCGGCTGGAGGACGCGGTTGCGAACTCTGACCGCCTGACGGACGAGCAGCGTGAGAAGGCGCAACAGCGGCTGGACCAGGCCGGCACAGACGCAGACGCACGGGTCAAGAAGGCCCGTGAGGACGCTGAGAAGCGCATTAAGCAGGCTCGTGAGGATGCGGAGAAGCGGATCTCGAACAGCCGTGAGCAGGCCGATGACCGCATCAAGGACGCTCGAGAGCAGGCTCAGAAGCGCCTTGAAGAGGCCCGTAAGCAGGCCGAAGAGCGGCGCAACCGTCAAAGTGACGACGGTGATGCTGGAGACGGTGTGGATGTCACTCCCGCCGGCTCGACCACTGTGGTCCGGTAAACGGCCGTTCTGTGCACGGGAGCGCGGCGGACAGCCGTCCTACCGCCTGAATCAGTCAATCGAGGGAGCCATCGCCAGACCCATCCGGCGGTGGCTCTCTCGCGTCCGTGACCTGCTCAGGGCGATGTCAGGCTCTGGCTGCAACCGCGACTTCAGGTGGAAGCGCCGTCGCCGCCGTTTCACCGAGCAGCCTGCCCCACTCTTCCGCGCGCTCCAACTCGCCGTCTGTTAGCGGTCCTTCGGTGTCTGTCACGTAGAACTGCTCAGGCTCGCAAACGCTCTTGAAGCCCTTCTTTTTGAGCTGTGAGGCTGCGGAACTGGCGGCCGATCCGGTCGGGAACCAGCGGCCCTTCTTGAGCGCGGTGTCGAAGGACGCCGCAAGCGCCGGCTCATGTGTCTTCGGCAGGCGCTTGAGCCAGTCACGGATACCTTCGCCCTGGGACACAGGCCTGACTCCGATCTTCGCCGCCTGCTCGAGCGCGCCCTTCCGGCTCGATCCGCGGCTCATGCCGAAGGCATGGGTCGGGCCGCCGATCACCAGCAAGTCAACGCTGTTCGCGGCCCGTCCTGCGGCGCTCACCTCAGCGGCATTGACCTCGAAGCGGGCCGCAAGACCCCTTGCAACAGCCTCGGCGATCTGCATTGTGTTACCAAAGATTGACTCGTAGACCACTGCCGCTTTCATCTGACACCTCACTTCCCGCTCTTAATCTCTGGCCATCTCTGGCCATCCGGCCGTTTACTCGGAACACACATGTTGCGGCGGCGTCCGTGGATAAAGCGTGAGCTACTGCGCCGTGCGGTGATGGCTCTGTGAGGAATAACCCGTCTTGAGCGTCTTTCACGGCGGCCTTACGCGCCGGCCGGGGCTCGTGTATACGTAAGCGCCACTCAGGAAACCAATGGAACAGACCGCTATAGACGCAACAGCAGGGCGGCCAGACTCACCTCACCATGATTCCCCCGGCAAGGATGCCTGGCTGATGTATGCCGGGCGCGGCACCCGAGACGCTGCTCGCACCATCATGGCGGTGCTGATCGGCATCTTCCTGGTGGAGGGACTGGGCTTTTCGCAGTCTGAGCTTGGCCTGCTGCTGGGGATCAGCCTGGCCGGCGGCCTGTTGCTGTCATTCGGGCTCATGTTCACCGGCGCCCGACTCTCCCGCAGGGCATCGTTCGTGGTGCTTGCAGCCGTAACGTCGCTCGCCGGGCTCCTGCTGCTGTTCACAGACAACATCTGGCTGCTTGCGCTCGGCTCGTTCTTCGGCGCGTATGCGGCGAGCGGCATGCACGTCGGCCCGATGATTCAGCTTGAGCAGAGCGGTCTGGCGCAGGTCTCGCGGGCGTCGCACAGGACACAGGCGTTCTCGTACCTGACGCTCTCTTCGGCGGCGGGCCGCATCGCGGGCGGCGCGCTGGTCGGCATAGCCACGTTCCTGATCGAGGCGCGCGATTTCGACCTTGTCGACGCGCACCGTATTGTGTTCGGCGTATACATCGGCCTGAACCTGCTCACAGCGCTGTTCTACGGACTGCTGTCACCGGCTGTTGAGTCTCAGCGCGGCGGCCCTGGAGAGCCGGAAAGGCCAACGGGTCTCTGGAACAACCCGCTCAAGGCGAAGGCTCGCGGCCGGATCCTGCGCATATCGGCGCTGTTCGGGGTCGACTCGTTCTCCGGCGGCCTTGTCTTCGACACGTTTTTCGCGATATGGCTGTTCACACAGTTTGGGGCGAACGAGGGGACGGTCGGCGCCGTGCTGGTGGCGACGCAGGTGGCGAACCTGGTATCGATCTGGCTGGCACCAAGGGTCGCGGCCAGGGCAGGCCTGCTGAACACGCTCGTCTTCACCCAGGTGGCGAGCAATCTGTGTCTGCTGGCATTCGCGTTCGCGCCGGGGATCGCGGTTGCGGTCACGCTCTGGGTCATGCGCGGGCTGTTCGACGAGATGGACGTGCCGACGCGCCAGTCTTATGTGATGTCGATCGTGCCGGACGGCGAGCGGGACGTGATGGCGGCGACGAACAACCTGGGCCGCGGCATAGGCAGACTGCCGAGCACGACTGTGACCGGCGCGCTGTGGTCGAGTTCGATCACGGTTGCGCCGTGGGTTGCAGCCGCAGGGCTGAAGCTGGCATACAACCTGGCCGTGTACCTGTCGTTCAGAGGCGTCAGGCCGCCTGATGAGCGCGGCGCCTCAGACAGATAAGATCCGTGTGAACGGAGGGTCGCAGTGCGGGCAACACTCTCATACAGGCTGGCAGACCCGGCGGACCTGGCGCAGATCATTGCGAGACAGGCCCGGCGTGAATCGAACTATCCGGACACGGAGCTGATCCGGCGCTGGGTCCAGTCTTGCCGCTTCTGGGTGGCGGTGCTCGAAAACCGGCCCGGTGACCAGACCGCCGACCAGATCGTTGGCCAGATCGTTGGCCAGATCGTTGGCTGGATGTCGCTTGAGCATACGTTTTTCGAGGAAGGCTTCGTCAGCGTCATGTGAGTGGAAGATGAGTTCCGCAGGCAAGGAATCGGAACGGCGTTGCTGCTGAAGGCAAGGGAGATCTGCAAAACCCGCCGGTTGTGGACATCGACAAACGAGTCGAACCTGCCGATGCGGGGACTGCTTGAGGCGATGGGCTGAGAGTTCAGCGGGACCATTCGCCACCTAGACCCGGATGACCCGGAAAGGTTCTACTGTCACCTGCGAAATGACTGAGGTTAACCGGAGTTCCGGCGCGGGTTGCTCCCGCCCTGCCTGATGGCGTTGCGCCGCTCCCTGGCCCTCTTTGACGAGTACCAGAGCCATGTGCCGCCGCCAACGAACCCTGCAGAGATGAGGACGAACAGGATTGTGCCGACCAACGTGCCGGCGCCGCTCCTCGCCCGCTCATTGATCGTCGTCTGGGCGATTGCCACTGCCCGGCCCAGGGGCCCATCGATCTCTATATCCAGGGTCCACACGCCCGCATCCTCAAGCTGAAGCTGGCCAAAGTACAGCGTACGGTCGGTCGGTGAGTTCAGGGCAGGCGAGAACTGCCGCTCGCCGTCTTCAGGCGGCGTGCCGAACACTCTGATCAGGGCGTTCCCGACAGGCAGACCGGTCTCTGCGTCGACAGGCTCGACTATCACTCGCAGCGTGCCGACTATCGGGCGCGCCGGTGACTGGGTGATCTTCACGTTGTACGGCCCTGCCGGGCCGTTGAAGATAACGAGTTCAGCGCCCGGGGGCGGCTCCTGCCGCCCTTCTTGAGCCATGGCGCGCTCCCCGGCCCAGGAAAAAGCCAGCGCGACGATGGCGAGTACGATGATTGTGGCGAGCGGGCGGATGTGCATTCGGGTGTTCACGGTATTAGTCTATCGCTAACGCGGGCCGCGGCAGCCCCGCCGCGGCCGATTCCGGAGATTTCCTCCGTCCCCCATGAGTACAGTCATGAACAAAAACCGGCCCGACCTCGTCATCACATCAGCGCGCGTCCTCGACCCTGCGACGGGCACTGACGCCGTCCTTGACGTCGCTGTGACCGGCGGGGTGATATCCGGCGTTGGCCATAGCGGCGGCCCGGGTGGCAGTCAGGCAATCGACAGAGCGGCAGCGGGCGACGTCATCGACCTTTCCGGGCGCTGGCTTATGCCGGGCATGATCGACACCCACGTTCACGTCGGCGGAGACCTGGACGGCGTGACCAACCCGGGAATCGGCCTGCGAAACGTGGTCGAGGCCGGCGCGACGACCGTCGTTGACCTTGGCGGCAGGATGGAGCGGATCGTCGCCGGCATTCGCGAGCACGGCGCGGGGGCGAACGTGGCTGGGCTGGGCATGATGAAGCCGGGCGTGACGCTGCCGGACGACGACCCGTCGCCGGACACCGTTCGATCGGTCCTCGACGCGGCCCTCGCCTCCGGCCAGATCGGCCTGAAGATGTGGGGCGGCTACTACCCGTTCTCGATGGACGTGACCGCAGACATCATCGCCGCCTGCAACGAGCGGCAGGCGTACGTTGCGTTTCACGTCGGCACGAAGAGCTCCGGCAGCAGGCTGGACGGGCTGCGTGAGGTCCCCGCCCTTCTTGGCGCGGACGGGCGCGTTCACGTTGCGCACATCAACGCGTACTGCCGCGGCTCGATTCTTTCACCTGCCCAAGAGACCGCCGAGGCGCTAGAAATACTCGACTGGCTCCGTGGCCGCGTCGTCTCAGAGGTCCACCTTGCGCGCCCGAACTTCACGCGGGGTGAGTGCGACGAGGACGGAAACGTGCGCATGGACGTGGCGCGCAACTGCCTTCGGCTGCGCGGGTACGAGACGACTCGCGAGGGGATGCGGCGGGCGATTTCGGACGGCTATGGCTCTGCGGTGCGCCAGACTCCGGCGGGGCTTTCGCTTGTGACGGGCGAAGACGGAGTGAAGATCTTTAACGACGCAGACTCGCTGATCGGCATGAGCTTTCCGGTGAACCGGGCGGACACGGCGTTCCAGCTGACCGCGGCAAAGCGCGGTGACGGGTCGTTCATAGTTGATGCGATAGCGAGTGACGCAGGCGTGTTGCCTCGCAACGTGAACATTGAGCAGGCGATGAACATGGTCCGGTTCGGCGGTCTGACGCCTCTCGAGATGGCTGAGAAGCTGTCATTCAATCCGGCACGCATGATCGGGCTCGAAAAGAAGGGTCGAATCTCGCCAGGGATGGACGCCGATCTGACGGTTATCGACCCTGAGCAAGGCCGGGCTGTCATGAGTCTTGTGGCGGGGAGGGTTGTGATGCTGGAGGGCCGGGCGGTTGGCGGCGCCACGGCTGGCAAGGGCAAGTTGCTCGTCACTTCGGCGGGTGAGAGCGCCGCGGCAGGGTACGGGTTGCCGTACGAGATGGTGGACCTGTCGAGGTCGCTGCTCTACACAGGTTGAGCTGTCGGCTGTCCGCAATGCGCTGATCTCACGCGCGCGCCCCTAACGCCTGAAACGCCATCCGGAATTAGTGAAACTTTTCATTTGTTAGTGCTCGTTAACATAATGGTGTATCCTCATCGAAAGTCGCACAGATAGCTACGAAAGACCAGTATGCATTGTGAAATATGTAACAGTATCTGGTTGGTAGAGCCGTCGTAAGTGCGATTATGGCTGTCACCGCTTAGCCGGGTCGTTCGGGGTCCTCTCTGAGCTTCCCCGTGTCATCCCGGCAGGCCCCGGCAAACCCCGGCAGGCAAGGAGGTACCACCATGATGGCAATAACGATTGAGGGGCAGGCAGGCGCTGGCGGGATAGAGATCGGCCGGCTGGTTGCGGGGAGGATCGAGGGAAAGTTCGTCCAGAAGCAGGCGATTCGCCGTGTCGCGCGGCAACTGGACGCCACGGTCGAGGCGGTCGTGCGCAAGGAGCTGGCGTTTCACAGTCGCTGGAAGCGTGTTGGTCACCAGCTTGAGGCGTGGCTCGCGCAGATGGGCCGGACCTGGGCAGGCGACCCGTGGAGCATGTCCGGCCACTACGCGGTAGAGGCGCAGCCGCACAGCACCCGCAAGGAGCTTCCGGGTCAGATCTCCAACTCGGCATACAGGGATGCGGTGTACGACAACGCCGCCCGCTACCTCGCAGAGGGCAACGTCGTGCTGACGCACAGGGCGGGTTGCCTCACGCTCAAGGACCGGCATGAGGCGGTGCACATCGGCCTGTTCGCCCCGAGAGACAAGCGAGTGGCCCGTGTCGCTTACAGGTATCGCATTGGCGCGCAGGAGGCGGACGAGTGGGTCGAGACGATGGACGCCGCAAGGTCGGCGTGGTTCCGGGAGTTGGCGGACCAGGACCCGCAAGACAGGTCGATCTACGACATAACACTCGATGTTGGCAACTTCGGCCAGGACGACGCTGCCGCCCTTGCCATCAGCGAGGTGGCCATGGAACACCGGTTTGGCATGGGCGGGATGGAGCACCAGACGCAGCCTGCGCCTGCCTAGCGGCGGCCCAACCGCGTTTGGCGTCGGGTGATGAAACCGTGGCCGTGCGCGACGATTGCCGCGCCCGGCCACGAAGTGCCGGTGTCCCGGTGGATCGGTCACAGGAAAAGTCAGCGGCTACTCAGCCGTCTTGGCCGCGGGCGATACAAGCGGCGCTCCTGCCGGAGCGTGACTTCGCCGCACCGCAACGAAAATGCCGCACGCGGCCGGCTTAGAAGTGGATCGCCTCGCCTGTTACCGCAGCGCCCGCCTCTTTGATCACCTCCGAAAGAGTCGGGTGGGCGTGCGTCAGCCTGTGCAGCTCGACGTTCGTGCCCTCAAGGAACTTGAGCATGCCGATCTCCGCGATCAGCTCCGTCGCCTCAGGGCCGATCACGTGCGCGCCGACAACCTCGCCTGTGTCCGCGTCCGTGATCACCTTCGCAAAGCCGTCTGAGTCGCCGATCGCAACCGACTTGCCGGCCACAGCGAACGGCACCTTGCCAATCTTCACGTTGATGCCCTGCTCTTTCGCCTGGGCCTCAGTCAGTCCGATGCTGGCGATCTGCGGGTTGCAGTAGGTGCAGCGGGGCATCGACGCATAGTCATCGATCGGCTGCGCCTCGTGGCCCGCGGCCATCTCGGCCGCCAGGACGCCCTGGTCGAACGCAACGTGCGCCAGCGGCAGCTTTCCGTTCACATCGCCAACTGCGTACACGCCGCCGACGTTCGTGCGCATGAAGCCGTCGACCTCGATAAAGCCGGGGCCGTAGGTCTTTACGCCGACCGCCTCAAGGCCGATATCGTCGCTATTCGGCTGGACGCCGACGCCGAGCAGCACCTTGTCGCAGGTGAACTCCTTCGCCTCGCCGCCCTCTTCGTACTTGAGAACCAGCCGCTTGCCCTTCTTCTCCACGCCGCCGACCTTCGCTCCGAGCGCAAAGCCAATGCCCTGCTTGCCAAACTGGCGCTCAAGCTCCTTCGAGACCTCTTCGTCCTCCTTCGGCACGAGGTGCTCCATGACCTCGAACATCATCACTTCCGTGCCGTACGCGTTGAAGTAGTAGGCGAACTCGCAGCCGATAGCGCTGGCGCCGATGATGGCGATGGCCTTCGGCTGGTCCCGCAACTCAAGCGCGTGACGGCTTGTGATGATGCTCTGGCCGTCGATCTCGAGCCCCGGCAGCGACCGGGCGCGGGCGCCGGTTGCGATGACGATGTTCTTGCCGGTGAGAGTGTCGCCACCCTCGACCTCAACCTGGGTCGAAGACTTGAGCGTGGCCTTGCCCTTGACGAGCTGGATCTTGTTCTTGCGGAACAGGAAGCCGATGCCCTGCGTCAGGCGAGCGGACACCTTGCGGCTGCGGTCAACCGCCTTGCCCATGTCTGCCTTGAAATTGTCGAACGTGAAGCCCCACTCGTCTGCCTCTTTCATCTGGCTCACAAGCTCGGCGTTCTTGAGCAGCGACTTCGATGGGATGCAGCCCCAGTTCAGACAGACGCCGCCGAGTCCTCCGATTCCTGTGCCGTCGTCCTTCTCAACGACCGCAACGCTGAGGCCGAGCTGGGCGCCGCGGATTGCGGCGTGGTATCCGCCGGGCCCTGCGCCGATGACTATGAGGTCGAATGAGGTTTCTGCCATTTTCAGGGGTTCCGTTGACTGGTTTTGTGTTGTGTGCGTGGCCAGTTCGGCCAGTCTGGCCGGCCCTGGTTGCCGTTTGTCCGCTGAGGTCCGGCTCACAAAGGTGAGTGCGCCCGACCGATGATCAAACTCTGAGCGCTGCGCGGCGCTGGCTCTCGCGAACCTGTTGGCCTGGCAGCCGGTCGATTATACGTGCAGGCCGTGATGAGCCGCAGACGGCGCAGGTCTGGCTTTACGGAGTTCTCCCTGCTCATTGGCCGTCCGGGCGCCGTAACTTGACTCGCCGCAACCCACATGTTCGTGGCTTATGGCGATAGCCTTTGCCCGCATGAGGGACTTTCGCATCGCATCCGGCGCCGTGGCGGTTGCGCCGTGGACGACGTTTGTCGCATGCGCCGGGCTGGCGGTCGCAGACGTTGTAATCTCTGCGGCGACTCCCGGCTATGACTTCGTGGGCCAGACAAGCAGCCAGCTGATGAGCGCAGGTGAGCCGTACTCGACGGTTGCCCGGGTGACGCTCGGCCTGTACAGCGTATTGCTGGCGCCTTTCGCGATGGTCCTGTGGCGGCAGTTTCGTGGCCGCCTGATCGCCAGGACAGTAGCTGTCACGGGCATCTGGACCCACATCGTTACGGCGCTGGTGGCGGCGGTTTCGCTGAACGACTCAGATGACATCGTGATCGGCGGGCTGAGCGCAAACACTCTCCACGATCAGGCTGCGATGCTGATGTACGTGGCCGCCGCGTTTGTACTGGCCGCCGCGTCACCTGTTCAACGGTCCAGAGGCGCTGCGCGAACACCCTGGACCTACGAAAAGCCGGTCCGGCTGCTGACGTGGGCGGCACTTACGCTGGTGCTGGTGAGCGGCACGCTGTTCGCGTTCGAGGTTTCGACGCAGTTGGACGGCGTCATGGAGCGTGTGACGGCGTCTGCGTTCATGGTCTGGATGACGGCGTTTGCGATGATTCGTAGGCCGTCACTGGGTGATCAGGCTGCAAGTCAGGGGCCAGGCGGGCCGAACGGATGTTAGCCGGCAGAAACCGGTCGCTCTGCCTGTCACATGACCTTGAAGAGCCGGTATACCTTGCGCAGCAAGTAGCCGCCCGCGGCCCCGAGCACGGTGAATGCCGCCGCTCCGCTACCGGAGACGATGGCGATTGGCGCCCAGTGGCCGCAGACCAGGCTTGAACTGCATATCCACGCAGAGGTCGCGGCGTAGCCGGCGAAGAACACAACTCCGAAGAATGCGCCGGCAATCCCGCCCGTGATCGTCGCACGCCTCGTTGACCACTCCTGTGAAACGGGCGGCTGGCTGGCTGCCGTCTCGGAGCCGTCGACGGACTCTGCCAGGTGTTCTGTCGCTTCGCTGTGGGTCTGAACAGTCATATATGAGAGATGATTATGAACCCTGCGGCGTTCGTTCGCGGGTCTGAGCCTGCCGCGCTGCGATGGACCGGCCTCAGGATGTTCCTGGACGCGGCCGGGTGCGGTGAGCCGTCTACCGCAGCTTCCGGGTGAAGTAGATTGCCAGGTCGTGGCTCACCGTTATCGACTCGCCGTACGTCACCGGCCGTTCGTGGTCCATGAGGCCGCGACCGTCTGGAACGTAGCCTCGCAGCACGTACATCCGCTGGGCCGGACCGTAGTCTGCGCCCATGCCGACTCCTATACCCGAGTGTACTGAGCGCTCGCTGATTATCCGCTCTGCCTCGTCCATAAGACGGCTCCCAACGCCCTGCCTGCGCAACTCTGGCAGCACATTAAAATCGTTGATCTCGGGGATTCCCGCGTCTCGAAACGGGCCGTAGCCGGGCGACCAGATTATCGTCAGGTATCCGGCGAAGTTCCTGCCGGGACCGGTCAGCCGGGCGACCAGGACCTCGCGCTTGCCAGCCTGCTGCTCCCGCAGGTAGCGGTCGAAGAGCGGCGCCGTCTTGGACGAGCCAACGCGCTGGAACTCCGCAACCATCTCTCCGATGTCTTCTGCCTGCAGCCGCCGTATCTCAAGCTGGTCTGTCATGCACTCGCCTCCGCCGCCACGAACAGGAAAGGTGGTCGCATACGCTCTTCGAGCAGCTCTGGCCGCGCCCGCTCTGCCTCTTCGACCGCATGCGGCTCTAGCACACGCGCAATCCTGAAACCGCTATCGATGAGCGTGTTCAGGACGGTCGCAACGGTGCGGTGATACTTGATGACGCCATCGACGAACCAGGCAGAGACCCGTTCACCCTCGTCTGAATTGTGGCCTAGCTTCCAGGCAACTCGCCTCCCGGTCCCGTCTTCAAGCCATCGAGGTTCGATACGGCCCTGGACTGCGGTTGTCACAGGGTGCTCCATCGAGAACACGAACCTCCCGCCGCCGCTCAGCCATGTGTGTATGTTGCGGAACAGCGGTGAGATGTCCTCGACGTAGTGGAGCGTCAGTGAGCTCACGATGAGGTCGAATGAGGCCGGCTCGAACGAGGCATCTTCTGCCGGGATATGTATGTATGTGACGGGTGAGTGCGAACTGGCCGCCGCCTTCTGAAGCATCCACTCGGAGATATCCATTCCCACGACGCTCCCGGCTCCGCGGTCCGCCAGCCACCGGCACATCTCACCTGCGCCACAGCCGATGTCGAGCACGCGCATCCCGGCCAGGTCCGCCGGGTCAGGCAGCAGGCTCTTCAGCGCAGGTTGCTCAAGCGCCTCGTTCATGCCGGCATTCTCTGCTCGCAGCCGGTCGTAGCCTGCGAAGAACTTCGGATTGTCGTAGATGTTCTGCGGCATGTTCGTGTTTCGTTAAGGCCTGAATGCCGTCCGAATTCCTTCTCCGGACTGGCTCCAGGCTGGCTCGCGGCGGGCGAGGATACGGGACGGCATTCTTCCTTTCGACCCATCTTGAGGCCGTCTGGCTCGCAGTGATCCATTCGCTCAACGGTCCACATCCCGGACGTATACTCTCGGCTAACGTATCACCCAGCATGCGACATGAAACCAACCTGGCCAATCTGGTAGCTCCTCAAATGACCACAACACTTCCATCTTCAACCGACCACGCAGCGCTGCGGGATGCCGCAAACCGGCACCTGTTCGTCGGCATGACAAACGCCGCCCAGCTCGCCGAAGAAGGCGGCCCGCTCGTCATGCAGTCCGCAGAAGGCATCCATGTGACCGCCATGGACGGCAAGCGGTACATCGACGGCATATCAGGCATGTACTTCCGGAACGTCGGCCACGGGCGAGAAGAGATCGCAAAGGCCATCTACGACCAGCTATCCAGCGTCAGCATGAACGTCTATGCGGGCGCAACTCCGGCCACCATCCAGCTTGCGGCCAAACTTGCCGACCTCACTCCCGGCGACCTGACACGCACCTTCTTCTGCCAGGGCGGCTCAGAGGCCAATGAGTCGAGCCTCAAGATGGCGCAGGCCTACCACGTGCGGCGGGGCGACACCGGCCGCTACAAGGTGATCTCACGCAAGGGCTCGTACCACGGCTCAACCTACGGCACGATGTGGCTCGGCGGTCACCCCGGCTTTCCTCGCACCGACTACCAGCCGAAGCCTGCCAACGTTGTGACCGTGTCTGCGCCGCACACGTACCGGAACGACTTCGGGGCGACATCGCCCGAGCAGTGCGGTGAGCTTGCCGCAAAGGCCATCGAGGAGGCGATCCTGTTCGAGGGCCCGCAGAGCGTGTCGGCGGTAATCGGCGAGCCGGTCTCGCAGCCGCTCGGAGGCGTCGTGCCGCCAGCGAACTACTGGCCGATGGTCAGGGAGATCTGCGACAAATACGGCGTGCTGCTTATCTTCGATGAGGTGATCACCGGCTTCGGCAGGCTCGGGACGTGGTTCGGCGCCGATCTGGTGGGCGTAACTCCGGACATCATGAGCTTTGCGAAGGGGATAACGTCCGGCTATTTCCCTGTCGGCGGGACCATCGCGACCGCCGAGGTTGCAGACGTGTTTTCGGGCGGGCCGGAGAAGACGTGGAGCCATATGTACACGTACTCGGCGCACCCTGGCGGCGCTGCGGCTGCGCTGAAGAACCTGGAGATCGTGGAGCGGGAGAACCTGGTGGAGAACGCCAGGGTGCGAGGCGAGCAGCTTCATGAGCGGCTTGAGGAGATGAAGGGGAAGCACAGGATGGTGGGCGATGTGCGAGGCGTTGGCCTGATCCAGGGGATCGAGTTCGTTGCGGACCGCAAGACGAAGGAGCACTTCGATCCGTCGCTGCGGGTGAACGCCCGCCTGACGGAGAAGCTGATCGCCCGAGGCGTCTGGATCCGCGTCCCTGCCTACATAGTGCCGATAGCCCCACCGCTAATAATCACAGCAGACGAGCTGGACGGCCTGTGCGATGCGGTAGACGAGAGCCTGGGGGAAGTAGAGAAGGAGCTGGGGGTTTAGGTTTGGTGGGGGGACGAATCGATATTACGGAGTGATTACGATCCGCACACCACGGATATAATGAACTGATCGAGGATTATTCATATGCTCGAAATTCAAAATGAAGCACTCTTTAAGCAGGGCGTCAATTCCGGCATAAATTTGCTATTAGGAGCAGGTTTTTCTGTCCTTGCTGAAGACAGTGACGGCATAAAACTACCTGTTGGGAACGGTTTAAGAAAAGAGCTCACAAGACTTTCTAACAAGAATATATCCAATCAGTATACACTGTCCGAAACGTACACTGTGTTAAAGATTCTCCTGAGAGAAAAATTAGACGAATATATAAGAAAACGCTTTACGGTAAAACAATTTGACGAACGTTATCGTATCGTCGAATCATGTGCGGTTAAGTCAATTATTACAACAAATATTGACGATTTATGTTACTTAGTTTTCAAAGATAGTCGTACTAAGTAACTATCCCAAAACGCGTTGCGTTTTCTCTTGGAGTTGCTGATAGGGGAAGCTGACGATGGCCTCCATAAAGGAGGCCGCATATGAGCAAGATAGCTGAGTTGGAGACGATCTGGGAGGTCCCGGACGAGCTGTGGCTTGAGATCAGGAAAGTGCTGGACGAACTCGATCCAGCCAGGGGCACAGGCAGGCCAAGGGTGGACCAGAGGCGTGCGCTTGACGGAATCATCTACCGTCTCCGGAGCAGTTGCCAATGGAGCGTTTGGAAGAGTGCCACCGAAGGGACAAGCGAAAGCTGTATCACACGTTGAAATATGCGAGCAATACGCTAAAATACGCAGAGCGATATCCAAACGACCCGCTTTGCAATCAATATATAGAGAACGCTTTACTTTGGTTGGTCGAGGCCAATAGAGAGCGAGCAGAACATAGAGGGATAAGAAATATGATGAAACAAATCACCGCATTAAAACACAATATCATACCAAACTGAAATAATTGGTCAACTGAGTGGTATCTATTATCAACGCCTCTGATCGCGCGCTCCCCATCCCCGCCCCACGCAAATCCCTTGGTCTGATGATCGGGCTTTCTGCCGGGCATGGGATTAAGCATTTTGGGCAGGGGGCCTTGCTGCTCATCAGCCCTGAGATCCGGGCCGCGATGGACCTCAGCGCCGCCGCGTTCGGCGGCATCGCCGGAGCGCAGTCTGCCGCCAGCGGAATCGCAAACATCCCCGCCGGCATCCTCGCAGACATGTACCGCAGGCGCGTCGCAGTCCTCCTCACCATCAGCATGCTCCTGGTCGGCAGCGGCTACGTCATCATCGGCCTCTCGCCCTGGTACTGGCTCATCATCATGGCAGTCAGCATCATCGGCTTCGGCACAAGCCTGTGGCACGCCCCCGCGTTCGGCACGCTCGCCGCAAACTACCCTGAGCGCCGGGGCGTCGCAATGTCCGCGCACCTCACCGGAGCGCAGGTCGGCAACACGATCAGCCCGATCATCATCGGATTCATGCTCAGCGGCATCACGATTGGCGCTCTTTCGATCAACTGGGACGGCATGCACTGGCGGCTGGTGTCCGTGCTGCTGTTCATCCCGGCAGGGCTCACCGCGCTGGCGGTGGTGCTGCGGGTCAAGACCGCGGGCAAGGAGTCGAAGGGCAACCTGACGGTCAGCCAGTACATGACGTCTCTAAAGCTGCTGCTCAGGAACACAGGCGTTCTTGGCATGGTGGTCCTCGGCGCGTTCAGGGGCGCGGTGCACACGTCGTTCCAGGCGTTCCTGATCCTGTATATGTATGAGGAGCTTGAGTACACGCCGTTCGTTGTCGGGCTGCACGTTGCGCTGATCACGATGGCGGGAATAGCGTCGACGCCTGTGATGGGGATCATCTCGGACCGCGTCGGCCGGAAGCCGGTGATTGCGACCGCGATGTCGCTGATGGCGGTGCTGATCTTCTTCTTCCTGGAGTTCGACACGGGCGCGCCGCTGACGGTTCTGATCGGCTTCCTGGGGCTGTTTTTCTTCTCCGTGATGCCGATCATCACTGCGGCGGTGATGGACCAGGTTGAGGAAGGGTCGGAAGGGTCAGGGACGGCGCTGATGTTCCTCGGCGGTGCGATTATCGGCGCCGCGACGCCTGTGCTGGCGGGGAAGCTGTTCTACGACCCTTACGGCTTCACGGGCGTGGTGTGGTTTGCGGGGTCGCTGGCTGCGACGGGCGCGGTGCTTGCGGTGATCTTGCCGACTCGGCGGCGGGCGGCGTAGCGAGGCCGTAACGCCGGGTTGATAGTATGAGTGGCGGCACGGGCGCTGGCCGCAGGGCCGGGAGGTGAACGATGTTCAGCAAACCGCTCATAGCACTGGCCGCGGTACTGGTCATGGCAGCAGTGGCGTGCGGGTCTGACGACGACGCGGCCCAGCCCGGCTCGTCCGGCAAACCTATTGCCACACCTCCGGGGCCGCCGACTCCCACATCGACAGCGTCAGGCATTCCCGTACCGGGTGCCACAAGCACGGCGTCGCCGTTCGATGGCGTCGAGACGCACCCGCTGACGCGGGTTCCATCCGGCATCCCCTCCAGGCCGGAGATGCAGCCGACGTCCACGCCGGGCGCCTCTCCTGAGCTTGAGCCGCGGACAGACTCGTTCCCTGTCGAGGGCGGCCGGCCGTTCGTGGAGATCGGCTGGAACGTCCCGATTCCGGTTGCGAGCGAGGACCAGAGAGCGCTGATCGAGTTGCTGGCCCGGATTCCTGACACCCCGGAGAACCGTCGCCAGCTTCGACTGGGCGACCACGCGCTGTGGCGGTCGCAGATCGGCTTCGAGCTGCAGACCTTCGACGATGGAGCGGAGGCGTTCAATGACGAGTCTTTGCGTACGCTAACGTACACCGTACGTGTGGGAGTTGTTGGTCCTGATGTGCCGTCGCCAGACAGCGGCCGGTATCTGTCCGGATTTACCGACTACATGAGCGAGTTGAAGACGTTCGAGACGATGGGTTTCGACCAGCGGAATGTGGACCAGGCGGCGATAGCGGCGCCAAATGGCCCGGACTTTACCGAGATCGTCGCCGGCCGCTACGACCCCGCGCTCGCAAAGCGGCTGCTGGCTGAGTGCGACTGCCCGCAGCCAGATGCGGCGACCTCATACGGCGGTTACGAGTTCTGGTCCTGGGGTGACGGGCCACGCGGAGTCCTCAGCCTGAGGCTGGCTGCGCCGGTGTTCGATCACAGGGGTCGCGGCGGGCATGTGCTGATGACGGAAGATGGGCTGTACAGGACGCTCACGGTTCCGCTGATGGAGCGGTTGATCGACACGCTGAATGGCTCGGCGCCGAGCCTGGCGGAGTCTGCGGCCCACCGTTTCATGATGGACGTGATGGGCGCAAACAGTGCGAACGGAATCACCGTGAGTGGCGGCGATTCGTTTTCCCGTGAGGTGGCGATTCCGGAAGGTGAGGGCATGATATCGCAGCATGGCGTGTCGTCCGGGCCGCTGTACAGCGTGTCCAGGGAGTCGAACCGGGCGAATGCGCTGCTGGCGCCACTGCTGCTCCCTTATGAACTGATCGCGATGGGGTCCGGCTCGACCGGGCCGAGGCTTTTCGACCTCGTCGTGATCGTCAATGAAGATGAGCAGACGGCGGTCGAGAACGCGCTGCGACTGGCGGACAGGATAGTCAACTCGAACTCCGGTGACGGACTCCCGTGGGCGCTAACCTATCCGTCGGTGGAACTTTCGGTGAGCGGGAGGCACCTGGTGGCCCGGCTCTTCGGTCCAGGCCCGGACTCGCTTCGCTTCAACAACAGCGTTGAACTGCTATTTGCGCACCAGGGTGAGTGAGCTTCCGCTGTCCGTGACCAAATACGGTCCCAGCGGAGTCTGGCTAGACGGATTCGACGAGCGTGTCGTGTATGGACCCTGACAGAATCAGGTCGCCGACCGTGGACAGCAGTTTCTGGTATTCCTCGTCGCTCTGCACCTTCTTGAGCAACGTCTCCAGCTCTACGAGACTGCCAACGTCAATCGCCCAGTGGACTCGCGGCCTCCCGAACTGTTCCACGAACATCGTCAGGTTCGCTCCGTGTTTGGAGTTAATGTGGTCGGTCACGCCTTTGCCCCACTGCACAAGCGGACCAAACTTCCCTGCGTTAGCCGTTGCAGTCCTGACCCATCGAATCATGTCGTTACGTCCTTACAGCATGACAGCACGTCGCCGGCTGTACCATTCCGGCAGGCAGCCCTGTCAACTGTAGCTGTCTCGTTGACAGCCTCAAACACCATTACGGTAAAGCTCTAAGAAAATCCTATCTATGTAGATTCGCCTCGTTCTAAGCGGCCTGAGAAAATAGCTCATGTTGACCCTTCAGATCAACATGACAAGATTCAAACCCGCCTCGGATATCCTTGTCCGCGGCGTCACCTGCAGGGCGAACAGCGCCACGGCACGCGTCCATCGTTTCTCCCCTCTTCTCAGGCCGGGGCAGAGTAAACGTCAACGGAATCAAGTCAGGGAGTGACCGCAAGTCGTCCGTGCCGCCGGCTGCTCGCCCGATCGACGATAAACCAACGGAGAAAACATGCGCGCAATAGACATACACGTCCACGTGCCGCGGCACCCTGAGCTGGCGGAGTACGGCATTGAGCCAGGGCTGCGCAAGATGTTCCGGATGGATGGAGAGCCGGACAGCGTCGAGCAGATGGCGGCCCGCTACGCGGCGGCGGACGTCAAAGCGGTCATCTTCTCAGTCGACGCGGAGACCGAGACAGGCGACCGCCCTGACCCCAATGACTACGTGGCAGATATCGTCAGGCGTTACCCTGAGCGGTTCTTCGGCTTTGCGACCGTCGACCCGCGCAAGGGCGAGGCGGCGGTCGATGAGCTGGAGCGAGCCGTCACTGACCTCGGGCTGATCGGCCTGAAGCTGCACCCGATCCACATGGCGTTCTTCCCTGACGACCCGGCGTTCGAGCCTCTTTTTAGCGCCGCAGAGCGGCTCGGGGTCCCGGTCCTGATGCACACAGGCTACGCCGCGGCCGGAGCGGGCACGCCGGGCGGTGGAGGGTTCAAGCTGGCGTACGCGCGGCCCATCCCGCACGTCGACAACCTGGCCGCAGACCATCCTGACCTGAAGATCATCATGGCGCACCCCGCATGGCCGTGGATCGATGAGCAGATAGCTGTGGCTCTGCACAAGCCGAATGTGTTTATCGACCTGTCAGGCTGGGCGCCGAAGTACATCCCGAAGCAGCTCATCGCCGAGGCCGGTGGCAGGCTGCGCAGGAAGGTGCTGTTCGGCTCAGACTACCCGTATATGCCGCCTGAGCGCTGGCTGGAGGAGTTCGCCGCGCTCGACATACCGGACGAGGCGCGGGGCCTGATCCTGCTGGAGAACGCGAAGACCGTGCTATCGCTTGGCTAGCGCCGGCGCCATTGTGGGTTCTGCGTCATCTGCCACTGGCATCTTCGGCTTTCTTGCCGCAAGCGCCGCCAGCGAGCCGAGTCCGGCGAGTCCGGCAAGGACCAGGAACGGGACCTGGTAGTTGCCCGTCGCGTCGTACATGATGCCGGCGAAGAGCGGGCCGGCCGTCATGCCGATCATCACGATCATCGACGTGAACCCCATGATTGTTGCGTAGTGCGCACGGCCAAAGTAGTCGGCGCGTATCGAGTTGATGAGTGGCGACCTGACACCCCACGCTACGCCGTGCAGCACCGCAAACGCCAGCGCGCCGGTCAACGATGTCGAGAGCGCGAAGATAGCAAACCCTGCTCCGTGTGCGAGCATGCAGCCCGCGATGCCAACCTTTTTGTTGATGCGGTCGCCGATGTAGCCTCCGCTGAGCTGAGCAGTGATAACCACGATCGCCAGAACTGCCACGACGAGGCCAGCAGTCCCGGCAGTCAGGCCCATGCCTTCCACCATGTGCGGGATCTGGTGGAGCAGGGCAGCGCCGACAACAAGCAGTGCCAACCCGTGGCTGATCGACAGCATCCAGAACGCCTGGGTCTTAAGGGCCTGCCGGGCGGTGAGGCCGGTGATCTTCGGCGCCGCCTGGACCTTCCCGTCACGGTAGGTTTGCTGCGCGCCGTCCGGCAGCAGTCCGTACTGTTCTGGCGAGTGGCGCATTACCTGGGTCAGAGGGAGTCCGACGACGAGGATGATGATGCCCGATGCGAGCGATGTGGTCCGCCAGCCGAACTCCGAGAGGCTCCAGACGACGATTGGCACTGTGAGAGCGCCGACGCTCATGCCTGTCATCATGACGCCGAGCGACATGGCCCGCTTGCGGGCGAACCAGTTTGTGACGGTGGTCGCGAGCGGCATGAAGCCGCCGAGGCTGGAGCCTAGCGCCATGAGCCCGAACGCGATGTAGAACGTGAGAAGCGAGTCGATGCGGCTCAGGTAGATGAACCCGGCGCCGAAGAGGACCATGCCGATGCGCATCATGGAGCGCGGACCAAAGCGGTCTATCGCCCAGCCCTGGACTGGTCCGAGAATGCCGCTCTCTGCCCTCGCCATCGAGAACGCGCCTGAGAGTTGTCCGCGTGACCAGCCGAAGTCTGCCTGGAGCGGCAGCACGTATGCGCTGAACGCGTGGAACAGCAGGCCGCCGTTGAGGACCTGGATGAAGAAGCCAGCGATGACGATCCACCAGCCGAAGAAGATGCCGTGGCGCGCTCTGCGCCGGGCGATAACGGTAGATTTCTCAATCAGCGAATGGTGGTGTGGATGAGTTTTGGACTGCTCGGCTATCTGGGGGGCAAACGCTTTCTACAGGTTGCCGGGGCTTCGGTGAAATGGCGGGCTCGCGGTAGGCGGGTGACCGGCTTCTCACTCTACTCCCGTGGGACCGGGACGGCTCTGTTCCAATCGGCTCGAAACAGGTCCCGTCTGGCTGATGGACCCGGCCTACGTCAGGTCGAACTTCAGCTCAAGCTCGGCTGTGATCGACTTGAACCACTCGATCACCTCCGGGTGGTAAGGGATCCCCTTCTCCAGCCGCTCAGCCTTCGTCTCCGCCTCGGGGAGACCCGGGTAAAAGACCCGCTCATGCCCCGGCGCAGGTTTGGTTGCGGCAAGCCCGGAGAGGAAGGCGTCCATGTCGTCCTTGAACTTGTTGACGTCTGTGAACGAGTCGATCTTGTACGCCGAAAAGAAGTGTCCCGACTGGCCGGAGATGAAGCCGGGGCCGATGCCTGAGAGCGTGCAGCACATGATGTCCACGATGCAGGCGAAGCCGTAGCCCTTGTGGGAGCCGTTCTCACGGGTCCCGCCGAACGGCAGCATGTACCACTGGCGGCCTTCGCCACGGATATCGACCTCCGGCACAACCGTCTCGCCCATAGGCACGCCCTCGGCGTCTGTCAGCCAGTTTGCGAAGACGGGCCTGTTCATGCGCTGCAGGATGCGGATCTTGTTTGCGGCGACCTGCGTTGTGGCTGCGTCGAACAGGAACGGCGGCTCTTTGCGGGCGGGCGCGGCCCACGCGATGGGGTTTGTGCCGAAACGAGGCTCCGCGCCGAAGGTTGGCAGCATGGCGAAGCCGCCGCCACCGGTCATGCAGACGCCGATCATGTCATGTTCAAGCGCCATCATGGCGTGGTAGCCGGCCGCGCCAAGGTGCCCCGAGTTTTTGAGTACCGTGACGCCGACTCCGTGCTTTTCGGCGCGCTGGATGGCGTCTCTCATGGCGATTGGCGCTGTGTGCAGGCCGTTGCCACGGTCGCCGTCCCACGTTGCGGTGACAGTGGACTCCCGCTCTATCCTCATGTTGGGGCGAGGGTTGAGCGTGCCGTCGTTGTATCCGTTGACGTAGTGCCGGAGCATGTTGGACACGCCGTGAGTGTCGACTCCGTGGATATCGGCGTGCATCAGGACGTCTGCGGAGAGGGCTGCGGCTTCGTCTGTGAGGCCCATCTTCCTGAAGATCGCATCGGTTACGGCGCGGGCTTTGGGCTCAGGGACGCGTACCGCCTCTTCTTCTGAAACGTGAAACCTCTCCAGCATGTGCGTGTTCCTGTCTGTGGCTCTTGGATTGCCAGTTGTGATGCGAGACGGCGATTGTGCCGGGGGCCGGGCCAGTCGCCGCGCTAGTTGCCTGATAGCTGATTGGCAGACCGGCAGAATCGTAGCACTTCGGTGAGGGTGTGGACGGTATGTCATGCTGAGCTTGACTCAGCATCTCTCATGTGACTGCACGACCTTCGCCAACCACTTCGACTGGCTGAGGACGGCGGTCTGGAATGAGAGACAAACCACCCTCTCCTCAATCCGGGGCCACGAGGGAAGAAGAGGATGTCAACGGAGCCAATCTCTCTTGTGACCGTGTTTGGTGGGTAAGATCCCTCCGCTAAGGCCGGGATGACAAACCAGACATCAGGGCCAGCTTTTTGTCATTCTGAACTCGACCCGAAGACAGGCTCAGGACGCAATTCAGGACGGCAAACGCGCCAAAGCTCCTCTCTCTGTTTCGAGAATTGGGTTCCCGAAATGGGGAGAGGGAAGCCGTTACCTCCGCAGCAACAGCACCGGCGCCACGTCGGACCGGACTATGTCGTCTGCGACGCTGCCAAGAAGCGCACGCTTGATGCCTCGTCGGCCGCGAGTGGCCATCACGATCAGGTCAACCTTTTCGGACTTCGCGAACTTCTTGATCATGGTTGCCGGATCGCCTGTCAGCACCTCCGCGCGGGCCTTGATGCCCTTCTCCTCGAGTTGCCTGCGACGCGTGTTGAGCTGGTTACGCGCCCTCTTCACACCGATCTGGTTCTCGATGTCTGCCGCCTCCGCTGCCATTTCGTACATGGAGATCGAGCCGGGCATGCCCATCCCGACCGCGGGTATGTTGGCCGGAGGAACCACCCTGAACAGGATCAACTCACCCCCGAGCTTCTCCGCCAACTCCTCGGCATGATCGACGGCCTTGCCGCCCGCTCTCGAACCGTCGAGTAGAACCATGATCTTCTTGTACATCGTGTCCCTCCTGCGCTATTGATGTCTAACTGAAATCGTATGCCATGTCGAGACCACGAAACCGGCTTGCGCATGAGGATTTACTGAGCGACCGGTATCACTCGAACGCCGTCCGCGACAGCGTTTGTGCCAGGCCCGGGCGGGTGTCGGCAGGCTGCGCTACCATCGCTCCCATATGGCAGACCTCTCACTTTCCGAAGCACGCCGGATAGCACTGGCGGCGCAGGGCTTCTCAACACCGCGCAACGGCGCGTCCGGGGGACAGCCGCCCGGCCTCGACGACCTGCGCCGTGTAATCAGCCACCTAAACCTGCTGCAGATCGACACCGTGAACGTGCTTGCGCGGGCGCACTACATGCCGGTCTATTCCCGGCTCGGGCCTTACGAGATCCGGCTGATAGACGACCTGGCTTACGTCCACAGGGAGCTCTTCGAGTACTGGGCCCACGCGGCGTCGTTCATCCCGATGCGGCTCTATCCGGTGCTCAAGCACCGCATGGTGACCCGCCGGGAGAAGTGGCTGGAGAAGGTGCGGACGGAGTATCCGGGCTTTGTGGAGCGTGTTCTCGACCAGGTGCGGGAGCGCGGTCCGATCTCGGTCTCGGACCTGGAGGATTCGGGCGGCCGGACAGGGCCGTGGTGGGGACTGAGCCGCGGCAAGATGGCGCTTGAGTGGCACTTCGACCGCGGCGCGATTGGCGTCCACTCCCGCCGCAACTTCACTCGCTACTACGACCTGCCGGAGAGGTTCGTGCCACAGGAGCAGCTCGACGCGGCGGTTCTCACGGAAGAGGAGGCGAACAGGGAGATGCTGCTGCTTTCGGCAAGGTCGCACGGTGTTGGGACGGAGACGGACCTTGCCGACTACTTCCGCATCAAGACCGGACCGGCGCGCAAGTTGTTGAAAGCGATGGTTGCTGACGGCGAGCTTGAAATGGTGCGCGTCGAGGGCTGGGACGCGCCGGCCTTTGTTCTGCCAGGGACCGATGTCCCGCCTCAGCGGGTAGAGGCGAGATCGGTCGTGAGCCCGTTCGACTCGCTGATCTGGGAGCGGGACCGCACCGAGCGGCTGTTCGGGATGCGGTACAGGATCGAGATCTATGTTCCGGCGCCGAAGCGGCAGTTCGGCTACTACGTGTTCCCGTTCCTGATGGACGAGGAGCTTGTCGCACGGGTGGACCTGAAGGCGGACAGGCAGGGCAAGCGATTGCTCGTGCAGGCGGCGCACCTTGAAGCCAGGAATCCCCAAAGAGACGCTGTGGCGGTGGCTGCGGCCCTGGGCGGATGAGCTTGCGTCCCTGGCGCGCTGGCTGGGGCTGGAGCGGGTTGTCATCGGCAGGAAGGGCGATCTTGCGGACGGTCTACGGAGAGCGGTCAAGACAGTGCGGGTTTGAAGCCGGCGTTGGCTGCGCAGGTTACCCTTGCCATCCTGCGCTGCGAGCGGCGCTCCATTCCAGCCGACCGCCTCAATAAAAAATTACCCGCGCCAGTTGACCGGGCTGGGCGATGAGGACAATATATCGGCAGCGCGGCAGGGCATGGATTTGCAGATCGCAGCCCGCCGAAAATTCCGGCTGAAACCCGGATGAATCCCGGTTTAAACCCAGACAACACGGGCCCGCGAGCGGCCCGATGAACGGAGATAAAGCATGTACGTGGGAACTCAGGTTGGCGCAAGGGACGACCATGACTTTGCGATGTGGGCGCAGCTTGGCGTCAACAACGTCTGCTCCGACCCGCCCGGCGAGACGCACACATGGACGGTGGACGACTTGAAGCGCCACAGGGAGAAGCTTGAGTCTTACGGCATCACGCTGGACATGGTGCAACTCCCGCTCAGCTCAACGCCGTTGGACCGCTCGCAGAGCCCGAACATCATGCTCGGGAAGAGCCCTGAGCGTGACCGGGAGATCGAGTCTGTGCAGAAGCTGATCCGCAACATCGGCGAGGCGGGAATCCCCGCCGCCAAGTACAACATGAACATCATCGGCATCCCGCGCTCGGAGCGGGAGAAGGGCCGCGGCGGCTCGTCCAACTCGACGTTCCGCTGGTCAAAGATGGACCAGGATGAGGCGCCGGGTTTCTGGGGAGTTGTGGACGAGGATGACAACTGGGAGCGCATCGACTACTTCCTGGAGCGAGTCGTCCCGGTTGCCGAAGAGGCGAAAGTGCGACTCGCCTGCCACCCGCACGACCCGTACACGCCTCCGGGCTATCGCGGGGTGACGCGGGTGCTCGGGACCGTCGAAGGCATGAAGCGTTTCGTGCAGATGCGCGAGAGTCCGTATCACGGGCTGAACTTCTGCCAGGGCACGGTTTCGGAGATGCTGGACGACCCCGGCGAGGAGATCTATGACGTTATCCGCTGGTTCGGGTCGCGGGAGAAGATCTTCAATGTGCACTTCCGCAACATCAGGGGCGGGAAGCTGAACTTCATGGAGTCGTTCCCTGACGAGGGAGCGGTGAACATGGTGCGGGCAGCGAAGACGTACCAGGAGGTTGGCTACAAGTACATGCTGATGCCGGACCACGTGCCGCACATTGACTCGCCCGACCCTTCAGGCACGGCGTTTGCGTTCTGCTACGGATACATCACAGCGGTGTTGCAGGCGCTTGACGAGCCTCGCAAGCAGGGCTGGACCTTCAAGGACATGCCGAGAGGGTAATTCTCTAGTTTCTGGAATGCGTCCGATTCAAGAAAGATTGTTATCAAGAGTCGGTTGTGAGTATGAGAATTATTGTCGGCCAACCAGTTTGAGCTCGATTTATGTGGTTGTTTAGCGCACGCGTCGAGACCACAGGACAATAAATGAAGATCACGGACGTTAGGGCCTACCCGCTCAAGACGCGGACCGCGCTCGTGCGCGTCTTCACAGACGAGGGCATCGAGGGCATTGGCGAGTGCTCGCCGATGAACGTGCCCATCATGTGTCACTTCGTCGAGCAAGCTCTCAAGCCGATCATCGTCGGCAAGGACCCGATGGACGTCGAGCAGCTGTGGAACGATATGTTCATGCGCACATACAAGCTCGGCGTCATGGGCACTCAGCCTTCGTGCATCTCGGGTGTCGACATCGCGCTCTGGGACATCCGCGGCAAGGCGACCAACATGCCGATATACAAACTGCTTGGCGGCGCAGCTCGCACGCGGTTCCGCATGTACAAGAGCATCGGTGGAGGCGCTCCGCTCGCCGCCGAGGAGATGCTCGAGCGCGTGCGGCAGGCGCATGAAGAAGGTTACACAGCGATCAAGATCCGCATGGACTGGGGACCGTACAGGCAGGACGCGGACCCGGAAAAGGACCTGCGGATGTTCCAGCTTGCCAGGGAGTTCCTGCCGGACTCAACACCGCTCAGCTTCGACGCAAACAACGGATACTCGGTCTCGACGGCAATCAGGCAGGGCAGGGCGTTTGAGCAGCTCGGGATCTACCACTTCGAAGAGCCTGTGCCGCAGTACGACTACGAGGGCATCAAGCGGGTGGCCGATGCCCTGGACGTGCCGGTTTCGGCGGGTGAGCACGAGTACACTCGCTGGCAGATGCGAGACCTGCTTTTGCAGGGGGCGCCGGATATCTTGCAGCCGGACGTTGTGAAGTGTTGCGGCATCACGGAGATGAAGCGGATTGTGACGCTTGCCGAGACCTTCGACAGGTCGACTCTTCCGCACCAGACGCAGCCGACTATCGGCACGCTGGCGAGCCTGCATGTGTGCGCAACCTCGCCGCAGTCGAGCCGGCCGCACGAGTTCTCGGGCGAACGCCCTGAGCTCAATGAGCTGTTCGAGGAGCCGGTGCTTCTGGAGGACGGCTTTATGCAGATTCCCGACCGTCCGGGGCTGGGACTCGTGATCAACGAAGAGCGGCTGGCGTCGCTTATTGCAGAGTAAGCAGCGGGGCGGGCTGCTGCCTCAGAATTTTCTAGTGACCGGGAGACGCTGCTCATGGCAAATGGCGTAAAGATCGCAGTGCTGGACGATTACGTTCATTTCGCGGAGGGCGCGGCCGACTGGGCCTCACTGCCAGGCGCGCAGATCGACTTCTTCTACGACACGTTGCTGGACCAGGACGCGCTCGTGAAGCGTCTTGCTCCTTATGAGGTACTTGTCACGACCCGCGAGCGGACCCGCTTCCCGCGTGGAGTCCTTGAGCGATTGCCAAACCTGCGTCTGATCGCGGGGACAGGCGGCAGGCAGGCGAATGTTGACATGGACGCCGCCAGCGAGCTTGGAATCGTCGTCTGCATAACGAGGGGCGGACCAACGCGAGGCAACTCGACCGCTGAGCTTGCGTGGGCGCTTGTCCTTGGGGTCACGCGGCACATCGCATGGGAGGACAGGCAGATGCGTGAGGGCCGCTGGCAGACGCGGCTCGCCGAAGGGCTTGGCGGGAGGATGCTCGGCATTCTCGGGATGGGAAGGCTCGGGACTCAGATCGCAAAGTACGGGAACTTCTTCGACATGGACGTGATCGCCTGGGGGCCGACGCTCAACGCGCAGCGCGCCGCGGCAAACGGCGTCGAGTTCGTCTCGTGGGACGAGCTGTTCTCCCGCTCAGACGTGCTCTCGATACACGTCCCGCTGACTGACATGAGCCGCGGCTGGGTGACGGCACGCGAGTTCGGGCTGATGAAGGAGTCTGCATTCCTGGTCAACACCGCACGCGGTCCGATAGTTGATGAGGCGGCGCTGCTGGACGCGCTCAGGAACGGCCGGATCGCGGGCGCGGCGCTCGACGTGTACGATGTCGAGCCGTTGCCTGCCAATCATCCGCTGCTATCGCTCGACAACGTCCTGCTGGCGCCGCACCTGGGCTATTCGACCGGTGGCACACTGCGTAACTTCTTCGCTGAGTCGGTCAAGAACGTGGCCGCCTGGATGCAGGGCGCGCCGGTCAACGTGCTCAATGAAGAGGTGCTGAGCAAGCGCCGGTGACGCCTGTCTCAAGTGCGCTCCAGCACAGTCGCGGGCGTGATTGTCAGCTGGCGGCGCGACTGACTAATGCCCGGACGAATGCGCACACGCCATGTCAGGCGGTGATACCACTGTTCGCGCCAAACACCGGCGCGTGGTCACGAGCAAACTCGGTCACCGTCCTGGGCGGACGGCCCATGAGCCGCTCGAAGTCGTCCGTAACGAAGTCGCCGACGCCAACGCTGAACGCCTTGAAGTAGGCGATGTACTCATCAACGAGCCACCTGTCCATGCCCGCGGCCAGCATCCCGTCTCTGGCCGCTTCTGGCGGGACATCAACGTAGGTTACCTTCTTGCCAATGGCGTCCGAGATTGCCTCGGCGGCGTCTGCGATCGAAATCGACTTCGGTCCGGTTATGGTGACAGTCTCGCCCAGGTGATCGCCGCCGGCCAGGACCTTAACGACGGCCTCGGCAACGTCTCGCAGGTCCGCCATCCCCAACCGGCCCTCTCCGAATGGCATGTAGATCGCCGAGTCTGAGGCGATCGTGGGCGTTGAGGCCAGCAGGTTCTGCATGAAGTGATGCGGACGAACAATGGTGTACGGCATTTCCGACACCGCCAGCGCCGCGTCAGCCTTTATGTGTTGCTCGTTTGAATATATCTCGAGATCGCCCGTGTCCAGAGCTCCCGTGTACCTGACGAGGTGGCCCACTCCGGCGCTCCGGGCTGCGTTGACACCGTTGATCGCCTGCTCGGCGGCCTGCGGGCAAACTGACGTGACCAGGAAGACAGAGTCGATGCCTTCGAATGCAGGCGCGAGGGATTCCGGGTTGTTTAAGTCAGCGATGACCACCTCCGCTCCGGCCTCTCGCAGCCCCTCCCTTTTTCTTCGCTACGCACCAGGCATCTGACGGTCTCACTGCTACTCAGCAGCGACGAGGTTACGAGACTTCCCGTGTGCCTGTTGCCCCCACCACGAGGAAGCTCTTTCCGGTAGATGTGCTGTTCATGTCAATATCCTCCATGCCGTTTCCCGGTATCGATCCAGGGCCGACTACGGGTCTCCTAACCAGTTGAGTCCAGTGACAGCGACCCGTGCTGACCGGAACTTTAGTCGACATTACTTTACATGTCAACTATTGAGCATATAAGGGATATGGTAAAGTCTCACCATGAGCGATCCACTGAATACCGATGAGGTGAAGGTCTGGAAGATGTTTCTCAGGGCGCATGCCGCGCTGATGAGGGTGATGGACTCCCGGCTCCAGCAGTCGCACGGCATGTCGATGACCTGGATGGATATCCTGGTGCAGCTTTCGCTCGCTGAGAAACAGCGCCTGACCCACACCAGGCTGAGCGAGCGCGTTCTGCTGACCGGAGGCGGAACGACCCGCGCCGTTGACCGCATGGCTGAGGCAGGGCTTGTCGTGCGCAGGGCGTCACGCAAGGACCGGCGCACATCGTTCGTCGTGCTCACGGATAAAGGCGCCGCTGCACTGAGGGAGATGACGTCGGGTCAGCTTGACGCTATCGAAGAGCTATTTTCGAGGCACCTGCGGAAAGACGATATCCCTGTGATACGCGCCTTTTTCGAGCGAGTGCTCGGCGAGGAGTGACGAACGAGCGCTGCGGCACGCCAATCTCGAAAAGAGCCGCCTGTTCCTGCCAGTGTCCGTTCTATCCATGCGACAGAGACTGGCGATGCGTTCTGGCCGCGAGCCTCAGTTGGCGTTCGGGATTACCAGTACCGGGTAACCGGCGTTGCGGATGATCTTGTCCGTAGCCGAGCCTCGCAGCCAGCGCCTTACGCTGATCCCGCCATGCTCTGCGACAGCAATCATCGGATGGTCGAACTGGTCCGCGTACAGGATGACCTCATCGTCGACATGGCCTGCGGCAACGCTCGTCTCGACCTCGCCGCCGATGCGTTCCTTTAGCTGTTTCAGATAGCTCTCAGCATGCTCCCTGCGCCTGCCGCGGTCCCGGCTGAGCACGTGGACAAGTGCGACCTTAGCGCCGATCTTGCCTGCCAGCTTGACCGCCGGATCTACGCATGCCTCGGACTCAGCCGAGCCGTCTACTGCGATGACGATCGTGTCCGGATTGACAGAGACAGCCTTTGCCAGCCCTTCCATCGGCTTGAAGACGATCACCGGCATGGGAGAGGCTGCGATGACGCGATTGGTCGTGCTGCCCAGCATGCCCCGCTCCCAGAACATGTTGGACCGGGCGGACATCGCAATCATGGTGGCGCCACTCTTGATGGCCTCTTCGGCTATCTCGATGTCAGCGTTGCCGAAGCCGAGACGCGTCTCAGTCTGGACGCCCATCTTCTCAAGCTTCTTCTCTACGCTCAAAAGGTACTCAGTTGTGCTGCGGTTTGCCTCGTCCAGCGCCCCCGCCTCGTCAGCCGACAGGTCGGAAGGCGAGCCGATCGGCGCCATCCACGCCATTCCTGTGATGCCGCCTGTGCCTCGGTGCGCCATGTTCATTCCGGTGCCGCCGTCACTTGTGCCCGTGTCGCGGGCCGCAAGTTCGCCTTCGCCCGCGGTCTCTGTGATGTCCAGATCTTCCGGGTCGATGATCGAAAGCAGGGTCACCTGGAACCCGCCCGCTTTCGCAAATTCGCCAACGAATGGCACAACCTGTTCAGCGTATTCACTGCGGTCCAGCGGTACCAGGATCTTCTCGGCCATGTTCACGCTCCAAGTATTTTCAGTTGGCGGGAAGTAAACATGCCCCGCGGGGATCAGGTTGGCTCTCGTTTGGCGGACAATGTGTCTACTTTGCCGCAAGAGACCGGTGCGGCAGGGGCGCAGGTCAAGTGAGGTCAGTCCCGTTCGCCAGAGTCGCGGTCCTGCGTCTCGCCGGCTCCGAAGGTCAGGCGGAGCCCGGCGATCAACTCGTCCTTCTCATCGTTGCTGATCCGGTCCCAGGAGCGAAACTTGTATGCCAGAGGAGGCATCTCGCCTTCGACGACCGATTCAACGATGTCGTCCGTTTCCTGGACCCGGTTCCAATCGGAGAAGTTCAGTTTATCGCGGCCTTCGTCAACGTCTTTTTGTACGAGCCACGAGACCGGGGCGATGCTTGAGTACCACGGCCAGTGCGTCTCGTTGCTGTGGCAGGCGTAGCAAGCCTTGACCGCCAGCTCGCGGGTGCGCGGGCTGTCCCACTGGACGTCAGCCAGCACAGGCGGATTGTCATGGTCGCGGCCGTATGGCACTAACTGGAGGGCGATGAACACGATAATCAGGAGCGCGGCTGTGCCTGCGAGCACTCGCCGCACCGGTAATCGAGCGAGCAAGTTGGTCATGTTCTTAGCCGCTCCGGACAGAGAGTGTCAGCCGGTTGCAGCCGCCATTTGCAACCAGGAGTCGGCGCGGTCCGGACGAGCGCCGGACGGAGGGACACGGGCATTTGCGCCGCGCTGCCTTCAATGATGCTGAACGCGGCGTGTAGATCGAAGCAGTAACCCGCGAGGTTTGTGTGAGGCTGCGAGGGAATAGCGTGCTTCGGCTACCTCGACTATTACAAAGACGAACGTCCACACGGCGGCATCAGAGGGGTAACCCTGGCCTCAAGACTGATAACGTCCGTGGGAGCTACAGCTAGAGCCGGAACTCGAACACGGAGTCTGGCAAGGCCAGTCGGCCAATCAGGCCAATCAGGCCAGGCGGTTCAAGATCGTTGCCTTGATCTCCTTGGCATCGTTCAACTCCGGGTATCTGCCGATGGAGCCCTTGTCGAACACCACCTCGCCGTCCAGCTTGACCTCGAATATCCCGGCAGCGCCCGGCGTCAACGTCAGCGCAATCTTGTTGCCGCCCGCAGCGTATATCTCGCCCCCCATCCAGAGGGCCACACCGTGGTAGCCTCAAGGCACGCAGTAGGTGATCTCCGCCTGTATCCGATTTTCGTCAGCCATCGTATTTTCCCTCTCGATTTGGCCTGGAAATGGTTCGCGGAAGGGCCGTTACCGGACAACTCACAGCGTCCGTTAGCTCGAACAGTAGCACCTGCGGATACGGGTTGCATTTCACTGGCGCCAGCAGGCAGCTACGAAAGACCGAAATCCGAGTCCGCCAGAGCGTCCAGCCTCTCCAGCAGCGCAGCCGGGAGCGGACCCATCGCTGCCGCCTCGATCGCCAGCCGCAGGTGCTCAAGCTCGGCCAGCCCGACCACCACACCGGACACGCCGGGGTTGCGAAGCGCGTAGCGCACCGCAACCTGTGACCGCTGTCCCAGCGAAGGTGAGAGCAGCGGTAAGACCGCCCGCATGCGCGCCTCGTCCGACGCCACGTCGCCGTTCAGGACGACTCCGCCCTCGCGCCCCGTGCGGCGGTCGGTTGCGATGATGCCCGCGGCAAGCACGCGGATCACCATGACGGCAACGCCGCCCTCTTCCGCCGCGCCGATGATGTTTTCCTGGTCATAGGCGGACCAGTTCGGCGGCATGTCGCGGCCGGCGCTCGGGTTGAGGAGGTTGTAGTAGACCTGCGCCGACTCGAACCGCCCGCTGCGCATCACCTCACGCATCGCATCCGCCTCGCCGGTGCAGGTGAAACCGATGTGCCGGGTGAGCCCGCGGTCGACGAGTGAGCGCATGGCGTCTGCAACACCGTCTTTTCGCAGGAAGTCGTCCGGAGTCAGCGCATTCGGCACGTCTCCAGGACTGGCCGCGATCCGGTTGTGGACCTGGTAGAGATCGACGCTGTCAGCCTGGAGCCGTTTCAGACTGGCGGTGATGGCGGCTTCCGCCTGCCCTGCGAAGTCTCCGGCAGCGCGGTCGAACGCGGTCTTGGTTGAGACGTGCGGCCGGCGGGCGGCGGGCAGCTCACTCAACAGCCAGCCCAGCGCCTCTTCGGACTTGCCGTTGCCGTAGGACGCCGCGGTGTCTATCCAGTTGACGCCTCCGTCAAGGGCGATACGGATGGCGGCGCGGCGCGTGTCGTCGTCTGCGTTGATGAGCAATCCGCCGACTGCGCCTGCGCCGAATATGACCTCGGACACTTCGAGACCGGTCTTACCGAACTTTCTGTATTTCATTTAGTCTCCTGATGCGCCGGCGGCAGGCGGTGTGGATCGTTACCGGAAACGCCAGCCGTGCCAGCCGAAATAGTAACAGTGCTGTTATTGCAGAAGCCTGAATCCGCACCGGTCCAGGGCCAGGCAGCACGCTTTTTGTGACGCTCTGGCCGCCGCCGCTTGCCGTGGTTGCTAGAATCAGACGCGGGTACATTCAAGTGTCAGACGCCACAGTCTGGCGCAGCTTCCGCGGTCCACTTTTTTTGGCCCCGGCAAGGCACAGCCCGTCTCGCATAGCAGGCCTGGCGATCTATTTATCAGCCCGCGTCTGTGGCCGAGATCTCGGGGCCGGAAGCTCGGGGCCGGAAGCTCAAGGGGCCGGAACCCCGGAGGCCTCGGCAACTCGGGGCCAACTCACACACAGCCACAGGGCACTTCAGACAAGGCGAACATGTCCGACTCAGTGATCAGGATCGTCGGCGCCCGCGAGCACAACCTCAAGAACATCAACGTGGATATCCCGCGTGACAAGCTCGTGGTCATCACCGGCGTCTCAGGCTCAGGCAAGAGCAGCCTGGCCTTCGACACCATCTACGCCGAGGGCCAACGCAGGTATGTGGAGTCGCTGTCTGCCTACGCGCGCCAGTTCCTCGGGCGCATGGAGAAGCCGGACATCGACCACATCGACGGGCTGAGTCCCTCGATATCTATCGACCAGAAGGGCGTTTCAAGAAACCCGCGGTCTACTGTCGGCACGGTGACCGAGATCTACGACTACCTGCGGCTGCTGTTCTCCCGCGCCGGCCGTCCTCACTGCCACAACTGTGGCCGGCCGGTACAGCGCCAGACGGTGCAGCAGATCACCGATTCGGTTCTCAGGCTGGAGCAGGGGAGCCGGATCCTGGTGCTGGCGCCGATGGTTACGCACATGAAGGGTGAGCACACGGGAATCCTGGATTCGGCGCGGCGGGACGGCTTCGTCAGGGTCCGTGTGGACGGCGAGGTGCTGGACCTTTCGAACGAGATCAAGCTGGCAAAGACCCGCTGGCACGATATCCAGGTAGTGGTCGACCGCCTGATTGTGCGCGCTGACACCGAGACGGGACGGCTGACCGAATCGGTAGAGGCAGCGCTCAAGCTCGGCAACGGCACGATGCTCGTCACAGTCCTCGGCGGCGATGGCGAAAGCGCCAGCGATAAAGACCGTGACGTGGTCTACTCCGAGAGGTTCGCGTGTGTCCACTGCGACATCAGCATTGCGGAGCTTGAGCCTCGCAACTTCTCCTTCAACACGCCATATGGCGCGTGCCCGACCTGTACCGGGCTCGGCTTCCGGCTCGAGGTCGACCCTGACCTTGTGATCCAGGATAAGTCGCTCAGCCTTAGCAAAGGCGCAATCGTGCCGTGGGCGTCTGCCGGTGCCAACTCGCCGTGGTATGCGTCGATGCTGGACTCGGTTGCAGAGCACTATGGCTTCACGATGGACACGCCGGTGCGGGACATGGACCCGGAGCACCTGAAGATCGTCCTGTACGGCAGCGGCGGCAAGAAGGTGCCAGTTGCGCACACGACTCAGAAGGGCCGCGTGTACAGGTGGTCGACGGCGTTCGACGGCGTGATTCCCTCGATGGAGCGGCGTCACGGCGAGACGGAGTCCGACGCGGTCAGGGAGGACATTGGCAGGTACATGTCGCAGCGTCCCTGCGCCACCTGCGGCGGCGACAGGCTGAAGCCTGAGGCGCTTGCGGTGACGGTGCTCGGGATGAACATCATGCAGGTGACGCGGCAGTCCGTTGAGCGGGCGCTGCAGTGGACTGAGGCGTGCAGGACGAGCGTCTGGCCGAAGTCGGCGGACCGAAGCGAGCCGGAGCCTGCAACCGAGGCGTTGAGTGAGCGTGAGTCCGCGATTGCCGGGCAGATCATGAAGGAGATCGAGGCGCGACTGGGGTTCCTGGAGCGTGTCGGGCTCGACTACCTGACGCTCGACCGCGCGGCCGGGACGCTCTCAGGCGGCGAGGGGCAGCGCATCAGGCTTGCGACGCAGATCGGCTCCGGGCTGATGGGCGTCCTCTACGTGTGTGACGAGCCGTCTGTCGGCCTGCACCCTGCGGACAACGACCGCCTTATCGAGACGCTGAAACGGCTGCGTGACGTGGGCAACACTGTGCTGATCGTCGAGCACGACGAGTCTGTGATGCGTGCGTCCGACCACATCGTGGACATGGGTCCTGGCGCGGGTGAGCACGGCGGATATGTGATCGCGCAGGGCGATATCGGCGTGATCGAGAGGAGTGAGGCGTCGATCACCGGCGCTTACCTGAGCGGGCGCAAGAGCATCTCTGTGCCGGAGACGCGCAGGCCCGGGAACGGCACATACATCACTGTGACAGGCGCTCGTGAGAACAATCTCAAAGACATCTCTGTCTCGATCCCGCTCGGCTCGCTGGTATGCGTCACAGGCGTTTCCGGCTCGGGCAAGAGCACGCTGGTTAACGAGATCCTTTCGAAGCGGCTTGCGCAGCACTTTTACCGTGCGAAGGACCGGCCGGGCGTCCACGATGACGTCGAGGGACTTGAGCACATCGACAAGGTGATCGACATCGATCAATCGCCGATTGGCCGGACGCCGCGCTCGAACCCCGCGACCTACACGGGCCTGTTCGGGCCCATCCGTGATCTGTTTGCGACGATGCCGGAGGCGCGTGCCCGCGGCTACAAGCCGGGGCGGTTCTCGTTCAACGTGAAGGGTGGCCGCTGTGAGTCCTGCGCTGGCGCAGGCTACGTGCAGATCGAGATGCAGTTCCTGCCGGATGTGACCGTGCCGTGCGAGATCTGCCGCGGCGCCCGCTACAACCGTGAGGCGCTGGAGATCAAGTTCAAGGGCCAGTCGATCGCCGGTGTGCTCGACATGACCGTCTCTGAGGCCGCGACGCTTTTTGAGAACATTCCGACCGTCGCAAACAAGCTGACGACGCTGCGGGATGTCGGGCTCGGCTACATCAGGCTCGGTCAGCCTGCGACGACGCTCTCCGGCGGCGAGGCGCAGCGCATCAAGCTGGCCTCCGAGCTGTCACGCCGTTCGACAGGCCAGACGTTCTACATACTGGACGAGCCGACGACCGGCCTTTCGTTTGACGACGCGAACAAGCTGATGACGGTGCTGCACCGGCTGGTGGAGGCAGGCAATACGGTGCTGCTGATCGAGCACCACCTCGACCTGATAAAGAACGCGGACTGGGTGATCGACCTGGGGCCGTTTGCTGGCGACCGTGGCGGCGAGCTGGTTGCGCAGGGCACGCCTGAGTTCCTGGCGACGGTGAAGTCGTCTTCCACAGGCCAGTACCTGAAAGATGTGCCTGGCATCGTGCCCGATAAGGCTGCTCCGGGCGCTACCGGCAAGAGGCGAAAGGCGCCGAAGACGCGCAGTGAGGCGCAGGCGGACGAGGGTGTTCTGCCAGAGCGGCCCGAGGAGCTTACCAACGGCTCCCAGAGCGGGAAAAGCCGGGGCCGCAGCAGGTGGCGCAGGCGCGGAAGAGCCGCCGCAGCCCGCTGAGTGGCGAGCGACTGCGACTGTGCGAGGCTGAAAAGCTGTCCGGCGCCGCAAATCCCGCCCTTGAGCCTCCGGTCTCGTGAAGCGCGCTCAGCGTCCCATCTTGTGTCCGTACAAGCCGCAGATGGAGTGTCGGCGCGCCCCTATAAGCGGCTTGCGGTTTCCTGCGGCGTTGCCCCTGCCGTGACCCTCACGCAAGGCGCGTGCAAACTGCGCGCTGACCCTGATGGCTCACCGGCGTGACCCTGTCGGCTCAAAGCCGTGCGTGTTTCCCCACAGGCGCGTTGTGTAGCTAGCTTGGAGCCGGCTGCGCAATCTGCTCGATAGTGTGATTGCAGTGACTCCGGCGTCAGCGGCCTGTCGACGAATAGATAAGACGGCTGCGGCGCCAGGCCGGATACACGAGCTACAGAGTCCGGGAGCAGCAAAATGACATTCATCAACGTACAGAACACATCCACCCACGAAGAGATCGTTCCTGCCAGGGGCCAGCTGGGCCTGGTCCTCAAGCCGGGAGAGAGGGCCACTGTGTGCCCCGAGGGCGTTGACGGCCAGGACCGGTTCTGGAGCATGCTTTCAGCCGGCAAGATCACTGAGCGTGGCCGCAAGCGCTCCCGTGTGCTGCAGTTCATCGCCCACCACTCTGACGGCGGGCACAACCTGGCGGCTTAACCGCCCGACTTCGCTTCGTAAAGAGAACCTGCTGCAGGGCCGCCGTCTGGCGGCCCTGCTTTTTTTGCGGCGAAGCGTGAAGTAGAGTTGCGGTTTCGATACCGGATGTGAGCAATGTCACGCGCTTTGCAGAGCGTGAGTCGAGGCTATCCAGTGCTGCTGACTGCCGTGAGGCGCCTGTACAGCTACGACGCGTCGATGAACAGGCGCGTCCTGGGCGTTGCCAGCGAGCTGGACAACGGACAGTTCACCTCCGTTGTCGTTCACGGTCAGCCCTCGATCAGAGACACGCTTATCCACATCGCAGACGCCATGACCTGTCACCTGCCGTGGTGGAACGGCAGCATGACCCGCGATGAGTCGTTTGCGCGGCAGTTTCCGCCTGCGGACTACCCGGATGTAAGAGCGGTCTCGGAGTTCATCCACGCGGTCGAGCAAGAGGCCGCCGGGTTCATTGCCACACTCACCGGAGACCCGGACCTCGAGCGTGTCTATCGCCGGACGCGGCCAGACGGCTCAATCGTCGAGAGGCCGTTATGGGAGATGATGCTTCACGTTGCGAACCACGGCACTCAGCACCGCAGCGAGGTGGCGCTGATGCTGACCGCGCTCGGCCATTCGCCGGGCGATCTCGACCTGCTCTAGCCGCGCCCACCGGCCAGCCGCCTCGCCTCAGGCAATCGCCTCAGCCTCAGCATCGCGATCGTGCCGATCACCGGACCTGCGGCAAGCGCCGCAAACGCCACTCCCCAGCCCGTCGCTTCCTGCAGAACCGGAACGAGCCAGATGGAGCCTGCGGTCAGCAGGAAGCCGAGCCCGGTGCCGCCGTCGAAGGTCTACCCCGTAAATCCGCGCTCCGTGTCAAACACTCCCGTCCCGGCGCGCACCTCTCCGAACGGGTAGAAGCTCTGCGTGCCGGCCACGTCGGCGAATACGTCCGTCGCCGCAACCGGAGAGCCGAGGTGGTCAGGGTGCAGGAACTGGATGTTCGAAATGCCGAACAACACTACTAGCGGATCACGACGCTCCAGTCACGATCTTTGAGTTCTCGCCCCGTCATAGCCTCCAGATAAATGATCTTTCTATCTGCGGAACTTCGCGCCACGATCTTTATCCTGGACCTGTCGGCGAAGGTCTGGACTATGTAGTCCGTCTCGCCCGGCTTCAGGTTACATAAATCACACCCGGTGGATGGATCATCATCGCCCACCTGCTTACCTTCGTAGTCATGCCAGAGGCTTCCGAACCCAGGCGCCTTTCGGAGATGGATGACATCGATTGGTTCGCCGGTATCGTTCGTGATATAGATCTCTCTCGTTCTTGACGCGCATGCAGCCAATGCGGTTGTCAACAGCAAGGCGAGTAGCAGAACAGAAGCAACTCTCATTGATAATTAAACCTCAACGACCCGGACCAGGGTTGCGTACAGGTACGATCTGCCGCGGCCCCGGGTTTTCCACCGTTATTATCACTTCGAAGCGGTACGCGAACGGCTCTACCAATTGCACACCGTTTACGGTCTGGCCTAGCAGGCTGCTGAAAAAGGTATCTTGACCTCTTTCATAAGGCGGTCTGGTGAGGGAATAGGCTACCTG
>JAQBUH010000044.1 GCA_027624075.1 Chloroflexota bacterium
GATCCTGGAGCGAAGAAGGGAGGCCAAAGACCGGTCATTACAGCGTCGGAAAGAACACAACAAGACACTCAGGGAGCAGCTCAGATCAGCCTGAACTCTCTATTACCGAATGTGTCTCATTGTTGCTGACGTCCAACAGCCCTGCTCCACCTGCAGCGAGACGTTCTTAAGCGCCTCGATCTTGCCGTAGCGCTTCGAGACGTCGTTTACGACTATGGTTGGGACGAGTGGGCTCATGTGTCTGAAGGGCGGTCACGGAGCGTGGGTCCGGCGCTGTAAGAAACGCGGCACAGGGTTTCGAGTATACGCACGGAGACTATGATCGGCTCGTGGGTTTGGCACGAAATATCGCCGAGCAACCCGGGGACAGGGCGGCGCCGATGACGCACTCCGGCCACTCAATGTCCTGGATGCCTGTAGATACGACCGGTGGGCCGGGAGTAGGCTGTTTCAGCCGGTCCCTCGCCTTATTACCAGAGACATGGCAGACATCTGCCAGACCCTCATAAGCGCGGCATGTGCGGCCTCACCGCCCCGCCTGGAGCAACCTTGTCCCTGTTCGCAACAGCCAGACGGCGCACAAAGCGCGTCTACTACGGCTGGTGGGTCTCTCTGGCCGGCGCGTTCAACATGGTTGTCAGCTCAGGGCCGACGTTCCAGGCGAGCAGTGTCCTGTTCCGCGCCATCGAGGACGAGTTCGGCTGGTCGCGGGCAGCCATCACAGGTGTTGCCTCGTTTGGAAGATTTGGCGGCGCAATGCTCGGCCCGATGGAGGGCTGGCTGACAGACAAGTTCGGCTCCGCAAAGATGGTGCTCCTGGGGTTCACCGTCGGTGGCGCAGGGCTGATTCTGTTCTCCCGTGTGGAGTCGATACCCACCTACTACATCGCCTTCTTCACGTTGTCGATCGGGTTCAGTGTCGGTGGTTTCACGCCGTCGATGGCAGCGGTGAACGCCTGGATGCCGCACCGCAGGGCGAGCGCAATGTCGCTCGTCATCGCAGGGAGCAGCGCCGGCGGATTTCTCGTTCCGGCAATCGTCTGGGGCATCCAGACCCACGGATGGCGGAGCACGGTGATGGTGATCGGCATCGTCACACTGGCCGCGGGACCTGTCGTCGCACGGGTGCTGGCGAAGCGGCTGCCTGACCCGGCTTCGATGAACAGGCTGGTCCGCAGGGCTACGCGCAAGCGGCTGCGTCCGGGCCAGGCCGCCGGTCTGGGCCACGACTTCACGCCCGGGGAGGCGGTGCGGACCCGGGCATTCTGGTCAATCTCGTTGACGCACACGCTGACCAACTTTTCGGTCGGCGCGCTGAGCGCCCACCTGTTCTTTCAGCTCACAGACCCGAACGGCGTCGATCTGAGCGATGCTGCCGCCGGGACGATCGTCGTGATCCAGGTATTCGTTGCATTCTCATTCCAACTGCTTGGCGGCTATGTTGGCGACAGAGTCGAGAAGCGGCTGGCGGTTTCGGTACTGGTGCTGGTCCAGGCAGCGGGGCTTGCCGTGCTTGCAATCGCGCCGAATTACTGGATGGCGCTGCTTTTCGCGGTGTTGTGGGGCATCGGTTTCGGAGGCAGGACGCCGATGCTCCATGCCATGCGCGGCGACTACTTCGGGCGCAAGCACTTCGGCACGATCCTCGGGATGTCTGCGTTCCCGATGGCCATGGGCATGACCGCGTCACCGTGGGTCGTTGGCTGGGTCTTCGACCAACAGGAGACGTACAGGACGATGTTGTTCGGCCTGGCTGGCGCGGCTGTGCTGGCGTCGATGACGGTGCTGCTGGCAACGAGACCGTCACCACCAGGTCCGAGGCAGCGGAGGACACTGCGGGCGCGGCCTGTGACAGGCACGGCGACTGAGCCGCCGGGATAGTTGAAGGGTGCCGGATTCCGTGGCAGGAGAGCAGTCGCATTTCCTATGACAGGAGAGAACTAAGTCTCCATTTGGGGCAGAAGCAGAGAAGGTCCGTCATTCCGAGGCCAGGCCTTTCCAACCGTCACGCGGGCCGCCACGCGGGCGCAGCCGCAAGCTGTCGACGACCCTGGCGGCCGCCCTGCAGGACTTAACCCGACAGCCATCTTTGGCACAATCTGGCTCCCAGCGTCACTTTGCGGCGAGCACTTTTTGCGGCCTCCAACCTGACCGGTCAGGCTCAAAAACCAGGATCGCAATGAGCTCGGACTCAGCGTCGTACGCCCTCACCTGCTGGCCCGGCGCCGTCCCCGCAGGCGGTCCAAATTGCGCCACCGATAGCGCCTGTCCGTGCTGCACAGCCTCGGCCGACAACGGGTCCAGCCGCACCGACGGCAGGTGCTGCAGCGTGAAGTCCAGTGGCTCTGCGAGCTCCTGCCACTTCCCGGCGTCCGCGTACTCTTGGATCTCCTCCAGCGAGTGTGAATCCTTGATATCGAAGCGGCCCGCCCTCGTCCTCACAAGTCCCGAAAGGTGCGCGCCGCACCCAAGCGCCGCACCAAAGTCGTTTACAAGGGTCCTGGCGTAGAAGCCGTGACTGCACTCCACCTCAAGCTCCGCCTCAGGCGGCGCCCAGCGGGTCAGGTCCAGCCGCCTCACCTCAACCGGCCTCGTCTTGCGCTCAACCTCGATGCCCTGTCGCGCAAGTTCATACAGCCGCTTACCGTTGTGCTTCACAGCGCTGAACATCGGCGGCATCTGCTCATACTTGCCCCTGAAAGCCGCCAGCGCGCGCTCACCTTCCTCACGCGTCACAGCGCTGAAGTCGCGCTCAGCGGTCACATCGCCTTCAGAGTCGTAAGTATTGGTCGACACGCCAAGTTTGAGCGTTATCCGGTACTCCTTGGTGCCGAGCAGGATCATGTCTGCAAAGCGGGTGCCGTGGCCGAGACAGACTGGCAACACGCCGGTTGCGATAGGGTCAAGAGTGCCGCCGTGGCCGATCTTCTTGATCTTCGTGATGCCCTTCAGCTTCCGCACCACGTCTGTCGATGTCCAGTCACGCGGCTTGTCCACGTTCAGGTAGCCGCCGCGAAACGCGTTGGCTGATGGTCCCGTCAGCAAAACCAATACCGGCTCCCGGCCCGCTCTAGACGGTGTCTCGACGGTTGTGCAGCTTGCGGTCTTCGGCCATCACCCGGTCGATGATCGCGCTCATGTCTTCACCGAGGGCGATACGGTCGTCGGCCACGAACAGCAGTCTCGGCATCCTGCGGATCTTCATCCGAGACGCCAGCTCGTGTGCGAGATGGCCTGCGGCAGACCGCAGCGCCTCAACCGCAAGATCGCGCTCCTCATCGCCGCCCGGTGTGGAGACGAAGACGCGTGCGGTGGACAGGTCTGGCGCAAGCTCGACGCGCGTCACGGAAACCATGCTCGGCAGGCGCGGGTCCTTGAGATGAGTCGAGATGAGCGGGCCAAGCTCTCTCTGGATGGTGACGCTGGCGCGTGCAATCCTGTGTGCCACTGGATATCTGATCCTCTCGAAACGAAATTAACCTCTTCAGGAGGTCGTGATTTCGTACGCCTCGAGCACATCGTCCCGCTCGTAGTCGTGGAAGCCGTCCAGGATCAAGCCGCCCTCAAAGTTGTTGGCCAGATCGCGGACGTTCTCCTTAAGGTGACGCAGCGAAACGATGGCGCCGTCGAAGAGTTCGTCGCCACGGCGCAGCACACGAATCTTGGCGGACCGCCTGATGACGCCGTCTGTCACGCGGACTCCGGCGATCTTCTCCCGTTTGCCGCGGGTGAACACGTCCAGCACGTTCGCGTGGCCTGTGATCACGCGGCGTTCGACAGGCTCTATCAGCCCGTGGACCGCGGCGTTAACGTCGTCTACCAGGTTGTAGATGATGTCGTAGTTCTTGACGACAACACCCTTCAGCAAGGCCTGGCTCTGCACCGACTGATCAACGCTGGTCTCGAAGCCAACGATAAGACCTTCTGAGGCAGATGCCAGCAGGATGTCCGACTCGCCAATCTGACCCGCCGAGGCGTGGATCACCTTAACCTGCACATCTTCTGTCGAAAGCTGTTCCACCGCCCTGCGCACAGCGTCGACACTGCCCTGTGTGCCGGCCTTGATGATGACGTTTAGCAGCTTCGCCTCACCGGTGTGCACGCGGCGCATCACGTCAGCCATGGTGCTGACGCCACGTTCGTCACGCCTGGAATGCAACCGCTCGCGCGCCTCTACGAGGGTGCGGGCAGCCTTTTCGTCCTCGACGACATCTAGCTGGTCGCCCACGGCCGGCAGCCCGCTCAGACCCATGATCTGGATCGGTGTCGAAGGGCCTGCCGCCTCTATCGACTTCCCGAAGCCGTCAAGCATCGCCCGCACGCGGCCCCGCTCGGTGCCGGCCACGAAGTTGTCGCCGATACGCACTGTGCCGGACCTGACCAGCACCGTTGCGATTGAGCCGCGCACGCGGTCTGTGTGCGCCTCGATCACTACTCCGATGCCCGGGCGGTCCGGGTTAGCCTTCAGTTCCTGCAACTCGGCGACAAGGAGCAGAGACTCCAGCAGTTCGTCGATGCCTTCTTTCTTGAGTGCAGACACCGGAATGGCAACGACGTCTCCGCCGTAGTCTTCGACGATAACTTCCTGCTCTGCGAGTTCACCCTTGACCCTGTCAAGGTCAGCTCCGGGCGAGTCCATCTTGTTGATTACGACGACGATGGGAACTCCGGCGGCCCTGGCATGGTCGATAGCCTCACGCGTCTGCGGCATCACGCCGTCATCAGCGGCAACCACCAGCACTGCGATGTCCGTCACCTGCGCGCCACTGGCACGCATCGCGGTGAACGCCTCGTGGCCAGGGGTGTCAATAAATGTGATGGGGTGGCCGTTCTTGATCACCTGGTAAGCGCCGATGCTCTGGGTGATTCCACCGGCCTCACTGTCAACCACCTTCGCGCCGCGTATCGCGTCCAGCAGCGTCGTCTTGCCGTGGTCTACGTGGCCGAGCACAGTGATGATCGGCGGACGAGGCTGCGAGTTCTCCTCGCTCATCTCCTCGTCTATGCCAACGCGCCGGGCAGCGGTGCTTTCAGCGCGCTCACGCGGCTTGAGCACCGGGATCTCGAACAACGCTGCGACCCGCGCTGCGACGTCGAACTCAACCACCTCGTTGACGGTGGCCATGACGCCGTTCCGCATCAACGCCTTGATCGTGTCGACGTGGGACTTGTGGAGGATGTCTGCCAGTTCACCAACGCTCAACGTGGCGGGCAGTTCAACCGGTCCTGTTGGCGCCTCCGCGACGGCAACTGCCGAGGAGCCGCGTTGATCGCGGTCCGAAGGGCCTTGCCTCCGGCGTCCTCGTCTTGAGCCCGGGTTTGTTCGCCTCGCCATAGATCGCTCTTTTCAAATATTGCAGGCCGCAGCTGCGAATAACTTGCCGTTAAACAGCCCTGGCGGCCTCGCTCAACCGGTCAATGTCGTCTTGCGCCAGATCAACCTTGAGCGCCTGCCCAAGTCTAGCGCGTATCTGCCGTTCGCCCCAGTGGCCCCCCCGATTGTCCCCAGACTGGTCCTCGCCACCGTCCTCTGCCACACAGACGTAGCCGCCACGCCCGTTCACCTTGCCCGTGGCGTCAACCACGACTTCCCCGTCCGTGGTCCGCACTACCCGGAGCAGGTCACGCTTGGGTCTCTTCTCTTTGCAGACCACGCAGGTCCGCATTGGAACGTGCCGGGGCTTCATATCAAATTGTCCCCTTTTCAGAACGGGCCAAGACGGGACCCAAACGGAACCGGTCTGGTACGACCGGCGCCTATCTGCGGCCGCCCTTGCGCCGTGCGCCGCCGCCGCCACCGCCGCCGCCACCGCCACCACCGCCGCCGGTTCGCCTGCGTCGCCCTTCTCCCTGCTCCCTGAAGCCGGCGATGTCCTCTGCAAAGCGCAGAACGCCTGCCTCCTCCGTCTCGGAAGAGCCCTTGCCTCCAACCTGCCAGAGATCGCCGGAAGAGACATCAATCGTCGCCTCCCGTGCGGCCTCTTTACGCTCCTGCTCCTGGCGCTCGAGCTCCGCAAGCTCCGCTTCCAGTTTGAGGAGCTCAGCCTCTTCGTCCACTACCGGGACAACGGGCTTCGGCTTCGCTACGACTGGCGCAGGCGTGGCAACTGGCGCCGCCGCGCCTTTGGCTTCAGGCGGCGCGGTGGCAACCGCAGTTTGCGCAAGCACCGTCTCGGCGGCAACGGCGGCCGATGGCTGTGCCGCCGTCGCAACAGCCTGCGCAACCGGCTCAGGCGGCGCCTGCGCGGCAGCCCACTGAGTCTCGCCCTGGATATCTATTTTCCTTGTCGTCAGCTTCGCGGCCAGTCGCGCGTTCTGGCCCTCGCGGCCTATCGCCAGCGAGAGCTGTCTGTCCGGCACCAGCACTACGGCTGTCTCACCGTCATCGCTCAGGATCACACGGTCTACGCTCGATGGGCTCAGTGAGTTGGCGATGAACCGCTTCGGGTCTTCGTCCCACTCGATCACGTCGATCTTCTCGCCAAGAAGCTCATTGACCACGTTCTGGATGCGGATGCCGCGCAGGCCAACGCATGCGCCGACGGCGTCTACGCCCGCCTGGTGGGATACCACTGCGACCTTACTGCGAGAGCCGGCCTCTCGTGCAATCGCCTTGATCTCGATCACGCCGTTGTATATCTCCGGCACTTCGACCTCGAACAGGCGGCGCAGCAGGTCAGGGTGCGTTCGTGAGACAACAATCTCCGGCCCGCGCACCGTGCGCTCTACGCGCAGTACATAAAATTTAAGCTGCTGGCCGGGCCGGTATCGCTCGAACTGCGACTGCTCTGCGGGCGGCAGAATCGCCTCCGCCCTGCCGAGGTCAACGATGATCTGCCGGGAGTCGACGCGCTGAATTGTCGCAGTCAGCACTTCGCCTGCGCGGTCCACGAACTCGTCGAACACCAGGTCGCGCTCGGCCTCCCGAAGCCGTTGCATGACAACCTGCTTCGCCGTCTGGGCGGCGATGCGGCCGGGGTTGTACTCCAGTTCGCCGGTGACGATGTAGTCTCCGGCCTGCGCGCCCTTCTGAAGCTCCTGAGCCGCCTCGACGGTGACCTGAGCAAACTCGTCCTCGACATCGTCAGGGGCAACGACGTGCCGGACCGTGCTGACGGTGACATCGCCGTCTTCCGGGTCTATGTGTACGAGCACATCCTGCCCGCCGGCGGCGGGATCACGCTTATATGCGGACGCGAGTGCAGCTTCGATTGCCGATACGACAACCGCCTGTGGCAGATTTCTTTCAGCGGCGAGCTGTGTCACCGCCAGTAGAAGGTCACTTTTCATTTTCCGGCCATGCCTGACTCGCACCTGATCGTGCGTCGGACAAATCACAACAAAAAAGTGGGCCAAGCCCACTTGCGTGCCTCCAACCCGTTTCCACTCGGGCCCGGCCTTATGATTCTACCACGGTACGGGCAACAGCGCCGTTGCCTGCCAGTGCGGTAACGGCTGATTTCCCTTATGACCGATGCGTGCGCACACCGATAGCTCAAGCGGCAACGCGTCTCCCGTGTGACCGGCAATCACTTCGGCCGTCTGGGCCGTGTGGACTGTATCCGGCGAATTCCTCTACCGATCCCTTATCTTTTACCGGGCAGACAGCGGGCAGGCGCATTTCCGCATTTCCAGGGGCGGCCACTACGCGGCCGCCTCCTCTTTCTCGATCAGGTCGTGCGTCAGCGCCTCGACCGCCTCGCGCCGCCTTCTGTAGTAACCGGCCTCCGACACATGCAAACGTGCGATGACCTCATTTACCGATCGTCCCAGCACGTACTGCATGTACAGGATGATGTAGTGCTCGGCGGCAGGGTCGCTGCCCCTGACGGTGTCACCGGCCGGCTTGAGCAGCTCGATTTCACCCACGATCACCTCGCGCAGCGCCTGGGCTCTCTCAAGCGGCGCTGGAGCAGCCACCGATCCCTCACTCATTAGCTTCCAGCGCTGGTCGATCAGGCCGGGGAGCAGTTCCATCAACTCGCACTTCGAAAGTTGCGGCGGCCGGTTCAGCCGCTTCAGGGCCAGCTCAAGAGCGCTGTAGACCCTCTGTACCTGCTCCGGCGCCTGCGTGAAAGGCACGGGCTGCGGTACTGTTCCCGGGGAGTCGTCATCTATGGGCGGTGTGATATCGACCGGCCTTATCCGCATCGCCTCCCGGATCGCCTCATACGTGTCCAGCAGCTCCTGTGCCCAGCCCTCTGCCTCGTCTGCGACCGTCGTCTCCTCGCGTTCCTGCAACAGTGCGATAAGCGTCGCTGCGGCATTCGCAGCCTGCACTACACATTCTTCGATAGTCGCTTTTCGCCTTGAGTGGAGCATCTTCAGACGGTCCAGAACAGGCTTCTCCGGAAGTGGGACGCTCCCATCTTCAAAATCCTTCAGGCTGCGCGTGAGGTCTCCCTGAAGCGCCAGCAACTCGCCCATCGCGGGGATGATGCGGCGCTCGAGGTTCTCGTGAGCGTCTTCCAGGATCCGCGTCACCGCTGAGCGCGACCAGCCCTCAGCAGCCTTTCGCTCACTCAACTTGGCCCTGATCATTCTCCGGACAGCCTCCAGTTGCCTGAGCTCCGGCTCACGAGGCGTCGGCCGGGTCCTGCTGACCGCCATGACAGACGCTCCATAGCAGAGCACTCCCCAGGCCAGTACCCACGGCGCCCACCCCGACCAGACCTCCATCGCCGGGACAAGCATCATCGCCAGTGCCAGCAGCAGCGATAGCGCCAGAACCGTGATCCCGAACGGGTGCTGAATTGCGGCCCTCACTAGTGGACTCCTTCCGAATACCGGGGCCCAGCTCCAGCCTGTCGCCCGGTAAACGGAGTCTTCTGTGAACTTGCTGAACATGATCTCACACGCCTCCTTTTTGCGGGCTGTTCGCCCGCCTTGCCCGCCGGAGCGTGTGCATGGTCTCGCTCCGGCAGGCAAGTCTCCGGCTAGAAGTAACGGCTGAACTCCTCCAGTGTTGGACGTCAGCAAAATGAGACAGTATTTCGGGGCTGAAATAAGAGAGAGTCAGGACGGTCTGCGCTCCCTGGAGTAGAGTCCAGAACGGGG
>JAQBUH010000017.1 GCA_027624075.1 Chloroflexota bacterium
AACTTCCTACAGCGTAGCCAATCCCATCACAAATCGCGAATCCAGCCAGAGTTTTTCAGCAGCCTGCTAATGACTTAGTGCTTTTTGCCGCGCCTTTGGCTCAATGCAGAGCCAGCAGCAGAGCGTTCCGGCTTGGTGGACTTCGGGTCTTGTAGAACCTTGCCAGCATTGCTGGCAGCACGCCGTCCGGTCGTCTTTGTATGCGCCATGTTTAACCTCCTTTCTCCTAAAACTAGAAGGGTGTTAATCGATGGCTCATGAGAGAGCAGCCCTATTCAGTTATTAAGGAACAAAAAAGACCCGCAGCCTGGTGCCATGCGGGTCTTGCAGATCAACTGGGGAAAGTATTAACTTCTCCATAGTGATTTCTCACTTGCCATGCCCGTCTCGCTTGGCATCTGCGCCTCAGAGTTTCCAGCTCTGGGGCGCAAACTTTTTGAACTATATATCTTCCCCGCGCACGCTCCAAGCGCTTTCTGTCACTCCCGTGTTTCTGGCAGTGAAACCAAGTCCTCAACGCTCCAGAATCCCGGCATGATGCCAGGCAGCCGTCGCCGGGATCATTCAGAGAGTCCCATGACGGCGCACAAGGTTGTTGTAGACGAAATGCAGGCTCACCGCCGCTTGGAGGTTCTCTTTGCTTGTAACTGCTAGCACTTACAAGCAAAGAGAACCAGACCCTCAGATTTATTGACCTTACCCGGCAGCCGGGATACCCTCGCTAGCTGGTTCTGAGTGAACAGGGGCTTTAGCGGCGATGCCGCCGGATCGTCATCTCGGACACCATCTTTTGCATACAAGACCGGACCATGACGCGAACCTTCCCGGACCCGCAGACGGCAGGTCCAAGCGGAAGGTTCTTTCGCGGAGGTTGAAGTAAATGAGTTCAATGCTTGTGGCGATCATTGCAGGCGTGCTGGCACTGGTTGCCGCAGCCGGCATCGCCAAATGGGTGGTCAGCAGGCCGTCCGGCAACGACGCTGTGAGGGAGATCGGCGCGCTGATCCAGGAGGGTGCGAACGCCTTCCTGCGCAGGGAGTACCTCTATCTCTCCGGCTTCGTAGCCGTGATCTTCATCGTTCTCGCGATCTTCATCGACTACAACGTCCTCGATAACGCCACCATCGACGGACTGAAAAGCCTGAGGGCCGAGGGCGGCATCGATGGCGATGGCCCGTGGACGGCCATCTCATACCTGGCGGGCGCCATCGGCTCCGCACTCGCAGGTTGGATCGGCATGAGCATTGCTGTCCGTGCCAACACGCGCACCGCAACCGCGGCGCAGGACGGCCTCAACCCTGCGCTCAGGGTGGCATTCAGTAGCGGCACCGTAATGGGCATGACCGTCGTCGGCCTCGGCCTCCTCGGCGTCACCCTGCTCTGGCTGGCGTTCCGCGACCCGAACATCATCGCCGGGTTTGGCTTTGGCGCATCCTCGATAGCGCTGTTCGCCAGGGTTGGCGGCGGCATATACACCAAGGCGGCGGACGTTGGCGCAGACCTCGTCGGAAAGGTTGAGGCCGGCCTGCCGGAGGACGACCCACGCAATCCCGCCGTCATTGCGGACAACGTGGGCGACAACGTGGGCGACGTGGCGGGAATGGGCGCAGACCTGTTCGAGTCTTACGTCGGCTCGATCATCGCCACGATAGCGCTCGCATTCTCGATCGGGGCGGCCGCATTTGTGAACGGACAGCGTTCTGGCAACCTGAGCCACGATTCTGACCTCGTCGTGCTGCCGATGCTTGTCGCAGGTATCGGCATCGTCGCCGCGCTGATTGGAGCGGCGCTGGTGCGGACCCCGCCGAACGCCACGATGGGCAGGCTGCTGTGGGCGCTGCGAATAGGCATCTTCAGCGCGGGCGGGCTGGTGCTCATCGGCACTGCGGCCGCTGTCTCACAGATGGACTTCACAGACAATCTGCCGGCCGGTGTCCTGAACCGAGACTATGACCTGTTCTGGGTCGTTGTCGTCGGACTGGCCGTCGGGCAGGTGATTGGCACGTCCACGGAGTGGTTCACTTCATACGAAGGGTTCCGGCTCGGCCCAATCCGCATCAACCCGGTAGCGTGGATCGCCAGGCAGTCCGAGACTGGGCACCCGTCAACGATCATCGCCGGTCTTGCAGTCGGCTTCTACAGCACGCTCATACCGACTGTCTCTGTCGTTATCGGCGTCTGGCTGGCGAATGAGCTCGCCGGCCTTTACGGAGTCGGTCTGGCGGCAGTCGGCATGCTTGCGACTCTTGGCGTCACCCTGGCGACAGACGCTTACGGCCCGGTGGCAGACAACGCAGGCGGCATCGCCGAGCAGGCTCATCTCGACCCTGAGGTCAGGAAGCGGACTGACGCTCTCGACGCCCTTGGCAACACGACTGCGGCCACGGGCAAGGGGTTTGCCATTGGCTCTGCTGTGCTCACATCGCTGGCGTTGATGGCGGCATACGGCCAGATGGCAGGGATCGACACGCTGAACCTGCTGACGGCGGAGGTGCTGATCGGCGCGCTGGTCGGCGCTCTGTTGCCATTCCTGTTCTCAGGCTTGACGATGCAGGCTGTCGGCACTGCGGCAGGCTCGATGATCGAGGAGGTGCGCAGGCAGTTCAGGGAGATCCCCGGACTGAAAGAGGGGTTGCCCGGTGTTAAGCCGGACGCGGCGAGGGCGGTCGCGATCTCTACGACCGGAGCGCTCAAGGCGATGATCCTGCCGGGACTGCTGGCAATCGCTGCGCCGATCATTGTCGGGGCAATCCTCGGCCCTGAGGCGCTTGGCGGACTGCTGGCAGGCTCCATCATCACAGGCTTCCTGCTTGCCATCTTCATGGCGAACGCAGGCGGCGCCTGGGACAACGCCAAGAAGTTCATCGAGCTGGGCAACCACGGCGGCAAGGGTTCAGACGCTCACGCCGCCGCCGTGACGGGTGACACAGTCGGAGACCCGTTTAAGGACACGTCAGGCCCATCCATCAACATCCTGCTGAAGCTGATGGCGGTTGTATCCCTGATCTTCGGCCCGCTCTTCGTGTAGGCCAGGCGGCCCCGCGACTCCGAGAAACCGAAACAGCCCCGGCGCCTGCATGGCCGGGGCTGTTTTTTCCCGAAAGTCCGGTCACTCTTTCACAAGTTTCTCAGACCGCCGATGGCGTTTCCCTTCGATCGCTTGCTAGCCTTACCGGCATGAAGCTACTTCTCATTCTCTCAACCGCGCTGTTCGCCCTGGTCGTTGGCTGCGGCTCGGACGGCGGCGCATCGTCCCCCGTCGCGACACGTCCGTCGTCGACTGCGACACCGAACTTCATACCTGTGCTGGAACGCCCGGACGGGCCGGTGCTCACCCCTGACTTCACTCTGCCGTCGGCCAGCGGCGAGATCGTGAGGCTTTCCGATTACCGCGGCAAGCAGCCAGTCGCGGTCGTGTTCTACCGTGGCTTCTTCTGAGGCATCTGCCAGGCGCAGCTCGTGGAGTTGCAAGATCAGTATGCGGAGATCGAGGCGATTGGCGCGGAGATCATCGCGGTGAGCATTGACTCAGAAGAAGACGCTCGAGCCGTCGTCGCCCGGCTGAACCTCACCTACCCTGTGCTCTACGACACGACGACGGCTGTCACCAGGGCGTGGGGTGTTTTCAACCTGCTTAATGACGGTGTGTCTGCGCCGGCGGCATATGTTTTCGACTCGGCAGGCAATCTTGTCTCGTATCGTATTGGAGAGACGATCGCGGACAGACCACACGCTGCGGAGGTGTTAAGCGTGCTGGCCGCAAGTTGACGCAGGCCGAGGTTCCCCTGCCCGCTGGCGGTGGCGCCTGGCGGTATCATCGGGCGAGTTACCCGCGCCTGGCGCATCTACCTTCTCCCGGAGCCGTCAACTGGCCGCCTCCAGCTACAGCAACGCCCTGCTCACGGACCTGTACGAGCTGACCATGTCGCAGGTGACGTGGCGCTCCGGCATGAACGAGACTGCCACGTTCAGCCTGTTCTTCCGCGGCTACGGGCACAACCGCTCCTACTACGCGGTGGCCGGCATCGAGACAGCACTCGAACACCTGGAGTCACTGGCGTTCACTTCGTCTGACCTCTCCTACCTGCAATCAACATCGCTCTTCGACCCCGCCTTCATAGACGCTCTGGCGGCGATGCGGTTCACCGGCAGTGTTCGCGCGATGAGCGAGGGCGTGCTGGCCTTCTCGAACGAGCCTGTGATGGAGATCACTGCGCCACTGATCGAAGCGCAGATTGTCGAGACGTTTCTTCTCAACGCCGTCTCGTTCCAGACGACCATTCTCACCAAGGCCGCTCGCATCAGGCTGGCGGCCACTGGCAGGTTCCTGATAGACTTCGGAGCGCGCCGCGCCCACGGCCCTGACGCCGCAGACCTCGCGGCGCGCTGCTCAGCGATCGCCGGGTTCGCAGGCACCAGCAACCTGCGTGCGGCCGCGAGGTTCGGAATATCGCCAGCCGGCACCATGGCGCATTCATACGTGCTCTCATTCGGCAGCGAGTTGGAGGCGTTCCGGGCTTACGCATCCGAGTTCCCCGCCTCGACGACGCTGCTGGTCGACACATACGACACACGAAGAGGTGTTCAGAACGCCATAGCAGTGGCGCGTGAGATGGAGGGGCGCGGTGAGCGGCTACGGGCGGTGCGGCTTGACTCCGGTGACCTCGCGCCGCTGGCAAGGGAGGCAAGAGCCGCTCTCGACGCCGCGGGTCTCGGCTATGTGCAGATCGTCGCAAGCGGAGGGCTTGACGAGTACTCGATCTCGCGGCTGGTCGCCGAGGACGCACCAATCGACGGCTTTGGAGTCGGCACACGCCTCGCTGTATCGGCGGACGCGCCACAGTCGGAGTCGGTTTACAAGCTCGTCTCATACGCCGGGCGGCCGGCCGGGAAGCTGAGCTCCGGCAAGGAGAGCCTACCGGGGCCAAAGCAGGTTTACCGCAGGACAGAGTCCGGGCGGTTCGCCGGAGACATCATCGCTACAGCAGACGAGTCGCCGCCCGCGGACGCCGTGCCGCTTCTTCACACGGTGATGGAGAACGGCGAACGCCTGGCTGAGGCTGAGCCATTGGACGGCACCCGGGCACGGCTGGAATCACAGCTTGCCATGCTGCCCGCGGAGAATGCGGAGTTCACCGGTCCATCGCTCTACCCGGTCTCGATCAGTGACCGGCTAATCGCACTGCAACGCGAGGTTGCGTCTGAGCACGCCTGAGCCGGTTGCGGCGGCCGCGTGAGTCACCGGGACCCGTGTCAGGCCTTGATCTCCCCGGCCGTGACTGTCGCCGCGCCGCTGTCCCTCATCTTCTGAACAGCCTTTTCGCCATCTTCCGGCTCGACGTTTACCGCTGCGGTGGCGTCTTGGATGAGGAAGGTCTCGAACCCCAGCTTGCGGGCGTCGAGCACGGTGTTTAGAACACAGTAGTCAGTGGCAAGGCCGCCGACGAAAAGCCGCTGCACGCCGGCGCGCCGCAACTGCTCCTCAAGGTTCGAGTCGAGGATCCCGGAATACGCGTCTATGGCCTTGTCAGCGCCCTTCCTGACGATGGATGTGCCAATGGGCAGACGCATGTTGGCGTGAAACTCGGCGCCGTGAGATCCCTGGACGCAGTGTGGCGGCCACGGCCCGCCCTGTGCCGCAAAAGATGAGTGGTTCTCCGGGTGCCAGTCCTGTGTTGCGAAGATACGTGCGCCTTTTATCCTGAATTGGAGCGCCATGCCAGACAGCGCCGTGGCGACGTCGTCTCCTCCTTCGACAGGCAGCGAGCCGCCGGGACAGAAGTCGTTCTGCACATCCACGATAATCAGCGCGTCTGTTTCGTTTAGCTTCAAAAGGCTCCCCGTTCTTCTAATAACCGTGCCCCAACCATACTCACGATGGCAAGTCCTGCCGGGAACGGGTTTTGTACCTGTAGCGATTCAGACCCGCCCGGACAGGTACGGATTGGTGTGACGCTCCTCACCAATCGTCGACGCCGGACCGTGGCCGGGGAAGACCGGAGTGTCGTCCGCCAGTGTCAGAAGCCGCTCCCGGATGCTCTGCAACTCCTGCCTGCCATCGCCTCCCGGCAGGTCGTAGCGCCCGATCGAGCCCCGGAAGAGCGTGTCTCCAGTGAATACCATCCCCTCGTACAGGAAACAGGTGCTGCCCGGCGTGTGGCCTGGCGTGCGGATGAGCTTGATCGCGCTTCTGCCCAGGGCGAGGGTCTCCGCATCATCCAGCTCGGCGTCAGGCTCAGGAGGCTCGGTAAACCCGCCGAGCGCGGACACCAACCAGTCTGGCGGGTCAACAGAGTATCCGGTGTCTTCCGCCGCCAGGTAGAAGCGGCCGCCGAGCTCCTCCTGGAGCAGCGCGACACCGCCCGTGTGGTCGGCGTGGCCGTGCGTGCAGAGGATGTATCTCAACTTCAGCCCGGCCGCGGTCACCGCATCGATGACGCGCTGCGGCTCTGCGCCAGGGTCGATCACGGCGCACTCGGGTGAGCCGTCAGCCGTCAGGATGTGGCAGTTGGTCTGCAGTCCGCCGACCGCGATCGTAGTCAGAAGTGGCAATGGGAATCTGCTGGCAGTTGCTGGTAAGAGGTCAGGTCAGCCGACTACTCTAGCCGAGAATGGCCTGATCCGCCCGAAGGACGCGGCACGGTGTCTTAAGTGCCGACGACCCAGTCGAGAATCGCCCTGCCGAAGTAGAGCACGATCAGGCCGCCAAGCGAAAGATATGGGCCGTAGGCAATCACTCGCTGCCGCCTGCCGAACAACCTGCCAGCGAGCACAGCCAGCGCGGCTATTCCGCCTATAACTACACCGATGTACAGGCCCAGGAACAGCATCTGCAACCCCAGCATTGCGCCCATCGCAGCCGCCAGGTAAGCGTCGCCGCCGCCCATCAGCGGCCGGTTCATCCTCAACCCCAGCCAGTAGATCGGGTAGAAGACGGCAAATCCCGCGGCGGCGCCCGCCAGGGACTGCCACCACACGAGGTCAGGCCAGAACGGAGCAAACGCCAGCGCCGCAATGCCGGTCGGGTAAACCAGCCTGAACGGCAGGTACTTCGTCTCGAGGTCGATAAACGCCAGCGCGATGAGCGACGAGGCGAACAGGGCGACGGCGATCATCACGGCCGTGTTGTCGTCGAACCTCACCGCGGCAAGCCAGAAGGCAAACGCGGTTACAGCCTCAAGCGCCGGATAGCGCCACGTCCCGTTGGCAATCTTCATCCGCGGCGCCCGCCTGGCGCTCACGAACGAAAGAAGCGGCAGATACTCCCACCACCGAAGCGGGCGGACGCGGTCGGATATGAACGGCCCGTCATACTCAGGGTCGAGCGGAGGTATGCGGTCCGAGACGGCGTTCATGACGCCGCCGGCGAACAGGCCGATGACTGCGAAAACGATTTCCATGCTTCGAAGGCTCGCCGGACGGCAAAGCCCGGATATTGCGCTCAGTCGCTCGCTGACACTGGCGGCGTGTCAGCGTTGCCGGCATCTGCGTGCAGGCTCTCTTCAAGTAAATCGTCCGGCATGCGGCAACGCTATAGAGACTTCTGCCAGACACCGTCTATGGCCTGCACACACGCCTCGATTGCCTGCTCCGCCGCGCCCGGCGCAAATGGACTCGTCGTCACCTCGTAGCCGCCCTCCGGATATGCGTAGCGCATCGGCATATAACCGAAGTAGCCGTTCGAGTAGCCGCCGAAAACGGTCCAGTCTGCGCTCGAGCGAGTCTTCACCTCAACACCGATCTCGGCGAACGGCTCGACAGGCAGTGCCACAAACGCTGTGTTGCCGATGCGCATGACCTGCACCGGCAGCTCGACGGAGCCTCCCGTGCCAAACACCTCGGCAATGTTCTGGGCGATGTACGCCCGCTTCGAGGGAAAGGCGGCTTTCTTGATCTCCTCGATGTCCGATGTCCTGCTGCGGACCGACTCGAGGTGCTGCTGGGCCGCGTTGAACTCTGCCCGTATCTGTTCAGGCGGAGGCAACTCCTTTGCGGGCAGAGTCACCATCTCGAACGTGACACCGAGCCGGTCGTCAGGCTCACCGGACTGCTCGTCAACATACATCCCGAGGTCGGCCCCGGAAGGCTCGATCTTCACAAGCCTCTCTTTGCGCGGCACAGGGTCCATGCCAAGCCGCACCCGTGACGCCTCAAGTCCCAGCCGTAGCCCTGCCCTCCGGTACACGGCCAGATCGCCTGTGAAGCCGTCTATCGGGCCGATATTACCGGCCGCTCCTTGCAGGAACAGGCATGTCCCGCCGACGTTCTCTTCGACAACCTTCCTTGTCATGCCGGGATAGTCCGGCGTGATGAGGCGGTTGTCCTGGGCCATGATTGTCGGGTGGCACGCGTAGTTCACGATCGTCGCTATCGGCGCGCCGTCCTCGCCGTCAAACCCGGTAACCAGCACCTCGTGGTCGACGAAACCGTCCCAGTCCCTGCCGGTGTAGCGAGTGCCGTCCGGAGTCTTCGGGCGGCGGTTGACGTTGATCTCGCACTGGCCTGACGCAGTGGTGACCCGTGCCAGTTTGGCGTTATCCTTTGCCGTATTAACTGCATCCACCGCTTTGGCCGGGATCGAGTTCAGCCATGGCTCGATCAGATCGGCCCCCTCGACGATCCAACTGACGCCTGTGACCGGGCCCGAGTGGGTGTGCGTGTAGGCGATGCGCAGGTTCTCGCGGGGAATCCCGCATCCAGACGCAATGGCGTCCCTGAGATCGCGGTCCTGGCCAACGCTGACAATTCCGGTGTCGATGTCGAGTATCGCCAACTCAACGCTGCGCGCCTCGTTGCTGACGTAGAGCACCGTGCAGTAGAGCGGCATATCGACGCCCTCGGCCCGCTGGTGTGTCTGCGCTCCCCAGCCTGCGTGGGCAATGCCGTCCGGTGGTGTGATATCGGCTCTTGCGGTCCCTGCGATTAGCATTGTTTCCCCATGTGCTCCCGGTCTGAATATTGGCATCCTGGACTTAATCCGGCTGCGAGCGCCGCCCCGCCCCGTCCTGAAAACTCTATTACCCTTCGCCCGCCTCTCGCTGCAGCCTGTACAGAGTGTTGATCGCCTCGAGCGGCGTCATCTCATCGATTCGCAGGTCCTTCAGGCTACGGACAACCGGCGACTCGGCGTTAAACAGCGGCAACTGCGGCGCCGGCGTCTGCCTGCCACCTGCGGCAGGCCGCTTGCCGTCTCTCTCAAGCTTCTCCAACAGGTCCCACGCCCTGGCCACAACAGGTTGCGGCATGCCTGCCAGCCGCGCCACGTGGACGCCGTAGCTGCGGTCTGCGCCACCTGGCACGATACGCCGTAGGAACACTACCTCGTTCCCGTCCTCTGAGACGGCGACGCGGTAGTTTGCCGCACGCGGCAGCTCGTCCGCCAGCGCGGTCATCTCGTGGTAGTGCGTGGCAAACAGCGTCTTGCAGCCGAGCCGCGGGTCATTGTGGATGTGCTCGGCGACGGCGCGGGCTATCGCAAGGCCGTCATAGGTGCTCGTGCCGCGGCCAATCTCGTCCAGGACGGCCAGCGACCGCCGGGTCGCCTGGTTGAGTATCGAAGCGGTCTCAACCATCTCCACCATGAAGGTGGACTGGCCGCCTGCTATGTCGTCGCTCAGTCCGGCGCGGGTGAATATCCGGTCCGTGACTCCGAACCGTGCGTCTGCCGCCGGCACGAACGAGCCGGTCTGTGCCAGCAGCGCCAGCACTGCCACCTGACGGATATACGTTGACTTGCCGGACATGTTCGGCCCTGTGATGATCGCCACCTGCTGGCCGCCGCAAGAGAGGTCGGTGTCGTTTGGCACAAACCGGCCGGGGCCGAGCGCAGCCTCGACGACAGGATGACGTCCATCCTTCACGACAATTGCGTCGCTATCATCGACAACCGGTTTCACCCAGCCGTTCCTTGCCGCCGCCTCCGCCATGCTTGTGATTGCGTCCAGCCATGCGATCGCGGCGGCCGCGGCCATGATCTTCTCGCCGTGCGCCGCCAGCTCACCGCAGACCCGGCGGAATATCGAACGCTCGAGTTCTGAGATCTGCTCGCCCGCGCCCAGTATCTTCGACTCCAGCTCTTTCAACCGTGGAGTGGTGAACCGCTCGCCGCCGGTCAACGTCTGCCGACGCTCGAACTCCTCGGGAACGCGGTCCAGGTTGGAGCGTGAGACCTCGATGTAGTAGCCGAACACGCGGTTGTAGCCAATCTTGAGGTTCTTGATGCCCGTCGTGTCCCGGGCGTCGCTCTCTATGGCGGCAATGGCGCCGCGGGCGTCCCTGGCAAGGGACCGGACCTCATCCAGAGCGGGGTCGAACCCGGCGCGTATGGCGTCTCCGTCACCTACTGCGCCAAGGGTGGCTGGCACCTCATCGTCTATAGCCGCCGAGAGCAGCGCCGCAGCCTCTCCGCATGGTCTCAGCCCGGCAAGCGGCCCTTGCGTCGCCGTTGATTTCGCGCCTTTTCGTGGAGGGCAGGCGATCTCGACCAGCCGTGGTATCCGGTCCAGGGAGCGGCCGAGCGACTTCAGATCCCGCGGAGTCGCCGTGAAGGTGCGCGCCCGGTTCAGGAGCCGTTCCAGGTCCGCTATTCCCCGCAGCGTCTCCCGGACATCGTTCCGGCGCGTGCCGTCACGCACGAATCCGTCGACCGCGTCTTGCCGGTTGTGAATCGCGTCCAGGTCCATCAGCGGCCTCGACAGCCAGCCTCGCAGCATCCTTGCGCCGGGAGCGGTACGGGTGTGGTCGAGTGTCGATAGCAATGTCGGCGCGCCGCTTTTTCCGCTCGAAGGCTCGAGCACCTCGAGGTCGCGTAGAGCGCGCCTGTCCAGCTTCATGAATTCGTCCGGGTGGAGCGTCCTCAGCGACGTCACCTGCGGCATTGCGCCGAGTTGAGTCCCCGCCAGGTAGTCGATCACTGCGCCCGCAGCCAGGGTGGCGACAGGTGAGTCGGCACAGCCGAACGCCTCAAGCGACTCGACGTTGAAGTGACGCTTGAGAAGGTCGCTTGCGATCCCGGCGTCGATGCGGGACTCGTCGATGTCGCGCAGCACGGCCTGTTCTCGTTGCGAAGCGTCGCCCGCGCTCGCTAACACGCCGCGCACGTTCTCGTCCGTCAGGAGCTCAGATGGCGCTAGCCGCTCGATCTCGCTCGAAAGCGCCGTCAGAGGCAGCTCCGACGTGACGAACTCTGATGTCGAGATGTCGATATAGGCGAGCCCCGCGCTCCGTCCGTCGCTCACTGCGGCGGCAAGGTAGTTGTTGCGGCCGCTGGCAAGTAGCGCCGGCTCCTGGACCGTGCCCGGCGTCACGACGCGCACGACGGCGCGGTCGACTATGCCTTTGGTCGTCGCGGGGTCAGAGACCTGCTCGGCAATCGCTATCTTCAGCCCGGACCTGACGAGCTTCGGCAGGTAGCCGTCGAGCGCGTGATGGGGGATACCGGCAAGCGCCGACTTCACACCGCCGCCAACGTCGCGAGATGTGAGGGCGATGCCAAGGATCTCTGCCATGCGGTGGGCATCTTCGTCGAACGTCTCGTAGAAGTCTCCCATGCGGAAGAGCAACAGCGCGTCTTTGTACTGTTCCTTGAAATGCAGGTACTGCCGGCGGCCGGGTGAGAGCCGGGCCGCGCTGCCGGACGTTTTCCCGGATGGCTTTTCGGGTGGTACGGCTGCACGGCCGACTGGCTTGGGCGAAGACTTTCCGTTCAGGCTGGGCATGACGGAATTCTAGCCGCCGTAAACGGCTTTGCGCAGCCGGCGCCTCTGATGTTGCAAGCGATTGCCGGGACGGGCGCCACCTTGCGCAACTCCGCTCGCATGGTAATGGCGCTAGTAGCGGATGTTGGCGACGTCTGTTGCCGCCCATCTGAGAGACGCGAACTTGCTGCCAGCGGGAACCTCAAACGCCATGAAGCCGGAGATCTGCTGCCCCGACTCAAGGACGCGGTTTCCCCACAGCGGGATGTCCAGGACGTTCAGCCGCGAGTCGACAGTCGAGCCTTCCGCTGGCCACTGGACCCGCTCGAAAATATCTATGGGTCTGACGGTGATGCCGTCCTCCGTAATCATCTCGACCGCGTCTGTGTCGATGGCAAGCGTGACCGAGCCAGAGATCTGATTGGTCAAGGTGATGTTGACCCAGGCGATCGCCGTTCCCTCGCCTTCAGGGACGATTATCCACTTGCGAGGTACGCCTTCGCTGTCAATCGCGTCGTAGGTGACGTACGGCTGGACCTTCGGCAGCCCGGAGCGGACCCACAGGGTCCGGCCGGCGACGAAAAGCGGATCGCCTTTAGGCTCCATTATCAGCATCAACGGCACCAGCACGAGCGCCGCGACAATCGAGAGCGTGGCGAGGCCAACGAGCACCCATGGCATGCTCTCCTTCGCGACACTGATCTGCCGGCGGGCCTGAACGACTCCCTGCCGGTCCACATCGAGGTATTCGGAGCCAGCCGCGCCCCTGAACTTCCCCGCCGGGCGGTAAGCGAGCACGACACGGGTGATGTCGTCGCTCATCGGCCGCGCGCTGGTGACCGTGTACTCCAACTCGAGGTTACGGATCCGCGGGCCGTAGTCGTACTTGTTGGACGCGGCATAGCCGATGGCCGCCTCAACCTGCCTGGGGAAGGCCTTCCTGGCCTCGTCCCCGGACAGGTCTCCCGGCGCCGAGGGCCGATCAACAGGCTGCCCGGCCGCGGTAGCGTCCATCTGTCCGCCGCTTGGCGCAACCATGTTTTTCTGCTCGTCGGTCAACTGAGTTCTCCGTACTGGTTCAACTTCAGGAGTGCGTCACGCATCAAACCTCTGGCGGTCTGACGGGTGCCGGTCACACCAGATTGTTCGATCTAACGGGGCTGGTTGGATTCATCGCGGCCTTGTGAAGATGGGCGAACCCGGACGAGCCTGACTGCCGCCACACGCGAGGGTGCATCGATGATTGTACTCGCGCCAGACAGCAAGGTTTACAGTTCGGTCTGCTCACATCGAGCGCAGCCGCTCCACCAACTCGGGCACGGCGGCTATCACTTCCTGGACTTCGGCTTCCGTAGACTCGCGTCCCAGTGAGAGACGCACCGAGCCGACGGCAAGCTCCGCAGACAGGCCCATTGCGGTCAACACATGTGAGGGCTCAAGCGAGGCCGAGCTGCAGGCGGAGCCTGAAGACGCCGCGATGGCCCGGAAATCGAGGCCCAGCAGGACCGGCTCCCCCTGGACTCCGGGGAAAGACAGGTTCGTGATATTTGAGATCCGGTGCTTGAGATCGCCGTTGACCTTTGTGTCAGGGAGACGCTCAAGAATTCCCGCCTCGACCATGTCCCTGAGTTTGCCTGTGCGTGCGGTGAACTCCTCGCGCTCCTCATCTGCCAGCTCGAGCGCTCTTCCCATCGCAACAATATAGGGAACGTTTTCGGTGCCTGCCCTGCGCTGCCTCTCCTGTCCGCCGCCTGTCAGCAGAGGCTCAAGGGGTACGCCACGCCGGATGAAGAGCACGCCGACGCCCTTTGGCGCGTAGATCTTGTGGCCGGTCAGGGAGAGCAGGTCTACGCCGAGTTCCTTCGTGTCGAGCGACAGCTTGCCGGCCGCCTGCGCGGCATCCGTGTGCACCAGCACCTCGCCGCCAAGCTCTGCGGCGCGGGTTTTCACCAGCCGGGATATCCCGGCGATGTCCTGCACGGTGCCGACCTCGTTGTTGGCCAGCATGACGCTGACGATCAGCGTGTCCTTGCGGACCGCCTCCGCAACCGATTCCGGGTCGACCCGCCCCCCTTCGTCAACCGGCAGCACCGTGACATCGAAGCCATCCTTCTCAAGCTGCTCAAGCGGATGGAGCACAGAGTGGTGTTCAACGGCAGAGGTGATGATGTGTCTTCCGCGCTCTCGCATTGCGTATGCGACGCCCTTGAGCGCGGTGTTGTTGGACTCGGTGCCGTTTCCGGTGAAGACAACTTCGCTCGTGCGGCAATTCAGGACGGCGGCCACGCGTTCCCTGGCCTCCGCAACGCCGTCGCGTGCCTCCTGCGCCAGGGTGTAGATGCTTGACGGGTTGCCGAACCTCTCAGCGAAGTACGGCTGCATCGCGTCCATGACCTCCGGCCTGACCGGCGTCGTCGCGGCGTGATCGAGATATATCGCTCGTTCGGCCATCAGGTTCCTGCGTTTCACGGCACTCGTTCGGCTATCGCTCTGCATTGGCCGGGCCAACCTTGTGCCGCAGACCAACGCCGCCCCCGCTGTCTTTCACGGTTAAAGACCATCGTAAACCCTCTCGCCCTGCGCAGGACCGCCAGAGCGCCCGTGAGGCCTGTCATGCTGAGCTTGACTCAGCGTCTCTCAAGAAAACGGTCAGCCGAGAGATTCTGAGTCAAGCTCAGAATGACAGAAACAGCCCGCCCTCCAGCACACACACTCTCTCTTTTGGCAGGGAGGGATGGTGTCAACAGTCCATGAGTTATCAGGATAAGCCCGGTCTGCTGACACTTTCTTTTGGGACTCGGTTACACTTGCGTGATTGTGCGGCGTGAAATCCACCGCACCCGAAACAGCCGTATCCAATCAGCGCAGCACCTGACTGTTGACCGCCCCGATCAGTTCCGGACGCCAGCGGCAAGAACGGTCTAACAGAGGGACCACGACTTGATCAGACTTCAGCACATGTCGAAGAGCTACGGACCGTACCCGGCCGTCATCGATGTGTCTTTCGAGGTGCTGAAGGGCGAGATCGTCGGGTTCCTCGGGCCGAACGGCGCTGGCAAGACCACGACGATGCGCGTCCTGACCGGGTACACGCCACCGTCCGAGGGTGTTGTCACTGTCGCCGGCTACAACATAGAGTCCCACTCGCTGGACGCCCGCCGCCACATTGGCTATCTGCCGGAGACGGTCCCGCTATACCTGGACATGACGGTCACGGACTACCTCCACTACATGGGTCGCATCCGTGGCATGAACAGTTCGTGGATCAACGAGCGCCTGCCCAAGGTGATCGACGTCGTCAGGCTCGGCGACTACCGGAACACACTCGTCGGGCGGCTCTCCAAGGGCTTCCGTCAGCGTACCGGCATCGCGCAGGCCATCCTGCATGAGCCTGACGTGCTGATCATGGACGAGCCGACCATTGGCATCGACCCGATCCAGGTGGTCGAGACGAGACAGCTGATCAGCGAGCTGGGATCGGAGCACACGCTCCTCCTGAGTTCCCACATTCTTCCCGAAGTGAGCATGATCTGTAAGCGGGTGCTGGTGATTAACGACGGCAGGATTGTGGCGGACGACAAGCCGTCTGCTCTGTCATCCCGCCTTCAACACGCAGAGCGCATCGAGCTTGGCGTCAAGAACGCGGAGCCGCGAGCGGTGATATCGGCGCTGCGAGACCTGAAGATGGTTGTGGACGCGCGTACGGACAACCGGGCGGACCAGCAGCAGCGTGCGGAGGCCGAGAGCCGCCTGGCGCTTCTGGTAGACGCACGGCCGAACGCTCACGCCGCAGAGGCGATTGCGAAGCTGGTCGTGGATAGTGGCTGGGGGCTGACCAACCTGAACCCGCTTCCGCTGACGCTTGAAGAGATATTCCTGCAGCTTACGACGGAAGAGGAGTTGGAAAGCTAGATCGTGCTCACAAACATTGGTGTCATCGCGGGCAAAGAGATCCGCACATACTACGCATCCCCGATGGCCTATGTCGTGGCGGCTGCGTTCCTTGCCATAACAGGCTTCTTCTTCGTCGCATCGGTGTCGGACGCATTCTCAGAGGCGTCAATCCGCGGCTTTCTCGCAGGCGCCGTGTTCTTCATGATCTTCATGTCCCCAGCGCTTACGATGCGGCTGATCGCGGAAGAGCAGAAGCTGGGGACGCTGGAGCTTCTCTTCACGTCTCCTGTGCGTGAGGCAGAGGTGGTCGTAGGAAAGTTCCTTTCCGCCTTCGTCATCCTGCTTGCGATGTTCGCTCTCTCACTCTTCTTCGTGCTGCTGCTCTACATCTACGGCGTGCCGGACAGCGGCCCGATCGCCAGCGGTTATCTCGGACTCATTTTGTACGGCGCGGCGACACTGTCCGTTGGAATCTTTGCGTCTTCGCTCAGCTCGAACCAGATCGTCGGGCTGGTTGTCGGCGCAGGAATCCTTACGGCGCTCACCCTGATCGATTTTGTGTCAGAGCGGATCACCGGCACAGCGCAGGAGGTGCTGAACGGGTTCCAGCTTGGCGCATCGTTCTCTGTGTTCGACTTCGACAGCTTTGGCGTCGCCCAGGGCGGTCACTTCGCCGACTTTGCCCGTGGAATCATCTCGCTCGGTGACATCGCCTTCTATCTCTCGCTAACAGGCGTCTTCCTGATACTCACCGTCGTAGTGCTAGAAGCTAGAAGGCTGCGCTAACCGTCTATGTCAACTTTGAACGAACCGCCCTTGAACAGGCCGCGCCCGGATGATGTCCGCCCCACAGCGAGCGGACTTATCCAGCGCCTGCGTGATAATGCCGGCTCAATTCGCCAGTCATTCACACTGGCCGGAATTGGCGCCGTCGTGCTCGGCGGAATCATCTGGATATTCATCCGGGACCTTTCCGGCCCCGCGCTCTTCGTTGTCTATGCGGGTTTTGCGCTTCTTCTGATCGCCCTCGGCATATCCTGGCGTTCTGTCAGGAAGGTGGTGTTCGGACGAGGCGGAAAGTACGGCTTCAACTCCGTCTCGCTACTGATCGTCGCGTTCGGTGTCGCGGCCGCTCTCAACTATGTGTTGTTCTGGGCCGGCGGCCGGCCGGACCCGCCAGGGATTCTGCGCATCGACACCACCTACACCAAGGAGTTCCTCCTCGAGGAACAGGTGCGGACCATTCTGAAGAACCTGGCCGAGCCGATTCGTATCACGGCCTTCTTCCCAACCGATACGGCACAGGAGCGCGCCTCGTGGCGCGAGACCGAAGACGTGCTGTCTGAGTTCAGACGGCGTTCTACGACCTACCCGCTCGAGTACCGCCAGGTGGACCCCGAGCTGGACCCGACCGAGGCTAGCCGGTACGGAGTGACGGTGTACCCGGCTCTGGTCGTCGAAGGAGTCGAGTCCCAGCGCCGCGAGATCGTGCGTCCGTCGTCTGCTGGCGGGCCTAACTCACTGGTCCGATTCAGCGAGCAGGATATTGTCACGGGCCTCCTGGTCGTGAGCCAGATTCAGCAGAAGCTGGTGATGTTCGTGTCCGGCCATTCGGAGAGAGACTCCACTAACCGCGTTGACTCTGACGCATACGGCCTGGCGTGGGACGCCCTGGGAAGGGAGAACTACGCCCTCATCAACGCCACTCTGCAGGAGCTTGGATCGCTCATCGTGTCCGGTGACCCCCTCAACCTGCCGGCCGTGGTTGTGTTCGCAGACCCGAGCCAGGACATGTCCGAGACCGAGTCGCAGATCATCCGCGAGTACGCCCGCATCGGCGGCTCAATCCTGCTGCTCACCGAGCCTGATATCACGCCGGACAGCTTCCTGTCGTTTCTCTCCCGTTACGGTGTCGCAGTCGGAGTCGGCGAGGTTGTGGACACGGCGAGCTACATCCCGCCGAACCCGATGTTCCTTCAGATCAAGAGGTCAAACCAGCAGTTTCCGCCGCACGAGATCAGTCCGGACTTCGACGTCCTGTACATACCTGGCTCAACCTACTTTGCGACCACTATCGACCCTGCCTCGATCCCGCAAACAGACTCCGGCGTGCCTTTCGTGCAGCACAGGGTGGTCGCAACAACGACGCTCTCAAGCTGGGCGGAGACGAGCCTTGACGGGCGGATCGAATTTGACCAGGACTCAGGCGATCGCCCTGGCCCGCTCCCAATGGCGATAACGGTCGAGGCGATAGCGGAGTTGCAGGGCTCGCCAATCGTTAACGAAGGCCAGTTCGTAGAAACTAATATCGTCATCATTGGCGATACGGACTTTGCGTCCAACCAGGCCTTCGCATCCGCAAAGAACGGAGACCTGTTCGTCAACTCTGTTAACTGGCTCGCGGAAGACTTCGAGTTGATCTCGATCCGCTCGAAGACATCGGCATTTCGTGAGCTCGTCCTGACCACCACTGAGCGAGACTTCGTGCGCTGGAGCGGATGGCTGCTGATGCCGTCGCTTATAGGCCTCGCCGGGGTCTGGGTCTGGTGGCGGAGGCGTTAGAAATTGAACCTGCGCGTTAGTTTGATTCTCCTGATCATCGGGTCCTGGGTGGCCGTTGGCGCGACCTGGATAATCGACTCCGATTTTGGCAGCGAAGAGCGTGAGGACCAGCCGCCGTTCTTCTACAACATCCCGGTCGAAGACATCGTGCACATCACGCTCGAGACCCAGGGCACCGAGATCGGGTTCCACTACAGGGAGAATATCCGGCGCTGGTACTTCGACGACACGGATGAGTACGTCGAGGTCCCGGCTGACCTGTTCAGGTTCGGCGGAATCACAACTCTGCTTGGCGGCCCGCGCACCGCGCGCTTCCTGAATACCGAGATACAGGACCCGGCGCAATACGGGCTGGACAACCCTTCCAGCCGTTACACCATCGGCCTCAGGAACGGAGAGGAACGCGTACTGCTGATCGGCGACCTGACGGTGAACGGCGAGTCGACGTACGCACAGATGGAAGGTCTTCCGAACCTCGTCCTGGTGGACACAAGCTGGAGCCAGGTGCTGAACCGGCTGGTCAACGAGCCGCCGGTGCCGGACTGGGTGTACTCGCTCAACCCGGATCAGGTCCGAGAGGTGCTGCTGTTTGAAAATAACGAGGTCGTGCGCGCTTACGGCATAGACCGTGACTCTGGTGGTTTCCGCCTCTGCGACCTGCCGGTCCAGCAGGACCCCTGCACCGGGACGGTTGAGGCCGATACAGACGCATTCCGGGCTGCGATGGAGCTCATAGCAGAGCGCCGTATCAATGGCGCGGTGGCCCTGGCCCTCGATGACGATAGCCAGTTCGTTCAGTACGGCACCGGCCGTGACTCTCCGTACATGACAATCCGCGTGGAGCAGGCGTCAGTGACTCAGCCCAACGTGACTAATGTGACACGTGTCTCAATGACGATCGGTGACGTAACCCCGGACGGCGAATACCGCTACGCGGTGGCAAATGAGACGTCTGACGTGATCCTGTTCGAGCGCGAGTGGGCTGACCAGATCCTTGAGCTGTTCCACGGCGATCCGCTGGTGGCGACCGAGGGATAACCTCGAACGCCTCTGGCGATACCGCAGGCAAGCTCTCCCCGATCATTCCGTCGCCCGTGGCACGCGTCCCTCACCAGATTCACGCACAGGTCAAGTATTCTGTGAATGCCGAGTGCCGCGCCAGCGCGCTGACCTGGCCTGCCAAGACCGCCCAATCCACAGCGCCCGGTGGCAAGCGCCCGGCGTGGCAACACCAGAGAACTTCCAGATCAAGTTCAGATTGACATGACACTCACCTCCAGCTCTCCCTCACCATGCCATCAAGCCTGTGCTCGAAGCTAGAGATAACAACATATTCAGGACCTGAAACACCATGAACGGAGAGATCATCACTATCGGCAGAGAGCTGCTGATGGGCGAGATTGTCGACACCAACGCCTCGTACTTCGCACGTGAGCTTGCCAATGCCGGCGTCACGGTACGCTGGTCGTCGCAGGTCGGCGACGATATCGGCCACCTGCACGAAGCGATCGACCGCGCGCTCAACCGTTCGCAGATCATCATCACTTCCGGCGGTCTCGGGCCGACGAGCGACGACCTGTCTCGTGAGGCTGTTGCCAGTGTGCTTGGCGAGCAGCTCTCCGTAGACCCTGAGATGCTGGCGTGGATCGAAGGCGTTTTCCGTGAGCGCGGCATCACGGAGATGCCTAAGACCAACGTCAAGCAGGCGCACATCGTTCCGTCCGCCACGTTCCTGCCGAATCCTGGCGGCACAGCGCCCGGCTGGTGGGTGAGGCGCAACGGCAGCCATATCTTCATGACGCCAGGCCCGCCCCGTGAGATCAAGCGGATGTGGGCGAGCCATATCGGCCCGGCAGTCCGTGAGATGACCGGCGCCGGTGTGGTTCACACCCGGATTCTGCGCACCACTGGCATGACGGAGGGCGGCATTGACGAGTTGCTCGGGGAACTGTTCGGAATCGAGAACCCGTACCTCGGCATCTACGCGCACGTGGACGGGATTCAGCTCCGGATCATCTCCCGCGCTCCGACCCGGCAGGAGGCCGAGCAGCTTGCTGCGCCGGTGGAGGCTGAGATCCGCAAACGGATCGGCCCGTCGATCTGGGGCGCAGACGAGGACTCTGCCGCCTCACGGCTTGGTGAACTGTTAGTCGAGAACGGTATGACGGCCGGCGTGATCGACTCCGGGACCGGCGGCGCGGTCGCGTCCATGATCTCGCAGACCGCAGGGCATGAGCGCTGGTTCCGGGGTTCGTTGGTCACCGGCCCGGGCGCGTCGCCACTGCTGGAGTCGATGCTTGGCGGCCCCGCGGACAGGCTGACCGGCGCAGTGAGTGAGGCGGCCGCGCTGCAGATGGCCCAGAGCGCACGGCGGCTGACAGGTGCGGACCTCGGCATCGGCATCACTCCGCCTTCGAGCGAGGATGACGAGCAGACGAGGGGCACGGTCTTTGTTGCGTTCGTGTCTTCCGGTCCCGGCGGCAGACCGGGCGAACTATCAGGCGGACAGAAAGTGGTGCAAGGCCGCTTCTACCAGTCGCCAGACCGCGCCCTGCCCCGCGCAGCCATGTTCGTCCTGACCGAGGCGACGCGTGCGCTGGCGTTGGGAGAGGTTTAGGGGATGTCCCCGCTCTCCGGGTTGCGCCCTGGCCGCGGGCGCCCGCTAGCGGGCCGCCAGGGACGACACAGGTCAGTTGCCGGCGCCTGAGGCGGTGACAAGGGACGCCGTTTGACTGGTAAGACCCATCGACTGCGCCCGGTATGACAACACGCCGCCTCAACGTTTCCGCGATAATCTGCAGACGAACGGACCGCCGTATCTACAAAGACCTACATCGTCAGCGCGCGGTACAACTGCGGCAGGCGCATTGGCAGTTGGCTGATGTCCGGCAGGACCTCGTACGAGAAGTCCTCCATCATCGTCTTCAGGTAGTCGTGCCCTGACTTGTCTACGGTCAGACAGAACGGCGTGATCCCCGCATTGCGCGCCTCTATCAGCGCCTGCCGGGTGTCATGCACCGCGTACTCCTTCTCGACGCCTTCGCGGGAGTAGCCGCGGTCCTGCGGTCTGCCGTCCGAGATCAGGAACAGGAAGCGAGACTTCGCATCCACCTCGGACAGCTTATGCGTCGTGTGGCGGATCGCCGGGCCCATGCGCGTGGCATGAAGCGGCGCGATGCGGTCGATGCGGCGCGGGACCTTGTCAGAAAATTTCTCTTCCAGGTCCTTGATGACGTAGTACTCGACGTTCTCCCTACCGTAACCAGAGAAGCCGTAGATTCCGTAGCTGTCGCCCAGCGTCTCGAGGGCGTTGACCAGCAGGACGATGCCCTCTTTCTCGACGTCGATGATGCGCTTGTACGAGCGGCGCAGACCCTCGGCGCGGCGAGAGCGCAGCCACACCATGTACTCGACCGGGTCGTCAGGCGCGCCCCAGTCGTCTGAAGGCTTCTTCGCCTCGTCGATAGCCTCGGCCGTCGAGGCGCTCATGTCCAGCAGGAACGCCACAGACACCGAGCGCTCTGTCTTGTTGCGCCGCCAGTAGACCTTTTCGTCCGGCGTGATGCCGATCTTCATGTCAATGACCGCCTCAAGCACGGCGTCAAGGTCCTGCTCCTCGCCGTCCTCCAGCCGTTTCTGTTTGCGGTACATCTCGGGAACGACAAGCTCGAACTGTTTGCGGATGCGGGCCAGCAGCGACGAGTTGTCAGCTAGCGTGTCCCGGAAGAAGTTTGGCTCTCCGTCCGCCATCTCCTTCTCGTGTACGAGGCACCAGCGCGGCTTGTACTCTCCGGCGCGGAAATCCCACTCGTCGTACACATAGGTGTTCGGCTCGGACGCCTCCAGCGGGCCGCCGTCCTCATCCACGTGCTGCATCGGCCCCTGCTGAAACTGCTGGTTCTGCGGGTCCCGCTTCTGCAGCTCCTTCATGAGGTTCTCGATCAGCTCGTCCGTATTCGGCGCCTCCTTGCCGTCCTCGCCCTCCTGCTGGTCCATCTCGGGAGCGTTCTTCATCAGCTCCTCAAGCTGCTCCTGGGAGATCGGCTCCATGCCCTCGATCTCGTCGCCCATCTCGCCGCCCTGGCCGAGCTGCAACTGCGATAGCAATTGCGAAAGCTCGGGTTTGAACTCGCCGCGGTAGTCGATATCCTGCGGCGACGAGTAGTTTTCCTCGGCCGGCGCGGAGTCTTCGCCATCTTCTGAGTCCGGGCCTTCGTCCGACTGCTCCTCATCTCCGGACTGGGCCTGCGCGCCCTCCAGGAACTGCTGGATCACATCGTCGCGGTTGACCTCTTCATTGCCGCCTGACTGGTCTTCGCCCTCTTCGGACGGCTCATCAGGGTCGACCGACTCGAACTCGTCTTCGTCCACGTCTTCGTTCCGCACGTTGGCGAGAATCGAGTAGATGCGGACGGTCGCCTCGGCGGCGTCCTCGACAGTGGCCTCCGGCGACGTCATACGGTCGAGCAGCCGCCTTACTTTGCGCGCCGTCTCGACGTGCTCCTTCGGCGCGACGAGCCCTTCGCGCTGTCCGAGGCTCCACCTGATCAGGAACTCGACGAGCGACTCGCGTGCTGGCAACTCATCGAGCTCCGGCCTGTTCTCCAGTGCCGTGGACTGGACGCGGCGATACATCTCGACGATGCCGCGGTAGGACTGCATAACCAGTGAGTCCACACGGGTGCTTTCGACAACGGTGAAGACGTCAAGGGCAAGTTTGTTGTCAGGAAACAGGCTGAAGAAGCGTGACATGTCTGTCAGGAACTCGCGCTCCGCCGGAACTTCCGGGCTGGCTGCTTCTGCCGCGCCGGCGTCCTTCAGGTGTTTGAGAGCCTCTCGCGCCTCCCTGGACTGGCCAAGCTCCATCTGCTGCTGCAGCTGGGCGTCGCTCTCGATAGCCGCCGCGAGCTTCTTTGCGCCGGGCAGGTCAGGCCGGAGATCGTCAAACAGTCCGGAAGGCCTGGCGAATGTAAATTCGAACGAGCCGAACTCGATGTGGCCTACCTGGTGAGTTGAGACCACCTTGTAGAAGAAGAAGTTCTCATCCTTGGTCAGGTAGCGGTTGATGACAGACGGCAGGTAGACGGTTGTGCCTTCTGTCGTGGGCAGCTCCCCCTGGAACCAGCCGATGTTCTTGTCCGCCAGCTGCTGCGCGGCAGACACCTCTATCGGTCGGCCCGTGAGAGCCTGGCAATACATGCGCAGGATGTCCCGCACACGGCTCAACTCGATGCTCGAAGACAGGGCGTCGAGGGTCTCAGACGCCGAGGCGGACTCCAGCTTGAAGTAGGCGACCGCGGCTTCCGGGTTGTCCTGGCTGATCTGCGCTCCGCGCGCGTGCCACTCGGTCAACTGGGCAAAGGTGACGCGTTCCAGCACACCCGGCGCAGACTTCAGGAACTCTGGCGCGGCCGCGGCGTGGACTGACGCCAGTCTGTCCGTAAGCTCAAGAAGCCGCTCTCGCGACTCGGACGGCACGCCGGACACAGCTTTCGAGCCGGCGCGGATCAGTGCGCCAGGGTCAGACGCGCCCATTGCGTTCAGGCGGCGGGCAAGAGAGAGGAGCGCGACTCGTTGCGGAGACGGCAGGTTGACCAGCGAGTCCGAGCCAGAGTCGAAAAGGTCCTTGATCTCGCGCCATGACGACTCAGAGACGGCGCGTGCCAGCGCAATGAAATGGTCTGAGTCTGAGCCAAGTCTGGGGAACAGGGCGACGCCCTGCGTGAGTGAGTCGGCAGCCGAGTCGTACGAACGCCGGGACAGGACTTCGAGAAACCCTCCGAACGAGCAGAACTCGTCAAATGAGAGCGTCTCCAGGAGCTGCGGAGTGCTCTCGAAAAGCCGGGCTGCGAGCGCGCTCGACTTCCAGGTGCCGCGATAGAGCGAGCGCGTTACTGTCGCCCAGTCGTCGATGTAGCGCGGGCGGAGCCGCAGCATGGCTGCCGGGCTCGCCTTGAAGAATGCCACGGCGAGGCTCGGCGACTCCGAACACAGGCTTGCGCCCGTGCGTCCCCATCTCAGGAACTGGCCGGACGGCAACTGGCGCTGGACCCCTGGCGACGCGTCGAAGAACTCGGACGCCGCCTCCCATGAGCGGACCGTCTTCCTGGCGATCTCAAGGCCGGTCGCCGCCCATTCCTGAAGCGTCTCCTCTGCCAGCCGGCCTGAAAGGGTGCCACTGGCCATGCGGAACCGCTCAGCGACCGGCGCAGGGTACTGCTCCAGCTCAACCTCTATCTGCGCCACCGTCAATTTCTGTGAGCGGACGGACGGCTCTGGACCTGACTGTTCGTTATCGCTCACTGGCCGACGACCTTTGAAACTTCCTCGCCGGTATGCCAGAGTGCGGATTTGACGCTGGCCGGCGGATCGAAAATCTGCGACAGAATTCTGGCTGTCGCGCCCCAGACCACCATCCCGTCGTGGGCATACGCCCTCAAGTTCCGCACACTGCCGTCTCTTCTAAGCTGGATGCTGCGTCGCATCGACAGCGAGGTAAACGCCTCGACGGGGAAGCGGGCGACCTCTTCGACTTCTGCCTTTGAAGGGACGATCTTTGCGGATGAGTCGAGCCGGCCAGTGAACGGCCAGACCCTGAATTTCGTGCCGGTCGTCGTCACCGGCTCCAGTGATCCCCAGTGCTCAATGGAAGACGGGGCGATGCCTAGCTCTTCCTCTGTCTCCCTGAAAGCGGTCTGCAGCAGTCCATCATCGTGCGGCTCGCGCATGCCGCCGGGGAATGCCCATTCGCCTCTGTGGCGGCCTCGCAGGCGCGGCCTGCGCATCAGGAGAATCTCCGCCCTGCCGTCCCGCTCGGTGAACAGCACAAACACCGCGGCGCTGCGAGGGTCTATTCCGTCGGGTTCCGTCGCGCCCGCTTTTCGGGGCCTCAGAACGGCCTCGTAGGTCTGGATCAGGTGCTGAGCGCGGCTAGAGGGCAATCCTTGACTCTCTGACTGGAGGTTCTTACGGAAAGACGACTACGGAAAAATCGATGAAACGACCTCGTCTATGCTGCGCTGGATCTGGGAATCGTCCGTGATGCCCCATGTGACTCCAACCTGGCACGCCCTGCGAGGCGATATGCCTTCCTTGATCAGCCTGCCTGCGTAGATGAGGACACGGGTGCTGGCGCCCTCTTCAAGGCCGTGCTCACGGAGATTGCGTATCTTGCTTCCGAGCCTTGCGAGCAACTCGGCGTTCTTCTCATCGACGCCTGACTCGTGAGCGATGATCCGGGCCTCCCGCTCTTCGTCAGGGAAGTCGAACTCAAGCGCCACGAACCGCTGCCGGGTCGAGTGCTTCAGGTCCTTCATGGCGTTCTGATAGCCGGGGTTGTAGGAGACGACGAGCAGGAAGCCGTCAGCCGCCTCGATCACCTCACCGAGCTTGTCGATGGTCAGCGTGCGGCGGTGGTCGGTCAACGGGTGGATGATGACCGTGGTGTCCTTGCGTGCCTCAACCACCTCGTCCAGGTAACAGATGCCGCCGGCCTTGACCGCACGGGTGAGCGGGCCGTCGATCCAGCGAGTGCCGTTCGAGTCCAGCAGGTAGCGGCCAACGAGGTCGCTGGCCGTCAGGTCTTCATGACAGGCGACGGTCACCAGTGGAAGGTGCCCGGCGGATCGACGGTTCTCGCCCTCGTCAGATGATGAGCCGTCGGCCTGGACTTTCAGGCTCTGGCCTAGACGCCAGGCCATGTACTCGACGAAGCGGGTCTTTCCCGTGCCCGTCGGTCCCTTGAGCAGTACCGGCACCCGTTGCCGGTATGCGGCCTCGAAGACCTCAATCTCGTCCGAACTAGAGATGTAGAAGGGCTCCTTATCGACCACATACTCCTCGACAGGGATCTCGCGGTAGTCGTGCCTCGTCGTCATATTTTCTGTGCCTTCTTTTCCGCCCGTTTCGTTAAGCGCTCCGGGGCGACCGATCACTCTCTGGCGCCTTCCGGTCACCGGCCCTCGCCGGTCACCTCATTCCAGACCTGCTCCACGCACTCTCGCAGGTCTTCCAGCGAACCGTCATTCACAATCACCCGGTTGGCCCTGGCCGCTTTTTCGCCGGCTGATAGCTGCGCAGCCATGCGGGCTCGCACCTGATCTTCGCTCGCACCGTCTCTTCTTCTGACCCGCAGGACGCTCGCGGCCTCGTCTGCCGTGACAGCCCAGACCTCGTCCACCAGCCTGTCCCAGCCTGCCTCGAAGAGGACTGCCGCCTCGATGACCGCCGCCGGAGCGCCTTCCGCCTCTGCCGCCGCCAGCCGTTTCTCCACTACCGCCGCCATCACAGGCCAGACCGCGTTCTCCAACCTGCGCCGCTGCGCCTCGTCACCGAACACGATCGCGGCGAGTGCGGCGCGGTCTATCCGCTCGTCCTCATCCAGCACGTCTTCACCGAATGTGTCAACAACCGCCTGGTGGCCGGCGTCTCCCGGCTCGTAGATCTGGCGGCTGATCTGATCTGCGTAGATCACCGCCGCGCCGAGCGACGCCAGTATGCTGGCGACCTCCGCTTTCCCCGAGCCAATTACGCCTGTGAGGCCAATCTTGAACATGATTTGTGTTGAGAATTACTACAACCTGACTATTCTACACACTGTGAGGCCAACTCAATCACAAAAGCGGTTCGCGGCGCATGTTGGGCCTGAGTTCCAGTGCTAGCATCTTGAGCCATGACTCACAAAATTCGATACCCGAATGACTGACAGCGAACCCGCCGCAGACAGGCTCCGGTCAATCCCGTCCGTTGACGCCGTTCTCAGGGACGCACGCGTCGGGGCACTGGCCGCCGAGAGTTCCCTGCCCGCGGTCACCAGGTTAGTCCGTGACGTTTTAGAGACGACGCGCCAGGCCGTCCGCGACGGCGAAGCGGCGCCGGACGCCGGAGAGGTGGCGCTGCGCGTAGTCGGCCGGGCAAGGGAATCGTGGAACAACTGGCCACGGCGGGTGATCAACGCAACCGGCGTCGTGCTCCACACGAACCTCGGCCGCTCCCCGCTAAGCGCCGCGGCAATAGCTGCGGCGGCACACGCGGCCGGCGGCTATTCGGACCTGGAGTTCGATCTTGAGCCGGGGAAACGAGGCTCCCGCAACGCCCACATCTCCCGGCTTGTGGCTGATGTGACGGGCGCCGAGGCTGCGATGGCGGTGAACAACAACGCCTCCGCCGTGCTCTTGACACTGAGCGCGGTCGCCTGCGGACGCGAGGTGATCGTCTCGCGCGGCGAGTCGGTCGAGATTGGTGGAGGTTTCAGGGTCCCGGACGTGATGCGCCAGTCCGGCGCGAAGCTCGTCGAAGTCGGAACGACCAACCGCACATACGCGGACGACTACACAGCGGCGGTGACGGACCAGACCGCAGCCATACTGAAGGTCCACCCGAGCAACTTCTCCATCCAGGGCTTCACCCACACCCCGGAACTTGCCGAACTGGTCGCTGTGGGCCGCAAACACAATGTGCCGGTGTTAAACGACCTCGGCTCCGGCACGCTACTCGACACTCGTCAATTCGGAATGGAGCGAGAGCCGACCGTCCAGGACTCGATCACGGACGGCGCCAGCCTGACCATGTTCTCCGGGGACAAGCTGCTCGGCGGACCGCAGGCGGGGATCATCTGTGGAAACCGGGAACTGGTCGAGCGCGTGGCGAAGCACCCGCTGGCCCGCGCTGTGCGCATCGACAAGATGACCCTTGCAGCGCTGAGTGCGACGCTGCTCGCGTACTTGCGGGAAGACGCGGAGAGCGAGATCCCGATATGGCGGATGATTTCGGCGACTCCTGACGCGCTTGAGAAGAGAGCGCGGCATTGGCGTGAGGCCGCGGGCGAGGGCGAGGTGAAGCCGGGCCGGTCGACGGTCGGCGGGGGCAGCCTGCCAGGAGAGACGCTGGCGACATATGTTCTCGCCATCGGTGGCAAACGCGACCCGAACGCTCTTGCCGCGGCACTGCGCCGTCAGGTTCCGCCTGTGATCGCGCGCATCCACGAGGATGAGCTGCTGCTGGACCCGCGCACCGTGCTGCCGGAAGAGGACGCCGCCGTGCTGGCGGCTCTGGCCGGCGCGCTGGAGACGAGCAATTGACCTCCGGTAGCAGCCACGGGTTCATTCGCCCAATTCGGCCAATCCGGCCAACTCGGCCACCGGTGCGGCCGGCCAGCATCGACATAGACCTCCACGGCATGACGAAAGCGGAAGCCGCCGTCGCCGCAGAGGCGCACATCCGGCAGGCGCACGCGGCGCGGCTGCACATTGTCAAGATCATCCACGGCCACGGCACAGGTGCGGTCAGGTCGACGGTTCAGAAGGTGCTCGACGACTCACCGCTTGTGAAGAGGCACTACCTGGCCAGTCACGGCGACGGAGGTCACGGCGCGACGATCGCAGAGCTCGACTACGGCCAGCGCGGGTTCTATGACAACCCTGCCAACAACGGCATCACGCCGCGGGCCGAACGGCGGAGATAGGGCCCTGTCACGGCGTCACGGGCCGTCTGACGCCGAGCCGGCCGTTTCCGGCCTAAACTACAGACACTGGCATGACACTGTTCGACCACAGGCGGGAGGCAATTCAGCGCCGCAACGCGCCGCTGGCCACGCGCATGCGCCCGGAATCGCTCGACGAGTACGCCGGCCAGCGCCACCTGCTGGCGCCCGGCTCTGTCCTGCGCCGCGCCATCGACGAGGACCGCGTCCCATCCATGATCCTCTGGGGACCGCCCGGCAGCGGCAAGACGACGCTCGCCCGGCTGATTGCGCACGCCACCAGGGCCCATTTTGAGCAGCTCTCCGCCGTCACATCCGGCGTGAAGGACGTGCGAGAGGCGGTGTCTGCCGCGCGTGACCGTCTGGGCCAGTTTGACCGGCCGACCATCCTGTTCATCGATGAGATCCACCGCTTCTCCAAGTCCCAGCAGGACGCGTTGCTGCCTCATGTCGAAGAGGGCACTGTGACGCTCATCGGCGCGACTACGGAAAACCCGTCTTTCGAGGTGATCTCGCCTCTTCTGTCCCGTGCCCGCGTCTACACGCTCGAGCCACTCAGCGACGAAGAGATCGGCACGTTGATAACGCGCGCCTTATCAGACGCTGTCCGCGGCCTTGCCAGGGATAACGCAACACTTACTGAGGAGTCACGCTCATTCCTGCTACGCGTATCGAATGGTGACGCGCGCGCCGCGCTCAACACGCTGGAACTGGCCGTCGAGTCTACCCAGCCGGACGAAGACGGGAACAGGCTCGTCACGATCGAGACGCTCGAGCAGTCGCTCCAGCGCCAGGCGCGCTACGACCGGCTGGGCGACCAGCACTACGACACCATCTCTGCGTTCATCAAGTCGATACGCGGCTCTGACCCTGACGCCGCTGTCTACTACCTTGCGAGAATGCTGGACGCCGGCGAGGACCCGGTCTTCATCGCAAGACGCCTTGTCATCTCAGCTGCCGAAGACATAGGACTCGCCAACCCGAACGGCCTTGCGGTCGCCATCGCGGCTAAAGAGGCGGTTGAGTTCATCGGGCTTCCCGAAGGCAGGATCCCGCTTGCCGAGGCGACGATCTACCTCGCGTCTGCGCCCAAGAGTAACTCGGCGTACAAGGCTATCGACGCCGCGCTGGCGGATGTTCGCCAGGGCCGTGACGAGCCGGTGCCGATGCACCTCAGGAATGCGCCGACTCGCCTCATGTCCGAACTCGGCCACGGCAAGGGTTACAGCTATCCGCACGACCAGCCGGGCCACTTCGTTGAGGCTGAGAACCTGCCGGAGCGGCTGCGCGACCGCAGCTACTACCGGCCGGGCTTGCTGGGCGCAGAGGGAGCTATGGCAGAGCGGCTCAAAGAGTGGTGGGGGCCGGAACGTTACTTGCCGGACCAGTCGCCAACGGACGACCTTAAAGCTCCGCCTGATTAATTGGCGTGCCGGAGAGCGGACCACACGTTCTTGAGGGTCATGCGCTGTCCGTATAGCAGCAGCCCTGCTCTGAACACGCGCGCAGAGACCCACAGCAGCACGAACGCCGAGGCGGTGATGACCAGCAGGCTCGCCGCAACCTCAGCCGCACTCACGTTTCCCGCGCTCAGCCGTATCAGGATGGTCGTAGGCGCAGTGACCGGGATGTAAGACAACACCTGCGCCACCGTCCCGTCAGGGTCCGAGACGAGCAGGGACGAAAGCCAGACAGGCACAACGGCTGGGACGGTGATGATGGCGGAGATCTGCGACGCCTCTCTCACGGACGTTGTGGCCGCGCCAACGCCGGCCATGATCACGGCAAAGAGGAAATACCCGGTGATGAAGAGCAGGAGCACCAACACCAGCAGGTCCACGCCAACGCTCAAGTCGCCCGCGTCCGGAATCTGGTCGATGATCAGTGGCGCAAGCAGCGCGGCCGAGATCACCCAAACCGTTACCTGGATCAGACCGGCGGCGCCAAGCGCAAACACCTTTCCTGCCATGATTGAAAGCGGCGTGGCGGAGGTGATGATCATCTCGATCATCCGGTTCTCCTTTTCGTCCGCGACGCTCTGCAACAGACTTCCACTGCCGGAGAAGATGGCGATCATCAGCAGCAGGGCAAAGATAAACGGCACAAAGAACTCGCCTGCCTGCTGCGCGTCTGGCGGCTCCTCGGCAATCGTGCCGTCCTCGGACACCTCGTACACCGTGAAGTGCGCCGGGCGGACCACGCGCTCAAGGACGCTCGGCTCAACCAGCCCTGCTATCAGCTCGACGGTCAGGAACTCCCTGAACACCCCGGCGAGCGAGTCGTCTGTGAGGAATCCTGAGTCGGCACGGATCCACTGGACCTCGCCTGTCTCCAGGTAGTTTTGTGGGATAACAAATACCGCCTCCACCTGTCCACGCTGGACAGCCTGGATGCCGGTCTCCCTGTCTGCGTACCCGGCAGGGCCCTCTGTGAGTCCGAAGTCCAGGATTATGCCTGCGTTGTCGACATAACCGATCCTGCTGAGCGGTGTGACCGGATCGTTCTCCGTGACCGCGTTCCTGATGAGCGGAACGGCAAACAGCGCTATCAGCAGGACCGTCGGCACAAGCAGTGTCAGGATCTGCCAGCTTCGGCGTCGGATCTGTCTGCGAAACTCTTCGCCAAGGATGACGCGAGTCTCAGGTGAGGTTCCGAGCACGGGAAACCTCCTCAATGAATACATCGTTCATCGTCGGCAGGAGCAGCTCGAAGCGCTCGACCGGTATCCCGGCGTCGAGGAACGCTCGCAGCACGCTTTCGGAGGTTCTGCCATCGCCAATTGCGAACTCCATGATTCCGTTGACCGGCGCCGCACGGCCCTGGCCCAGCGATCGAGGCATCTCCGGAGCGCGGACACGCACTGCGCTGGCGCCGCGGTCCCGCTTGATCTCATCGAGATCGCCATAGATCAGCATATGGCTGTCTGCGATCAGGGCCACTCGCTGGCACAGCTCCTCAACGTCGGACATTATGTGGGTGCTGAACATGATCGTTGCGCCGCGCTCCTGCTGCTCGAACAGCATCTGCTTCATGAGCTGCACGTTGAGCGGGTCCAGGCCGGCGAACGGCTCATCCAGGATGATGAACTCCGGCTCGTGGATGATCGCCGAGATGAACTGGATCAACTGCGTCATCCCTCGCGAGAGTCCTTCCACCCTCTTGTGACGGTGTTGGAACAGACCGACACGGTGAAGCAGTTCCGTGCCGCGTTCCTCCGCATCGGACGAGCTGAGGCCTTTCAGCCGCCCCAGGTACCTGACGATGTCCAGCACCCGCACCTTGCGCAGGAGGCCGCGGTCTTCCGGCAGGTAGCCAACGCGTTTCAGGACTGTCCTGCTCGGGTCGGAGCCGAGGATGGAGATAGTGCCGGAGTCTGGCCTGATGATTCCGAGCGCCATCCGAATGGTTGTTGTCTTGCCAGAGCCGTTTGGGCCAAGAAAACCGAAGATCTCACCGCGCCGCACCTGGAACGAGATGTTGCTGACAACGGTTCGCTGGCCGAAGCTCTTGGTCAGGCCGTCTATTTCCAGCACGAAGTCAGGAGAGGCCATTGGGCGATATCGTTGGCAAGCAAAGGACAGTGAGAAAGAAACAGTCGTTACAGCGTATCGCACCACTGCCGGAAGTCGCTGTTGGTAACCGACGCACGGTTGCGTGCAGAGTGCATGGCCGCGTCAGCCGGGGCAGAGGTCAGGCCAGGCCCTTCATCACCTTGCGCATTGCAACCAGAGCGAAGTCAATGTCCTCACTGTCCACCCCGTAGTGCGTCACCATGCGCAGGTCCGAGTCACCGCCGTTTATGTAGACGCCCGCCTCCTTGAGACGCGCAGCTATCCGGTCGCCGCTGCCCGCAGGCACGCCAAACCGCACGATGTTCGTTGTGATGTCTTCAGGGTCGAGGACTATGCCGTTCAACTCGGACAGACCTTCCGCCAGCTTCTTTGCGTTGACGTGGTCCTCCTCGAGGCGTTCGATCATCGAGTCGAGCGCCACCAACCCGGCCGCAGCGACGATGCCGACCTGCCGCATTCCCGCGCCAAGAATCTTGCGCCACCTCCCGGCCTCTTCGATGAAATCGGCGTCGCCGACCAGCACACTGCCGATGGGGCACGACAGACCCTTGGAGAGACAGAATGTCGCTGTGTCGACGGGCGCGGTCAGCTCCTTTATGTCGACGCCAAGGCTGACCGCCGCGTTGAACAGCCGCGCTCCGTCCAGGTGAACGCGCAAGCCGTGCGCACGAGCCGCATCAGTCATGACGCGAGTGGCGGCGGGCGTGATTGCCCGGCCGCTGGTCCCGTTGTGAGTGTTCTCAATGCAAAGCAACTTCGTGGGCGGCTTGTGGTAGTCACGCGGCTTTACAGCGGCATGGATCAGCTCTGGCGCAAGCAGGCCGTGCCTGTCCGTCTTGATCGGGTACATCACGACGCCGCCGAGTACCGAGACGCCGCCGGCCTCGCTGTTGAAGATGTGGCACATGTCCCCGAGGATGATCTCATCGCCTCGCTGGGCCTGTGCGAGCACCGCGACCAGGTTTCCCTGCGTGCCCGAGGCGACGAACAGCCCGGCCTCCTTCCCCAGCATCTCTGCCGCCTTCTCCTGGAGCCGGTTTACTGTCGGGTCGTCACGGTAGACGTCATCGCCCACCTCGGCCTCATACATCGCCTTCCGCATCTCCGGTGAAGGCTTGGTGACTGTGTCGCTGCGAAGATCGACTCGGATGTCCATTGTTTCCTTCTAACTTGGCTAACCTGGTGAGCCCGTGATTGCAGGAACGGTTGTTTGCCGGAGGGTTACGGCAAATGAGGCTGCGTCTGCGCGTTCTACGGCCTGACAGCTGCCCGGCGGCCGCTCCGCACACGCTCAAAGCGGCTTGCAGATTCTACCAATCCCATCGGGGCAGCAGCGCCAGAACAAACGAACTCCGGCATTTGTGTTCATTTTTCCCACCGGCGGCGCCGGCTGCGGCGGCGAATCTTCAAACTCTGTTCACAGCAGGGCCGTATACTCAGACTGTGACCCACGACACCTCATCATCAGAACACGACGCTCCGCCACAGGACAGTGACGCTCCGGCCGGCGTCAGCAACCCGGAGCCAGCCCGGCGGCGGCGTTCGCTATTTGCCGATCCTGTTCCATGGTTGCTCCTCGCAGCTTCGCTCGGGCTTGACCAGCTGACCAAGGTGATCGTCACAGGCAATCTATCGCGTGGCGAGTCGTGGCCAGATAACGGCTTTTTCCGCATCACACACGCGTGGAACACCGGCACAGCCTTCAGCCTGTTCCAGGACCAGAGCGACCTGCTTACCATCATCTCGTTCGGCGCCGTGATCGCGCTCTACTTCGTCTACAGGTCTGTTGAGTCGCCCACCGTCTGGGTGCGGATGGCTTTCGGCCTCCTGCTTGGCGGCGCCTTCGGGAACCTGATCGACCGGATAAGGCTCGGTCACGTCACGGACTTCGTTGACATCGGTCCGTGGCCCATCTTCAACATCGCAGACTCATCGATAGTCGTTGGCATCGCAGTGCTGTTCCTCTTCTTCTGGACCAACCCGGCAGAAAACGGCAAGAAAAAAGATCCGCCCGGTGAGGCTGCCGACCCTGTCAACCCGGCTCCGAATGCGGCCGGTGGCGGCAGCCAGGAAATGGTATGACGGCCCGCCGAGTGGCGTGGCGGGCATCTGAGGACGGCGGCGCGGCCCGGCTTGACGTCGCTCTTGCCGCACAGGCCGACTGGCTCTCCCGCTCCGCCGCGCAGATTGCCATCCGCAATGGCCTCGTCAGGGTCAACGGCAACGTCGAGAGCCGGCCTGCTGCCGTGCTAAAGCCGGAAGACGAAGTCGAGGCGTTCCTCCCTGAGCTGGAACCTGAAGGCATCGTCGCCGCAGACGTGCCACTCAACGTTGTCTATGAAGATGAGCACTTGCTGGTACTCGACAAGCCGACTGGCGTCGCCGTCCATCCCGGTCCCGGGCACAGGAACGACACGCTGGTCAACGGCCTCCTGGCCCGCTATCCGCAGATTGCAGTGGCCGGGCCGCCGGACAGGCCGGGAGTGGTACACCGGCTCGACCTCGACACCACAGGTCTGCTGATCTTCGCACTGACACCTGAGGCGTACGCAGAACTGGGCAAGGCTATGCGCGCGCGCCAGATAAAGCGCACCTACACAGCGCTGGTCCACGGTAATATCCAACCGCCGCTGGGAACGGTTGACGCGCCGATCGGCCGTGACCCGGCCAACCGCACGCGGCAGGCTGTCGTCGAGTCCGGGCGCGCCGCAAGAACGCACTACCGCCTGGTTGAGAGTGTGAGAGGCGGCTCGCTGCTGGAGGTCGAGCTTGAGACAGGCCGGATGCACCAGATACGCGTCCACATGGCGGCAATCGGCTTTCCTGTCATGGGCGACCCGACATATAAGACCGGCGCCACCTCGGGGGCCAGCTACGCGGTCCGCGGCTTAAACCGCCAGTTCCTCCACGCCTGCAGGTTGCGGTTCACTCATCCGATGACGGGCCGAGAGATAGTTGTCGAGTCGCCGCTTCCCCCTGATCTTCAGCTTGTGCTGGACGAACTGCGGCGGGAGCAGTAGCCGGGAGCGTTGTCAGCAGCCTCCGCGGCCGATACATTCTGGATATGCCCCTTTCACCTGACCGCTCATCGGCGAACGCTGGCGCGCGGACCCGCTTTGCGCCCAGCCCGACCGGAATGCTCCACATCGGAGGCGTGCGCACAGCCCTGTATGACTGGCTGCTCGCTCGAAAAACCGGCGGGCAGTTCGTGCTGCGTATCGAGGACACGGACCGCGCCCGCTACGACCCCGAAGCCGAAAAGTCGATCATGGAGTCGCTGCGCTGGCTCGGGCTCGACTGGGACGAGGGTCCGGACGTCGGCGGCCCACACGCGCCTTACACGCAGTCGGAACGCCTCGACCGATACCGGGACGCGACGCAGCGCCTGTTGGACTCAGGCCACGCCTATGAGGACGATACAACTCCCGAGGAGCTGGAAGAGCTACGCGACCGGCAGAAGGCGGTGGGCAAGCCGCCGGGCTATGACAACCGCGGACGGCACAGGACGCCTGCGCAGATCGAAGAGTCGCGCGCAAAAGGACTGCAGATCGTCGTCCGCATGAAGGTGCCAGACCGCGGCATATTGAGGTTCAACGACACGGTCCGCGGTGACGTTGAGTTCGACTTCGCACTGCTGCAGGACTTCGTAATCATGAAGTCTGACGGCTATCCCACATACCACCTTGCGCATGTCATAGACGACCACGATATGGACATCACCCATGTCATTCGCGGCGAGGAGTGGATCCCGAGCACGCCTCGCCACATCCTCATCCACCAGGCTCTCGGGTGGGCGCCGCCGGTCTACGTCCACGTCCCACTGATCCTGGGAAAGGACCGCTCAAAGCTCAGCAAGCGGCACGGCGCAGCCTCAGCGCTCGAGTATCGCGACCAGGGCTTCCTCCCCGAGGCTGTGTTTAACTTCCTGGCCCTGCTTGGCTGGTCGCCTGGCGACGACACCGAGGTGATGAGCCGCGACGAGACCGTCAGGCGTTTCTCAGTCGAGCGCATACTGCAACACCCCGCGGTCTTCGACAGTGAGAAGCTCCTGTGGATGAACGGCGTTCTCATCCGCCAGCTTTCTGCTGACGAACTGATGGAGCGGCTGCTGCCGGTCCTCGAGAGACCGGAGGCGGAAGGCGGACTTCCGGACTCGGTCGCCAGGCCGATTGACCGTGAGTTCCTGCGCAAACTCGTCCCGCTGGTGCATGAACGACTGAAGACGCTTAACGAGGCCGTCGAGAGCCTTGGCTTCTTCTTTGCCGATGAGGTCAGGCCTGATGTCGAGGCCCTGTCCGAGCGAAAGTCTGATCCCGCGACAGCGGCCCGGTCACTTGAGGCCTCGCTGGCGTTGCTTAAGTCGGTAGAGCCGTTTGAGCCGGAGCATCTCGAGGCCGAGTTCCGGGCACTTGCGGAGTCGCTCGATATGAAGCCCGGCCCGCTCTTTACCCCTGTCCGCGTGGCGGTGACCGGCTCCCCGATGGCGCCGCCGCTTTTCGACACCATCGCGGCCATCGGCAGGGAGCGGGTTGTCGAAAGGGTAGCCAACGCGATCAAACTCCTCGAGGCGAACGGCGCTGGCGCCGGAAACTAAACCGGGTTTCTCAGAGCCATCTGCCGTCCTGGCGGCGGCCCCACAGGACTGCAAGGCGCGGCACCGCTATCATTCCCGTGAGGCGGGCGACCACGCAGTGCGCCCGGGTTCAAGTTGCGGCAACGCACAATGTGGCGGACAGACCGATGTTCAGAGACGAAGGCACACGGCCGAGCATAGAGTTCAAGCAGCGCATGAGGGAGCGCGTCGGGCGCACGCCAACATCGCTGGTACTGGCGGCGCTCCCCTTCCTGCTGGTGGCGCGAGCGGCGCTCTTTGCCAGGGACCGCTATGTGCGTGTGCGGTGCGGCACGCTGGCCCGCCGCATAACCGCGAACGCCGACCTGAGGACGACTGCTCGCCGATAGGGCTCACGCGTCCGGCGCAATGCGGCTCAAGGCGATCACGGCCGTCCAACTGCACGGCGTTGCGCGGTGTAGATTGACCGTGAGCCGCGCCGTTGCGTATCATTGATGTCTGGCGTGAACGCCTGCGCTGTTACGCCTGTCTCGAATAAGAGCGAACTGAGTCACTGGAGTCTGGCCCTTGGAAATGCGGATCAATGACGGCGAGAGCTTTGAATCGTTCCTGCGACGGTTCACGAAGCGGGTGCAGCAAGAAGGCATCGTGTCTGAGACCCGCCGCCGCCAGCATTTTGAGCCGCCAAACATCCTTCGCAAGAAGAAGGCCGCCTCGAAACAGCGCAAAAGCACGAAGGCGACCTTGAAGAATATGTAGTCGGCCGCAGCGGTCTGCGGCTTGAAAAGCGCCCCTGCAACGGGCGCTTTTTTGTTGTGCTTTGCCAGACTGTTCCTTACAGAGGCATCGCCGCCGGTGTTGCCGCTGCGCACCGGGCCCGCTGGCCAACGGCTATCATCAACCGAGCGGTTCAACCGTCGCAGAGAACCATGTCTGTCTGGCACTCGCCGCCACGTCCGGGTTACCCATCTGACGCTCCTGGAGCCCCGCATGAAGTTCGGAATAGTCGTTTTCCCCGGCACATGGAGTGAGCACGACACCTATTACGCGGTCCACGATGTGCTGGGCCAGCCGGCGAGACTCGTGTGGCATAAGGAGACCGACATCTCCGACTGCGACGCTATCGTCCTGCCGGGCGGCTTTAGCTACGGCGATTACCTCCGCTGCGGCGCGATAGCGCGTTTCTCCCCTGTTATGGAGTCTGTGCGGGAGTTTGCGGAGCGCGGCGGCCCGGTCATCGGCATTTGCAACGGTTTCCAGGTTTTGTGCGAAGCCGGTCTCTTGCCGGGCGCGCTAATCCGCAATGAACACCTTGAATTCAGGTGCGAATGGGTCAACCTGCGTGTTGAACGCGCAGGCACCGTGTTTACGAACTCGGCCGTCCAGGGCCAGCTGCTGCGAGTGCCGATCTCCCACGGCGAGGGAAACTGGCAGGCGGACGACGATACGGTGCGCAGAGTCGAGGACGGCGGACAGGTGCTCCTCCGGTACGCAGACGCAGATGGAAACGTGTCCGGCGGGTCGAACCCGAACGGCTCAATCAACTCCATCGCCGGGCTCATGAGCGAGCAAGGAAATGTGCTCGGCCTGATGCCTCACCCGGAGAAGGCGTGCGAGGACCTGATCGGCGGCGCAGACGGCAACGTGCTGTTCGATTCGATGATCCGGTCCGCCGCCACGGCCACGCTCTGATCCGGCCTCCGGGTTCTCCAGACCGGCCACCAGATCGCATGGGCGTGCATATTCTCACGGCTATACAGGTAGACTCCGGCCAAATTGCGTGCCGCGCGAGCACGCAGTGACACCGCTCGGAGGTCTTTGATGGCCACTCAACCAGCGCCCTATCCCGCCACGTACTCGCAGACCGAGCCCGCCTCCTTGAGCCGGTGGCTCTGGCTGTTCAAGGGCCTGCTCCTGCTGCCACATTTTTTTGTCCTCTGGCTTCTCGGCGTCGCCGCCACCTTTGTCCTGTTCATATCGTGGATCGCCATATTGATCACAGGCAAGCGCCCTCGCGGCCTCTGGGATTTTCTTATGGGCGTCAACCGCTGGTCCGTGAGGGTTTCGGCATACAGCCTTCACATGACCGATGTCTACCCGCCGTTCACGATGGACGAGGCGCCAGACTACCCGGTCAAAATCACTGCGGAGTACCTGGAGACTGGCAACCGGCTCACAACCTTCTTCCGCTGGCTCCTGTTGATTCCGCACATGATCATCCTTTCGGTGGCATCCGCCGTACTCTATGTGCTCTTCTTAGTGAACGTGATCGTCGTGATCTTCACGGGCAAGCCGCACAGTGACATGTTCAAGCTGATGGTCGGGATCCTGAGATGGTCGACGCGAGTAAATCTGTACTCTTACCTGATAGTTGACCAGTACCCGCCGTTCAGCATGGACTAGCGCGGCGGCGCAGGCAGATTGCTGCGATACTTGTGGGAGCGCTCGGCTGGACGGCTATCTGCCGGAGGCCCGGCACTGGCGCGGCACCTCATGTCGCGCCCTGTTCCGCACCGGTAAACCGCCCGCAGGAGAAGACAAAGTTGCCTGTTTCGCAAGAGACGCTGAGCGAGATCGCTCTCAGCCGCGCCGAGTACGAGGCGATTGTCGACCGCCTTGGAAGAGAGCCGGGCGACCTTGAGCTTGGTCTGTTTGGCGCGCTGTGGAGCGAGCACTGCGGCTACAAGCACACCAAGCCGCTGCTGCGCCGCCTGCCGGGCGAGTCGAGCAGGCTTCTTGTCGCTCCCGGCGCCGAAAACGCCGGGGTGATCGACATCGGCGACGGCCTGGCGATCGCAATGAAGATCGAGTCCCACAACCACCCGTCAGCCGTCGAGCCGTTGCAGGGCGCAGCCACCGGCGTCGGAGGCATTGTCAGGGACATCTTTGCGATGGGCGCCCGGCCTATCGCCCTGCTTGACTCGTTGAGATTCGGTATGCCGGACCAGGATGAGCGCGTCAGGTACCTCATCCACGGAGTCGTTGGCGGCATCTCCTGGTACGGCAACTGCATCGGCATCCCCAACGTCGGCGGAGAGACCTCCTTCGACCGCTCGTATGCCGGCAACCCGCTTGTCAACGCCATGTGCGTCGGCCTCATCGAGAATGCGCGCATCATGAGCGCCACGGCGAAAAACCCGGGAGACCTCCTCGTGCTCGTCGGCGCGGACACAGGGAGAGACGGCATCCACGGCGCGTCCGGGCTGGCGTCTCGCACCTTCGGCGAACAGGCGGAGATGCGTTCGGCCGTGCAGGTCGGAAACCCGTTTCTCGAAAAGGTGCTGATCGAGGCATGCCTCAAAGCCATCGAAATCCCCGGTGTGAACGGCATGCAGGACTGCGGCGCGGCTGGACTCACATCGGCGGCTATCGAGATGGCTGAACGCAGCGGCATGGCCTTGCGACTTGACGTCGCACGCGTGCCAAGGCGCGAAGACGGCATGACGCCGTATGAGGTAATGCTCTCCGAGTCCCAGGAGCGGATGCTGCTGGCGGTTGAGGAGCGTGCTGTGGCCGCCGTAACGGCGCTGTTCGAAGATTGGGACCTGGACGCGACGGTCATCGGCGAGTTCCATAACGGCTCGGCGGTGGCGATCTACGACGGCGACGAACTGGTCAGCGAGACGCCGATAGAGCCTCTGACAGGCGCTCCCGAATATTCGTTCAGCGCGCCGAAGCCGGAGTGGCTTACCGGGCTCCAGTCCACAGACCCCGGCGCCAGCGGCCTCCCGGGAGTGACGCCCGCTGAGGCGCTGTCGCGTATGCTCGCCTCGCCAAACATCGCCTCCAAACGGCCTGTCTTCAGGCAGTACGACCACCATGTGCAGACCAACACCGTGGTCGAGCCCGGCGGCGACGCGGCGGTCCTCCGTCTCAAGGGAACGACGCGCGCGATTGCCATAAGCACAGACTGCAACGGCAGGCTCTGCTACCTGGACCCCCGCATAGGAGCGCAGATCGCGGTTGCAGAGGCCTGCCGCAACCTGGCATGCGTCGGCGCAGAGCCGCTTGCGCTGACGGACGGGCTGAACTTCGGCGACCCTGAGACTGCCACAGTCCAGTACCAGCTGACCGAGTGCGTCGAAGGCATTCGTGAGGCGGCGACGGCGTTCGGCATCCCGGTTGTTAGCGGCAACGCCAGCCTTTACAACGAGTCGGCAGGCAAGGCGATCTTCCCGACGCCGATCATCGGCGCGCTCGGCCTGCTTGAAGACGCGACTAAGCACGCCACGATCTCGTTCAAGCGAGAAGGCGATGTGATCTTGCTGCTGGGCCGGGCACAGCCGTGGGACGGTGTTGAGACGCTGGCCGGCAGCGAGTTCAACGCCGTGTTCCACGATGAGGCGAACGGCCAGCCAGTGATCGACCTTGATCTTGAGTTACGAGTTCAGGAGCTCTGCCGCAGCGCGGTCCGAGCAAGCCTGCTCAACTCGGCGCATGACTGCTCGGATGGTGGTCTGGCAGTGTCCGTTGCCGAATCTGCTGTGACGGGTGGTTTCGGCGCGCAGGTGACCGCCGCCCTGCCGCAGCGCTGGGACGCGGCGCTGTTTGGTGAAGGCCAATCGAGGATTATAGTGAGCCTGAGCGAAGAGAAGTTTGCGGAGCTACGTGCTCTGGCCGGCAAGCTTGACGTGCCGATAGTGCGGCTCGGCACGGTTGGTGGCGATGCGATCGAGTTCGGTGACGCGTCGCTCCCGCTTGCGATTGCGGCGGACGCCTGGGAGCATGGCTTCGAGAGGGCGACTGCCGGATAGCCTGGCCTGGGCGGAAGCCACACGCACATTCGCCACCCATTTTTAGCACGGGCCCGCAGCGGAACCCCATGGCAGAGATTGTCACCATCAAGCAGCTCGCAGAGCGCTACGAGACGCTGCTTTTCGACTCGTACGGCGTTCTGGTCAACGAGTCAAACGGCCTGCCAGGAGCGCGGGAACTCATCGATTGGCTGGAATCCCGCAATAAGAGCTATCTGATCGTCACCAACGACGCGTCGCTCTCCATTCCGTCACGCGCCGCTAAATTCGTAGAGCAGGGAGTGCCTGTCCCTGCCGAACGCATCGTCAATTCCGGCATTCTCATCCCGCGCTACTTTTCGGAGAACGGCCTGCACGGAGCGCCGGCCGCCGTATTCGGCAGTCCGGACGCCATCGACTACGTTCGCCAGGGCGGAGCGACGCTTGTGCCGCTCGACCGGATGTCTGAGGCCAGCGTTTTCGTACTGGCAGACGACGCGGGGTTCGACTGGCGCTCAAACTCGAACGCTCTGATCAGCGTGTTGAACCGCAAAGTGCTGGACGGCGAGGAGTTCACACTGCTGCTGCCGAACCCTGACCTGATCTATCCGAGCGGCGAGCGGGCCTACTCGTTCGCGGCTGCGGCGCTCGCTGAGATTGTCGAGGCGGCGTTGGCACGCCTGTTCGGTGATAACCCTCGCCACCGGTTCATCCGCCTCGGCAAGCCGTTTGCCCCGATCTTCGATGAGGCGTACAGGAGATCGGCGACAGCGGGCGGCAAACAGTCGATGGTGATGATCGGCGATCAGATGGAGACGGACATAGCTGGCGCCAACGCTTACGGCATCGACTCAGCGGTCGTGACAACTGGCATCAACCGGCTCCACACAACTGCGGAGTTGGATCTTTTGCCACCGGAGACCCGGCCAACGTTCCTCCTGGAAGATATCGCGCCGGACTGAGCCCGGCTGGCTCCCCCATGACTCGATGGCGGCCTGCCGCAGCCAATACAGCCCTGACGCGCCGGGTTAATGTTTGGCCGCTTGCTGTAAGATAGCTATATCGATTGGCAACTGGAACACGCGAGTGCTAAGGCTCGCGTTTTCGCGTATGGGGTGAACCGACATGCCGAGATACGACTACAAGTGCGAGGCTAAAGGCCACGTGTTTGAAGTCACGCAGAGCTTCACTGATGACCCGGGGGCGGTTTGCCCGGAAGATGGAAGCAAGGCGCAGCGGCAGTTCTCGGTGCCGCATGTGATCTACAAGGGCTCCGGCTTTTACACCACCGACTATAAGAACGCTGGCAACTCTTCCTCCGCCTCGTCCGGTTCGAAAAGCTCCTCCGAGAGCAAGAAGAGCGATTCCGGCGATTCCGGCTCTGGCTCCGGTGAGTCCACGAGCTCCAAGAAATCCAGCGGCACTGCCAGCTCTGCCAGCTCTGCCAGCTCTGCCAGCTCTGGGAGTAATGGCAGCTCTGGCGGCAAAGGCGGTTCCGGGAGCGAAGGCAGCTCCAGCGCGACCGCAAAGTCCGGGGCAGACAGTTCCAAGAGCTAGCGGCAGATGTGTGGAGCAGAGTCACGCCGCCAGAAGAGGCGCCTTCACGGGCGCGATCTCCACATGAGAATGGACTGACTCCTTGAAGGCTGTCATCCAGCGCGTTAACAGTGCGTCTGTACTCGTCGATGGCCAGTCAGTTGGCGCGATCGGCGCCGGGCTCGTCTTGCTGATTGGCATAGCTCACGTAGACACAGAAGATGACATCGGCTACCTCGTCGAGAAGACTGTGAACCTGCGCATCTTCCCGGCCGAAAGTGGCGACTCCGGCTTCGACCGCTCGGTCATCGACATCAATGGCGGCCTGCTCCTCGTCAGCCAGTTCACACTCTATGCGTCCACGCGCAAGGGCCGCCGGCCGGGGTTCACGGACGCTGCTCCGCCCGAGGTGTCACAGCCGGTGTTTGACCGCCTTGTAGCGGCGTTCCGGGCCACGGGCGTTCCCGTCGAGACCGGCGTGTTCGGCGCAATGATGAACGTCTCTCTGGAGAATGCGGGACCTGCAACCTTCATCCTGGACACAGCGGAGAGACTGTCGCCGAGACGCGGATAGCCGTTGCAGCGCCAGGTGGCGCTGACGGGAGCGCCCACCAGGCTGCTCCCTCAGACGATTCTCGCAACAATCAGCAGAACCCAGATCGCCTTCAGTCTACTGGCTCCGCTTTTTTTGCAGAATGGCTCAGCGTCCTCCGGGATGCCGGGACTGCTAAGTGAACAATGACTGGCCTACTATTCACTTGAGCCAACCTCAGACTCCGAGTCATTCATCTGAAGTAGCCAGGAAATTAGCATGAGGGCCAGACCAAGAGCCTGGGCACGCGCCGAGCAGTTGACGGTCCTGAGGTATTACCTGCAAACGGAGTTCGGGCGCCTCCACGCAGGCAATCCCGAAATTCAGGCGATAGCTGGCAAACTGGGCAGAACCGCGAGTTCTATCGCGATGAAAGGTTCCAACTATGCCAGCCTGGACCCGAAGATCACAAGCACCGGGCGCAAGGGACTCAATCAGGCGTCAAAATTGGATCGGGATGCCTGGGATTTGATGCATAACTCATTTGAAGCGTTCGAGGAAGAAAGTTCGGCTGCCGCCATTAACTTCGGCCTGGACCCTGTGAGTTTGGCGCCTGTGGAAAACCCGGTTAACGGCCACCAGGGTGAGCCTGGCGAAGTGGAGATCGTCAACGACGGTGAGACGGAGACGGCCGCTTCGGTTGTGACTCGACGTAAACAGGCTTTTTTCCGCCAGGCTGTTTTGACTGCATACAGGAACACCTGTCCGATCACGGGTATATCGGTTCCAGCTCTATTGAATGCGTCGCACATCATTCCCTGGAGCGCAAACAGCAGACGCAGGCTTGATCCGTCGAACGGCATCGCTCTGAACGCGCTCCACGACCGGGCGTTCGACCGCGGCCTAATTACGTTTGAAAACGATCTTGTGGTGCTCGTGTAGAGCCGGCTTCGCTCTGCGCCAATGCTTGACGCCGCAAAGGCGGTCCTGCAGGACATCGAAGGCAAGCAGGCAACCCGCCCCATGCGTTTTGATCCAGATCCAGAGGCTCTTGAGTACCATCGGGACACAGTCTTCATTCCGTAATCATCCGACTTCTTGTGAAGCATTCGATGTTCGAATCAAACGTGCCAACCACATCTTTGCCGCAACGGCGCTGGCCCCACGAACGTGCCAGCGCCATCTCCCGCACACATGTTCGAATCCGGAGTTACAATAAGAGAGTGATCAACGGGGACGCGTGGTTTCGACAGGGAACTCACTGGTTGGTTGCGAGCCGTGGCGCTGACCCACGTTAAAAGCGGCAAAAGAACAAATGGCGAACGTGAACTCGTTCTCGCTGCTTAATAGCTAGCGACGTTCTACCCCGCCCCAGCCCGACGGGCGGGGGTTAGAGCGCAGAATTGCCGGGCTGCTGCGACTGTGTGACGATGGCCGTCGCTTAAGACTAATCGTCTGGCCGTGGAGCCTGACCCGCCGGTGAGGCTGGCCCCATGGTGAGATTCAATCACCGGACACGCTCGTAGAAGCCTTCACGGAAACCTCTCTGGACGGGGAGTTCGACTCTCCCCCGTCTCCACCAAACCGACCAATCTTCTAGCCGGTCAGCTTCGTTCGTGGTCAGTACCACGCACGCTGACCGGTCTGTTCTTTCCAGCGCCCGGTCGAGCAACGTCCGGAATGCTGGCGCCGGGGTTATGGCACCTACGCGTCGCGTCACGATATCCACGTACACGCGGTCGAGCAGCGGACTGATCAGTTGTCCGCGCTCCTCTGCAGTAGCCTCCTTCCAAAGTCCAGGAAGATTCCCAAACAGTTCGGCCGCCTCGTCAATGGACGGCTGGCTCACGACTTCGGCGGTCTGGAACTGCGAATCGATCTCCGCCAGCCGTGACTCATAGTCGCTGTCGCTGAGAGCACCATCCGAGAAGGCCTGCCCAACCCGTCGCCTGCGCTCTTTCAAGGCTTGAGTGTCGATC
>JAQBUH010000018.1 GCA_027624075.1 Chloroflexota bacterium
CCGGTCCTGCCGTCTCTGGCAGGGCGTCGTCTGCGGCGCCGATGTATGCGATCACCTTGCCCACAGCCACCAGCTCACCCTCTGCCGCAACCTGCTTCCGGAGCAGTCCCTCGTGATAGGACTCCATCTCGACGACCGTCTTGTCGGTCTCGATCTCCGCCAGCTTGTCCCCCCGCTTGACCTGATCTCCCTCAGCCTTCAACCACTTTACGATCGTGCCTTCTGTCATGTCGGCGCCCATCGAGGGCATAGTCACTTCTGTGATCACCGCGATATCTCCCGGGGACGTTTGGCTCTGTTGGGACCGCCTGAACTGAGGCGACCCGGCGAATCGGCGTAAGTCTTAGAAGCTAGAGGTTACTAGAAATTTCTCCCACTGGCCGACAATTGCCGTTTAACCCACGCAAGTTGGACGAACAGGCTGACCAGGGATAAAGAGCGAAACCCAAAAACCCCGAATCCCCGAAATATGGGAGGCTCTCCGGCCAGCCGCCAGTCCACGACCGGTTCGGCAGTAGAATGCGGTCAGGTTACCGCCGCGTCAAAAACGCATCGTCAGGACACGCCATGCACGTTCTTGTCACAGGGTCGAACGGGTTCGTCGGCTCAGAGCTCGTCAAGTCACTTATCCGGAGCGGCGACCGCGTCACGACGCTCGTCCGCGGCCAGGCGCCGCCCGTCCGTCAGATCACGCGCATGACATGGGACCCGGCATCCGACTCGCTCGACCTCTCAGCGGCGGGGAGTGTCGACGCTGTGGTCCACCTGGGCGGCGTTGGTATAGCGGCCAGGCGGTGGAGCCCGCAGCACAAGGCGGCCATCAAAGAGAGCCGTGTGCATGGCACGCACCTGCTGGCAAAGGCCCTCGCCGCAATGACACTGCGGCCGCCGGTGATAGTTGTTGCGTCGGCGCAGGGGATCTACGGCGACCGCGGAGACGAGGTGCTGACCGAAGACAGCGCGCCAGGCGAGGGGTTTCTTGCGGAGGTGGGAGTCGCGTGGGAACAGGCGGCAGACCCTGCCAGGGACGCAGGGATTCGCGTCGTCAACACCCGGTTCGGCAACATCCTCGGCCGTGACGGCGGAATGGTGCCGAAGCTCAAGTTGCTGTACCAGGCTGGACTCGGCGGCCCCATCGGCTCGGGCAGACAGTGGTGGCCGTGGATAGCGGTCGAGGACGTTGTTCGCGCTATCAGGTTCGCCATCGAGCAGGTTGAGATCACCGGGCCGGTGAACACCGTGGCTCCTGGCATCACGCGCCAGAAAGAGTTCGCGAAGGAGTTCGCAAGCGCCCTGCGAAGACCGGCGTTCATGCCGCTCCCCGCGTGGGCCGCGAGAATCGTGGTCGGCGGTCTTGCAGACGAGGGCCTGCTGGCGAGTCAGCGGATGGCGCCGCAGGTGCTCGAGAGGCACGGCTTCAAGTGGCTTGGCCCAGACCTGGAAACCGTCTTCAGGCACATCTTCCGCGCCCCGTCCGAGAGCGAGTGGCGGTAGGGACTTTGGCTCCACTCGTCCCGAGCCACGGCCTGGAGCCACGGGCCCGATCCAGGGGGCCTGATGTGCGGGAAGGCTGTCATACCGTCCTTCGCTCCCGGACTTCGCGAAGGGTGCGCGGCTGGGAGGTCTGTCATGCTGAGCTTGATTCGGCATCTCTCAGGAAACCGGTTAGCCGATAGATTCTGAGTCAAGCTCAGAATGACAGTTTTGGCAGGGGCGCCGCCTGCCGCGCCCGCATGACTTTTTGGCAGGGGCGCCGCTTGCTGGGCCGGTGCAGCCGTGTGTAGCAAGGTCTGTTGCGGGAGAGTCTGTCATCCCGGCCTTCGCGCAGGGAACTTACAGCTCAACCACGGTTCGCCGAGAGATTCTGAGTCAAGCTCAGAATGACAACCGGGCCGCTCCGCACACGCGCTCCCTACGCCGTCCCCATCATGTCTCGCAGCACGTAGGGAAGCAGGCCTCCGTGGCGGTAGTACTCGGCCTCCACGCCAGTGTCGACCCGTGACTTCACCTTGAAAGACCTCTCAGCGCCAACGTCTGGGCGGACTATCACCGACATCTCAGCGCCCGGCTCAACCGTGTCCTCGACGCCCGGAATGTCAAAACTCTCCTTACCTGTGAGGCCCAGCGTGTCCGCAGACTCGCCCGGCAGGTACTGCAGCGGCAAAACGCCCATGCCGATCAGGTTCGACCTGTGTATCCGCTCAAAGCTCTCCGCAATCACAGCACGCACGCCCAGCAGCATCGGCCCCTTCGCCGCCCAGTCCCGCGAGCTTCCCGTGCCGTACTCGCGGCCCGCCAGCACCAGCAGCGGCACGCCCTCTTCCCTGTACTTCTTCGACGCCTCGAAGATGCGCATGATCTCGCCATCCGGCAGGTGCATCGCCCAGTCGCCCTCGTGGCCCGGCGTTAGCATGTTCCGCAGGCGGATGTTGCCGAACGTGCCCCGCTCCATGACAAGGTGGTTGCCGCGGCGTGACCCGTACGAGTTGAACTCTCTCCGAGGCACGTCTGCGCCCATCAGGAACTGGCCGGATGGCGCAGACGGCGGGATGCTCCCGGCAGGCGAGATGTGGTCCGTCGTCACGGAGTCGCCCACCTTGACCAGCACCCGCGCTCCAGAGATGCCGCCACGCGTCTGCGGAGTCGCCGTAAAACCCTCGAAGTAAGGCGGGCTCTGGATATAGGTCGAGCCAGGGTCCCACTGGAACTGCTCGCCCGTGGGGGCGTTCAGCTCACGCCACTTCTCCGGCCCTGTGAACACCCCGGCGTACTGCTCGCGGAACATGTCGGCCGTCACCGACTTCGCAACCGTGTCCGAGATCTCCTGCTGCGTCGGCCAGATGTCCTTCAGGTACACATCCGAGCCATCGCTGCCAACGCCGAGCGGCTCGCTCACCAGGTCTGTGTCAACAGTTCCGGCGATAGCGTATGCCACCACCAGCATCGGAGACGCCAGGTAGTTCGCCTTCACCTGCGGGTGCACGCGGCCCTCGAAGTTGCGGTTGCCGGACAGCACCGCGGCGGCGGCGAGGTCGTTGTCAGTGATGGCGTCTGCGACCGCCTGTGGCAGCGGGCCCGAGTTTCCGATGCACGTAGTGCAGCCGTAGCCGACCGTCTGGAAACCGAGCGCGTCCAGGTCTTCATCGAGTCCCGCCGCTTCCAGATAGCGAGTGACGACCGTGGAGCCAGGCGCCATCGAGGTCTTCACCCACGGCTTGCGTTGCAACCCTTTTTCGCGCGCCTTTCTGGCTACAAGCCCGGCGCCCAGCATCACATACGGGTTAGACGTGTTAGTGCAGCTTGTGATCGCTGCGATGACAACCGACCCGTTTCCAACCGCGCTCTGCTGTCCATCGATCTCAATCCGCACAGGGCCTTCGTGCTGCCGCTCCGAGACCGGCCCTTCGGAACGCTCCTCGGCGCCGCTCGGGAAGAATGAGTGGAAGTTCTCCGCCACGTCTGGCAGCGAAACGCGGTCCTGTGGCCGCTTCGGGCCAGCCATGCTAGGAACGACGGTCCCCAGGTCGAAGTCAACCGCGGTGGTGTACTCCGGCGCGTCCTCCGCCGTCAGGAAGAAGTGGTTCGACCTGGCGTACGTCTCGACAAGCTCAACCAGCTTCTCGTCGCGGCCGGTGTCCCGCAGGTACCTCAGCGTCTGCTGGTCGATCGGGAAGAAGCCGCACGTCGCGCCGTACTCCGGCGACATGTTGCCGATAGTCGCCCTGTCCACGAGCGGCAGCGCCTCCAGCCCCGGCCCGTAGAACTCGACGAACTTCTCGACAACGCCAACTTTACGAAGCATCTCGGTGATCGACAGGACCAGGTCAGTGGCGGTCGATCCCTCCGGCAGAGAGCCTGTCATCCGCACGCCGACCACCTCGGGCACCAGCATGTAGTAAGGCTGGCCGAGCATCACCGCCTCCGCCTCGATGCCGCCAACGCCCCAGCCGAGCACGCCAAGCCCGTCGATCATCGTCGTGTGCGAGTCGGTGCCGATGCATGTGTCAGGGTACGCGACCACGCTGTCGCCTACGCGGTCAGTGAGCACAACCGGCGCCAGGTACTCGAGGTTCACCTGGTGGACAATCCCTGTTCCGGGCGGAACGATGCGCATGTTGTTGAACGCGCCCTGCGCCCACTTGAGCAACTGGTACCGCTCAGTGTTGCGCTCGAACTCCCGCTCGATGTTCATGGCGAGTGCCCCGCCAGACGCGAAATAGTCGACCTGCACCGAGTGGTCGATCACCATGTCAGAGCGAACGATCGGGTTGATGATAGAGGCGTCGTGACCGGCTTTCGCCACCGCGTCACGCATCGCCGCCAGGTCGACGACCACGGGCACGCCGGTGAAGTCCTGCAACACCACGCGTCCCGGCATGTAAGGGAACTCGGTGGCCGGCTTGCTCTCAGGCCGCCAAGACGCCACCAGCCGCACATGCTCCTCAGTCGTTGCGCCGCCGTCGGCGTTGCGGAGCGCGTTCTCAAGCAGCACCCGTATCGTGAACGGCGTCTTCGAGATGTCGATCAGCCCTGCGTCCTCAAGCGCCTGCAGCGAGTAGTAGTTGAACTCGCCTTCCGATGTCGTGAACGTCTTGCGGGCCTTAAACGGGTCTTTGCCTGGTGTCATTTCGCTCTCTGTCCGGATGGTTGCGGCAGTCGCCTTCGGGTGGACTTCATGACTCTGCGCCGTGTGCCAGGGGCGACGAAAATTGCGTCTCGCAGCGCAACTGCCGGCACAGAGATGTGATGCGGATCACTTTAGCAAACTGGCTCTGACCGTTTCAGTGGCCGCGGCGGCATGTAACATCACTGGTTGCAAGTGCTGCGAGTGCCACGAGTGTTCCAACCGGGGGAGGCCCGGCACGCGGGCATCCTGCGCCACGCCTCCTGCACCTCTATAGGCACAGCCGCCAGGTCTAGCCGCCAGATCGAAATCCCAGGACGAATTCCCAGATCGAATTCGAGGTAGAGAAAAATCCAACAGCAGCTGGTGAAACGAACCCCGTTCTTCTATGGCTGGGTCATCGTAGGCGTCTCCGGCCTCACGGTGTTCTTCCGCAACGCCGCGGCAACGCTGACGATTGCGGTCTTCGTTTTCCCAATGGCCGAGGACACCGGCTGGACCCGCACGGCCATCGTCGGCGCCGCATCGGTGGCCGGCGTCGTCTCGATGTTCGTGTCACCGTTGGCCGGATGGGTGCTGCAGCGCTTCGGGCCCCGCGTCCTCCTGGCTGGCTCGATGCTCGTGCTCGGCGGAGCGATGATGTCCATCCGCTGGGTAGACAACATCGTAATGTTCTATGTCCTGTTCGGCATCGGACGCGTCATCTTCAGTTCTCCCGTCCAGATCGGCTCGGCGACCGTCGTCGCGCAGTGGTTCGTGGCGCGGCGGGGCAGGGCGACGTCCGCGCTTGGAGTGATGCACTCGCTCGGCATGGGCTTCTTCCCGCTTTTCGCACAGGTGCTGATGAACGCGTCAGACGGAGACTGGCGCATGGCGTGGTTCTGGATAGGCATTTCGGTGTGGGCCGTGGCTCTTCCCCCGACGCTCATCGCGCTGATCAGGAGCCCTGAGTCGGTCGGGCTCAACCCGGACGGCGAAACAGATGACGCAGTTTCCGCGGGTGGAAAGAGCGCGACGTCCGCTGCCAGTGAGGTGCAGTGGACGGTGCGAGAGGCGATGCGCACGCCCGCCATGTGGATGCTGGCGGTGGCCGGAGGACTGGTCTTCTTCATCCACACGGGCGTGAACATTCACCAGGCGGCGTTCCTGCGGGACCAGGGAATCAGCGCCAGCGTGGCCGCCTCAGCGCTATCCGTGATGGCCGCTGGCACAGCGCTCGGCAGCGTCATGTGGGGCTGGCTCCTGGAGCGATTGCCAGGGCGAACGGTCTATGCGCTGACCGCAGGCTGGCTGGGCGCAGTGGCGCTGCTGTTCCTGCTGGTCGACTCCGCGCCGGTGGCGTTCGTCGTTGCCGCAGCGTTCGGCGTCGGGATCGGCGGACTGCTGGTCGTCCCGCCGGTCGTGATGGCAGACTACTTTGGCCGCAGATCGCTCGGCGCAATTCGCGGCATCACAGAGCCATTCGTCAGCGGAGGCCAGGCGGTTGGCGGCATCGCGGCCGGACTGATCTTCGACCTTTCAGACTCCTACAGCGGCACGTTCCCGATGTTCACAGTGGCCGCGCTTATCGGCGTGGCGTTAATCATTTTAGCCCGGCGGCCAATCCGGCCAATCCGGGCAACCGCAGGCGCGACGGTTGCCGAAACCGCAGGCGCGAAGTAGGCTGCGTGCGCTGCGTCAATGACGGAAACTCAAACGCGTCGAGACCGGACATCAGCCGTCGTCCAGCGAGATAAGAAACATGATCACAGGCATCCTCAATCCCGCAAGGGTCGTCGAGCAGCTCGTTAAACAGCGCGTCACGCATATGGTCACGCTGCCTGACTCTGAGACGCGTCACATGTATGACCGGCTGATCGCCGAGCCGACCATCCACGTCATACCTGTCTCCCGCGAGGGCGAGGCCATCCCGGTAGCCGCAGGGCTCTGGATCGCGGGTCAGCGGCCGGTAATCTCCATTCAGAACGCCGGCCTGTTCGAGTCCGGAGACGCGCTACGCGGCCTTGCCATAGGCATCGACCTGCCGCTCGTAATGTTCATCGGCTATCGTGGCTACACAAGACACGGCGACACGCCGGACAGCGCAGCCCGCATCCTGGAGCCGTACCTGCACCTGTGGGGAGTCGACTACTTCACGGTGGAGAGCGACGCCGACCTGGACCGCGTGCCGATGGCGTTCGAGCGGGCGGAGCGGCGCAGCCAGCCTGTCGCCGTCCTGATCGGAACGGAGTATGCAAAGGAATGATCAACTACCGCGACGCTGTCGAGATAATCAACCGGGACAGGAAAGACGCTGTCTGCGTCACTACCATGACACAGACGCGCTACTGGTACGCGGTGAGTGAGCGGCCTGAGCTTGATATCGGGATATCAAACGGGATGAGCAAGGCGTCTTCGCTGGCGCTTGGAGTCGCGATTGGAGCGCCGGACCGCCGCGTGATCGTGCTGGACGGAGACGGCTCGCTCCTGATGAACCTGGGCAGCCTGGTGACGATAGCCGGCCAGAAGCCCGGCAACCTCTACCACTTCGTCTTCGATAACGGCATGTACGCGGTCACGGGCGGACAGCCGCTGCCGAACCCGAAGGTCGACTACCCGGCGATGGCGCTGGCTGCCGGATACGCCCACGCGCGCACATTCTCAGACGCCGAGGAGCTTGCCTCAGACCTTCCCGGTGTGTTTGGCCGGCCGGGACCCGCACTGGTACACATAGCCGTCACACCGGAGCCGGCGGCCGCGGGCGTTGACCAGACATGGGAGTCGAACAGGAAGATGCCTGCGCAGCTGCGGGCGGCTCAGAGCGCGTTGCAGGCCCGCTGAGAGCTGCCCTGTGTGGGAACTGCGCGGTCCAGCGTCTCTCATACGAATTCATGCCCACTGACCGGCCCAGGACGGACGGGCCGACGGCCCTCGCCCGGTCACACTGCCCGCCGCGACATGCCGGCTATCGAGCCCGGCCGTTTTGGCCCACGGCCCTTGCGGCGGTATTCTTATCGCTCTCGCACGACTCACCCCGCTCAATCCGGCCTCCCTGCCATGACAGTCACCACAGACCTGAAACAGGCCAACGACTCACTCTGGCGCGCCGCAACCGGGCACCGGTTCATCACGGAGCTTGGCGACGGCTCACTTTCCGCCGAACGTTTCCGGCGCTACTTCCTGCAGGACTACGTCTTCGTCAACGACCTCGTGAAGATGGCCGGAATAGCGGTGTCGAAGGCGCCCGGCCTGGCGCTTGCACGGCCGGTCGAGGACTTCCTGCACGCCATCCTCGGCGCAGAGGACGCGCTATTCATAGACGCCTTCAAGACGCTGGGAATCCCGGAAGCCGACTACCGGAGCGTCGAGCCGTTGCCAGCCACAGCCGCATTTGGCAACTTCCTGGTCCGCCTGGCATACGAGGGCTCGTTCCGTGAGATCTGCTGCGCCATGTACGTCACCGAAGGCGTCTACCTTGACTGGGGCGAGCGGCTGCGGAGGTCAGGCGCCAACCCTGCGGCGAGCGGCGCCGAGCTTGGCGAGTTCTACCAGGGCTGGATAGACCTTCACACCGAAGCGGCCCTTGGCGAGATCGTGCGCTTTCTTGGAGGCGTGGCTGACAGCGCAGAGGCTGTCGAGCTGCCGGGGCTGAGCCGGGTCTTCGAGCGAGCGCTGCGCCACGAGATCGCCTTCTGGAACATGTCTTACGGGGGAGAGGACTGGGGCGAGGACCGGGGCCAGGACCTGGGAGCGAAGTGGCCGTGAGCAACCTCTATTCACCGCATCAGCCTCCGCACGCGCTCACCATCGCCGGGTCAGACTCAGGCGGCGGCGCGGGCATCCAGGCAGACCTCAAGACCTTCGCCGCATTCGGCGTCTACGGCACGTCTGCGATTACGGCCGTCACCGCCCAGAACACACTTGCCGTCACCGCCGTGCAGGAGATCGACCTGGACGTGATCGCCGCGCAGATCGACGCAGTCGTCGATGACATCGGCGTCGATGTGGTCAAGACCGGCATGCTTTCCTCACCCGGCATCACGCGCCTCGTGGCGTCAAAAGCCAGAGAACACGGCTTCGAGCGGCTGGTAGTCGACCCCGTGATGATCGCCGCCTCCGGAGCTCGCCTGCTCCAGGAGGAGGCGGTCGCCATGATCAGGACTGAACTCATCCCGCTGGCAACGGTAGTTACGCCCAACATCCCTGAGGCCGAGGTCCTGGCGGGAATCGAGATCACCGGCCGGTCCGGGATGGAAGAGGCGGCACGCCGCATTCACGCACTGGGGCCGCGGTACGTTGTCGTGAAGGGCGGGCACATGGAGGGCGAGGAGAATTCAGACGACCTCCTTTTCGATGGGACGGACTTCCGGGTGTTCTCGGCGCCACGGATAGCCACGACCAGCAACCACGGCACCGGCTGCACGTTCGCCTCGGCAGTCGCCTCCGGTCTCGCACACGGCCGCGACATCGCACGCTCGGTCGAGGACGCGAAGGCCTACGTCACAGCGGCAATTGCCAGCGCGTTCCCTGTCGGTGGCGGCCACGGCCCGCTCAACCATTTTCACAGATGGTGGAAAGAGTGATCTCGCAGGCGGGCGTACCGGGCAAACTGTCGTAACCTTGTTCCGGCCTGGCGTATGCAAGGAGCGAGTTGCGAAGGTCCTGGCATGGCGGCTCGATCACACGGGCGACTGCAACCGTTACGAAAACTGCGTCGAGCACCCGTATTCTGAGCTTCCGGGGCGAGAGGGACCGGTTGATTATCCTGGCAAGCTGCCGGACGCCATTTTCGGCCTTGAGTCCCTTCCGGTAGACGCCGCCGTCGAGGATTTTGACAGAGTATGGAGCTTCAGCCCTGCGGCTGACAACTGATACCACCGATTGGACAGAGAACAATGGCAATCTACCTGACGGAAGCCAACGTCAATAGCCTTCTGACAATGGACATGGCCCTCGACGCCCTCGACGAGGTCTTCCGGGCGCGCGCAGAAGGAAAGGTCGGCAACATCCCACGCGCCCGTCTCCCACTGGGGCCCACTGGTCGTGGCAGCTACAACCTGATGGCCGCGTCCTGGCCAGAGCGCGGAGTCGTCGGCCACAAGTCATATGCGGCCGGCGCCGTCCACGTCATGCTCTACGGCACGGGCGGCGAAGGGCTCCTGGCAATTATCGAAGCCAGCCGCATGGGCCAGGTGAGGACCGGCGCAGCCTCCGGAGTCGCAACACGCTACATGGCCCGGGAGGACGCGTCCACGGTTGCGGTTATCGGCTCCGGATACCAGGCCGAGACCCAGCTTGAAGCGGTCGCTGCCGTCCGCGAGATCACCGCGGCAAAGGTCTTTTCGCGCACGCCGGAGCGGCGCAACTCGTACGCGTCCAGAATGTCAGAGCGGCTCGGCTTTGACGTACAGCCGGCAGAGTCCGCAGAGGCCGCGGTCGCCGGCTCAGACATCATCGTGACGGTAACCAACTCCGCCGAGCCGGTCATAACCGGAGAGATGCTTGAGATGGGCGTCCACATCAACGCCGCTGGCGGGAACTCATGGACGCGGCGGGAACTGGACACGCACGCCGTTGCGATGAGCGACATCGTGGCGACGGACGACATCGACCAGGCGAAGATCGAGTGCGGAGAGCTTATCTGGGCCGCAGATGGCGGTCACTTCTACTGGGAGCAGCTGGTGAGCCTTGACCGCATCGTCGCAGGGTTGCGCAAGGGCCGGAACACTCCGCACCAGGTCACGCTGTTCGAGTCGCAGGGTGTTGCCTTCGAAGACCTCGCCGTCTGCGCACGCCTGTACAAAATGGCGGAAGAGCAGAGCATCGGCACGCGGTTGCCTTCGTGAGGCGCGCTGCGCTACTGTAGCGGCCCGAACACCAAAATAATCCACCAGACCCGCAACGGAGCGCCAAAGAAATGGCCCTCGACTTCCTGAAGTTCACGGACGAGAACTCCGTCCGCGTCCGCGCCACCGACCTCCACAGGCAGGTCTCGGCCATCCTGCGGGCCGTCAACGTGCCAGGAGACCACGCCGAGACGACGGCGAAGATCCTCACCAAAGCGTCGCTCATGGCCGTCGATAGCCACGGCGTCGGCAACGCGGTCCGCTACGCGGAGAGCATCGAGTCCGGCCAGTACACGGTGCCGCAGAAGGTCGATGTGATCTCCGAGTCGGACACCACCGCACTCCTGACCTGCGGAGACGGCCTCGGCTTCGTTGCCGCCCACCGCGCCATGGAGATGTCGATCGAGAAAGCGAAGGCGCACGGGGTCGGAATGGCCACAGTCCGTGACGGCCACCACATCGGCATGGTCGGCTACTACCCGCTCATGGCCATTGAGCAGAACATGATCGGCATGGCTGTCACGAACGCATCGCCCGCCATGCGCCCCGCTCTTGGCGCCGCGCCGCGCCTCGGCACGAACCCGATTGCGTTCGGCGCGCCCGCAGGCGAGGAGCGTCCGTTCCTGCTCGACATGGCGACGACGACCGTTGCGAGCGGAAAGCTGGGGCTGGCGCGGCGGCTCGGCGTGCCGATTCCAGTTGGCTGGGCCGTGACCGCCGAGGGACAGCCGCTGACGCATCCGCCGGAAACCAGGGGAGAGCACTGGTCGCAGAACCCGCTTGGCAACACCCGGGAGCAGGGCGCGCACAAGGGTTACGGGCTTGCCGTGATGGTGGATATCCTGGCCGGCGTGCTTTCAGGAGGCGGCTTCGGCACGCAGCTGACGGGCGGCGAGAACATGTCGTGGACGATGGCAATCGACATATCGAAGTTCAGGCCGCTCGACGAGTTCAAGTCGATGATGGACGAGATGATCCGTGAGCTTCACGCAACACCCGCCGAGCCGGGTGAGGAGCGGGTGCTGGTGGCAGGCGACCCGGAGTGGGACGCGGAGGAGGAGCGCTCTGCGAAGGGCGTCCCGCTACACAACTCGCAGTACGACGAGATGCGGGCATGCGCTCAGCGCCTCAACGCCGAGCTGTTCATCTAAGCGCCGCTGCGCTGTTCCCGGCGCGGCACGCTTGATCGCCGAATTAGCCGGGATAAGTTGAGCGGCGGCGAGTCACGCTTACCCGCACTTCAGCGCTATCTGCAGCGACTCCAGGTTCCGGCGCATCACGGTGAAGTAGCTTTCACCCGCGTCGGCCTGCTCCGCCGTCAGTGACTCGAGCGGGTGCAGCGGCAGCAACCCTGCGCCCGTCTCCGCCGCCACCGTCCTCGCCAGGTCGTCGCTCAGTATCGGCTCCTGGAGGATGTGCTCAATGCCCAGGCGCTCCATCTCACGAATCACATCGGCAATCCTCTGAGGCGTTGACTCGAACTCCGCAGACAGGCCAGCCAGCGCGATCTGTTCGATGCCGTACCTGCCTGCTAGGTGGCCGTAAGCCTCGTGCGATACGACCATGTGGCTGAGCGCGCAGGAGCTCAGCGCCTCACTAAACTCCCGGTCCAGCTCCGTAAGCTCCGCCACCAGCGCATCGGCGTTCTGCTGATAAAGTGCCGCTCCCTCGGCGTCGGCCTCGGTGAGACCTGCCTGGATCGCCCGGATCTGCTGAGTAGCCTCTATCGGGTTCAGCCAGACGTGTGGGTCGGCGCCTTCGTGGTCGTGCCCGGGGTCATCTTCGGAGTGCTCATCGCCCTCATCGTCTGCGTGCTCATCCTCTTCACCCTCAGGTAGGTCCGCCGTCTCGACCACCACGATGTCCCCGCCAACTGATGAGATGGCGTCCGCAACCCACCGCTCAAAGCTCGGGGCGACGTACACCAGCACGTCTGCGGCGCCAATATCCCTGATGTCTCCCGGCGCCGGCTCGAAGTCGTGTGCCTCAACGCCCGGCCGCATCAGCGAACGAACCTCGACACGCGTTCCGCCGACTCGCTCGGCGAAGAAGGTCACCGGGTAGATCGTCGTGACGACGCTAAGCGCCGGCGCGGGAGTCGGCGTGCCGGTGGCAGGTGAAGACGCGCCGCCACCGCAGGCAACCAAAGCCATCGCTGCTGTAGAAGCGATCAGCATGGAGGCGGTGAGCGCGATCCGCGGGCGGAGGCTGAATATGCTCATGGTCTTACTAAATGATATCATGTCTCAATAGGAAATCGCAGGATAAGCCTGTTCAGAGTGGCGTGTGAGCGTCGATGTCAATTCTCGCCCGCGATCAACTACAAGTCAAGCACAGGCCAAGCCAGGATCACCGGGCTGCGCTTAAATGAGAACAAGTATCATAACAATGCCTCACCGGACACGGCCACCGTAAGCTGTCGAACTCGCCAGCCGCGCCCATGCCGGACACGTCAACGCCGCCTGCCGGTCAGCCGCCGCCTACTCGAACTCCACCCGCCCCGTCCGGTGCTTTTCGATGTAGTCCCAGTCCAGCTCAACGCCAAGCCCCGGCCCCTCCGGCACGCTGAGCTCCCCGTTCGCGTCTATCGAGCCGATCTTGTCCTCGTAGTTCAGATAAGCCGGAGCGTGAAACGGGTCCGCCTTCGGGTGGAGCAGTCCCATCTCGTAGTAGTTGGAGTTGCGCATCGCCGCCATACAGTGACGGCGTGACGGCCCGGGACCATGCGGCTCAACATCCAGCCCGAAGCCCTCGGACGCATGCGCGATCTTCATCACACCGGTTATCCCGCCATCGTAGTCCTGGTCGATGCGCACGAAGTCGGTCCCATCCGCCACGATGAAGTCGACGTGCGGCTCAAGCCCTCTCGTGTGCTCAAGCTGCAATATCGGCGTCTTCACAAGCTCACGCAGCTTGCGGTGCGCAAACGCAGACACGCCGCCGTCCTTCATCGGGTCTTCCCACCAGTAATAGTTGTACGCGTCGCACGCCCTGCCAAGCTTCACCGCGTCGCCGAAGGTCTGGATGGCGCAGAACGGGTCCAGCATCAGGTCCATCTTGCCGCCAACGCGCTTGCCAACGGTCTCCACCAGCTTGATGTGCTCCTCTATCGGGGCGTCCTGCCACGGGTGGATCTTGAACGCCTTGTAGCCCATCTCAAGACACTGCTCTGCGAAGTCGGCGTAGTGCTCCGAGGTCGCAAGGCCGTCCTTCTCACGGTCTCCGCAGTAAGTGCTGGCATACGCCGGAAAGCTCTTACGGTGCTCACCCAGTAGCTGGTAGACAGGAGCGTCGAAGAACTTGCCCGCAAGGTCCCAGAGCGCCATGTCCACCTGCGACATGCCCATGCGGGCGTGCTGTCTGAGAGCCTGCTTGGCGTCGTTGTAGATCTTCTCCCTGGCAAACGCGCTCTGGCCAAGCGCCGCGCCGGCGAACATGCCGATCGCCGAGTGCTCGGTCGCGCTGCCGCCTATGTACTCGCCCGTCACTCCCTGGTCGGTGAAGACACGCACGATGCGGGCGCGGCTCTGCAGCTTTGAGCCCTTGCTGTAGACGGGGATGCTGATCGTGCCCTCGGCGGCAATGTTGTCGAGGGTATACTCGAACTCCGTCAACTCAATCTTCGTAATGATCGGTGCCTTGGCCATCTCTTCGCCCTCTCTGCGTTTTACTCTTGCCCGTGGCGCCGTCGCACAGCACCTTGCCGCCTGCTGCGTATCGCCGGGTTTCCGGTCTGCCGGCGCCCTGGTCCTGTCAATGCGCGGCCGGAATCATACTCCTGGCGGCGGAGAGACGGTCGCTTGAGGCAGGGTTCAGCAGACTCAATCCAGCACCACTCCGTGATCGTGGTTGGCGGCGGTCCCGGCGGGCTGGGCGCAGCCGCAGTCCTCGAAGGCTGGCACCCGCGCTTCCAGGGCGACTTCCAGTTCCCCGTGCCAGAGGTCCAGCGGCTTGCGGAGCAGTTCAGCGACTGTCCGCTGGAGCTCGACCAGCACCGCGTTCTTCGCGCTGGACTCCGGCCAATCGAGTTCTACCGCATGCGCCACCATCCAACGCAGGAGGCGCTGCAGCTCGACCGGTGGACACTCGCATTCGAGAAGCGAGAGCGAGTCGACTGGAAGATGCTTTCGCTCGAACAACCGGGCGGGTTGTGGAACAACGTCCCGCGTGAGCAACTCACGCTCGGACCCGCACACTGGATGGAGCTTGCGCCGTACCCGATGCTGAAGTTCTATGCCGACACGGGCAGAGACAGAGACCCGAACGAGCTCATCCACAAGAGCGACATCGTTCCCTATTACCACGCATTCGCAGAGAAACTTGGCCTCAACGGCCATATCCAGACAGGCACAGAGGTCAAATCGATCAGGCCGATGTCTGAAGACGCCGGAGCACGCTTCCTGGTCGAGGCCGAGACCGATTCCGGCCGCCAGTGGCACACCTGCGACTATCTCGTCTTCGCCGTGGGGCCAAAGTCCTCACCTCGCCACCTCAAGGCCAAAGGCGGAGACCAGCCATATGTCCGGCACAGCTACAACCACGCGGACGACCTGCCGGGTGAGCGCGTCATGGTGATTGGCGGCGGCAGGTCTGCCGACTGGGCCGCGACGGAGTGCCACGACGCCGGAAAGACGGTTGTGTACGTCATGCGGCAGTCGGCTGAGCCGCACCTGAAGCTGATCAATGAGAGCCAGTACCTGCCGTACTACAAGAGGCTGGCTGAAATCTTGAACGGCGATCAGCGGCGCATGGGTCTGCTCTACAACTCGGAGGTGAGCGAGTTCAGGCCGGGTGGCGAGGTGATCGCCAGAACGCCGGACGGCGACGTGACACTGGAGGTCGATCACGTGATCGTGGAGATCGGCGGCGAGCCAGACTATAGCCTTCTGGAGGGCTTCTCCGCACTCAGCCTGATACCCAAAAAGGACAACTTCAGGTTCCAGGTGATGCAGATGCAGACTGACCAGGCGACGTTCGAGTCAATCGACATCCCCGGTCTGTATCCGGTGGGCTACCTGTCACAGGGCACGGGCCTGTCAGTGATCGGATTTCACTGCGGCGCATACCTGATGACCGGCGACATCCTGCGGAGGCTCGGTTACTTCGGCCGCCAGCAGGCAGGGCGCGGGCAAGACCGCTAGGCTTTGATTTTGCGGGTGGCGAACGTGCCGTAGGCGGTGTCGCAGTGCGGGCACCTGAGACTGGCGTATGCAGGCTCGACGTGGTCGCAGTGCAGGCAGCGCACGTTGCCCGCTTTCGCCACCATCGCCGCATTCGGTTTCGTGGCGGCGCCGCAACTCGGGCAGTGTGGCGCTGTGGGTGGCACGTGGGACTCGGGAATCTCAAGCGCGCACACCGTGCAGACAAAAGCAGGCTGTTCGCTGGTCATCACTTCGGCCACCCTTTCAATCTGTATCAATGCACGCCGCTCCCCCCGGATTCTGTCATGCTGAACCATGCCCGGCGCGAAGTCGAATGGCCCAAGCCGGTTCTGCGCCGCATTTGATGAGTTACGAAACTATTTGAGATTTCAAAGGTCTGGAGAAGAGCGAGTTTCAGCGTCAGATAGACGACGGCCCCTCACCGGCACATGGACGGCTCGAATGGCATAGCTGGCTGCATAACCGTGAGCTCCAACGACAGTAGTAGCTCCGGAAAACCGAGCGGTGCTCACAAGTGGATTCCCTGTTCTAATCGGGCGTCAGGCCGGGCACCAGGGTTTCTGAGTTTCCACCAAATCGGCAGGCCTGACTCCTCGAGTGACGGCCATTACATTCAGTCCGGCAGGGAATGGGCCGCTGCTCCGTAACCGGCTGCTCTGCCGAATACAGCGCCTGCTGTCAGGCCGCTTCCCCCCGGGTAGTTCTCGTAAAACAGACCGCCCACCAATTCTCCCGCCGCGAATAAACCTGGAATCGGGCGACCCTGGGTATTGATCACGCTAGCCGCAGTGTCGATCTTCAGTCCACCAAATGTGAATGTTATTCCGCAGGCGACAGCGTACCCGGTGAAGGGCGGCTCATCTAATCTCAACGCCCAGTTTGATTTTGGCGGATAGATCCCGGTAGTGCCCTTTCCGTCGAGGCGGGCAGGATCGTAATCGCCCTCGGCTACCGCATCGTTATATTGCGTTACTGTGCGTGAAAACCCGGCGGGATCGATTCCGAGTTTTTCTGCGAGCGTCTCAACATTGTCGGCTGTTGCGCTCGTTACCTCCCGAATTCTGTATTCGTCGCGCAGACGGTCTGTCACCTGCCTGTCGAATATCTGGAACGCGATTCGTCCGGGCTGACTCAGGATCTCTTTTCCATAGCGAGCGTAGGTGAAGTTCCGGATATCGGCGCCTTCGTCGACGAAACGAGCTCCATCCCGATTTACGATCAATCCCAGGGGATAAGAGTGTTTCTGAAAGAGGTCCCCGATGCGGCGGTCCCCAAATGGCGGCGCTCCGGCGTCCCATGCCACGGCGTGACATCCGCTGTAGTTGCCGAACGGCTGCGCGCCTATCGACAGGGCCATGCTGATGCCATCCCCGGTGTTTGCCGCCGTTCCCCTCACCTTTGCCAGGTCCCACCCGGCTCCCAGGTAGCGCGCCCTCATTTCAGGATTGGCTTCAAATCCGCCACAGGCGAGAACTACGCTACGCGTCGAGACCGTGCGCGATCCCCGGGGTGAGCGTGTTTTCACTCCAGAGATCGAGCCGTCTTGTCCAACTCTCAACTCGGCGCCCATCGTCTCGTATGCGACCGTGACTCCCTCTCGCTCGCATGCATCGAATAGCGAGTCGATCAAGCCGACGCCTGCGCCAACCGTCTCGCACGCAAGACCGCCCCAGAATTTGAACTTCCCTTCGACCTCATACGCCTGGCGCCCGTATGCCAGGAGCCAGCGGACACCCTTGCCTTTCATCCATTGCACAGTGGGCGCGGCGTCTGCAACAAGTTTCTGGGCCAGACCGGGGTCTGAAAGTCCCTCGGTTACTCGCATTAAGTCCGAATAGAAATCGGCTTGCGAGTACGGATCGATCTCAATGCGATCTTTATCAGACTGCGCGATCGGACCAACCAGGCTCTCCAGGTCGCTCAGCCCATATCTGGACGACAAGGCCCATAAAGCTCCCCGCTCCAATTGCCCGCAGGAGACAGATAAGCATGTCGCATATCGTTGAGCGGAACTGTCCTCACAGCGCCGAAGTGCGGCGCTCCCGTTTTCCGGTTCGCACGTGCTGTCTGTTCGTTGTATGTTTTCGTTCGCATGCGCCCGGCGCCCGTTCCACCGTTCGCCGCAAACAGGAGATACGACTATGCCGATCACCCGTGAATACCCGGCAAACCGTCTCAAGCAAAAGCTGGAGGCCGGTGATATCGGAGTCATCGCCAACGGTCCCAACAACTCTGATATCTGTGACTTCCTCGGACACCTTGGCTTTGACGCCGCCTTCGTTGACTTCGAGCACGGCGGCGTCTCGTGGAGCGAGCTGGCGGACATCTCCCGGGCGTGCGAGCTCTGGGGCATGGCCTCAACCGTCCGCGTCAACAAACTTGACCAGGCGCTCATCCTGCGCACGCTGGACCAGGGAGCGAGCGGGGTGTTCGTCCCCCATGTGATCACCGCTGACGACGCCCGGCTTGCCGCTGACGCCTGTCGCTATCCGCCCCGTGGCAAGCGCGGAGTTGCCGGCGGCCGCAGGGCATATGGCGTGTCGGACTACTACAACCGCGCCGATTCCGAGGTTCAGTGCATAGCGCTGATCGAAGACTTTGAGGCCATCGCCAACCTGCCCGAAATGGTGAAGGTGAGCGGACTCGATGTGTTCTACGTCGCGCCCTCAGACATGGCGGCCAGCATGGGCCACACAGGAAACCCCGGACATCCCGACGTGCAGCAGGCGATCGAGCGCGCCATCAAGACTGTGGTGGACTCGGACAGGGTTGCGGGCACACTGGTGAACGACTCCAACGTGGACAGGTTTGTGGAAATGGGCGCTAAGTGCCTTGGCGTTCCGTGGCCTCTGTGGGTTGCGCAGGGCGCCGAAAAGTTCCTCGGAAGGCTGTCGCGGTAGTCAGATCACCTGCCGCCTGACGCTTAACAGGCGCGATTGGCCTGAGACTCAATAAGAGAAACGAGGTCCAATGGTCGATCTGCTTATCAAGAACGAGCGCATCGTCGATGCCGGCGCATGTGATGTAAGCCGCAGCAGTCAGGTCAGGGATACAAGCACGCCGTTCCAGGGCATCAGCAAGGTTATGCCGTGGCGGACCCAATCCACCGAATCCGCTCATCTTTGTCACGAATACCGGCATCGCCGTTTATTGCAACGACTGGAAATATCCGCTACGATCACGACATAAAGACTGGACACGATGTCCGGTGCCCCGGTTAGCCGTGCGACGGCCAAAAGGTCGACCAGGAAACTCGGTCTCTTAGGCTATACGACGGGCGATTGGAAAGAGGTCAACTGCGGGCTAGCGCCGCGGGGACGCCCCACATTAGGTGGGCAATAACAGCCGGAGTAGGCCGGGTCGGGGATTTAAACAGGCGAACGCGAAAAGTGCGTTCGCCTTTTCTTTTGACGCCGGTCCCGTCTCTCACTACGGTCTGTTGATGCGTCAATACGCGGCTGGATATGGTCCTCCTCATTTGCCTGCAGGTGCGCCGGGCTCTTGCGGCTTACTTTCAGTATTGCCGCGCCTCTTAAGAGGAATCTCCTTGAGGAAAAGTGTCAACACAAGTGCCATGAGGATGAGACCCAGGGCGATTGTGAAAATGTCACCAATAGCATTCGCTAACGAGACACGCATGGTCTCAAGGAAGTCAGCCGACAGTTGACCGCCGCGCTCGCCGAGGTCCGCAAATGCGGCGTTTACTCGCTGCAGCGAATCCGGGGCTACCAGGGCGTTCGGAGAACTCGACAGCTCCTCAAGTGTTGCCGGGTCGAGTGCGTCGCGGACCTCTGCTGAAGTAGACGACTCGACGTAGCTGGAGAAACGGCTCGCCAGGAACGCTCCAAAGATCGCAAGGCCAACGCTGCCGCCAATAGAGCGGAAGAACTGAGTGGAAGATGTGGCAACCCCGAGAAACCGGTATTCGACTGCGTTCTGCACAGCAATTGTGAAGAGCGGGAACGTCGTGCCAAGGCCGACTCCCATGGTGATGGCGCCACTCAATGCCAGAGAGCGGCTGGTATCGGCGGAGATTGCAGACAGCAGGCCGACACCTGCGGACATGATCGCCAGCCCAACTACGCCCTGGATGCGGTAGTGGCCTCCGGTGCGGGACAGGACCTGGCCAGAGATCGCCGCCCCTGCCACGATGCCGAGCATCATCGGCGTGAGGAAACTACCGCTCTTGGTGGCAGAGTCTCCCAGCACGCCTTGAAACAAGAGCGGGATGAACGTGATGGCGCCAAACATAGCGAAGCCTGTGAGGAAGATAGCTGCCATCGACACTGCGACGACCCGGTTTTTGAATATCACAAACGGAAGTATCGGGTCTGGCACGTGCAGCCCCCACCAGACGAACACCGGGAGCGCCGTGGCCGAGATTGTGAATCCCGTGATAACTCTCCATTCAGTCCAGTTGTTTCCAGTTCCGCCGACAGATACGGCGAGCAACGCGGGCACAACACTCAAGACCATCAGCGCCGCACCGATCCAATCGATCCTGCGCCGTTTGGCCGGCCTGGCCTCGGGAAACAGTCGGATGAACAGCAGGAGCACCGGGATGCCGAGCGGCAGGTTTATGTAGAAGATCCAGTGCCAGGAGAGGTTGTCCGTCACCAGGCCGCCGATGGTGGGACCCAGGACTGACGAGATGCCGAACATGCCTGCAATGATTCCCTGGTACTTGCCGCGCTCAGAGGGAGGAAACAGGTCGCCAATGGTCACAAAGGAAAGCGCCATCATCGTGCCGCCGCCGAGACCCTGGACGGCGCGTGCGGCGATTAGCTGGTCCATTGATTGAGAAAGGGCGGACAGCACTGAGCCGATCAGGAAAACGGTGATCCCCGCAACGTACAGCCACTTGCGTCCGTAGACATCGGCGATCGACCCTGCGAGCGGCACGACACTGGTGCTTGCGACTATGTATGCGGTTGTGATCCATGTGAAGCGGCTGAATCCGCCGAGGTCTGCAACGATTCGGGGGAGAGCCGTCGCAACAATCGTCTGGTCGAGCGATGCGAGGAACATCGCCAGCATCACTCCGCCGAGGGTCAGCAGGACCGCCCGGCGCGGCAGATCGGGCGCCTCCCATTCTCCCGCGCCGCCTGCGCCCGCGCCTGCGTGCGATATCTGCGCCGATGCGGCGGGACTGCTCGTGCTACCTGCTGCTTTGTCCATTCTGGCGATGTTATCCCCGCGACCGCCACTCCGAAAACAAGTCCAGGTCTACTGGTCATCTGCGCCGGCCGAGTTGTCGGCACGCCGCTCCATGTCCCGGTTACAGGGAGACTCGGCGCTGTTTTAAGATGATTCGGTGCCAGTTATTTTCAGACACAGCGCTTCTCGACGCAGGCCGCGTCCAGGTTCCTCCTCCAGGACATTGTTAGCAGACTCAGGGCCGGAGCGATGTCATCAGAGACGACTCGCGCCTTCCGGCTCACCCGCTCGACTCGCTCCTTCCGGCTCACCCGCCCGGCTCACCCGCTCGGCCCGCGCCTTCCGGCTCACCCGGCGGGCACGCTTGCCATCGCAGCGTCGTACCTGTCCACCGCATTCTGCACAACAAGATCGACATCCTGCTCAAGGATGTAGCCATCGCGGGCCAGACCTTCTGCGTCGCGCCTCACCAGGGCGCTGTACTCATCCCGGCTTTTGTAACGCTCTTCAATCGACCTGCGTGAGTCTCCCGTTGACTCGCGCTCGGCCCTGCTCCGGGGGAACCAGCGGGTGAAGCCAAGCATCGGCACCTGGTCGTCTGGAGAGCCTGTCTCCGGGTCACGGACGTTCCAGCCGGCGTGGGTCGCAACCGGCTGAGTAATGTCAGGAAGCCGCACTCCTGCGACCTCGTTGCCGTCGCTGTCGACAGATGACACAAGGCAGGCGTAACTGTCGCCTTCCACCGGCGGATACTCGCCAACGCCTTCGCCGGCCCGCGAGCCCAGGTCTGAAGTCCGTATGACCCAGAGCTTCGATCTCGTGGGAGTCACCTGGTCCGGAAGCTGATCGAACGTATTGAGAACGGTGTCCCTGCTGACAGCAGTCTCATCCTCGATCCGGGCGTGGACGCTTGGAGGCGGCTCGGTCCCGTTAGAAATCCAGTTCTCCAGGCTCACAAGCGCGGCTCTCTGTAGCGGCGAATAGTCGACAACGTTGTATGCGTATCGCCCGAGCGCGCCCTCAGCCGCAGGTTCCCGCGATTGCGGGAGCGAGCCTGCGCCGTGCTGCGTGCCGGAGAAATGGTAGTTTCTGGTGTCCGGGTGGTCCTCGATGTCCCTGTTGCCGTCCGGGTCTGTGTGCGCCAGCGAGCCGTCGCCGCGCCAGTATTCGGCGGAGCTGTTTGTGTAGGTGATTTTTGGGACGGCCCGCATGGCATCGAGCCGTTTGAGAAGACCGTCAGAGCGGCCTGTTAGCGGGTCAGTGAGTTCAGCGTCCGCAAACGGGAACAGGTGGCCGAAACTGGGATAGGACTGGTTCGACGGCTGGGCGTAGCGGTGATTGAATGACCCCATGCGCCCGCCGGCAACGTGAGGAAGCAGACCGTCGAACACCTTTCGGCCTTGCTCATCTACGTTGAGACCCAGGTATAGGAAGTGCCGGAGCATCCTTCCCGTCTGCGAAACGCCGTAGCCAATCGCGTGGTCGAGCCGGCCGAGCTCAGGCATCCCTGCGACCGGTCCGAACTTCATGAGTGACGTTGTGTCCCTGAGCGCCAGCAGCCCGCAGCCGGCGACTGGCGCGTCTTTCGTCGCGTAGACGGCCTGGTAGTACTTTCCCGGCTCGAACCCACCTTCCATGTAGATGTGCTCGTCGCTTGGCGAGACGCCGTCGCCAGTCTCCCGAGCGAAGCTCCACAGTGAGCGAGGTATCAGCTTGTCTTCTCCGTCCTCGTACTCCTTGACGTAAAGAGCGGCGTCAGGATCATCGAGGTGCGCGGCCCGGAGCGGCCTGTGCGTTCGGTCAGCCAGCAGCCATGTTGACTCCCGCTTATAGGGTCTGATCTCGACGACGTTCTGGCCCGGATCGGCTTCGCCGCTCAGGTCTGCCATGGGAGGGTCCAGACCCATCAGCACATCGTCCCTGTAGACATCCCACTGCCACCCGATCGACGCGACCGTGAAACCTCGCTCGAACAGGAACCCGTCTCCGGGGGCGGCACTGGCCGACGCCTCTGCTCCTGCCCTGTTGAATGAGTTGACGGCCATCCGCCTGCCCCGGTTCGGGAGCTCAATCAGGAGTCGATGAGATCCGCGATCTGGCTCAACCGGTTTGACCACCGAGAAATCGGCAGTGAACCGCACACGGCCGTCACCGTCACGCGGCGCAAGCGCCAGGTCAGCAATGAGCCTGTTCGCCTCTGCCGCCGGGTCAACGGCGAAAGTGAGTATGCCGTCAATCTGCTCGTACGGCCCGGTCTTGCCAAACGACCGTCCGTTTGAATACGAAAATCGGCGGGTCAACTCGAAGTGGATCGCTGCCAATGACAACCTCCCTGTTCTCTGCCTGACCCATGCCTGATCCAACTCCGTGACACAACTCGGGCATCTGCTGGACCGGCGGATACTTCGGCAGTCTATGCATTGAAACGCCGGTTCTCAGCTTCGTGGTGGGCTCATCACGTGTCTCGCTCAATCGCTGAATGTGGACTGAGTCCTGTAATGTGCGGTCATTAACGTCCGGACCTGATCGATTGAATGCGGGCGGCGAATGTGGCCGGTGGTGACGCAGTGTATCGCCCGGCGCCAGGCGGCAGCGGCGTGGGGACGGGCGATTTCGTCGAAGCGTCAGATGGCTTAGAGAAAGAGACCGGAGACAGCTAAATGAAAGTGACTCGGATATACACGGGAGCAGACGGCAAGTCGCATTTCGAGGAGATGCAGTACGATCTGCGCCGGTCAGGCGTGGGAATGCTCTCTGAATCGATCCCTGTAAAAGGGATGATCCTGCGCGAAACTCCGGCCGATTACGATCTTGACTTTCACCCGGCGCCGAGGTGCCAGTTCGTCATTAACCTGGACGCCGCGGTGGAGATCGAGGTGGGTGACGGCTCAAAGCGCGTGCTTGGACCCGGTGAGATCTTTCTTGCAGAGGACACGACGGGTCAGGGGCATATCAGCCGGGCCGTTGACGGCAAGGTGCGGCACAGCATCTTCGTTACCCTGGAATGAGCCGGGGAATGAGCCGGGGAATGAGCCGTCGCCGGTATTGACCAGCGCTGCCAATCGCCAGCTTTGCCCGGCAGGACCGGGAGGGCAGGAGTGAAACGTTGCAACCGAAACCTGCCAGTCAGGCGTGCAGTGCCCTCTGATGGTCGCCATTGGTCACCATGTAACGCAGATCCCAACCCCGGATCAGCCGGGTCCGGGCTGGTCAGGGCGCAGCGCGTAGCGGCCAACTCGTCGTAACATACCTGCGGAGCGGCCGGGCTTCGGCAACCGGTGCCGCGCGGCAATTCAAAAAAGGGCTTCACCAATGAAAGCTGTCGTCTACAAAGAACCATTTCGCGTCGCGGTCGAAAACGTGCCGGACCCGCGCATCCTGCACCCGAACGACGCCATCGTCAGGATCACCTCCTCCTGTATCTGTGGCTCCGACCTCCACATGTACGAGGGGCGCACGGCAGCGCAGCCGGGGATCGTCTTCGGACACGAAAACATGGGGGTGATCGAGGAGGTCGGCCCCGCGGTCAAGGACCGCAAAGCCGGCGACCGCGTCGTGATGCCATTCAACGTCGCGTGCGGCTTCTGCAAGAACTGCCTCGGAGGATTCACAGGGTTCTGCACCACGGTCAACCCAGGATTTGCCGGCGGCGCCTACGGGTACGTGGCGATGGGACCATGGACCGGAGGTCAGGCCGAGTACCTGCAGGTGCCGTTTGCCGATTTCAACTGTCTCCTCCTGCCTCCAGGCAGTGAGCACGAAGCCGATTTCGCGCTCTTAGCGGATATCTTCCCGACGGGTTATCACGGCGCTGAGCTTGCCGGCGTCAGGCCGGGAGAGAGCGTCGCCGTATTCGGCGCCGGTCCGGTTGGCCTGATGGCCGCGTATGGCAGCCTCATCCGCGGCGCGGCAGAGGTCTATTCAGTCGACCATGTTCAGGAGCGCCTCGACAAGGCGGCCGAGATCGGAGCAATACCGATCAACTTTGACGAGGGCGACCCTGTGCGGCAGATCAAGGACCGCCGTGGCGACGGCGTCGACAAAGGCATCGACGCTGTCGGCTACCAGGCGACCAAAGCCGGGTCGTCTGCCGTCGGCGGCGAGCAGGACGAGGCACCGAACATTGTGCTAAACCAGCTGATAGATGTGGTCAATCCAACTGGAGCGCTTGGCATACCTGGTCTCTACGTGCCGTCAGACCCAGGCGGAGTCGATGAGAACGCCTCCAGGGGCGCACTGTCCATCAACTTCGGTCGGCTGTTTGAGAAGGGCCTTCGTCTTGGCACAGGCCAGTGCAACGTGAAGCGGTACAACTCGTATCTGCGTGATCTCATCATCTCTGGCAGAGCCACACCCAGCTTCGTCGTCTCGCACGAGGTATCGCTCGATGAGGCGCCAGAGGCTTACACGAAGTTCGACCGCAGGGAAGACGGATACACCAAAGTGATCCTGCACCCGTAGCCGCCGGGCTGAGTTAAGTTCGGAAGCCGGGACTGGCCCGAATACGAGCTCTAGTTGATCTTCGGGTCGTTGTAGGTTTCAGGCGGGTCGACCTGTCCGGGCTGCAGCACCCGGAACGTCTTGCGGTAGACCTGCACCCGGAACCGTCCCTGGTCCAGCACGTAGACGCGGAAGTTGGCGTCCGTCTTGACGGCGCTGGGCTTCCAGAAGCGCTTCTCCCTGTCCAAATCGACAATGTGGTCGCGCCAGCGAAGCATGTCCGGGTTCGCCATCAGCTTGTCCGCGCCGCGCTCGTTCATAGTGGCGTCGCCGATGAACGACTCAATAAAGAGACCTGCAGGGTTGAACTGCAGCACCCGGTCGTTGCCGCGGTCGCAGATGTAGACGTCTCCGTGTGCGTCCACCGTCACATCGCTCGGCCGGTTGAGCGTGCCCCTGTCGCGGCCAACCTGTGAGATCACCTGCTTGACTTCACCGTCTGGCGAAAAGCGCTGCACGCGGTCATTCCGCCAGTCCGCAACAAGCACGTCTCCGCTGGCAGGGTCGATGCCAACTCCCCACGGGTGGTTAAGTTGGCCTGGCTCTGTGCCGAACTCCCCGAAGCCGCGGATGAACCTGCCGTCTCGGGTGAACTGCTGTACCCGGTGAGAGCGGGAGCAAGAGACCCAGACTGTGCCGTCCGGCGCGCAGGCGATTCCTGCCGGGGCGTTCAACTGGCCGGCAGCGTCGCCGGGTTCGCCCCAGTGTGCGATTACGTTGCCGTCTGTGTCCATCAGGACGACTTTATTGGCCTGCTCGTCCGTGAAGTAGAGAGTTCCGGATGCGTCAGAGTCGCAGCAGACTGGCGCAGGGAATCGCTCTTTGCCAAGCTCCTCAGGGACGCCGTCGACGATCGGGCTGATGTTGCGAGGGAATTCGTCTTCGATGTTGCAGACGGCGAAGCGGACTCTCGGGAACTGGCCGTTGCTCTCGTAGCGGTTGAGGACGTATAGCCAGCCGCCTTCTGCGGCGTCCGGGCCAAGGGCCAGGTCCAGGCCACCGTAGAGACCGTCGACGATGAGCCGCTGGCCGATTGAGGTCTCGTAGCGGTGGCCCATGCGAAGGAGAGTCGGGTAGGTTGCCTGCACCGGCTCGGCGCGATTGGCTGTTGTTGTCATGTTGCTGTTCTCTGTCTATGCCTGAAGGTGTCAACTGCCGGCTATCCGCTTCCTCAAACTCAAGTGTCAACTCAGGGAGCGGGAAGACTGCCCTTGTGGGCCTATTTGATCGGCTGGAGCACACCGTCGAACTGCTCAAATGTGCCGTTGACTATCGGCTCCGGCGCTATCCCCATCCAGTCATCCAGCACCGTGGAGTACAGAGACCTGAAGTCATTATTGAACTGCAAGTCTCCGGAAAGCTGCCTCTCTGGGGCCAGAGAGGGATACTCTCCGTACATCCCGCCGTTCACCCTCTTTCCAACCAGCATCGCTCCGCCGCCTGACCCGTGGTCCGTGCCGTTGCCGTTATCTCTCACCCGGCGTCCGAACTCGGTAAAGATCATCATCACCACCTCTTCATCTGCGTCGTGCTCCCGGAGGTCGGCGAAGAAGTCATTTACCGCCTTCGACATCGTTCGCAGCAGCGAGGTCTGCGTCGCGATCTGCGCGCCGTGAGTGTCGAAGCCGCCGTGCTGAGCGTAGAAGACGCGGGTCCCGATGCCGGACAGGTGGACCTGTGCAATGCCCTTCAGGCTCTGCGACAGCGCGTCGTCCGCATACTCGATAGTTGATCTGTAGGTTTCCGGCGTCTTCTGCAGCATGTCGGCGCCGGTCTTGGCGTCGACACCTGTGTTCGAGATGTGTTGAAGCGACATGCTGGCCTCTGCGATCTCCTCCGGCGCATAGATACAGGTGAAGACCTTCATGGCGCGGCGTTGACGGGCGCCAGGAAGCGATGTCAGCAGGCCGTATCCCTCAAGCTGTGACACGGAGATGGCCGGGGTACCTCCGAGGTACATCGCCCGCGGCAGCCCCTGGCCGAAGCTGACGCCGGTGCAGACGTTCTGCTTCTGCGGGTCCAACTCCCGGATCACCCGGCCGAGCCAGCCCTCCGCAATGACGGCTTCCGGCTCGGCGGTGTGCCAGATGTCCATGGAACGGAAGTGCGACCTGTCCGGCTTCGGATAACCGATGCCGGAGATGATGGCGACGTTCCCTGCCTCGTACATCTGCTTTATCTCAGGCAGCGCCGGGTGCAGCCCGTAGTGGCCGTCAATGTGCAGCACCCTGTCCTCGCTCACGCCGACGGTCTTGCGGAAGTCGTAGTAGAGCGGGTCCCCGTAAGGGATGACCGTGTTGAGGAAGTCGTTTCCGCCCGAAAGCTGGAGCACCACGAAGACGGGCTCTCTGGTCGCTGTCGCCGCCATTTTTTATCCTCTGCTGTTAGTCGAGAATTGCTGGTATCAGTAGGTGAGTGCTCTTGACCTAGCGTGCTACGCCATCTGGAACATTGGCGTCGACGCGATGTACTGGAACACCTCGGTCGCCGTGTCAGGGAAGTCGTCCGCGGCGGTTTCGTAGACAGAGTCCCGGCCCATCTCGTCGAGGATCGCCGCGCGGCTGTGTGCGTCAATCTCAACGCAGCCGAGATCGTACAGGCAGGCGTCCAGCAACTGCTCAGCAGTCAACTTATCGCCATGTGCGGCAACCCGCTCCACAAGCTTCCGCACTCCCGGCGCCTCCAGGTTGCCGAGCCTGTCTGCGGCGAAGTTGATGCGCTCGATGAGGAAAGCCGAGTCGATCCACTCCCGGCCTGTGTGCCAGCCTTCGACGGTCGGCGGGTTGAGAAGCTCCATGCCCATCGCCTGCGACGCGCCGGAGATCTTGCCCAGGCCGGATTCGTATGGATTGGTGTGCTGGCCTGTCAGCTTCATCAGGTAAACAACGTGCTCTGCCGGGCTGCGGACACGCTTCCAGCGGGCATCCTTGAAGTAGCTGGAGTTGAAGAGCGACCTCAGCATTGCGCTTATCTCATAGTCAGAGTCAAAGTAGACCTGCGCAAGCTCTGATATCGCCTCATCGTCAAGTTCGTCTGATACGAACCACCGGTAGAGGGTCGTTGCGACGAACCGGGCGGTCGCCGGCTGCCTCACGACGATGTCGATGATGTCGTCGCCATTAAAGCGGCCGGTCTCGCCAAGGAACGTCTTCTCGGAGTCATCGTGATCGTCCTCGCGGTAGACAAAGTTGGTGTCGAACCAGCCATTCGGGTAGCGAGGGATCGTCTGGTCAATCGTCCACCCACTGAACGAGACGGCGGCGGCGCGAACGTCGTCCTCTGTGTAGTTGCCGCGGCCCATGCTGAACAGCTCCAGCAGCTCACGGCCATAGTTCTCGTTCACGGCGCCTGCATGGTTGGTGTGCTGGTCCAGCCAGTAGATCATCGCCGGGTTCCGGGAAAGCTGCTGCAGCAGGATGCGGAAGTTCCCCATGCCGTGATTTCTCAGCAACTCGATGTGGTCGAGCATGGCGCGGGCGTTGTTCGCTTTTGAGGCAGCCGTGGCGAAGCGGTTGTGCCACATGAGCGCCACCTTCTCTTCAAGGTGACGGCTGCTGTTGATCATGCGGTAGAACCAGCGCTTGGCGCCCCAGCGGTACGACTCAAGGTCCGCGTGCTCAATGTTGTAACGCTCGAGCAGGTCCTCTTCTGGGCGCTCGTACCTGCCGATGTCGATGAGCGCCTCGACATGTTCCTCGTAGGGCCTGCCCGAAAGCTCTTCAAGCTTCCATGCCGGGAGGCCAAAGGCTGCGCGCCGCGCGAGGTGTGCGAAAAGTGGAAGATCGGTTCGGGCAGGCCGCGCTGCGCGAGCGCCAGGATTCGACGCGGTTGTGGTCATGGAGACCTCCATGTCCTGTTTGTTGGACCGGGGCCGCTGCACTGGCTTCAAGGATTCAGGCGGCGACGGACGAATCATAACTCGCGGCGAAGGGATTGGCGCTGCCGTCTGGATGCGGCGATTAGCCGCTCTGCAGACAGCCCGCGCAGTTCGCTGAGAGGGCGGCGAAAGCTGTGCGCAAGCTGGAAACTGCGGCCAGGAGGGCCTCTTCGCCCTCGTGCAGAGCATGATGGCCGGGCCGGACGCCTCGTCCAGCAACCCGGCAGGACCGGATATACGCGCCAGCCGGACGTTCTCCGGCTCGTGTCCAGCGGCATCTCGAACGGCCAGAGCGCAGAAACGCTGTTAGTCAGGCGCCACACGGTCAACCGGCAGATCGGCAATCTGATCACCAATCTCCTGGTTGTCAGCCGGGCTGCCGAACCGGACAAGGCGCGTCGCAGGAGCCTTCCTCTGTCCGGCATGGCGTGTCCGCGTGAAGTTGACGAACTCACGTTCGGCGACATTGGTCTCCATCAGGTTCACCTGGCCTGACATTCAACGAAGGAGACCACGATGAGCTATTTAACCGGCCGGTCTGTCGCTGCTGGCGCTCACAGCCGCCATTTCCGGCGGCGCGTCCGGTGGCGCCGTCGCCTCGGCGGATAGCGCCGCTTACAAGACACCGAGGGAACCTGGACCGTTGACGACGCCGGTGTCATTCATCTGTCCGGGAGCATCAAGGGAACTGTTGAGCAGGTCGAGTTCAACGTTGTCAGCTTCGTGTCTCCAATATTGGAATGGACTGGCGCCGAAATAGTCCACACGAGCGGCGGCGATCTGTTTGCGTCACAGGCGGGCACGCTTAACGTCGTGACCGGTGAGGTGGAGTTCCTGAGTTCCTGGCCACGTATCAAGGCGGCACAAGACGCTGGGCCGGCGCATCCGGTGAAGACCACGTCACCGGCGAGCTATTCGAACTGCTCGAGGACGGAACGTCCAATCACGTTGACCGCCTGGACGGTTGGATCAGCCTCGCCGATGACGATAACGATGACGACGACAGGCGCGGCAGACGCGGCGGGAATGAAGATGACGGTGACGACGATTAGCCGTTACGTGCCTCAATCGAACCTGTAGCCGTTCCAGAACCGAACGACTCCCCTCATGTCAGTCAACGCGGTCAGCCATAAGCGTCAAGACAATGTTGGCTGGCTATGAGGGGACGCTCGTTCCATCCACCACGGATTTGCTGTCGGCGGCCGAAGCCTCAAATCCTGGCGTCGACACAAATGAGCCCGCCGACCCGCACATGTCTACGAACACCGAGAGCCTGGCCGGCGACATCCCGGAACGTCATCGCCGCACCGGTTTCAGCAAGCGCCATCGCCGTAAAGACCGCCGAATGGCTACGGTGAGGACGTCTGTTCAAATCTTGCCCCTGTAGATGTATTCGCCGGCGCGGTCTGGACGGGCGTGGCAACGCCGGGAGCCTCCTCAACCCATATCCAACGCGTGGCACAACCTGAGCACGCTTGCCGCACACGCGTTCCATACGGTTCCGGCGCACCCTTGTTTTGAACGGCCTCGATATGGCCTCGATACACCGGCGCCCGTATGCCGGGCCAGGCGTCTGGCATAACCAGGGTATTGACCGGCTCAGCGTCCGTTGGGCCTGACGCTTCTCTATCTCACACGAACGCTCAGACCGGTAACGAAGTGCGGGAAGCACCGGGGTGAATGGCTCATATGAACGTGAAACTACTGCTGCCTGCGCTACTTATTGGGATCATCTCTGTCGCCTGCGCTGAGGGCGTTGGCGCGGTCGATCCATCTTTGGGTGACCAGGCTGGGACGAGCGCGCCGGTCAGGAATATCGCCACCAGCGAGCCTGCAACAGTTACCAGGCTCACCTCATCTGAGCCAGCCGCCACCTCGGTCGTGCTTGCCACGCCTGTAACCGTTCGCCCCACTTCGGCGCCGCTCCCTGCGGCCACACAGGTCTCCAGAGCAAACGCCCCTTCTCCTGCACCATCGGCAACGCCAGTCCGATTCGACCTGAACGCCACTCCCACTCCGCTCTGGACCCCGGTTCCGCCCGCCACCGCAGTACCGGCTGTGATCCCTTCGCCAACGCCGTTTGTCCAGCCAACAGTTGTGGCGGCGCCAGAAGATCTGTTTGATCCGCTCCTGAACTACCGGTACACGGTCCCGGCCGACTGGTCGGAGCGTAAGACTCAATCGGCCCTGGTGCTGGCTGATCCGTCCGGTAAGATCAGCGTGAGCATCACCGAGAGCACTTTTGAGCGATGGCGCTTCCAGACCATCATCGCGCTGGGCGCCACCACATTTCCGGACCGCCCACCCGGCTGGAGCATATGGTCGTCACACTCACTGGGAGTGATCAAGGCAAACACCGCATATGAGTTCCAGTTCAAGGGCGTGAAGAACGGTATCCCGTATCTGCAGTTCATCCACTGGTACGTCTGGGGTGATGTTCACGTCCAGGTGGCCGCAGATGTCCCTGAATTCGACTGGAACGCGGGCACAAGCGTGCGCAGCACTCTCCAGTCCGTCCTGGACAACTTCGCTCCGCATGATGAGACTCACCTGCTGACGGGCCAGGACGTGCTCGCGGCAATGTTCGACCGCCTGGATAACAGGCCGAGCGGCATCTACGCCCGCAATGAAGCGCTTCGCATGCGGTTTGAGTTGACCTGCCGGGACATCTACACAGACCTGATGAGTGCGCCTGAGTACCTGGGCGGCGGCCTGTGGCAACTGACGGCGCAGACTCTCGAGGGAACAGAGGCATGGTGGGTGTTCGAGCCGAACGGCTCGATCATGAGCCTGAACTCAAACTTCAGCAAGTGCTAGGGGTCGAGACCTGCTGGCGTCGATAACAGGAGCGCTTGGACTGGCGCTCCTGTTTCGTTCTGACGGCTCTGCATAAGGCAATGGCCGGCGGTGTTAGTCTTCGGCTCGCATCGGACGCCGAACCACTGCGACGGACCAGGCCGTGCCAGACCCCACGACAACCGTACTTCCAACTGATCGGCCTGAACTGCGGTTGCGGCATCGCGGCTCCCGGAAGCTGACTGAGCTGCAGGTTGCTCGCCGGCAGAAGGTGCTCGACCGCATCGAAGTGACGGGCCAGGGGCGCTGGCGGTGGACCGGGCAGGCGAAAACGGCGAGAGGCCAGCGATACCCGCAGGTCCTGCACTCGCTCCCGGGAGGCGCCACACAGTTGCTTAACGCCCGGCATGTGATCTTCTACCTTGCTACAGGCTGGGTCGCAGCCGACGTGCAGCAGTACCGGACGCGCGACGGGGACTCTTTGAACATCCACCCGGACAACCTGGTTCCGACGCCGCCACTGAACAGTCGCCGCAAGACGAACCGCTTCTGGGACACGAGGCAACTGCGTGCATATTACGGCTGATTGAGAAGACAGACAGACGGAGTGTGACGCCAAGACCGGCAAAGAGAGGGCGCGGGAACTCAAACTCCGCCGCGCCTCTCCCGGCCAATCTGGGCCAGCCTGGGCCTATCTGGGCCTATCTGGGCCAATCCGGTGGCTCGTCTGGAGCCAGTCCGGGCTTGCTACCGGGCCGTGACCTGCTCGAAAGAGAGCGTGTTGCCTTCGGGATCGCGAGCCTTTGCCGCACGCACGCCAGGAGACACCTCACGCGGCCGCTGGATCTCTACACCGCGCTTCTTCAGGTCCCAGTAGGTGAACTCCAGGTCATCCACTTTGAACGAGAGAAGCACCGAGCCGCTCCCACGGATGTCTCCGCCGCCGTGTATGGCCAGCGTCGAGCTGCCTGCGTCGAGCGCCACCCAGTTCTCGTTTTCGAGATCGCTATCCGGGGCAGGGTACGTGACATTAAGCCCCACGATGTCTCGATAGAACTCTGCGACGCGCTTCACGTCCCACGCGAGCAGGATCACCTGGTAAAGGTTCGCCATCGTCTGTTACTCCTTGCCGTTGCCGCAAATGCACGCGTGCCGGCGCCTCGATGCTAGCGCCGCGAAAGAGCCTGTGAAGGCGAATGTTTTCGCCTAAACGATGTGCACCTGCGAGCGCGGGAAAAGGCAGGGCAGTGCGCAGGCAGGAAGCGCCTAACCAGCCCGGACAGACTCGATCGGGTTCACTGTGACGCGGCTCATCATCACGTCTCCGGTGTTGGTGAACTGATGCCTGGAGCCGCCGGGGACAAGAATGGCGTCGCCTGTCTTTACCGGGTATTTCTTACCATCGACAGTCAGGACGCCAGCGCCCTCGGTGATGTACGCCTGGTGTTCCCACGCGTGGACATGGTCGGGGCTCGACTCGCCGGGCTTGTGCCGGACGAACAGCATCACATAGTTCGAGACACCGTCGCCGGGTCCCAGCAGAGGGTTCGAGCTTCCTTCGGCATTCCTGATCACTGGTTCCATTTGTCGTTATCCTTTGCGATTCATGTTGAGGTCATGCGTCTTGGACCGGAATTACCATTCCCGCGTCAGCGGCCCCGGCTGCGACCACATTGCGGAGCGGCGCTGAGAACTCAGGAGACGCGATCTCAATCTCATCTCCCGCCGCGTACTTCCAGTCACGCGTGCTGAAGGAAAGCTGGCTTGTTCCGAAGAAGTGGACATGCGCGTCGCCAGGCACACGGTGCTGCGGGTACTTGAAGTGATGGTCCTCGCAGTTGGCCAGCGTGTGGCTCATATAGTTCTCGCCGGTGTAGAGCGTTCCGGAGTCGTAGATCGTCTCACCGCCACGCCGCACAGTGCAGGTCAGCTCAAGCTCTTTGAAGTCAAACCCGGTCACAAGCTCAGGGCCGACGGCGCACTCCCGCAGCTTTGACGGTGCAAGGTACAGGTAGTTGATCCGTTCCGTCTCGTGGTCTGACCACTCGTTGCCCAGTGCGAACCCCAGCCGCCGCGGCGCGCCGTCCGGTGCGATGAGATAGCAGGCGGCAAGCTCTGGCTCCTCGCCGCCGTCGAGTGCGAAAGCGGGTAACTCAAGCGTTCCGCCCGGGCCTTTTATCGCGGCGCCGTTGCCTTTGTAGAACCACTCGGGAGAGGTCCCGCGCCGGCCCGGATCGGGTTTGCCGCCATCCAGTCCCATCTGAAACATCTTCGCTGAATCGCTCTGTGGCTCAGCAGACTCGCTGGCGTCTTTCGAGTGCATCTGGTCGCGAGACTTCATCGACCCTGTGTGCGTAAGGCCTGTGCCGGAGACCAGGACCCTGTGCGGGTCTGCGTGGGCCACAGGCGAAATCAGGTACGGCTTATTGCCGCCTACCGGTGCCGCAAGCAGGTCCGCATAGTCGAGGCGCGCGGCGGAGCCCACGTTCCCCACGTTCGAGAAGAGGACCTGCTCGAACGATCTGCCGCTTTCGAAACCAGCCTGAGCCGCGTCGTAAACACTCCTGAGCGAGGCGGCCACAGACGTGATGTCCGCGACGGACTCGCCGTCAATAACCCCAACCCTGCTTCCCTCTCCAGGCAGCACGAACTGAACAACTCGCAATGTCACATCTCCATGTTGTGTTCGGTCAATAGAGCACAATCAATCCTGCCGGTCGCTCACCTTTGCCTCCATGTCGACAGATCGCCGGTCCCGGTTAGCGACTCGTCCTCGATGAGCGGAATGGCCGCGATGACGCAGGCACCCCGCATCTTGCCAGCACTTGGCCAGCACTTGGCCGGCACTTGGCTGGCACTTGCGTGGCTCATCCGTGAGACGAACTCCTGTCCAGTGCAGGCGGCCGCAACCCGGGTATGCGGTCGAGACCGGCTGTGCGCAGACCGTAGCTCCCGGCGATATCCGGATGCGCCGTTAGAATAACGGCTGCCTTCGATTTCGGCGAACTGAACGGCTACCAACACGGATACAACGAAGAGCGGAGACCAATGAAGATCACATCGGTGGAAACGAAGGTTCTTGTCTGGCCACCGCTGGACCCGCCGTTCTGGATGTCTCTGCTGCCGGTCAACCAGCCGCACGAACTGGTGGCGCTGGTCCACACGGATGAAGGTCTAACCGGCATCGGGCACTCAGACCAGATACCGGGCATATTCAGCGTCGGCTCTGACGGCGAGCCGCGCCTCGCGAACGCGTCCAGGATTGTGCCAGGCGCGATAGCGCCTTTGCTCACTGGCAAGGACCCGCTTCAGGTCGAGTCATTGTGGCGGGAAGTGTTCGGCCTGACGTACCGGCACAACTGGAAGGCCGAGGGCTGGTCGCGCTCAGACATGCTGTCTGCGCTGGCCGCGGTAGACATGGCGCTGTGGGACCTGAAGGGGAAGGCGGCGGGCCAGCCGGTCTACAGGCTGCTCGGAGGCACGGACCCCGCGGTCCCGATGTACGTCGCTGGCGGCTACTACCGGGAAGGCAAGGGACTCGCCGAGTTAGCGGCGGAGTGCGCTCAGTACCGCGATCACGGCTACACGGGGCTGAAGATGCGCGTCGGAGGGATGTCACTCGATGAAGACGTGGAGCGTGCGCGAGTGGTGAGGGAATCGGTTGGCCCTGATGTGAGACTGATGCTCGACGCGAACGAGGCGTACGACGCGGAGGCCGCCATTGCGGCGGCGGCGCGCTACGAGGAACTGGATATCTTCTGGTTTGAGGAGCCGGTCGCATGGTATGAGGGCAATGATGGCCTGCGCCGCGTTTCGGAGTCGATCAAGATCCCGCTGGCCGGCGGCGAGCAGGCAGCAACGCACTGGGAGGCAGAGTCGATGGCGCGGGACTCAGGAGTGACGTACATGGAGTTCGACTGCACGCGCACCGGCGGTCCCACGGAGTGGCTCCGTGTGGCAGACGCGTGCCGGAGGCTCGGACTGCAGATGGCTCCGCACCACGGAGCGCACATTCACGCACACCTGGTGGCCGCAGCGTCAAACGGGCTGATGGTCGAGGCGTTCCCTGATCCGTTCATGTACGGCTCTCCAGAAGAGCTGGAATTTGTGCGCTGGGACAGGAAACGCGAGCTGTTCTCTGTCCACCCCGATGTCAGGGACGGGTTGATGTGGCTTAGCGACAGGGCCGGGTGGGGCATCGGGCTTGACGAAGAAGTGGTCGGCCGGCGAGAGGTGCGGGAGTAGAAGCGCTCACTCATATGCATGGACATGCCGCCGGATGAGCGCCTCTAGCTCAGCTTCCGATCCATCTCTCGCACAAGATGCGCCTCGCCCGGCGCCGTCTCCTGTGCTGCCTGAGGTCTCCCGCGTGCGCGGCCCGGTAATAGTCGCCGTCGCAACGTTCCTGTTCTGGAGCTCGCTCTACCTCTACGTGCCGATCCTGCCGCTGCACGCAGAGGACCTCGGCGCTGGCCTTGGACTCATCGGCGCGGTCATCGCCGCATACGCCATCGGCCAGGTCCTGCTGCGCATCCCGCTCGGAATCGCAGGCGACATCTATGGCCGCAAACCGTTCGCCGTGATGTCGCTTGTGCTGGCCGCGCTCGGCGCCGCGTGGCTTGGCCTGGCGGGTGATCCGTGGTCGCTTTTTGCGGCGCGCACGCTAACCGGCTTCGCCGCCGCCGGGTGGGTTGTTATCAGCGTACTGTTCGCCTCCTATTATCGAGGACGCTCGACCGTCACCGCGATGTCGATCATCATGGCGGTCAACACGTCGTCCCTGCTTGTTTCGACATTCATCGGTGGAGTTCTCGCCGATCACCTGGGCAATGTGAGGGTGTTCTACGGTGCGGCGGGCGTCGGTGTCGCTGGCGCTCTGCTGATGCTGGCTGCGCAGGAGAAGAAGCCGGCCCGGTTGACGAAGTATTCGTTCAGCACATTCACCGCACTGCTCCGCCGGCCGCTGCTGCTGCAGGTCTCCGCGGTTGCAATCACGGTCCAGTTCGTCACCTTTGGTGTCAACTTCGGCTTCCTTCCGGTGCTCGCAGAGCGCATCGGCGCCTCGAAGTCGGAGATCGGCTACATCACGACGGCCGGTCTTGCCGCCGCGGTGGTTGGAACGGTGATGGCCGCATGGTTGATCGGCCGCATCGGGACACTGGGAGTTGTGGCCGTGGCCTCTGCGGCGTCGTTTGCAGGCGTCGTGTTGATGCCGGTCGTTGACGACCTGGCGCCGCTGGCTGCGCTTCAGGCCGTCAACGGCCTGGGCCGCGGACTGCTCAACACGGCGCTTATCAGCCTGGCTCTGCGCTCAGCCGAGCCGGCTGACCGTGCGACTGCGATGGGCTCTTACCAGGCGCTTTATGCGATAGGAATGCTTGCAGGGCCTGCCGTGTCCGGACTTGTCGCGGAGAGCGCAGGAATCGACGCGGTGTTCTGGGTGTCTGGCGCTGTGACGGTCGTTGGCGTTCTGCTCGCCCTGCCAGGCCCACTGAAAAGGGCCTGAGCCGCAGCCGCGTCGAGGCAATGCCTCTAACACTTCGGAATAGCGCTCGAAGAATTGATCAGTGTCGGCAGGCACGCCACGCCATGCACACGCGGACCGGCATCACCAGGCTCCCGCTCGATAGACCCTTACCCCGTCCCAGCCCCGCTCACCGTCATGCACGCGCCGTAGCAGAATGGTCACGGCGATAAGGCAAACAGGTAGTCGAATGGCGGCGACCATGTGAACCGGCCCGAGGGCTCCAACGCCAGGAGCGTGCGCTCAAGGTCGGCCTCGAACTCACCGGCTCGGTGACCGAGCATTGCCCTGTTGCAGTACGACGTTGAGTAAAGGTGCCCTGTGATCGCCGGGATGTCCAGCTCGAAACTCGCCTGCACAGTGCCGGACTCGATGTCCGTAAACCCGGCGTCTGCGAGCGCGACCTCAAACGGCCTTTCCGGGTTCCCGAAGCTGCCGGCGCCAGCCCTCCGCGCCTCTCCGAGCCACCTCTTAATGGTCGCCACTACCGCCAACTCCCACTCAGACTCTCCGCCCCAGATCGAGCGGCTGCCGATGATCGAAATCCCGCCGCCGGAAACCAGGAGCGTCCTGCACTTCCGGAGCGTGTCGTCGAGGTCCATCCAGTGCAGCGACTGGCCGAAGGTCACGAGCCGGAAACTGCCAGGAGGAGCTGCGAATTCCTCAGCCTGGCTGACCTCGAACTCTATGGAACGGTGCGCGCTCTTGAGCGCATGCTGTTCGGCCTCGGCGATCATCTCCGGCGAGGCGTCCACCGTCACAACTCTCGAAAACGACCCGCTGAGCGCCATCGCAAGCTGTCCCGTTCCGCATCCAGCGTCCAGCAACGCCCCGGTCCCGTCCAACCGGAACCGCGCCCTGACCAGGTTGAGCAGCTCAGCCGGGTACGGCATCCTGTACCGGGCGTAGTAGTAGGCGGTTGAGCGAAATAGCGCCTTAGGGTCACCGATGTTCTTCATAGCTGTGGGACCTGCGTCTCCCCGGACACTTCAGCCTTCTTAAAACACCTCGAAATAGCGCCTGAAGAATCGGTCCGGGTCGACCGCCACCCCGACCTCAAACGGCCCGTCATCCGCCGGTTCCCAATCGGTTGTCCCTTGCTCCGCCCCTGCGTCCGTCAAGACGCTCGCCGTACCGCGCTCGAACTGGCACAGCATGTCATCGAAGATCGTCACCGCCGCAAGCGGGTCGTGGAAAGTGATCAACGGCCTGCGGCTGAACCACTCCTCCGCCATGTCGAGAACCGGTTGCAGCAGGGGCGCGTCAAACCGGCTGCGCACCTCGTCCGCGTCCATGCGCACCTGCGTTGTCACATCGAGGCCCAGCGCCCGCATCCGGGTAGTCCTGGTACGCAGCACCAGCCCGGCAGCGTGCGGGTCGCAGAACACATTCCACTCCGCCGGCCGGGGACCGATCTGCTCCGTCCCGAAGCGGCCGCACATCAATACGACCTGCTTCAGCTGCATCGGCGCCTCCGGGTTGTGCTCGAACAGCCGCGCCACGTTGGTCAAAGGGCCGACCGCAAGCAGCGTGATCTCGCCGGGATTGCGAGCGATCGTGTCTGCCATGAAGTCGATGGCGTCTTCCTGCATGAACGTCTCATCGTGCGGCCAGCGATCGAGCGACGGCGTCTGCTGCGCGACGGGCTGTCTAGCCTCGACCCGCAGAGGGTTCGCCGCGCCGGGAAGAATCGGCACGTCGACTCCGGCGATCTTGCACAACACGCTGGCCAGCTTCGCGCGTTCCAGGGGCTGTCCTGAGACCGTGGTTATTCCGACCAGTTCGCAGCGCGGGTTGGCCAGTAACCACGCCAGCGCAACAGCGTCGTCGATGTCTGAGCCGATGTCCGTGTCGAACAGGACCTTTTCTCCGTTGCGCTGGCTCAATCGTTCGTCTCCTGTGCCGCTATCTGTCGAGCAAAATGGCCTGTTCCGTCCCCTGCAATGAGGTATATCATCCCGCTGCAAATCCCGGCGGCCGGCAGTTACTCAGACCCGCCCGCGCTCTGGGCGAACTTAGGCGAACTTAACAGGTGGGAACAATGCGCACACTCTCAGCAATCTTTTATGCGCCGAAACAGCCGATCAGCGTTGAGGAAGTGGAGCTCGAAGGTCCAAAGACCGGTGAGGTGCTGGTGCGCGTCGCGGCCACCGGCGCGTGCCACAGCGACTACCACGCCGTAGACGGCCACACAAAGGCGGCGACGGTTCCGCTGGTGATGGGACATGAGGCGTCCGGCATCGTCGAGGAGGTCGGGCAGGGCGTCACCGCGTTTGCGCCGGGAGACCACGTTGTGTTCGCCATCCGGCCCATGTGCGGGAAGTGCAAGTACTGCTCATCCGGCCGATGGAACCTGTGCAACGGCATCAAGGCCGAGCGCGGCTACATGGTCGACGGCACGACGCGTTTCAAGAAGCTGGACGGCACGACGCTGTATCACGGTCTCGCCACGTTCTCTCAGCACACCGTCGTCCCGGAGTGGAACCTTGTGAAGGTCAGGGATGATGTACCGATAGAGCGGCTGGCTTCGATCGGATGCGCGGTGGTCACTGGCGTCGGCGCTGTAGTCAACACTGCGAAGGTGAAAGAGGGCTCGACGGTCGCCGTCTGGGGCTGTGGAGGCGTTGGCCTGAACGTCATCCAGGGCGCGGCCATTGCCGGGGCGTCGAAGATAATCGCCATCGACGTTGCCGAGTCCAAGTTCCCATTCGCCAGGCAGTTCGGCGCGACCGACACGGTGGACGCGTCGAAGAACGACCCTGTCAAGGCGGTGATCGACTTGACGGACGGCGGCGCAGACTACACGTTCGAGGTGATTGGGAAGCAGCCGACGCTGCGGCAGGCGTTCGACGCCACATGCGCAGGCGGGACGGCGTGCATGGTGGGCGTGCCCCCGGCCGGCGGCGAGGTGAGCGTGCCGATGGGGCCGCTCTTCATGGACCGAAGGCTGATCGGCTCTTCAGCAGGAACAGGCAGCCCGCGAGTGGACTTCCCGTGGTTCATCGAACTGTACCGCCAGGGCCGGCTGAAGCTGGACGAGTTGCAGTCGAGGTTCCGCCCGCTCGAAGAGATCAACGAGGCGTTCGAGGACATGCTCTCCGGCGAAGTGGCAAGGACAATAGTCAGGCCGTAGGTCGGCTGACCGTCATTCTGAGCTTGACTCAGAACCTCTCAGGCGCCGTAAATGGCAGGTTAGTCATTCTGAGCTTGACTCAGAATCTCTTGTTGGCTGGCCGCACACCTTCGGCAAGCTCAGGACGCGGCTCAGAATCTCTCAGGCGCCGTAAATGGCGGGTTCTGTCATTCTGAGCTTGACTCAGAATCTCTTGGCTGGCCGGTTTCCTGAGAGACGCTGAATCGAGTTCAGCGTGACATGGCTCCCAGCCGCGCACCCTTCGGCAAGCTCAGGACAACGTGTCACACCGCCGCGACTACCTCGCAATCATGTCCCTGTCTATCTCGACTCCCAGTCCGGGGCCCTGCGGGACCTCCATCCAGCCGTCACTCACTTCTGGCGCGTTCGACATCATGGCGAAGCGGTGCCGGTAGTCGCCGATGGGCGGGTCGTGCAGCAGCTCAAGGTAAGGCGCATTCGGCCATGAGGCGACGAGGTGCAGGTGCGCCACGACGCCGATGTTCCCGCCTCCGTGGTGCGGCACGATCTGCTTGCCCCACAGCTCTGCCAGCGTGCCGACCTTCCGCAGCGCCGTGACGCCGTCCATCACCATGCTCTCAGGCTGCAGCAGGTCATAGACGCCGTTGGTCACCATATCGACGAACTCGTGAAGCCCCGGGTTGTTCTCCCCGCCCGCGATACGCATCTCCACCTTCTGGCACATCTCGGCGATCTGGTCGAAGTGGTGCCTGGGCAACGGCTCCTCGAGCCAGTACGCGCCAAGCTGCTCAAGCTCAAGCGCCGTCTCCATCGCCCTGCGGAAGTCCCACACAACGCCCGGCTGCCATGTCCCGCTCGACTGCGCCTGGTTGGCGTCCACCATCACCTCCATACGGTCGCCAACCGCGTCGATCACCGTCTCAACCGTGCGGATGTCATCTGCCATCGTCTCATGGTGGATCCTGAGCTTGACCGCCTTCCAGCCCTCGTCTGCGCGCGCAGTCGCAAACTCTGCCCGCTCCTCCGGCGTCGAGAGCAGGATAGTGCTGGCGTAAGGCATCACGCGGTCGCGCCCGCCTCCCCAGAGCTTGTAAAGCGGCTGCCCGCAAGCCTTGCCGATCAGGTCCCAGAGCGCAATGTCGATGCCCGCCGTGCCGTTGTACGGAGTGCCGCGCACGTAGTAACGGAGCGCGTGCGCGTGCCGCTCGACGTCGAACGGGTCCTTGCCGATCAGGTACTCTTTGATCGCAGGGATAAACTGCTCGCTGACCGCGGGGCCGATGCCGACGAGTCCCTGGTCGGTGTGGACCTCGACGAATGAGCCGCCGCCTACCTGGACGGCCATTGCGCGGTCGGGGCTCCACGCAGGCGTGATGCTGCCGACCTCTTTGACAACGCGTAGCGGAACGGACCTGATATCCGTTACTTTTATTCGGACCGGCGCAGAAATATGCGGAGTCGCTGGCAAATTGCCCTCCTTATCGAAACGGCGTGCGGCGACGGCGATTGATTTTGAACGTGCCGAACTTTAACCGATACATAGGCCGATACACAGGTCAGCGGCGCAGTGGTAGTGTAGCGGTCACATTCCCGGTAGCCGAGGCTGTAGCAGAACATGCCCGGCGCCTCTCTCGACTCTTCTGCGCTTGTCCTGGCTGATTGACTCTAATTGTGGGAGGTCATCATGGCAGATTGGCTGATGTTCGTTGGAACTTACACCCGCGGTGGTGGCAGCAAAGGTATCTACGTCTTCCGGATGGATGGTGAGTCCGGCGCCATGACGCAGGTCCACGTTGAAGAGGGGATCAGCAACCCGTCTTTCCTGGCGGTCCACCCGAGCCAGAAGTATCTGTATGCGGTCAATGAGGTTGCAGAGTCCTCAGGCGTGCCGGGCGGGGCGTTGACCGCCTATGCGATCGACGCGAGCTCGGGAAAGCTGGAGCGCATCAACCAGCAGTCAACCGGCGGCGCAGGGCCCTGCCACGTTGCGATCGACGCCACCGGCAAGTACGCCGTCGTTGCCAACTACAGTGGCGGAAGCGTCTGCATGCTGCCAATAAGTGAAGACGGCTCGCTGAAGCCGAGCTCGCATTTTGTCCAGCACTACGGCGGCACAAAGGTGAACCCACGACGGCAGGAGAAGGCGCACGCGCACTCCGCCAACCTGAGCCCTGACAACCGGTTTGCCATCATCAACGACCTGGGGCTCGACCAGCTACGCGTCTATGAGATGGACCTCGGGGCCGGCAAGCTGATCTTCAAAGAGAGCTCCTCCGTGAAAACGGTGCCCGGCGCGGGACCACGCCACTTCGACTTCCACCCGAACGGCCGCTTTGCGTACGTGATCAATGAGCTTGGCTGTACCGTGGCTGCCTACCGGTACAATGCCGCCACTGCGGCGATGACTATGACCAATGCGCTCTCGACGCTGCCAAAAGGCTACAAGGGTGAGAACACGACGGCTGATATTCACGTCAGTCCGAATGGGCGCTTCGTCTACGGCTCCAACCGCGGCCACAACACCCTGGCGATATTCCGGATCAACCAGTCAGATGGCAGCATCGAGTTTGTCGGTGACCAGTCGACCGGCGGGAAGACTCCGCGTAACTTCGCCATTCACCCGGACGGCAAGTACCTGTACGCGGCGAACCAGGACAGCGACAGCATTATCCAGTTTGAGGTCAACCAGTCGACGGGTGAACTCATGCCGGTTGGCAGGGAGATCCGCTGTCCGATGCCGGTGTGCCTGAAGCTCATGCCGCTGGGCTAGCCCCACGCTCCAGCGAACCCTGGTCGCGCGTGTCGCGAACTTCAGCTAGGCGACGCGTTCGGTGTTGCCGGCCTCGCTGATCGCTGCGTGCATGCCCTTAGCCAGGGTAGCCGGGTTCTTGATGACAGACTCCGGTAAGACCACGGCGTGGAAGTCGTGGACACCTAACTTCCGCTCGCTCTCCGCCTCCATCTCGTCGCCTGAGATCAGCACGATTCCGCACCGGGGGTAAGTCTGAAGCACGGCGTGCGCCGCCTCGTCTCCTTCACTGCGCTCACCCGGCGGCTCGTGAATGACGGCGACTCTCGGCGTCTGGCCGAGCATGGTGCTGCGGCGGAGGCTGATGGTCAGGTCATCCACCTTGAACGTGCCAACCACATGGAATCCTCCGGCGATATCCAGCGCGCGCTTCACGGCCAGGAAGAACGCCTTGTTGCCGATGATGAAGACCGTTTCCTGACGTGCGAGGCCGCTGGCGTTAGCAGTGCCGCCAAGTCCGGAGGCGCCCGCGCCTGGCAGCCCGGTCCGGGGCCTCATACGGCCCCCGGTGTCTGGGTCGCGATTGGCGTATGTTGGTGCCATATGAGGTTCCTTTGCCGGCTCAGGCAGCCAGACGTTCAGTCCCGGTGTCCCGGCGCTTCTCGATGGCGTCCGCCTGTTGGACGTCAGCAAAATGAGACAGTATTTCGGGGCTGAAATAAGAGAGAGTCAGGACGGTC
>JAQBUH010000045.1 GCA_027624075.1 Chloroflexota bacterium
CACTTGTTCTTAGTCGAACTGGAAGGCTACACCGCCTGCCTATTTACACACTTTCTGAGGCTACCTCGGGCCAATCCGCAGGACTCCCATCTGCCGCTCCGGCAGGACAGGCAGCATGCGCCAAATCCTCTGACCCCGCTTTCCGGCTGGCTGGCCGAACGGTACTGGGCCAAAGGGGCTTCGGCTGGTCTTGCGGCGGTGAAACAGCCGATCATGATGCACATCCGCCGCATCAACACCTACTACTATCTCGCCGTCACCCCGAGTGTGCCGCCCGAGCAGATGGAAGAGGCGGGACACCAGGCCGAAGCGTCGCTCAAGGCCCTGATACCGAGCTTCGCTGATCGCTGGGAAAACGAGTGGCTCCCTGAGATTCGCGGCTATCACGACACGTGGAACGCCTTCGACCTCAAGTCTGCGACGGACAGAGATCTGCTGGCTCACCTGGACTGGACTCTCAAAACCTTTACCCAGCTCTGGAGCATCCATTTCGAGGTCGCCATTCCTTTCTTGGTGGCGCCGAACATCTTCGCCGACCTGTACTCAGACCTCATCGATGGCGCCGGCCCGATGGACGCGTTCAAGCTGCTGCAGGGAGTCGAGAACATAAGCTTCCGTGCCGGGACTGACCTGTGGGACTTTGAGCAGGCTGGCTGCCAACTCAGAAGAGGTCAAATCGACGGTGTTGAACACGCCAACCGGCAAGGTGATGGACGCGCTCGGCAAGACCAGCGATGGACGGCGCTTTGCAGAGAGCGTCGGCGCATACCTTCGCAAGTGGGGTAACCGCTCCGACACGGTCATCGAGATTGGCGATCCGAGCTGGTTGGAAGACCCGGCTATCGTGATCAACAACCTGAAGGCTTACCTGGGTGGCAGTGCTCACGACCCACGTGCGCAATGGCTTGAGCTTGTCGCTGATCGAGAGCGCCTTGTCAACGAGACGCAGACCCTGATCGCTGGATATCCGGAGCCTGTAAGGCAGCAGTTCAACGGGATGCTTGCGGCAGGGCAGAACGGACAACGGATCCAGGAAGACCACAACTGGTGGATTGACCAGCAGGGGAATTACCAGGTGCGGCAGGTATACCTTGAGTTCGGAGACAGGCTCGCTGCCGCGGGCGCGATCTCTCATCGGGATGACGTCTTCATGCTGACGGGTGACGAGATCGCTGACTCAGCCAGGTCCGGCTTCGGTGGCGACTTCAAATCTGCAGTCTCGGAACGCCGAGCTGAGATGGAGAGGTGGCAAAAGGTGCCTGCCGCTCCTGCGGTCGGAACAGACTATGGCCCGCCGCCGGACAACCCGGTCACCCGAGCGCTTGGCAGGTTCTTCGGGACGCCGCCAGCGCCCGCTTCGCCAGATCACCCCGAGCTGATCTCAGGCGCGCCTGGCTCGCCGGGCAAGGTGACCGGAACGGCGCGTGTGATCATCAAGTTAAGTGACGCAAGCCGGCTGAAACAGGGAGACATCCTCGTCACAGCCACAACTTCACCGCCATGGACGCCGATCTTCGCAACGGCAGGCGGAATCGTCACGGACACAGGCGGCGCGCTCAGCCATTGCGCCATCGTTGCCCGTGAGTACGGGATTCCGGCTACCGTCGGGACTTTGAGGGCGACGGCCGTCATCAAGGACGGACAGCGGGTTGAGGTTGATGGGGACGCCGGCACGGTGCGCATCCTGAAGTCATGAGCGGCGAGGCGTGAGATTACAGAGGTCACGGTAAAGTCCGGTAATAAAGGCAGCGGCGAGCGAATGATGCTCGCCGCTGTCGCGCTCGGAGCGGTGCTGGCCCCTCTCAACTCGACAATGATCGCAGTCGGATTGCCAAGCATCGTCGATGACCTCAACGCAAGCGTCGTTTCCGCAACATGGCTGGTGACCTCATACCTCGTAGTTATGGCATCCATTCAGCCACTTGCTGGAAAGCTCGGGGATGGGATGGGCAGGCGGCGGCTCATCCTTGGCGGGCTATTCGTCTTCGGAGCCGTGTCTCTCGGCGCCGCATTTGCGCCCAATGTGTGGATCGTCCTGCTGTTCAGAGTCGGCCAGGCAGTTTCGATCTCAGTAGTGCTGGCCAACGGTTTCGCGATCATGCGCCAGGTTGTTCCCTCGCATCGCCGCGGCAGGACGTTTGGCCTGATTGAAGCGACGACCGGACTGTCTGCGGCCGCCGGCCCGTTTGTCGGCGGGCTCCTGATCACCGCGATCGACTGGCGCGCCATTTTTATCGTCAACGTCCCTGTCGTAGCACTCGCGCTGGCATTCGCATGGCGGTCCCTGCCGCGTGATGCAAAACAGAACCCGTGGAGCGGTTTCGACTACAAAGGCGCGCTGGCGCTGCCAACCCTGCTCGTCGCCACCGCCGTATTCTTCCTGTTGCTGTCCAGCGGCGGCGGAGCCGCGCTCTCGGCACTGGTTGGAGTGATCGCTTTAGGACTGGCCCTGCTCCTGTTGAAAATTGAGCTAGCTCATCCAGACCCCGTATTTCAACCCCGGTTCTTCAAACTCCGTGGGTTTGCCGCGCCAGGTGTTGGCGTCGCCACGAGCAACCTGGCAATGTACTCACTGCTCCTCGTGGTTCCACTCATGCTCACGTCCAGAGGATCGCACGATGAGCTGGAGATAGGGCTGGTCCTGACATCGCTATCCGTCGGCATGGCGCTCATGACGCCCATCGGCGGCAGGCTGTCTGACCGTTTCGGCAGGCGCGCTCCTGCGGTCATTGGCCTGACTCTCACGGCGATCGCAACCCTTGTCCCCGCCATCACAGGCTCCGGAATCGGCGTGCTTCCGCTGGTGGCCGCGCTCGCGGTCGTTGGCCTCGGGCTTGGGATCTCAAACGCGGGAATGAGAGTCAGCGCCGTTGAATCGATCAGCGCCAGGAACGCAGGCTCCGGCGCCGGTGTCTACTCGACGAGCCGCTACTTTGGCAGCATAGTCGGCTCGGCCATCCTGGCGGGGCTGATCGGGGTGGACAGGTCGGCCACGGATGGCATCGGCGCCGTATTCATCGTCGTCGCGATAGCCGCGGGAGCGGCGGCAATATCTGCCCTGTTTATGTTAGCGCGACCAGCCGTAGATGATTGATTACACGGGTAATGATGCACTCTAGTCAGGTTATGCGCGATACCGCGGTGTCTGGTGCTTATCGAAATCGGAGTCGGTCTAACGCTGACAGCGCGAGGCGTCGTCAATTCACCCCAAGCAGGGTGGATACTACTCTCTGCTGGCGTAATGCTCATTCTGCATGGAGTCTGGAGAGATTGGTGTAGAGGATTCTGGATGTCCTTTGTGAGGCGATTGCGGGCACAGTCTATCGTTCTGGGCGAGCTCAATATATTCGTGTCGATATCGAGATCCGGATCAAGCAAAGGCGGACACATCTTCTACCGCCCAACTATTGCGTTCACAAATAAATCGAAAACGGAAAACGCAACTATCACAGATGTGTGGCTGCGCCTATATTATCCAGATGAGCATCACTTCACTCACACCGGTAACGTCATTTCAAAGGCGATTCGCATCGAACCTATAGACCGAAAACATGTGACATACGACTTCTCTCTTGGCGATGAAGCAAAGAGAGTGAATACGGCCGCTTTGGTCATCAAAGACATATTTGGGCGACAAAGAGAAGTCGATGTCTCAATTCAAGAGCTTGATAACTTTACGCAATCAAATACGAGTGAACCTCTCTCTGGCCTTCCCATTTGACCAGAAAGATCCGTCCGCAGGGTGCCCGGTTGCCGACATGGGCGCGGGACGAAATATCACCGGTGAACTTCTGGACGAGCGCCGCTGGAGTCTGCGACAGCCTCTGGTAACTGGCGGAAACTTGCGCCCCGTCCGCCGTGAACCGTTTTGCCGTGAGGTTAGCCTGGGGCAGAAATCCGGACGACCGGCACGTCAGGGCGGCAGTTCAACGCCTCACGGAGAGGCCGCGCACAGCGGACGGAAATGGTATATGACCTGCACAGAGGTTATTGCGTCTCTACGGGCCAGCTAGCGGCAAGAATTTTTTCGACTCCCCGGAAGCTGCTTGCCCTCCGCGGGTGGCTGAATCCTGGGCACTAACCGTCTTTCGCGGTAACCCGTGGCATCTGCCTTTCGACAAAGAGGGCGTCGCTCGCCGTAACCCCCGGGGACGGGACACCTTCGGACGGAGAGACCGACTCTCACACAGATCGCGGCCAGCGAATGGGAGTGAAGTCTGCGACGTGATCGATGTTCGAGGCTTACTCATCCCGACCGGAAGCCGCTCACTCGCGCCGCTGCCTGGACCCAGGCTGAGCGAACACCCGTACTCATCGGCGCCGCTGCAAGCCGCGAGCCACGCTACGGCCGGCCGCCGCGCCTGTGGGACCGGAGCCAGCACTCTGAGCACAACAGCCGGTTCCCCGCCGGCCGGACCGTGCGGCAGGGGCGGGGAACCGGGCGAACAACTCGTCTCCCAGGTACCCGGAACGCGTTCGCGGTAGCCAGCAGTTGAGTATGTTCGCTGCCTGATATCAACGAGTTCAGTGGTAACTCTGCGCAATTCACGCGCACGGGGAGCCGCAAGCTCGGCGCTGAACTAGGTGTTGACCACGTCCAGTTTGCGGTCAGAACTAGCGCACCTGAAAACACCGATCATAGACAGGCCATGTTCAAGACATGAGTTGAAGAAGTATTGAACATGTATAAAAAATGTCCAGTCTTCGTTCAAGATATATTCTTGACACAGTCCTGCCTTGTTCCATACTATTTCGAGATAGTTCTATGAGATGTTTTCCCGGCGGGCAATTCCAGTCTTGGCCGAATCTCGCTGCGGTTTCTGTGCGCCGCAGACGCCGCGCCTGAGTAGGATTTGAGGCGGTGGGCTCTCAGGCTGCGTGCAGGCGGATGCAGGCCGGCGGCCCGACAGGCGATGTGGCCCACACCAGTGATAGGCGGCTGTTATTGGCTGCCGGCGGGAAGAGATGACAACAGGCGGCGGGTTAAAAAAGACGGCGAAGATGCTCCAGGTTGAGAAGCGCATCAGGCGACCGCTTGAGCGCGCCGTTCCCGAACTGGTGAACGAGCATGGGCTTACGGGCGCCGCAAGGCGTCTCAGCGTGTCCAAGGCGACGCTGAGTTACTGGATGCTGAAGCTGGGGATCCAGATGCGCCACGTGGCTCTGGCGCCGGGTGAGACCATCGAGGTCAAGCGCACAAGCGACTGAGTCAGGGATTGTGGCAGCGGGTCACGCCGGCCTGTTGCAACGGGTCACGCCAGCTTAAGTCAAGGGAGAGGGCGGCTTTCTCTCATTCTGAGCTCGACTCAGAACCTCCCGGGCTCTGCTGACATCATCCTTCCCCGACTCGATGAACAGGGGCGCTGGCCAGTGAGAGGAGCTTCCGGGATTTGTCATCCCGGCCGCGAGCGCCCGTTTGCGGGTCGAAGAGATCCTACCGCTCAAACCCGGTTAACCGAGAGATTCTGAGTCAAGCTCAGAATGACAAACACCGCCCACTCTCTCTCTTGGCAGGGGGATGATGTCAGCAGAGCCAATCTCCCGGCAGACGGGGCGCTCTTCTACTTGTCATTCTGAGCTCGACTCAGAAGCTCCCGGCTGACCGGTCTCCTGAGAGATGCTGAGTCAAGCTCAGAATGACAGGCCTCCCTCCCGCGCACCCTTCGACAGGCCCTTTAACGGCCCCCCGAGGGCAGGCTTGCTCTGCTCCCAACCTGACAACTCAGACCGGCTCCCAACCCGGCTCCAGGCAGCGGGCCGGTGGGCTCTCGTCTGGCACAATTACCGTGTGACCGGCCTCTGATCGGCCTTTACCTTCGTTAATGTGTGCTGTCTCGCGTTGACCGGCACTTGGGCAGTCAGTAGCCTGAGCAGGTTGCGAACGTCCGGCCCCGGGCCTCGACGGCTTTTTCAGGCTCCGAGGCGGTCGGCCAGGCGGCCAAATGGGAAATTTGACAACACCGGCGACTGCGGTCACTCAGGGCAGTCCGGTTTCAGGCACATGGAGGCTATTGGATCAAATGAGTAAGCGCACATTCGGCTTGTTCAGCTTGATGGTGTTTGGTCTGTTCATTCTGGCTGCGTGCGCCGACCCTCAGCAGCCAACGGCGACCTCTGTCGTCTTCGTGCCAACGCCAGGAGGCGTTGCCCTGACCGTCACTCCATCCGGCGCAACGGTATCGCCACAGCCGACGTCTCCATCGGGGCCTGACGCCGCGGCGGGCCAGGTGACGTTTGCCACAAACTGCACCGCCTGCCACAACACTGACAGCACGACCCTCGTGGGACCTGGACTGGGTGGAGTTGCGGCGACGGCGGGTTCGAGACAGCCCGGCCTTTCCGCAGATGAGTACATCGCTATGTCGATCAGGGAGCCGGGTTCGTTCGTGGTTGACGGCTTTCCGCCGATCATGCCGCAGTTCGCTCAGCTCACTCCGCAGGATGTCGATAACCTCGTCGCCTACCTCAAGACACTGCAGTAGTAATTCGTTTTCACAGCTAACACAATGAGAGGGCATCGCTTTTCGCCGGTGCCCTCTCATTGTGTTAGGCGAGGTTAAGAGTGACCTTCTGCAATGGCCCTTGTGATAAGAGCCGCCTGGAATCCTGCCGCAAAGCCCCCGTCTATATTCACCACTGAGACCCCTGACGCGCATGAGTTCATCATTGCGAGCAGCGCCGCAAGGCCTTCGAAGCTTGCGCCGTACCCGACGCTGGTTGGGACCGCAATAACGGGCGCTGAAACGAGACCTGCGACCACGCTCGGAAGCGCCCCCTCCATGCCTGCCACCACAACCAGCACCTTCGCCTCTCGAAGCTCCTCCACCTTTCCGAGCAGCCTGTGCAGCCCGGCCACGCCAACATCGTTCACCTGCGTAACCTTGCAGCCCATCAGACGGGCGGTTATCACCGCCTCCGTCGCAACCGGCAGGTCCGCAGTCCCGGCTGAGACCACAGTCAACCCCGGTATGGGTGGAGTCTCGTCACGGGAATCGGCCCAGACCAACCTGGCGTCCTCATCGAACTGCGCAGTCGGCACGAGCTTCCTCACCGCATCGAACGCCAGCGCGTCAGTCCGGGTCACAAGCACCACGCCAGACCTGCCGTGCACCCGTGACGCTATCTCTGCCACCTGTCTCGGCGTCTTGCCAGCCCCGTATACAACCTCAGGGAACCCCGTGCGCGCAGCGCGGGCGTGGTCGATCTGAGCGAAGCCGATGTCCTCGATAGCGCCGGTCGCGCCGCCAGAGATCGACGCCAGCGACCTCATCGCCTCGGCAGGGCTCGTCTCGCCAGTGGCAACCCGCTCCAGCAGCAGACGGACCTGATCGTTACTTGAGTGTGTTGAGTTCATATTTTTATGAGACAGAAGTGTTCACCGGTAATGCTAACGGTGATCGAAGGCACGGTGGTTTCGTTGTCTCAAGGAAGAGGCGGGCACTCTCTTGCTCGTGCGAGAGTGCAAGTTTGCCCGCGTGCACGGTCTGCCGCGTAGAGAACGATCACGGACTGCACACCGGCGCCGTCCGGGTAGCCGGGGACGGACCTACGCACTGGGACCGATTGGACGCCAATAAACCCTGTGGCTCGTATCTCATGCCCTGTTGCTTCCCGCATTTCCCTCACTGCGCAAGCTTCTGCGGTTTCGCCGAAGTCCAATACGGCCACCGGGCAACGCCCAGGGCCCGTTGTCTGCTCGCCTCCGCAGCAGGGTCTGGCCACCCTCGATCAGCGCCGTGTTTGTGCCGGCTGCGACTAAGTCAGGCGGTTTTATGAGCCGGTTGCCCTGCAGGTCGAGCATGCGGCGCCAGAGTTCGCCGTTGCCGGCCCCGGATACCGGCATGATCAGCGTTCCTGTGCCGCATATGGCTCCTTGCCTGATGCTCGAGAGGGGAAAAGCTCCGATGCGATTTGGGACCGAGGATAATGGCAGGGCAGATATGGCAGGATGACCAGAAATTGGAATCGCCGGGTAGGGCCATATTCAGGCCAGACTCGGGCCATATTCAGGCCAGACTTGTCGACGTCCAGGGAAAATGTCAGGGTTAAGTGACCAGCGATTCTGTCAGTTCCTCGTGTTCGCT
>JAQBUH010000046.1 GCA_027624075.1 Chloroflexota bacterium
TGACCGTGGCCTCCAGTCCCTGTTCAGTTCGGCCGCAATTCAGCTCGTGCCCTGAGTTCTGACAGAACCAGCTCCCTCGACCCGCAAGCTCCTTCCTCGTCAAGAAGTTAGAATTTGTCACACCGAGCTTGACCGGCTCTGTTGGCATCATTCCTCCCTGGTAGTGAGAGGGCGATCTTCCCGTTTTCTATGATCGAACACAGGTCGGGCTTACGCTTGACGCCTCTCTCTTAGTCTCTCCCCAAAATTCCCAATGGCGCAGAGAGGATTTGAACAGGGCCAAACAGCCGCCTGATCGGGGAACGCCTACAGTTCAAACAATGAACGCAGGACTCGCCAATGTGACCACACCTGGTCTGAGCCGGACGGCGCGCCAGGACCTGGCTGCGGTTGCGCCGGCGCTGTGGGAGTGCGACATCTGCGGTGTCTCGATGCTGGACCTGCACTGCAAATTGCGCTGCGTGAACTGCGGCTTCATGCGGGACTGCTCGGACCCGTGAGCCGCGATCATGGTCCGGTATCCGGACGTGAAGGCAGCTTTTTTTGCCGGCCGGCGCAGGACTGGCGTGTCGCGCAGGTCATGGCCTGCTCCGCGGTCACACCGCGTGAGGCAATCAGCGGCAGCCTGTGGCGTCCACCTACTCGACCGGTCCCGCCCAGCCGTATATGTTGAGTGACGATGCGGACACTCATCACATCCCGGCGCACGCTCCCGACCCTGCTCGGGGTGACGCTCGCTGTCATCGCCGCCGCGTGCTCCTCAGGCGGCGCCGAAACACCGGCTACCGAACGCCTGTCACCGCAGGCGGTGCTCGACAACGCCCGCGCCGCGATGGCCGGTGTGCCCCAGTTCGAGTTCGAGCTAACGCATCCAGAGGGAACAACGGCGTTGGACGGCGGGCTTGACCTGCGCCGGGCGGAAGGCGCGGTCATCGCTCCCAGGCGGCTATCGGTCGAAGCGGAGGCAAACCTCGGCCGGGTGTTCGTCAGGGTCGAGGCGATAGTCGTCGAAGGACAGACCTGGATGACCAACCCGCTCACAGGGAACTGGTCAAGGATTGCCCCCCAGGACAGCCCGTTCAGCTTCCTCGACCCTGTGCGGCTCGTCACGAATGTGCTTGCCCAGACGACTGATCCGGCCTACCCGGCCGCAGGCTGGGCGAGCTACGGCAAGATCGTCCTGAACGGGAAGGTGCCGTCTGAGGCACTGCAACCGCTTGTTGGCACTGTGCTGCCGGGCGCGATCCTGGACGTTCAACTCACAGTGGACGCGCAGAGTTTCTTGCTCACATCGGCGCGGCTCTCGGGCAGGCTCCAACCAGAGGACAGGGACAACTTCGTGCGGCTCATCACCTTCTCCGGCTTTGACGCTGACCTGGCGATAGAGCCGCCGGTCTAGCCATGCAGCGGATACGACGTCTCGTCAGGCCGTACTGGCTCTTCCTGCCGCTCTGCTTCGGCGTCTTCATCGCGGCAGACGACCAGACGGTCATTGTCACAATCCTTCCAGACGTCCTCTCAGACCTCCGCGTTGCGGCCAGCGAACTTGACCGTGCCTCGTGGGCAATCACCGGCTACCTGATCGGTTACACCGCAGCCATGCCGCTCATGGGCCGCATCTCAGACAGGTTCGGCTTTCGCAACACCTACCTTGCGGCGATGGCCGTCTTTGCGCTGGGCTCGGTCGGAGTCGCCATCAGCGCAGACCTCCCCGGCTGGCTCTTTGGCCGCGAGCCGGAGTTCAGCTGGCTGGTCGGCGCTCGAGTGTTCCAGGCCATTGGCGGCGGCGCAGTGATACCAATCTCGCTCGCCGCCGCAGGTGAGCTTGTGGACGGCAAGCACCGCGCCGTCGCATACGGACTGGTCGGCGCCAGCGCTGAGGCCGGAGGCGTCATCGGCCCACTCTGGGGAGGCGCCATCACTGAAATTCTGTCGTGGGAGTGGGCGTTCTGGCTGAACCTCCCGCTTGTGCTGGTCGTGGTTGCGTTGCTGCTGCGACTACCTGCCGGGCGGCGCCACGCCGTGCAGGTCGACATGATCGGCGTAACACTCTTCGCCGCCACTCTCAGCCTGCTCACCGTCGCGCTCACGCGGGTCGGCCAGCCGGACGGCCTGTTCGCCATCACCGCCGTCGCGTCGGCCGCCGCAACCGGTCTCATGGTCTGGCGAGTCGTCCGCGCCCGTTACCCGCTCTTTCCGCGTCCGCTCTTCAGGCTCGTTGGCTTCGTCACTGCCAACGGCACACATTTCCTCGTCGGAGCCGCGCTCATCATCGGCATGGTCGCCGTCCCGCTGATGGCGGGCACCGTCTACGGAGAGAGCGCGCTTGAGGGTGGACTGAGGTTGCTGCGGATGACCGTTGCAATTGGCGCCGGCGCGCTCGCCGGCGGTCTGATAACGCAGCGTATCGGCCCGCTTGCCCCCGCAGTCGCAGGCATCGTCATGGCCGTCGCCGGGTTCCTGCTCATGTCAGGATGGGAGCTTGAGACCGGAGATCCCGCGATCACGGTCCACCTGGCGCTGACAGGTTTCGGCTTCGGGTTGTTGGTCGCGCCGGTTGCCGAGTCCGCTCTCCGCTCCGTGACCGGAGACGCACGCGGCTCTGCCAGCGCGCTGCTCACCGTTTCCAGGATGGTCGGCATGACGGCCGGCCTGGCGGCGATGACCTCGCTCGGCAGCGTTCAGTTCATCGACCTTGTCGCAGACCTGCCAGCCTTCTCGCTCGACCCGGAAGTCCAGGCGCAGATCGAGCTAGATACGACACTCGCCGGGCTGGAGGTGTTCAGAGACTTCTTCCGCTTCGCCGCGGGCGCGCTGGCTCTGTCACTGCCACTTGCGATCATCATGTCCCGCAAGCGGGAGCCTGCCGCCGGTCCGGTCTAGCCGTTCTCGTCCGGCCTGGTATCGCCAGCCGCGTCCAGACGCCTTTGCTCGCTCTTGCGCTCCGCCTCCAGCCGTTCCAGCCCGTACTGGTTGTGATCGACATAGCGCATGGTGTCTGCGATTACCCTGTGCCCGGCCTTCTCTCCAATCAGCCGATGCATCTCCTGGCAGATGCGGCGGTAGTCTGCGTGGCCCTGCCTGTCCGTCCTGAGCTCGATCAGGTGGAACGCCTCACGCACATTCATGTGCATGTAGTAACGCAGCCTGAATGCGAACGGCACAGCGTACTGCGCAACATCAGGCCCGAACGAATCGCTGATGCGGCCGTGCAGCTCCGTCATCCGGTCCATCGATTCGTTCCATGTGTCTGCCAGACCGTTCTCCTCAACCGCCTCAGGGACGCTGTAACCGAACGCTGGCGAAAGCCGCTGCCAGTCGATAGTCAGCATCCGGTGACGTTGCAGGTCACGGAAGCTCCCGAAGTCGGAGAGGATATCGAAGCGGTAGAACGAGCGCTCGAACGCACGTCCCGGCAGGTGCCGCCTGTTTGAGCGGTTGCCGACATACGCCCGCAGAATCTTCTCCCGCTCGTCTGCGGACATGCGGCTCGCCAGCGCGGTCAGCTGGCTGTCCGGCAGGTCGGAGGACTCGTACAGGGCCGCCGCCGCCAGCTTCGACTCTGCGTCTGCGTCCCACTCCGTGAGATCAACCTCTGGAACGTCCGCCGGCGGCTCTTTCAGCCGGCCGGCCATCTCCTCCATCTGCTCCCGGACGTCCGAGAAATACTGGCTCCAGACCCCGCCGCGGTCGGGAACATCCACCCTTCGCACAAACGCCGGGATCACCTGCCGCAACTCCCCGATCATCATCGCTGCGTAGTCCCTGGCCTCAGCAAGCGGGTGCGCCTGCATCCGCAGCAGCAGTGCCTCGTAGGACTGGCCCGTAGCGTAGATGCCAAGGTTCGATGTCGTAGCGGCGGGCAGTAGGCCGCGCGCCGCGTCGCAGGCCTTGGCGCGGATACTGCCTCGCCACACGGTCAGCGAGTCCTCCGGCTGGCGCGGGAACCGCTGCTCAAAATGGGTCTTGCAGGCGCGCACAACGTTCGAGTAGGCCTCGAACTGCCGGTCCATTTCGGCCACGTAGACCGCCTCGAGCGGCGATCCCTTGACCTCGGGAGGCGTCAGGTAGCGGTACCGCTCGCCGAGCTTCTGGTCGTAGTAGATGTAGCGCGTGCTCTGTTCGAGGTATGCGGCGATCCGGCCTCGCTCAAGGACCTTCGTCAACAGATTCGACGCCTGCTCGCAGGCAAGGTGCGCGCCTCCGAGCTGTGCCACGGAGTCATCGCCGTAGCCAGAGAAGACGCGCTCGTACAGCTTTTCCGCACGCTCAAGCTTGAGGTCAGCGTCTCCGTCAAAGCCCGGCCCGGATAACGCGCCGGCAATCGCGTCTATACCGATTTCTGGCTGGTTGTAAAACTCGTCAAGGAACAGGCGGCGGAGCGACTTCGGCGTCCGGCTGTAGCGGGCGAACAGCGCTCCCTTGACCACTTCAGGCAGGTTCACAAGAGCGAAGACCGGACGGTCTGTGTTGGTGAAGAAGCGGCTGAGGACAGCGCGCTCGGAGGGCGAAAAATCTTCCGTGAAATACATGCCGCAGATTGTATCCGTTGTGCTATCCACGGAAGGCGTAAGCGAAGTCGAATCGCCCACCACACGGAGCGCAGTCAGTGGCGGCGACGCGGTTTTTTCCCCGGACTGTACCGGTCCGGCGATAGTTGAGTGACTGCTCGCATGTGCGCGAACACGGACGCGTCGTTCAATTCACTCTGCGTGCGCTCGGGCGCGTCGGGCGATCAGGCATCGCCCAGGCGTCGCGTTCCAGTCCCTGCGGCCACCGTAAGAGGTCTTATGGCCCTGGCTGGCGCCTGCCAGCATAAACTCGCTCACCTATGCAACTGAGTTCACCGAAACTGGCGGTCAAGCCGCACATCGCCCACCTGCTTGCCGCCGGCGGCCTGCTGCTGCTCGCGTACCTCACCGTCCGCCGCTCCTTCAGTGAGTTTGGATTCTATTACGACGACTGGCGCTTCCTCCAGGAGGCGTCACAGTTTGGCGCGGTCGAAACCGTCTTTCCAACTCGACCGCTCCACCGTCCGCTGACCGAATGGGTTTTCAACACCATCGGCTACGACCCTCTAACCGGCTACCTCATGCTCGCCGTGCTGCTGGCTGCGAGCGTGCTGGCGATGTACTGGGTGATGAATGCCATCTTCCCGAGGCGGCGTACCCTGGCAGTCGTGACGGCGACGCTCTACCTGCTGTATCCCGGAGACCTTTCGCGGACATGGATCACAGCCGGTCTCACCGCAAACCGGCCTGCGGTGCTGCTTGCCCTGGTCTCCCTCGGGCTGCTGTTCACAGGTCTCCGGTTGCGGACGCGTGCGCCCCGAGTCCACGTTGCGCTGGCGGTGACCTCCGTCGCGCTCTATCTCGCCAGCCTGATGCTCTACGAGGCTCAGGCGCTTCTCGTCCCCGGTCTCGGCTTCGCCGGCGCGGTCTGGATTGGCGCGTCAGGCCGCGGACTAACCCACCGCAGCACATCCCGTAAGACGTTTCGTGACGCCGCGGTCGCCGTCTCACCATATGTCCTCGTCTTTATTGCCGTTGTGACCTGGCGCTTTATGCTGGCTCAGAGCGGCGTCGACGACCGCTTCACGGCGACCGCCAACTTCAGCCCTCTCTATCTCGCCCGGCAGTTCGCCGGCGTCTACTACTTCAACTACCTGGAGCAGCCGCTTGAGGTCATCGGAGCGGCAGTGCCGTTCCTGGGCAGGGTTGGGGCGCTTAGCCTGCTCCTGAGCGTGGCCGGAGCCGCCCTGGTCATTGCGGCGTTCTTCCTGTTTGACCACCGCCGGGTCAGGCGGTCACACACAACTGCGGCAAAGACAGTCAGCGCTCGAACAGACGGCAACGTCAGCGAAACGCGGTTCTACCTCAACGTTCTCGCCGTCGCACTCGTCCTGACCGGCGTCGTCTACTCGGTGCTGTTGCCGCACGACCACATCATCTCCGCAAGCGGTCTCGAAGGGCCGTTCGTCTCCCGGCTCAACGCGGCCGGAGCAGTAGTAGTCGCCATCGCCGGGGCCGCCGCCCTGATGCTCGCGCGGACATATGCGGCGGCACGCTGGCGTGACAGCCACCTGCGAGTCAACATCGCGGCTGCCTGCGGATTCGCCTCGATCATCGTCCTGCTGGTCACATTTCACAGCATTGTGCAGGACGACTACGCAGAGGCCTGGCAACTGCAGCGGCAGTACGCGCGGCAGATCGCGGAGACTCTGCCCGCCGTCGCTCCCGGAACTCACTTCCACCTGGAAGGCGTGCAGTCCCGCCACGGCTCTTCGTACGTCTTCATGTACTCGACCGAGCACATGTTGAGGCTGATGTACAACGACCCTGCGATCAGCGCGACTGTGGACAACGGCGCAGATGGCCGCTACGTGCTGACCGCCGCAGGGCTGTTCTTCGATGGCGAGCTACTCGCTCAGCGCGACAGGGTCCAGCGCCTCAGGCTGTACGGCATCAACTGTGGCGAGCGGCCTGGCCCGGAGTGCGGAAGGCTTGTGATCGACGGCTCAAATACCAGCGGCGCAGGCGAGGTCATGGCGAACGCCCCGCCGGCGGCCAGTAATCCGGGTGTGGACCGGCTGCTCGGCCTTCAGCCCGTGTCCGGCCCGGCGAGCGCGTTCGCCGGCCTGCAACCTGCGCCACTTTTCGCCTCGCCGCCAGACGCTCCACCTGGCGCGCCTTCGCAGTAGCCGCCGTTAAACGATCAGCCGGGCCGGGTTTTCCAGGTTCTTCTGTACCTCGCCAATGAACACAGCCGCCTCCGCGCCATCGCCAACGCGGTGGTCCGCCGAGATTGTCGCGTTCATCATCTGCCTGATTACGATCTCGTTGTGACGCACGACAGCGGCAGGCTTGACTGCGCCAACGGCCACGATGCCAGACTGTGGCGGCACGATGATCGCCGCAAACACGTCTGTGCCGAACATGCCGAGGTTTGACGTGCCGAATGTGCCCATCGTCAACTCTTCCTGCGTCAGCGTCCCGCCATCGCCGCGGGCCCGCTTGCTAAGGTCGCGCACGGCCCGGGATATCTCGACCAGCGACATGTTCTGGGCACGCATCAGCGCCGGGACGATCAGCCCCTGCTCCAGCGCAATCGCAATGCCGATGTTGATATCGGAGTGACCTTCAAGCCTGTCTTCTTTGAAGAACGAGTTCCACTTCGGCAGCTTGATAAGCGCGTTCACAACCGCCTTCAGGATCATGTCGTTTACAGACACCTTGTCGCCGTGCTCTGCCAGCGCCTCATTCAACTGAGCGCGGAAGTGCATTGCGTCTGTCATATCGACGGCATGCGTCACGTAGTAGTGCGGCGCCTCCGTCTTGCTGCGCACCGTGACACGGGCGATAGCCTTGCGCATGTTGGTCAACGGCACGTCTGAGCCATCGACCTCTCGCCGGGCCGTCTGCGGTCTGATCGCGGCGAACGCGGGCGAAGGCCGGAAGCCAAGAACGTCGTCACGGGTGACGCGGCCGCCGGGGCCTGAGCCGGTGACCTGCCCGATATCGACGCCGCGCTCGGTAGCAAGGCGGCGTGCGATGGGCGAGGCCTTTACCCGGCCGTCGCCGTTAGTGGCGACCTGCGCTGGAGCGGGTGCGGCGGGCGCCGCTGCGACCGGTTGCGGCCTGGCGGCTGGCGCCGGTCCAGCGGCCGGGGCGACTGCCTCTGGCGCGGCCTCGGCATTTGCCGCCGCA
>JAQBUH010000019.1 GCA_027624075.1 Chloroflexota bacterium
TGCTGCCGAAGGTCGCGGAAGGAGCTCAGTTCAGGGACGGGATCGAAGTGCCAAAAGTCAGCAGGGGCTACGCCGCCTGACCGAATTTACACACTTATTGACGGAACCTCTCGGCTCTGTCGCGCCGCCGGCCATGCCGTCCGTCTGGGACGAGTACACGGTCGAATGGCTTGCGCCGGGCGAGGCAACCGCCGGTCTACGCCATCAGATGAGTTGGGTCCGCAGCCGCCTCGTCGTCGCCACTGCCAGGAAAGACAACTTGACAGAACCGTAAGTACACGCTTACGATACCGTAAGTTATGACTTACACAGAGGTCTTCATAGCGCTGGCAGACCCGACCCGCCGCCACATTTTCGAGGCGTTGCGTGAGCGGCCCAAGACCGTGGGTGAGCTGGCGGAAGGCCAGCCGGTTAGCAGGCCCGCCGTGTCGCAGCACCTGAGGGTGCTTGAGTCTGCAAGGCTGGTCAATGTTGAGCCGCAGGGCAATCGCCGCCTGTACTCAATCAAGCGCGACGGACTGAATGAACTGCGGCAGTATCTGGATAGCTTCTGGTCTGACGCCCTGACAGCCTACAGCGCCGAAATTGCGCGACGCGTGAAATCCGAAAAAGGAGAATAACGATGAACAGGTACGTACTCATCCACGTTGGGTTCGAAAACCCTACTCCAGAGATCATGGAGGCGTGGGGCAAGTGGTTCGGGTCAATAGCCGGCAAGAACGCCGATAACGTTGGCTTCGGATCCGCAAGAGAGATCACACGTTCAGGTACCAGAGAGTTGGCCTGGGGGCTGGATGCGTTTACCGGCTATTCGGCGATCGATGCAGAGAGCATTGATGAGGCAGAGGCTATAGCCAGAACCTGCCCGTTCATTACGGGTATCCGAGTCTATGAGGTCAGGTCGCATCAAGACGGAGCCTAGTCATCGAAGAGGTATCTCCGTCGGTGAGATACCTCTTCGATGTTAGACCCTGTGGGCCATTCGCCGAACTCAATCGAGAGAAAAAATGCTTGACCCGCTTATCAAAACCATCGAGGTCCCTTGTAGCCAGGAGAAGGCGTTCGAAGTGTTTGTTAACGAGATGGACAGTTGGTGGCCGCTGAGCAGGTTCACGGTTTCAGCGATGAGCGGCGGAGTCGCAAGGTCGATACGCATCGAGGCGAAGGTCGGCGGCAGGATAGTTGAGATAGGCAACGATGACACTGAGCACCTGTGGGGCACGATCAGGTCATACGACCCGCATGACTCGATCACCATGGACTTTCACATACCGCAGCCGGGCGAGGCCGTAGAGTCCAGGAGCCTTGTCGAGGTGCGGTTTACCGCTCTTGGCAATGATCGGACGCGAGTTGAGCTGACCCAGAGCAACTGGGAGGCGCTTGGCGAATGGGCCGAGGCACTGCATGGTGGCTACGACGGAGGCTGGGACGCCATTTTCGTGCAGGCATACAAAGCGGCCTGCGGCGGCTGAGCCGCGGCGTGACTGTAGACGTGCTCAGGTTGGTGAGGAAGTGGCCTCGCCCCCGCCAGTCGCCCGGTCCAGCAGCGTAATCAGGTCGACCGCGTTTTTGTCATCTGCGACGCCCTTCGCAGAGATGCCCTCGTCCATCATCTGGATACAGAACGGGCAGCTCACCGCAACCGTCCCGGCGCCAGTCTCGATGAACTGTTCGGTGCGGATGTGGTTCACCCGTTTGCCCGTATCCTCCATCCACATGCGGCCGCCGCCAGCGCCGCAGCAGAATGTCTTCTCCTTGCTGCGAGACATCTCGACCACCTCAAGGCCCGGGATCTGGCTCATGATGTAGCGAGGCTCCTCGGTCATCCCGTTGTGGCGCGCGATGTAGCAGGAGTCGTGGTAGCTCACCGACCCGACGATCCCCTCGCCGGGTTTCAGCCTGCCGTCTCGCAAAAGCCTGCCAACGTACGCCGTATAGTGCTCGACCTCGAACGAGTCCCCAAGCTGTGGATACTCGTTCTTGATCGTGTTGAAGCAGTGCGGGCAGGTCGTCACGATCTTCTTCACGCCATAGCGGGCAAAGGTCTTCGTGTTTTGCTCAGCCTGCACCTGCCACAGGTACTCGTTGCCCATGCGTCTGGCCGGGTCGCCTGTGCACGTCTCCTCGTCGCCGAGCACCGCGAAATCCACTCCCGCCCTCTTCAGCACCCTCACCATCGCCCTTGTCGTCTCGACCCCGCGCTTCACAAGCGCGCCTGTGCAGCCGACCCAGAACAGCACCTCCGCGTCCGGCTTTTCCGCAAGGGTCGGGATGTCAAGGCCCTCCATCCAGCCTGTGCGGGTGAGCGTCGTCCCGGTCCACGGGTGGCCGCGCTGCTCGATGCTCTGCATCGCCGTCAGCGCCGTCTCAGGGCCGCTTCCCTCTTCCAGGACGAGGAACCTGCGCATATCGACGATCATGTCGATGTGGTTGATCGAGACCGGGCACGCCTCAACGCACGACCCGCAGCTCGTACACGCCCACAGCGCATCGTCTCCGGCGGCGTCGTGGACCATCGACCTCGCAGGCTCAGGCGGCGTCTGGCCCTCTGGCGTCAGGTACAGCGCAGGGGCACGCTCTTCGGCATACCGGCGCATGTCCTGTATCAGCTTGCGAGGCGAGAGCGGCGTGTCTGCCGCGTACGCCGGACACTGCGACTGGCAGCGGCCGCAGTTGGTGCATGCGTCGAAGCTCAGCACCTGCTGCCATGTCAGGTCAGGCAGGTCCTTCGCCCCGAACGTCTCCAGTGTCTCCAGGTCGCCCATCGGCCTGAGCGCGCCGCTGGCTCTGAGCGGACGGAAGTAGCTGTTGAGCGGGCTGATGATGATGTGGCTGAACTTGCTGAACCCGACTGCGGTGTAGACGAAGCCGGCCGTGAAGATGGCGGCGTGCGACCACCATGTGACGCGGTGGACGTCTTCCATCACAGCGGGTGTCATGCCGGCGCCGCTCAACGCTTTTGCGAAGAGCCAGCCGACGGGCGACCATGCGGCCGCAGATGTGTCGTAGAGCGCGCTGGCCGGGTTTAGCTCCGTCGCGCCCATCCGCAGGCCCTCGATCATGAAGCCGGTGAGGAGCAGGCCGGAAAGGAACAGCAGCACAACACCGTCATCGGCAAATGTGTTGAGGCGCTCCGGCCTGATGACGTACCTGCGCCATGCGGCCATGCCAAGACCTACCGCGGCGAGCCCTCCGCCAAAGACATCCCATATGAGCGATGTCTGTAGCCTGAAGTTGGCAGTCGGAAAGGTCCAGTCGAGGTACTCCTCGGTGTTGAACTCGACCGCGGCGACGGTCGTTGCGACGAGCAGGACGCTGAAGCCCCAGAAGATGGCGAAGTGCATGTATCCGGCGTACCGCTCCCGGCTGCGGAATTTGCGGTGCCAGAAGAGGTCGATGGCCGAGTAGCGGAGGAACTCACGGATGCGAGCAGGATGATCGCCCATCTCGCCGTATGCGCCTGCCGTGCGCCAGATTCGGACCCTGCGGTACATGCCGTAGACGATTGCGGCAAGCGCGATGGGCGCGACGAAGTAGACGACGGCTCCCAGGAGCGGGTAGCCGATGTTCCAGAAGTCGGTGCGTCCGTCTAGCATTTCGTGTCGAGTGAGATGGAGGGTTCTTGCTGTTGCGGCGAGCTGAGTGGATGCGACTGGCTGGCCGGGCAGACGGCTCTCGTCTTCGCCCGCAGCGCGCCACAGTCTAACGTGAGACGCGGTGTCTGTCGCGGCCCGTTTTCTTGCGCGACGGACCTTTCGGCGCGGCCATCTTTACCCGTTCGTTACCCATCGTGACCGTGTTGAGACCCGATCATCGCGTGCGCGCGGCTTAATCTGGAATTAGCCAGGGACGCCTGACGGGACAACCGGTTGAACCTTCCTCCTGCAGGTACTCACACCTGCTACAACTGCTTCGCCGAATTCGAGTGGACGCCATTCACTTCGGACGGCGAGAACTTCTGCTGCGCGGGGTGCGCAGACGGCGGTCCGTGCGTTTGCACGTATACGGGCGCGCCGCATGTCACCGCGCCCGCGGGCGCGGGCGCAACGGGCGAACCAGACCCTGGCGACGTAGGTCTGCCTGCCGCCGAGTCACCTGGCGGTCCCGGTCCGGACGATGGGGAAGGCGGCGATGGCGAGCCGCCCGCGCCCGGACAGACTCCTGACGAAGAGCCGCCTGCCAACGGCCGGTTGGCCATCATCATGGCCGCCGTCTCCGAGATGCCGCTGCCTGTGCAAGAAGTGGTGCGCGCCCGTCTTGCCACCGCAGGCTCTGAGGACCAGGTCGGCGAGCCGCTTGGCCTAACGGGAGAAGAGGTGAGGCAACTGCTCAGGCAGGGGCAGGCGATCCTCGACCGCTCGCTCGGTCCCGGCTTCACCATCCGCCACATCGCAGCTGAGCAGATGTCCAATGGCGAAGAGCCGGAGCAGGCGTTTCCCCCGTTCGAGCAGGTTGGTGAGCAGGCCGGGCCGGGCGCAAACCCGCGGCCGGGCCCCGCGACTGGCGAGCAGCCGACTGATCTCGGCATGCTCATCGCCCGCTCTGTCGACTCGATGACCCGCGCGACAGGCGGAGACGGGCCTGAGCACGAGGCAGCCAGAGACCTGCTCGCGGAGGCGCTGCGGGAAGCCGGCAACCTGTTCAGGCTGGCGTGAGAGCGTCTCAACGCAGGCACACCGCCGGCCACGCCGCTTCGTTCCGCGCTGGCCGAGGTCCGTGGCGAAGAAGAGCCGGTCACTCTGATTGTCGAGAACCCCAGCGAGATCGGCCCACTGATCCTGGCGCTGCAGTCCGATGAGTCTGTCCAACTGACGCGACTTCAGTCCATCACTCGGGACCGTGCGGTCTTCAGGCTGGCGATCGGCTCCATGATGGGCCTTGTGCGAGACCTGATGTCTCTGGAAGGCACGCTGCGGCCAACACGGCTCCAGATGTCAGGCGAAGAGATCACGGTCTCACTCCCCGCAAGAGCCCGGCCATCTGCAACTGGCGTCGCCGCTCAACTGGCGGCGCCGCGCTTTGAGCTTTCTGTCGACTCCTTCTTCGGCGCCAGGCACTTCGTCGGGTCTGCCACAAGCCCTGGCCTGCCACACCACCACTCATACCGCGTCGAGGCCAGTTTCGTCTCGTCTGAGCCGGACCGCCACGGATTCGTGATCGGATTCGCTTCCGTGAGGGAACTGGTCGAGTCGACGGTGATGGAGTACAGCGAGAGGCTTCTCAACACCGCGGCCCCGTTCGGGGAGATTCCACCGACCACTGAGAACCTTGCGAAGGTGTTTCACGAGAAGATCAACGTCAAACTGCGCGAACTGGACCAGCCGGGAGTGAGGTTGAAGCACGTGCGAGTCTGGGAGAGTCCATCGAACTCGGCCACCTATACCAACTTTGGCACCAACTTTGACGCAGGCCACGGGCCGGATTTTGAAACAGGGTTTGGAGCCGATGCTTCAATTACGGCCTAGGGAACAGTACGCCATCGGTGTGCTCGCCATCATCATCACCGCTCTGGTGGTGTACTTCAACGTCGTCTTCCCGCGGGACGCGGACAGTGTGTTTCCGTGGTCTTCGGACGCCTGGGGCCACCTGATCAAGGCCGTCTACCTGCGGGAGCAGATCGGCGAAGGGCAGTTCTATCCTGACCTCTTCCCAGACTGGTACAACGGCCAGCAGCTGCTCCGGTACTTCCCGCCACTCTCGTACTACGCGCTCGTCGGCCTCAACGAAATCACCGGCAACATATTCACCGCTGGCAACCTGTACATCTTCGCCACGTCGCTCATCGGCGGCATCTCATTCCTGCTGTTCGCGCCGCGTGTCGGCATCTTCTGGGCCATCGCCGGAGGCATCCTCTTCATCGTCTTCCCTGACAACATCCGTGTGGCTTTCGCAGAGGGCAACCTGCCGAGACTCGCCGCCACGGCGCTCCTTCCCGCCGCCCTGTTTTTCATGATGAACCTCCTGGAAAACCCGCGTGGCAAGCGCAACTTCACCGGCCTCATCGCCATGCTCGGGCTCATCGTGCTCTCACACGCCATGATGGCCGGAATCTTCCTGCTCGGCCTCGGCATGTACGTCGTCGCATACTGGCTCATATGCGGCAGCCGGATCAACGTGGCGCTAACCGGCGGGGTTGCGCTGCTTTCAGGGCTGCTCATCTCTGCCTGGTGGCTGTTTCCGTCGCTCACCGGCGGAATCTCTGAACTCGACAACACCGCGGCCAGCGAGGCGATTGCCGCGTTCTCACCGTCTGTCGCCCTCAATCCTGCCCTGCGCTCGTCTAACAGCGAGGTCTTTTACGTCGGCATCTCGACCCTGCTAATTGCGCTTGCCGCAGCGTTCTTGTGGAGGCGGCTGGACCCGTGGGCGAAGGCGCTGCTCATCGTCACGCTCGTGATGACGCTGATCGGCACGACCTTCCTGATCGAGGGATGGCGGGCGCTGCCCGGTCACCAACTGCTGTGGCCAATGCGGTTCATGAGCTTTGCCGCACTCGGCCTCGTGCTCACCGCCGTTATCGTGGCCCGTGAGACGTACCGCGCCGGGGCGGTCCCACACCGGCGCTGGCTGCGGCTTGCCGCCATCGCAATCCTGTTCTTCATCTTCGTCGATTTCCAGCCGTCACTCGGACTGGTCCTCACCCGGGAGCGGCCCGCGCCGGTCCAGCAGATTGCAGACGAGCTTGCGGCGCTTGATGGCTGGCGGGTGGCGACTGTTGACCTGAGCAGGCTCGGCTCTGCGCCAGCGATGCTCTTTACGACAGAGGGCGAGCGTGAGCAGGTGTTCGGCTGGGCGTTCCAGGGCTCTATCACCGGCCCGCTGCTGGCGCGGGTAAACCAGTCACTTGCAGATGACTATCTCGAATACGCAGTCTCACGCCTGGGCAGGCTGGGCACGGACGACGTTGTTGTCATGCCGCAGACAGACATATCGCCGCACCTCGGTGAGGCGCTCGAGGCGGACGGTTTTACGCTCGTCAGGAACTCCGGCGACCTGCAGCTCTACCACAGGGACGGAGCGCCGCGGGCGTTCACCATCCCGCTCAAGGTGCTCGGCATCGGCACAGGCGCCAATAACGCCGCGCTGATCTTTCCGCAGATCGTCGTCGGCTCCTCCGCCAACATCGAAGACTACTCGGACGAGTTTCTCGAACAGTTCGACCTGGTCTTGCTGTCCCGTTTCGAGACAGCGAACCGCTCTCGTGCCGAGGAGCGTGTCAAAGACCTGGCTGAAGGCGGGATGCGCTTCATCATCGATATGACCGGCGCGCCAGCCTCTCCGCTATCCAGACAGGCGAAATTCCTCGGCGTCCACGGCGAGCCGGTGCTCTTGATCGAACGCGCGACGCTGATCGAAAACGGCGAGCGGGCACAGCTTCTGCCTTTCTTCGTTGATGACGGCCCCTGGAGGAGCGTGACGCCGCAGGGAGCAGACGAAGACCTGGTGCAGTTCGAATACGTCGCGGCAACAGGCGCTGCGGTCTCCCGCAACCTCTACGGCTCCGGCCCGGATGCTGGCGAAGTCGTCTTCCTCGGGCTGAACCTGTTCTTCCACGCCGCCAAGACACGTGACCAGCAGGCGATCTTACTGCTCGAAGAGCTGGTCGGGCTCAGCGCATTCGATGCGCCTGAAGACAGCACGCACGCACTCGTCAACTACGAGACGGCGGAAGACGGCTGGCAGTTCGACCTGACGCTCGGCGATGCCGGGTGGGTGCTGTTCCCGATGGCCAACCACAATGGCACGCGGGTATTTGCAGACGGCCAACTGGTTGAGTCGACGGGTATCGAAAGACTCACCCTTGCACGCATGCCAGCAGGCACATCTTCGGTTGAAATTAGATCAGCGAGGACCGGGATCTACACGGTTGGATACGTTGCGACCGCGCTGGGACTGGTCCTGTCCGGAGGGTTCTTAATTGGAGTGAGGCCAGGGAACGTGATATCTGCGATCAGGCGCGGCAGGCGCCGATTGGGCCAATTCGGCCAACTGGGCCGATCAGGCCAGCCGCGCAGGTTGTTCCGGTCACGAAACGGAGAGACTCCGGCGGGTGAGGAGACGGTGGCTCAGTCATGAAAAGACCGCTGCCATATCGGATTCGAAAGCCTCTGACCGGGGGGCTGGTCTGGCCGCGAACCGGGGCTGCCCTCCTGGCGGTCGCCATCGTCGCGTCGCTGCTCGCGATCTGGCCAGGGACCGCCAACGCAGATATCAAGGTCTCAGAAGACGACATTGAGGATCACGTCGAGGGCCCGAGTGGCTACGGCTGGCTGGACGAGTGGGACTTGAGCCAGGGCGCCGGCTTCGTGAATACAAACGGTCCGCACAGCGGCGCCAGCCACATGCGCTTGAGGGGTGAGGGGGCGTCCGCCGTCCGCTCCGCAGAGGTGGTTGGCGAGTCGTCGCTGCGGCTGCGGCTCTGGGCCCGCGTCCGCAATCTCGATGAAAACGAGGCGGTGATCGAGGTCAGCGGCAACGGCTCGACCTATGCCGAACTCATTCGCTGGAACGACGGCGACCAGGGCGACTATGCCTTCTTCGACTTCGATCTCTCAACGACCGGCCTCTCCTTCGTAAGCCAGGTCTGGGTGCGTGCGCGCATCTCTGGCAACGATAACGGAGGCGATCTCTTCATCGACGATATCGAGCTGGTCAACTCGGTTGAAAACCCCGATCCGCAGGACCCCGGCGGCACGCCAATCGTGCTCGACAGTAACTTTGCGGACTGGAGCGGCAAGTCGAACATCGCCGACCCGTCAGGCGATCAGTCCGGCTCAAGCCGCCGCGATATTGCCGCCCTGTACTGGGCCAACAACATCGACGAAGGCGTCAACTACCACATGATCGAGCGGCACACGGAAAACGGCCAGCCGTTCGACGGTGACAACGGCCAGTCGAAGTCCGCCCGTTACATCCTGTACATAGACACCAACAACAACGGGAGCTACTCAGACTCTGCCGACCGCCGCGCCGTCATCTCTTACGATCCGAAGAATAGCGAGGGCCGGACGAAGGTCAAGGTCTATCCGGCTAACTCGAACTCCAAGATCGCAGACAGTGGCTGGAACGACTGGGGCGAGACCCGTGGCGAAGGCGGGCTGAGAGTCGAGTTCCCGCTCGACTGGAACGACCTTGGCATCTCGTTCGGCGGCGTCATCCGGATGTACGCCGTCTCGTACGACGGTTCGAGCAATTCACCTGAGATCAGAGACCGGGCGCCGGACGGCAACGCAGATATCCAGTGGTCCCCGGCGTCTGTCCTCGGCCCGTTGCTGCTCGGCGCGGCAGGCGCATTCGGCATCGTGTTCATCTGGTTTCTGAGCAGGAGGCGACGCCTGTGGACATAACCGTCGCCGCAGTCCTCTCCACCATCTGGCTCCTGGCGGTGCTCTTCTTCAGGCTGAACCGGATCTGGCTGCCTTACTACGTCATCGGCTCTGTCGGGCTCGCCTTCCTGGCCATCTTCATCGGCCGCAACACACCAATTGAGCCGGCTCTGCAGACAGCGGTCGCAAGCGGTGTCCACGCCGTCTCAGGGCTTGTTGGAGTTCCGACCGAGACCTTCGCCTCCGCGCCCGGAGCGCTGCTCGTGCTGGTTGTCTCGCAGGACATCGGCTGGACAATGCTGCAGGTCACAGTCGAATCGTCCGGCCTGCTCGAGTCAGGCGTCGTATTCGGCATGCTTATGTTCTACCCGGCGTGGGGGTTGAGAAGGCGGCTCGGATACGTCTTAGTAGCCCTGCTGCTCACATACGCCGCAAACATCGTCCGGCTCATGGTGATCGTCGCAACGCTCCACCTCATGGGCAAAGACTCGCTGCTCATATCGCACACCATCATCGGACGCGCCGTCTTCTTCGTCGGCGTCATTCTCATCTACTGGTTCATGCTATCGAGGCCGACGCTCAGCGCGGTGCGGAAGAAGCTGGACAAGGAGATGGTTGCGTCATGACAGACCAGTTAGTCGGCTTTGCGCTCTTCTGGGGCGTCTGGATGGTGGTGCCGCTGATCATCGACGGCGTGACGGCGGTCGCTTACTTCACGGCGGCGATAAGAGCGAAGGCCGTGCGAAGGCCCGCGGGCGAGCGGGAGCCTCTGAAGAACTACCCTCTAATCTCAGTCATCGTCCCCGTGTACAACGGCGCAGACGTGCTGCCGGTCTGTCTGAAATCGATCAGGGAGCAGTCCTATCCCCACTCTCAGATCGAGGTGCTGATTGTCGACAACCGGAGCACGGACGATACCCGCGCCGTCGTCGGCCGCGAGCAAGAGCGGAGCTTTGCCGGAAACATCAACTTTATCTCGTTGCCCTACAAGGGCAAGGCCGGAGCGCTCAACGCAGGCATCCACCACTCCCGCGGCGACCTGATCCTCAACGTCGACGCAGACACGGCTCTCGACCGGGACGCGCTTATGGAGGTGGCGTTTGCGTTCGACGAAGACAAGAGGCTGGCGGCGGCAACGGGCTCGGTCGAGGTCCTTCCACTGGACCGAGACCCGCTGACCGGCGAAGAGCGAGAGGTCCACCCGCTCCGTTACGCAATGGCGCAGGCGGAGTTCGTCGAGTACTACGAAGGGTTCCGCATCGGCCGCCAGTACCAGAGCCAGACCGGCAGCCTGTTCACGCTTGCCGGCGCGTTCTCCGCCTTCAGGCGGGACATCATGTTGCGGACCTTCATGTACGACCAGCGGACCGTGTCTGAAGACACAGACCTCACTTTCTACATCGCCATGAACTTCCCTGAGATGCGAGTGAAGGCGGTGACGTCTGCCATCGTCTACGTGCACCCGACCCCGACGCTCAAACTACTCTACGCGCAGCGCGTCCGGTGGCAACGGGGCCAGATCGAGGTCGCTGCAATGTACCCGCAGCTTGAGCGGCACCCGTTCAGGCTCCGTGGGATCTCGATAGTCAAGTCGCTGCTGGTCGACCACACACTCGCTTTCCCGCGTGTCGTCTGGACCTTCCTGCTGCCGTTCATGTTCCTTCTCGGCTACCCTCTCGAGGTGGTCATAACGGCCACGCTTGGCCTCTATCTGATCTATGTCGGCGTGGAGGCGCTTTACTTCGTCGTGGCACTCTGGGTGGCGGAGGGAGAGGCGCGGCGCAGGTTGATGAGCGTGTGGTGGATACCGGTCTTCATGCCGCTCTACCGCTGGCTCACGTTCTGGTTCCGCTTCAGCGGATTCCTCTCCGTGCTCAAGGAGCCCAAGCAGTGGCGGGAGAAAGACCCGCTCTCCGAGACGTATGACAGCGCAAGACGCATGGGCGCTATGGTCGTCACGTTTGTCACGCAGTCGTTCCTGCCCAGGCTGGCAGCCCTGATCGGAGGAGTTGTCCGGTTCAGGTGACGAAGACACCCGAACAAGCGGCATCGGCCATGACGGCAACACGAGTCACAGACGGACACCGGGAGCGCGTCACCGGCGGCGGCGTAAGGCGCTGGGCCGGCAAAGTTCCCGTGCGCCGGGTGCAGCGCATGTCCTCGCTCACCATGCCTGCTCTGAGAACGCTGGCTGCGCTCGCAATCCTGCATGTGCTTACGGCCGTCCTGTTCCTGACAAGTCCGGCAGACGGCGAGAGCGCCGGATGGAGCCGGTTGCCGATCGACGACGCGTGGGCCCGGATGACATACGCACGCAGCTTCGCCGAGTCGTTCACCCTGGAATTCAACGCCGGCGAGGCGGCGACCGGCGCGACGAGCCCGCTGTGGGTCGCGCTCACCGGCACAGTGACCGCTCTGCCTGGCGTCTCGTCAGGCGGCATCCCCGCGGTCGCAAAGGTCCTCGGCGTCCTGCTCGGGGTCGCATCGGTGTTGATGACCTATCGCGTCACCTGGCAGATCACCGGAAAGCGCTACTTCGGGCTGCTTGCGGGCGGGGTGCTGGCTGTCGAGCCGCACTTCGGCTTTGCGGCGGTGTCTGGAATGGAGGTCACACTCTTCGCAGCCGTTTCCGTTGCCGCGTCATGGGCGTTTCTGCGAGGCCGCACACGTACGGCGGGCGTCCTGGCGGCCCTGGCAATCACCGCACGCCCGGAAGGGATTCTGCTGGCGCTCCTCATAGTTGGCGCGACGCTCGCACGCTGGACCTGGAGGCGGGAGGGAGCGCTAATCGGCCAGAGACAGGACGTGCGGGAGATCGCCTATCTCGCCGTCCCATCGATCGCTGTGACGGTCGCATGGGTCATCTACAACTGGGCCGTTGCCGGCAGCGCGCTACCTGCCAGCTATCTCGCAAGCAACGAGCAGCTCGGCCTCGCCCCGCTCTCGAATCTCTGGAACGTGTGGCTCGGCTACCTGCACGAACTGCCGTTCATGAGCGGCCCGGCATGGCTTGTTGGCCTGCCGCTCATACTGTCCGGCATCCACGCCGTCTTCTCCCGCCACAGCTTCTCGGCGGCCCCGGTTGCGCTGTTTGCCCTGGCGATGGTCTATGCGGCGATGGTCACATTCACCCGCCCGGACACCGAGTGGCCGTTCGCAGACCGACGCCACATGGACGCCGCGCTGCCGTTCCTGGTCATCTTGCTGGTCACAGGCATTGCGCAGGCGTGGCAACTCATCTGGCGCTGGCACAGGTCCCGCAAGCCGCTCAGTGAGCGAGAGCGCAAGTCGATAGTCATCACGGCCCGCGTTGCGGCGGCGGCGCTGCTCATCGCCCCGCTCGCGGCGTTCCCGGTTAAATGGAGTTCGCTCACGTCCGACTACGCCTGGAACAGCCGCAACATCGAAGAGGTCAATGTGTCGATGGGCCGCTGGCTGGCGGAGAATACACCTGAAGACGCCGTGATCGGCGCAGCGCCGGCCGGAGCGGTCCGCTTCCACTCCGGAAGACGGGTGCTCGACCTGGCCGGCGTCAACACCCACGACGCGCTCGGTAACTCGCCGATCCAGTATGGCCTCGACCAGGGCGTCGACTACCTTGTGGCGTTCAGGGAGCCGTTCTTCGACAGCGTCCCCGGCCGGGCAGTCGCTCACGAAGAGCTGGTGAGCCTCAACACCATTCTCCCCTCGAACGTCATGCGCGCGTACGGGCCTCAGGGCAGCGCGGCCGAGGTGACCCTTGAGCCGGAGCGGTTCGCCCAGTTCGATCCCTCCGGTCTTGTCATCATCGACACGCTGGACACCGGTAACTCGTCCGCTCCCAGGGAGGCGTCAGAGGCCGAGCACGACTACGGGCTTGAGGGAGACAACTTCTCAACCTCGCTGACCATGCGGACCGCAGATGATACGACGCTCACAGACGACGCCAGGGTCTTCCGGGGGGCCGAGGAGTTCACGGCGGCGAGCGTGCCCGGCCAGCCGCTTACGGTTGTCAAGCGTTACGACGCCACGGTTGGCGGCCGCCTGCGGGTGTTCGCAGACGGCGTCAGCGCGGGCGAGTGGGAGCTGCCGCGCGGACAGGTCTTCTTCGGCGAGGCGCCGTTCACCGTCCCTGCAAATCTTGTGACAGAAGCGCACACAAGACTTCGATTTGAGGTAATTCCGGCTCCGCTGGCTATTGCAGGCAACAGCTTCTACTACTGGATACTTGTGCCAGAATAGTCCGCGCCACAGGCGTCACAGAGATGACTCCTGAGGTGAGCGGACCGACGGGTAACACATCTTGGTCAGTACACACTCGCCAGACACTCAACCAACCGGACCAAATCGCGATCACGCTGTGCGCCGGCGCGGCTCCGCAAGACGCCTGGTCCAGACGGCGCGGGCAGCGGTCTGCGATCAGTGCGGAGCGGGGTTCCGCAGCAACCAGGGACTTGCAGGCCACACTCGCTTCCGGCATGCAGACGCCTCATGGTCCGCTTCTGTTGACCGGGCGAGGGAGCAGAAAGCGGAGTCGCTGGCCTCTTTCTCTGCGATGCCGGCGCTGCCAGGGGCGACTGCGCTGCTTATTGCGAAGCTGCAGCGGCGCTACGGCACCCGCAGACATGACCCTTCTCCCACCGATTGCGTTATCTGCAACGCCGTCTGCAAGACGTCGCAGGGGCTCTCAGGCCACATGCGGTACAGGCACGGCGCGGGCGGGGCAAAGCCGAACCGCCGCAGCGCGGCTGAACTTGTGCGCTACGTCCAGACGCACTCTCTGCCGGAGCCTGTCGCAGAGGCCGTGTGGGAGAAGGTGCTGCGCATGGAAGGCTTCCGCTGGTAGGCGGTTGAGGCGAGGGTCCCACTGGGGACGGTGTTCGACGGCGCAACCATGACCCCTGTTCGATGCTCAGAGGTTGAAATCTCCTCCCTTCCTCGGGCGTCATCCTGAACTACGTTGACTCTGTTGACATCATCCCTCGTTGCCAGGAGAGCGTGTGTGATAGAGGGTGGGCTGTTTCTGTCACTCTGAGCTTGACTCAGAGTCTCTCGGCTAACCGTATCCGAACGGCAAGTTTTCTCGACCCACAGGCTGCATGAGATGAGATGAACCGGCGGCATCTAGCCTGATGAGAGGTTGGCGAGGCCGTAAACCGTGGCCGGTATTCCGCCATCAGCCCACCTGCTACTGAGTGGGTCAGGGTAGGATTCAGGGCGCAATGACGCCTTTACCCACCGTTCCGTCCCCGGCCACAACCTCTGCCTCGCGCTCTTACGCAAGTCCTGGCGCACCGGCCGGGGAAGCCTCAACAGTCGAGCCATACAGGCAGCTCCTGTCGAAGTGGTTTGGCTACTCCGACCTGCGGCCGGCTCAGGCGCAGGTGCTGTCCGCACTCGATCGAGGCGACGTCTTCGCCGTTTCTCCAACCGGCAGCGGCAAGAGCATGTCCTACGTGCTCCCGGCGCTGCTGCGAGGCCGGGTGCTCGTCGTCTCACCGCACATCGCGCTGATGCAAGACCAGGTCGAGAGCCTCCGGGCTAACGGCGTCAACGCAGCGTTCATCAACTCGACGCTCACGAACGCAGAGAAGCGGCAGGCCTACCTGGACTTCACCGGCGGCGAAATCCGCCTGCTCTACACATCTCCTGAGTCGCTTGCGAATCAGCGGTTCGTCGATGGCCTGGCGAAACATCGCCTCAATCTCCTCGCCATCGACGAGGCCCACTGCGTCTCCGAGTGGGGCCACACGTTCAGGCCCGAATACCTCAGGCTGAAAGAGGTCCGGGCGGCGCTTGGCTCGCCGAGGACGATCGCATTGACAGCGACCGCCACTCCGCTTGCGCGCGCAGACATACTCCAGCGTCTCGGGCTGGGCGAGTCCGAGCAGATCATCCACTCTGTCGCAAGGGACAACCTGCAATTTACCGTCGCGCACGCCTTCTCGAACGCACAGAAGGACGAACTGCTGGTCAAGTTCGTGACCGCTCGAAAGGGCAGCAGCGGGATCGTCTACGTCAGCTCACGGGCCAAAACAGAGGAACTGGCCGGACTTCTTTCTGACCGAGGGGTCGACGCGATGCCGTATCACGCCGGGCTCGACTCTCAGCGGCGGAGCAGCACGCAGCGAGCGTTTATGACAGACCAGGTCGGCGTGATCGTCGCAACCAGCGCATTCGGGCTGGGAGTGGACAAGCCGGACGTCAGGTTCGTGACGCACTTCGACATGCCTGCCCGCCTCGAGGCTTACTACCAGGAGGCGGGCCGCGCCGGGCGGGACGGTGAGATAGCCGAATGCCTGCTCCTGTACACGCAGTGGTCAACCAGGGGCCCCGAGTTCTTCATCGAGCGGGACCATCCGTCCGATGCCGAGGTGAGGGCGTTCTGGCAGGAGCTTCTCGCGCAAGCACGGACAGGTGAGACCGAACTCGAGTATGACGCCAGTAACCGGGCCAAAGACCGGGCCAAAGAGCGGGACAGCAGCGATGGCCGGGTCATGGCGATCAGGGCATTGCAGGACTCGGGCTTAATCGATCCCGACGGAACGGCGCTCCTCTCCAGCGACCCTGCGGCGGCCATCAAGACCGAAGGTATCTCGCAGCACAGGCAATACGGCCTCGACATGCTGGACCGCATGGTCGAGTTCGCAACGACGCGCCAGTGCAGGCTCGGCGTCGTGCTGAAGTACTTCGGCGAGCCGGACACCCTGCGATGCGGCCGCTGCGACAACTGCAATGAGGCCCGGTCGAGCCGGAACGGGGCCGCTCAGCCGCAAAGGCAGGGCCGCTCGGCGGCGCGGGCCGGCTCCGACGCTCGCTCGCAGGCGTCCGGGTCGATGCGGGCAGGCGATCCGGACAGGGAGCTCTTCGACAGGCTGCGGGCGTGGCGGAAGGAGCGTGCGGAGAGCGACAGCGTTCCTGCCTTCGTGGTCTTCGCAGACAGAGTGCTCGTTGAACTGGCCCGGATGAAACCGACCGACATGGTCCGGCTGACCGATGTGCCGGGAGTCGGCTCAGTCAAGCGGGACAGGTACGGCCGGGAGCTGCTCCGGCTGATCATCGGCCACAAAGACGCAGGGTAGCCGGGGCGGGCATGACCAGCGAGCGGGAGGTCCGTGATGATGTCAACAGCGCCGTATTCTCTGGCCCCTTGAGCTGGCAGCGTACTGCGTTTTCGTTGCTGCCAGACGGACGATGGAGGTTGCGGGCCGGGAGAGAGGCTCCTCTCGTCAGCATCCATTCCAGGGCAGATTACGAATTTCTGTAGCCATCTGTCTGCGCCTGCGGTACTCTGCCGCTCTTGGAGTGTAGATGACAACTATCGCAGCTTATGCCCGGCGTTTAGCAGGCTGCTGATAAAGGGGCGTCCCGCCGGTCAGACTCGGAACGTCGCTCACTTGCCCGACGAATCACATCATGTCAGCCAGGCCAGTGCCTTGTAATCGTTGCGCTACTTTAGCCTGATAACGCCATTCGTTTCACCGACACGAGACCAAACCGTCGCTCAGAGTTTTTCAGCAGCCTGTTAGGCGCAGTCCGGCACAATCCGGCTGTTGGACTATTCGCCAACGCGCCGTTCAGGGCGCTCTTCTTCGGAAACTTCGGCAACGTAATGGGCATCGAGCTTCGTCTCATGGCGCAGGCGTGGCTAATCCTGGAACTCGGCGGCTCTCAGGTCTGGGTCGGCGCCGCAAACGGGCTGCGTGTGGTCCCGTTCATCGCAATCACACTGGTGGCAGGCGTCTGGGTAGACCGGCTTGGCGGCAGAATACTGATCCTCATTGAGCGAAGCCTGCTGATTGGCCTCGCCGTGATAACGGCGCTCCTCGTGATCACAGACGTCATCGTCCTCTGGCACGTAGTCGTGCTGTCTGTCGCCGCAAGTTCTGCACTCGCTATAGGCATGCCGTCAATGCAGTCCATGATGAGAGATATCGTCCCCGCCTCCAGCCTGCAGGTGGCGCTGTCGCTAAACGGGCTGGCATTCAGCTTTGCACGAGCTATCAGTCCGGTCGGCGGCGGCTTCCTGATCGCCGGGTTCGGCCTCGGCTCTCCCTGGCTTGCCTTGATTGGGCTGTATGCGCTGGCGATAGGATTCGCGCTGAAGCTCCCGCGCCATCACGGCGAGCCAAAAGAGTCGAAACCGATGCTCCGGGAGATCCTGGCCGGTTTCGGCTATATACGGGCCAATCCGGTGATCGCCCGGCTCATGATCCTCTCATTCAGTACCATCCTGGCAGGAACGGTCCTGCCGATCATTCCTGTCTATGCCAGGGAGCGCTTTGACGTTGGAGCAACCGGCTTCGGCATCATGATGGCCTCGTTCGCGCTGGGGCAGGGTTGCGCTGCCATCTTCATCATCACCAGAGGCGGTTGGGAACGGAAGGCCATCCCGATCGTGATCGCAGCGACGATGTGGGGCACGGGGATGATCGTGTTCGGATTCTCGACCTCGTTCCCACTTTCGTTAGCGGCGCTGTTCATTACGGGCGCGGCTGTCCCTGTATGGGTTTCAAGCGTGCTGCCACTGCTTCAACTGCAGACCGAGCGGCCGATGCTCGGGCGTGTGATGTCGGTCTATGCGCTGTCACTGGAAGGCCTGACACTTGGCTGGTTAGCTGGCGCATGGGTCGGCCAGCTGATTGGCAATCACTGGATGCTTCTGGGCAGCGCAGGGCTATTTATCGCGTTACATGCCGGTTTGATGTTCACCTCGCCACAACTGCGGAGACTTTAGTCAAAGTTCCGTCGCATCTCATTGGACACAACTCTGACCGCTAGCTAGCATGGCGGGCCGGTCTGGTGCGGCCTTGCGCGCCGCCAGACTGGCCGGCGACTATCGCCGGTGGATCACGATTGGTATCGACATCTTTGGGGAGGACGCCCGCAGTTGAATATCCACGAGTACCAGGCGAGGGAGATCCTCGAACGCTTCGGCCTGCCCGTGCCGAAAGCCGGGGTAGCATCCACGCCTGCCGAGGCCAGAGCCGTTGCCGAGAAGCTTGGCGGGCGGGTGGTTGTGAAGGCGCAGGTGCACGCCGGGGGCCGCGGCAAGGCCGGCGGAGTGAAGCTGGCGTCGTCTCCGGAAGAGGCTGAGCAGTTCGCCGCAGCCATGCTCGGCACGAACCTCGTGACGCACCAGACAGGGCCGCAGGGCGTTCCTGTCCGCAAGGTGATGGTGGCAGAGGCGACAGACATCGCAGACGAGCTCTATCTGTCGATCATCGTCGACGGCGACCTCGGCGTCCCTGTCGTGATCGCGTCCACTGAGGGCGGCATGGACATCGAAGAGGTCGCAGACAAGACTCCGGAGAAGCTGTTCAGGGTCGCGGGCGACCCGCTCATAGGCCTCTCTCCCTACCACGCCCGCGACATTGCGGCGGCACTCGGCGTCCCTGCGTCTGCGCAGCGCGCCACGGCCGCGCTCATCTCGAACCTGTACCGCGTATTTGTCGAGAACGATTGCTCGCTCGTTGAGATCAACCCCCTGGTAATCACCCGCGATGGCGGCGTGATAGCACTCGACGCCAAAATCAACATCGAGGACGACGCGCTGTTCAGGCACAAGGACCTTGCCGCGCTATACGACCCTGAGCAGGAGGACGAGCTGGAGCGCCGGGCGCGCGGCTCCGACCTTGCATACGTGAAGCTGGACGGCGGACGCGTTGGCTGCATGGTGAACGGCGCAGGGCTTGCGATGGCGACGATGGACATCACCAAGTGGGCGGGCGCTAACCCGGCGAACTTCCTGGACATTGGCGGCAGCGCAGAGCAGGAGCGCATCGAGGAGGCTTTCCGCATCATCGTCTCGGACAGCGACGTCGAGATCATCCTCGTGAACCTGTTCGCAGGCATCGCACGCTCGGACGTCGTGGCGCAGGGGATTGTGAACGCCGCCAGGGAGACCGGAACTTCGCTCCCGATGGTGGTCGCAATGCGCGGCACCAACGCCGAAGAGGGCCGGAAGATCCTGAGCGAGTCTGGGCTGGACATCACTGCGGCCCTTGATCTTGCTGGTGCGGCGGAGGTCCTGCGGGATAAGCTCGCCCCGGCGGGGCACGGAAAGGGTGGGAGCCGATGAGTGTACTGGTAGGACCAGAGACCAGGCTGCTGGTGCAGGGGCTCGGCAGGGACGGCAGCTTCCAGGCGAGCCGGATGCGTGAGTACGGCACGAACATGGTCGCGGCCGTTCACCCAAACCGGGACGGACAGAAGTTCGAGGACGCTGTCCCTTACTTCTCGTCTGTCACAGAGGCGGTGAAGGAGACGAAGGCGAACACCGGCGTCATCTTCGTTCCCGCGCCGTTCGCCGCAGACGCCATTATCGAGCAGGTGGACGCGGGGCTCGACCTCGTCGTCTGCATCTCCGAGGGTGTTCCCGTCCAGGACATGATCAAGGTCAACGCCTATGTGAAGGGCAGCAAGAGCAGGCTCGTCGGCCCGAACTGCCCCGGCCTGATTCACCCTGCCTCAAGGGCGAAGGTCGGCATCATCCCCGGAAGCATCGTTGTGCCCGGCAGGGTGGGCGTTGTGTCCCGCTCTGGCACGCTGACTTACGAGGCGATCGCGCAGCTTGTGCAGGTCGGGCTCGGGCAGTCGACCTGCGTCGGCATTGGCGGCGACCCGATTCACGGCACGACGTTTACCGATGTGTTGGCGCTGTTCCAGGACGACGGCGAGACGGACGCCATCGTGATGATCGGTGAGATCGGCGGCGTGCGGGAGCAGCTTGCGGCCGAGTTCATCCAGCGGCACGTGACGAAGCCGGTCGTAGCGGCAATCGCCGGGCAGACTGCGCCTCCCGGCAAACGGATGGGCCACGCCGGGGCGATCATCACGGGCAAGGCCGGCCTTGCGTCTGAGAAGAACCGTGCGCTGGCAGAGGCAGGCGTCCACGTTGTCGAGTCACCGGCGTACATCGGCGCTCGAATGAAGGAAGTCCTGGGCTAGGGCGCAGACGGGACGGCCCGCGGGCGGGTGCTCCTGGGCGGCACGGTGGAGCAGCCCGAAGACCGGCGTTCCATCCGCAGAGCGATGACGAAAGGTTCGCGGTCTGGAAAGCCGTCGGCCAGCGTGGACGATGCGAGAAGCCACCCACACATCTAGGACAGGGACACAGCATGAAGATCGCGGTTGGCGGAGACCACGCCGGTTTTCCGATGAAGGGTCCGGTTGTCGAGTTTCTGAAATCACGCGGCCACGATGTCACGGACCACGGCGCTTACTCGACAGACCCTGTCGACTTCCCTGACATCTCGGCGAAGGTGTGCGAGGCGGTCCTGGCGGGAGAGGCGGAGCGAGGTGTGCTCGTCTGCGGCACAGGCGTCGGCGCGGCCATCGCAGCCAACAAGATTCCCGGCATCAGGGCCGCGCTCAGCCACGACATCCACACCGCTCACCAGGGCGTTGAGCACGATGACGTCAACGTGATCTGCGTCGGCGCGTGGATAGTCGGCATCGAGGTGGTGAAAGAGATACTCGACGCGTTCGTGGCCGCCGAGTTCTCGACAGACCCCGACCTCCGCCGCCGAGTGCAGAAGCTCCACCAGATGGAGCTAGACTACGCGAGGAAGCTGCTGGAGCGGGACTAGAGCGGCGCCGCCGCCGGAGTTCCGAGATGCCGCCAGAGTTTCCGGCGTCTGCGCCTCTTGAGTGGGCACGGCTCTGTTGACATCATCCCTACCTGCGAAAAGAGGGCGTTAGCGGGGGAGGTGTTTTTGTCATTCTGAGCTTGACTCAGAATCTCCCGGCCAACCGTGATTGAGCCGTGAGGTCCCTCGGCCCGCAAGCGGCCGCCCCGCGACCAGGATGACAAATCCCGGATGTCCCTCGCATCAAACCTCGCCCTCCTCCTCAAATGGGGGAAAGACAATGTCAACAGAGCCGGCCATGTCCTGAGCGAAGTCAAATGGATTGATTCAGCAGCTCTCAGGAAACCGGTTAGCCGAGAGACTCTGAGTCAAGCTCAGAGTGACAAAAGCAGCCCACTCTCTGTCACTCTCTCCCGGCCGGGGAGACGGTGATCAGCAAAGATGTCAACAGAGCGCTGTCTCTACGGCGATGCTTCGCCCGCTGCGCCTCTGCGGCTATACACTCCGTCGCCAGTCAATAAGTAAGAGGTGATGAAGATGCAAAGTTCCGGCAGGCCGCTTGTTGTTCACATCGACCGCGTCGAGTCGCCGCTTGAGCTTGAGCGGCTGGCGCTGGCGGGCATCGACTGCGAGATCGTTTCCGTGCCGGTTTCGAGCGAGGGCGAGATCATCGAGGCGATCAAAGACGCAACGGTGGTGCTCAACAACCACTCGCCCGTCACCGCCAACATGGTCGAGCAGCTGACGAAGTGCAAGCTGATCATCCGGTACGGCCACGGCTACGACACAGTCGACGTGGACGCCTGTACCGAAGCCGGCATCATCGTCACCAACATCGCCGGCTCAACCAGCGAGGAGGTCTCCAACCACGCCCTCTCGCTGATGCTGGCGTGCGCGAGGGACCTGAAGCGGCTGGACCGGGCGACGTGCGAGGGCCGTTGGAATGAGGTCTACTCAAGAGAGGTTGGCCACCGGATATTCGGAGAGACCGTCGGCATAGTCGGGTTCGGGTGGATAGGGAGAGCGTTCGCCCGGAAGTGCAAGGCGCTCGGGATGAATGTGCTTGTGCACGACCCTTACGTCGGCAGCTGACTCGCGATCGAGTACGGAGTCAGGTTTGCCGGCAAGCAAGAGCTGCTTGAGTCTGCGGACTATGTGTCGATGCATGTGCCGCATCTGCCGCCGACGCACCACTGGATCGACGGCGACGCGCTGCGTGCGATGAAGCGGTCGGCGTACCTGATCAACACCGCGCGCGGGCCGGTCGTGGATGAGCAGGCATTGATCGCCGCGCTGAGAGCGGGCGAGATTGCCGGGGCCGGCATCGACGTTTACGAGCAGGAGCCTCTGTCTCCAGCCAACCCGCTCCTGAGTATGGAGAACGTGATCTGCACACCTCACATCGCGGGATCGTCGGAGATCGGCTGGGCGACGATCCGCCGTCGCGTCGGTGAGGAGGCCGCCAGAGTGCTGCGGGGCCAGCGGCCAGAGGTCATCGTGAACCCTGAGGTGCTCGGGAAGGTGGAGCTCTAGCGCGTCCTATGCTTCCGCTCATGGCGACGGACTGTTCGCCCCGGCCGGCCTCCAGCGCGTCACCTCGTCCATGAACGCTGAAGAGCGCACGTGTCGGTCAAGGACGAACTGCATATGCTCCCTGAGGATGCGCCCCGCCTGCCGCAACTCCTCCTCGCCAGCGTCGACCGGCCGCACCGCATCCCATCGTGACCGCGCCATGTGCCGCAGCAGCTTGATCGTATTCATCGAAGCCGGGAGCAGCACATCGTTCTCGGTCGCCCTGCATTCCGGGCACACGAGCCCTCCGCGGGCCGGTGAGAAGACGTGGTCCTTCGGCTCCAGCGCTGACCCACAGTCGACGCAATCGCTGATCGCAGGCAGAAAGCCGTTGATGCGCAGCACGTGCATATCGAACCAGCGGGCCATCAGCGGGTTCACCGGCTCCTCGTCCAGGACCTGAAGCATCTGCACGAACTGGTTGAACAGCGCCGGGTTCGGCCCGCCTTCGACAGAGAAGCGCTCAGCCACCTCCGCCATGTATAGCCCGGTCGACATCTTCTCGAGACCGGAGTGCAGCCCGCGCAGGCTGGTCAACGACTCCGCCTGTGAGACGCTGTGGAGCGACCTGCCCTCGGCGAGAGAGGCCTTGATGTGCCGCAGGAGGTCAACGTTGCCGCCGAGCCGCGATTTAGGCTTGCGAGCGCCTCGCGCCACCGCCCGCACCAGTCCCCTGAACGGCGTGAGCAGCGTGACAAGGCGGTCCGCCTCGCCGAAGTCGCTGGCGCGCACGACAACCGCCTCTACCGAGTATGTGTGGGGCCGTGAAGAGACCACTCGTGCGCCTGTCTAGCTGCCAACCTGGAAAAGGCCGTTCAGACCAAGTGTACCGGCTGCGGTTTACGGTGAAGCAGGCTTGCAGTCTAGTTGGCCAGACCGGGTGAGGCGCCGCCGCCAGAGCCGCCAGTGCCATTGGACGATTGCACCTCTGCCCGGGACTCCATGGCGTGCGCAAGCGTGGAGTCGTCCGCGTACTCGAGGTCGGCGCCGGACGGCAGCCCGCGGGCAAGCGCCGTCACCTTAACGCCAAGGTGGCTCAGCAGACGCTGGATGTACATCGCGGTCGCCTCGCCCTCCAGGTTCGGGTTCGTTGCGATGATCACCTCGGTCACCGTGCCGTCTGCAAGCCGTACCAGCAGCTCCTTGAGCTTCAGGTCGTCCGGGCCGATGCCGTTGACAGGTGAGATCACGCCGTGCAGGACGTGGTACATGCCTCTGAACGCGCGGGCCCGCTCCACCGCAAGCACGTCCAGCGGCTCTTCAACAATGCATATGCGGGTGCGGTCACGCGTCAGGTCCCTGCAGATGGCGCACTCGACGGATTCGCTGATGTTCATGCAGGTGTCGCAGAACACGATGCGGTCCTTGACGCCGATGATCGCAGACGCAAGCTCCTCTGCCTCGTCGCGCGGCATGCGGATCAGGTGGTACGTCAGCCGTTGCGCACTCTTCGGCCCCACGCCGGGAAGGCGGTGGAACGCATCGATAAGGCGGGCTACAGGCGCTGCTGCGGAGGGTGCAAGTTCTGACATTGTCTTGTTTCTGGCCAGAGTTGACTGGCAGGCTCAGGTTATGCCGCTATTTTCTGGCCGGAGCGTATTGTTGGCCAATGCTGAGAGGCTGGTCCGTTGAGACTACCGCAAAGGCCGCCGCTCTGATGAACCCTCTCCGTCAATTTGGGGAACAGGGTTGAAGAGAGGATGATGGTGACAGTGCCGGCATGGTTCAGCGTGACGAATCGGCGCACGCCCTTCTCCCACCGGCAAATCCGCCCTGGCTGGCCCCGCATCCCGCCGCCTAAACCCCTGCCGGGCGCTTGCGGTACTTGGCGTACTTGCGATCGCTCACGAACTCATCGATCACGATCTTCTCGCCGCCGAGGTCGTTCGACACGTTCGCAGCCAGCACCGCCGCCAGAGAGTTGATCGAACTCCCGAACGTGTTACGCATCAGCTCCGGCTTGCCAAGCGAGACGCCCTCTGCGAACGCCTTGCCAAGATCGGTCGTGTTCTCCCCGCCCATCGCCGTGTCGTGCGGCCCGGCTGAGATCACCTTGCGGACATCTTCCAGCCCCGGCTTCTCAGCGGGCGGCCATTCCCCGTCGAAGTGGTAGTCGACGAAATCGTCTTCGAGCTTGATCGTCCCGTGCGTCCAGACGATGCAGTCGAAGCGGCCCTGGTAGTAGGAGCGGGCAGGCTTGGTGAAGATGATCGTGCCCATCCCGCCCTTCTTGAAGCCGTATGAGACCTCGTAGTAGATCGGGTTGTCGCCCTCCGCGTCCTGCAGCTCCCTCGGCCGCTCGACATAGTTGGCCCGCACCCACGCGACATCATCGTCAGACCAGTAGCGCATGATGTCCGTCTGGTGGATGCCGGCCTCGACAATTGAGGTCCCTGACCACGCCTTATTTGCGGTCCAGACGCGGTTGGCAGGGCCGCCCTGCTCTTCGGTGTGCGTGTGCTTGACGCCGTGGCCCTCGACCGCGCCCTCGGCGATCATGGTCATGGAGGCGACCCATTTGCCTTTGAGGTAGTTGCGGATGTCTGTGTAGCCGCGGTCGTGGCGCATCTGGAACCCGCACATCGAGAGCACGCCGGCCTTCGTGATCGCCTCGTTCTGGCGCAGCACCTCGTCGAGGAACAGCGACTGCGGCTTCTCGGCGAAGATGTGGATGCCGCGGCCGGCCGCGTACTCGATCTCGCCGCGGTGCTGGTTGGGCGGCATGACGAACCAGATGGCGTCGACTGAGCCGCTATCGACCATCTCTCGCACGGTTGCGAACTTCTGGACGCCTGCGTCCCTGTACTCGGGAACAAGACCGTTGATCTTGGCGGCGTCAAGGTTTTCCGCGTACGGGTCCGCAAGCGCGGCCAGCCTGACGATCTCGTCTGACTGCAGAGCGGTGAGAGAGCGCACGTGCTGCAACCCGCGCTGTCCAACTCCGACGACTCCAACCCTGAGTGGTCCTGCCAATTTTTTCTCCTGTCGAGGTCCCGGCCCTGCGGACGGTTTTCCTGTGACGGTCCCGGCGGAGGCGCGATACGAGCAGCGCCCGTGAGTGTGTGTCTGCCCATTCATGTCTGCAAACAGGCACGTCGGAGTTTAGCACCGCGACGGTCCGCGCCATTGGCCCTGCGCTTCCAGCGGGCGTACGATTCCGGGCGTACGATTCCGGCTGATCTGAAGAAGGCCCGCGTTACCGAACCGGGATTCTCCACCTCGCATCAGTCTCGCAAACTCAAAATCGCTCTCACACCCTGAATCCCCGCTCCACCTCCGAGAAAAAAATGAAAGTCACAGAAGTCAAACTCCTCTCCGCAGACCGGTTCAACTACGTCAAGGTGCTGACTGACGAAGGGATCCACGGCATTGGTGAGCTGCACCCGGCGTCCGGCACAGGCGGCACGCCGTTCCTGCCCATCGCGGGAGTCAGGTACTGCGCCGAATACCTCGTCGGCAAGGACCCGCTGCACATCGAGCGGCACTGGCAGCACATGTTCCGCCGCAGTCTGTTCCGCGGCGGCGCAGACATCATGGCGGCTATCGGCGCAATCGACATCGCGCTCTGGGACATCAAGGGCAAGGCGTACGGCAAGCCCGTTTACGAGTTGCTGGGAGGCCCGACGCGGGACAAGGTGCGGCTCTACACGCATCTCGGCGGATCGACACCGCGGGCTCTTGCAGAAGAGGCGAAGGCGCGGGTCGCAGAGGGCTTCACAGCCGTGCGAGTCTATCCGTTCGGCGACTTTGGAGGCTCTGACTTCGAGGAGGGTCGCGGGCTGGAGAACATGTCCTTCACCGGCATGCAGCACAACGCTGTGGAGCGGATCGGCGCGGTCAGAGACGCTGTCGGGCCGGAGGTCGACGTGATGATCGACGTTGTGAACAGGCTGACCCCGGCCGAGGCTATCGCGGTCGGGAGGGCGCTTGAGCCGTTCAACCTGTACTTCTTCGAGGACCCGATCGAGCCGGAGAACATGGACCAGTGGGAGTATGTTGCGGCGAATGTGCCGATGCCGGTTGCGATGGGCGAGAGGCTGTACACGATCTACCAGTTCCTGGACCTGCTGAGCCACCGCGGCGCGGCGTTCGTTCGACCTGACCTTTCGCTGGCAGGCGGGATCACGAATATCAAGAAGATCGCCGCTATCGCGGAGGCGAACTATGTTGGCGTCGTCCCGCACAACCCGCTCTCTGCGGTGCTGACGGCTGCGTGCGTCCAACTTGACTTTGCGACGCACAACATTCCCGTGCAGGAGTATCCGCGTGACGACGCGACCGGCGTGAAGGCTGACCTTGTGGATAAGCCACTGACTCGTGAGGGCGGATACCTGCTGGCGCCGGACAGGCCCGGGATCGGCATCGACCTGAACGAGGAGGCGTTTGCGAAGTATCCGCCGGTGCCATACGACCGTCCGCCGCTAATCAACCCGGACGGGAGCCTGCGGGAGTATTAGGGGGCGCGCGTCCGGGGTTGATCTAACCGGGCCGCGGCGGCGAGTCAGCGCTTGTACAGCGTACGGATTATGTTGTTCAGAATGAACTGGTGTCCGCGGGCATTGAAGTGCAGGCCGTCCTCGAAAATGAACTCGGCAAACCGCTCGGGTGTGACCATCCCGAAGATGTCGATCACCTCAACTCCGGCCGACCGCGCCGTGTCTTCGCCTAGCCTCACATAAGACTTGACCAGCTCAGGGTCCAGGCTGCGAGCCTCATAGTCCACCGGATACTGCGTCAGGTAGATGACACCGCCAATCCCGCCAAGCGCGGCAAGGATCTCTTTCAACGACTCTCCGTGCTGGCTTAACCCGACACGGATCTCGGGCCGCTCATCGACGATTCGAGGCACGTCATTTATGCCGAGTGTGACGAGCGCCAGCGGGTCCGGTCGCGCCTTCATTTGCCTCACGATATCCGCCAGCCGGACGAGCATCATCGTCGTCGTGTCGCCGCCGGCGCCGTGATTGACCGCCGTGCCTGCTGAGGTATCGCGCAGGTAGAGGTCGAGGCGGGCAATGAAGCCGCCTTCGTCGTCCATCGACCCGGCTGCGGTGCTTGCGCCAAAGCTGTAAGCGGTTATCAAGCCTGTCCCCGAGCGCCTACGCCGGCCACTGGATCAGTTCGACTCGCACGTTGTCCGGCCCCTGCACCCAGCAGAAGCGAGTCCCGTCCGGCAGCTGGTTGGGGCCGTCAAGGAGCGGCGCGCCGAGGGTCGCCAGCCGCTTGATCTCTGCGTCGATATCGGTCACATCGAACCCGATGTGCTCCAGCCCCTGCTTGACACCGGAGTCGCTCGCTGGAAGCTCCTGGCCTTCGAGTGGGCCGGAGATGTTGACGGGAACGCCGTTTTCCGAGCGGCAGCGGATGAACCGGTCGCCGGTGTTGCGGGTCGTGTCTGCGACGATCGAAAAGTTAAAGGTGTCGACCCACCAGTTTGCGGTCTTCTCAGGGTTGAGAGACTTCAGGTGGATGTGGTTCAGGTTGTAGGCCATTCTTTTCTCCGTTTTTTTTGCCCGTTCTTTTGCCCGTCTGGGTGCGAGCCGTTGGGCGCGCTGTCGTCATCCCGGACTGCCTGCCTGAGCCGGGGCACACGCCTGCGGGTCAAGTGTGCGCGGCGGGAAGGCTTGTCATGCTGAACTCGATTGGCTCTGTCAGGAAACCGGTCACACGAGAGATGCTGAGTCAAGCTCAGCATGATATAACCCGGACGCCGACCTGAGCATTTCGAGGGGCCAACCCCTGGCTCTCGCGGCCCTGTTTCCAAGATGGGGAGCGAGGATGTCAGAGGCTGGCAGCCGGCCGGCCGGGCCCGCCACCCTCAACTGCCTACCCGCGCTGGATCAGCTCTATCCGCACGCCACCCGGCGCCGCGATGAAGGCGATCTTCGTTCCCGGCGCAACCTCCCGCGGCGGCTCTTTCACCGTGGCGCCAAGGCCGACCAGCCTCTTGATGTCAGCGTCGATGTCCGCAGAGTCGAAGCCGAAGTGCTCAAGCCCAAGATGAGGGTCTGCGTCTGCCGGTCCGAGCTTTTCGCCGGTGCGCGCTCCTGAGATGTTGATCGCTAAGCCGCCTTCTGTGTGCGTGACGATGAAGCGGTCACCGACTGGCCTTGTCGCATCGCTGATGATCTTCACTTTGAAGGCGTTCACGAACCAGTCCGCGGTCGACTTGGGGTCGGCGGACTTGAGGTGGATGTGGTTGACGAGATATGGCATGGGATTTCCTCTGGGCCGCGTTCGGCGCATGTCTGGCCGTGCGCCGGGCGACGTGCGCTATCGGGCTACTGGAGCGCGCCGCGTCAGTAGTGGCACGCCGGGCCGGAGCGTATGCGCGCGTGCGCTGGCCGTCAATCATGCCAGGCATGCCGGAGCAGGCTGGAGACACAGGCCCGCTTGTTAGCTCGCTTTCCGGATTCAGCGGTCAGGCAGGTCTGCGCAGTCACCGTGGACCCTGTGACGAGCGAAGCCGAAGGGCCGGCGCCGTGCCGGTCAGGAGATTGCCATGGTCAGGGACAGGAAAACCGCACGGGCGCGCACCCGAACTGCGGCTTGTGCCGCTACCTCCCCAACTACAATGCCTCATGCGGGCATATCGGAGGAATCCTATTTCCGGCGGTCCGCAGGAGGTGAGTCGTGGAGATCAGATCGTTCTACCTCAGGCCGGACGGCAAGATCGAGCGCGATCTTTCGCCCGAGCGCCTGCAAGAAGCCAGGGAAGACACAGGCAGCCTGCTCTGGCTGGACATATTCGACCCGCAGTACGAGGCCAGTCCGTTCCTGCTGGAAGAGATGGGGTTCCACCCCCTGGCCGTCGATGACAGCCTGTCCTCGTCACACCAGCCGGCAAAGGTCGACGACTACGGGTCCCACATGTACCTGATCGTCCACGGAATCGACTACTCGTCCACCAAGGACTTCATCGAGACTGCCCGCCTCTCCATGTTCATAGCCGAAGGCACCGTCGTAACGCTGCACAGGGTGCCGCTGCTCTCCGTGAATACCATCATCGAGCGCATCGAGCGGGACACGCGGCTCATGGACCGTCCATCAAGCCTGTTCAGCTACACCATCCTCGACTCCCTCCACGACACCATCCTGCCTGCGCTGGACCACCTTGCAGAGGTGGCCGCCAGCCTTGAGGAGGCCTCGATCGAATCGCCCGGCAGGGAGGTCCTTCACACCATCCTGCAGCTCAAGCGGTCTGCTATCCGCATCCAGCGCACGCTGGCGCCGCAGACGCGGGTCTTCAACCGCATGACCCGTGACGAGTTTCCGCTCATCTCTCAGCAGGCCTCCGTCTACTTCCGTGACCTGCATGACCAGATCATCCAGCTGGACGTCATCAACATGGGCGTGCGCGACTCGGCAGACAACGCGCTCGCAACCTACCTCTCATCTATCGGCATCAAGCAGAACGAGACGATGCGCGTGCTGGCCATTGTGGCAGCCGTCTTCCTGCCGCTCAGCCTTATCGCTGGCATCTACGGCATGAACTTCGAGTATATGCCTGACCTGCAGTACCACTGGGGCTACTTCATTGTGCTCGGCGTCATGGCGACCATTGGCCTCAGTACGTTCTACTGGGTGTTCATCCGGCAGATGGACTGGAGCCTGCGCGGCAGGCGCCTGGTCCGCAGCATGAAGCCGCCCGTCGACCGGATACGGCACCTGCCTTCGCCGATCAACACCATCGTGAGCATGACTGAGGCCATGACCGAAAGCATCACTCAGTCCGTGGCGTCTGGTTTCAGGGACTCTGGCCCGAACTCGGGGCCTAACTCTGGCCCAAACCCGGGCAAAGACTCCAGCGCAAGGGCCAGTAAGAGCGAGAGGGACAAACGAAGTTGAAACCGGAACTGGAGCGGACAAAGGCGCTTACGTTCGATCTGTTCGGCACCGTGCTCGACCTCGGCGGCAGTCTGACGCCGTACATCGCCGATTTCCTGAGAGAGCAGGGCAGCGACAGGGACGCAGGCGAGTTCTGGGCCCAGCTGCGCTACAGGCAGCGCATCGAGCAGTACCAGGACACGCTGGTCGAACTCGGCCACTCTGGCTACCTCGAAACGGTGGAAAAGGCGTTCTCCTATGTGTGCCGTCTCAACGGGCTCGACCCAACTCGCTCCGCTATCAAAGAGTGGATGGAGAGCTGGCAGATGCTCTCGCCGTTCCCTGAGGTCACAGCGGGGCTGGACCGCCTCAAGACGCGCTTCAAACTGGTTGCTCTCTCCAATGGAAACCCGTGGTTCCTGGACCATCTTGTTAAAAACCGGATCAAGTACGAGTTCCACGCCGTTCTCTCCGTGGAGCTGGCAGGCGCGTTCAAGCCTCATCCCGGCGTGTACCGCAGGGCGGCGAGGGAGCTCGACATGGAGGTTGGGGAGTTGATTATGGTGTCCGCGAACTCGTTCGACGTGATGGGCGCTCGGACATGCGGACTGCGCGGGGCGTACGTGAACAGGTACAGCCTGCCGTTCGAGGACACGGATGACCGCTACCTGCCGGACGTGACTGTCGCCAACTTCTCGGAGCTGGCTGACGTACTACTTGCCTGAGCGGGGCAAGTCAGGCGTTCTGCGCTGAAGCTCAGCAAGGCTCAAGAGACGGGCGCGGGCCAATTTGTCATTCCGGGGAGCGTGGCGACGTGGGAATCTCAATAGTTGATCACATTCATCCGGGAGTTTACGAGTGGTGAGATTGTCACGGGCCTGTAGCCTTTGCCCGGTCCCCAGGAAGCAGGAGCTGAAATTGCAGACAGCGTCACCCGGCCGCATGCGAACCGGGTTCATCGCACTCACTACACTGGTGATCGCACTCGTTGCAGCCGCAACCGCCTGCTCCGGCGAAAGCCCGCCACCGGCGACCAACACTCCGACACCGCCGGTCACCACGCCAATACCGGCCACCGACGGCGCAACGCCACAGCCGGGTGCCACGCCGGCTGCCACGGGCGCAATCTCACCCGTACTCGCCGCCTTCCTCGCAGATGTGGACGGCAAGATCGCCGCGATACGCGGCATCCCTGTCGCGGCCCCTGTGCCCTTCAGGTTCCTCAACGAGCGAGACCTGAACGCTTACATCCGCGAGCAGATCGACGATGAAGAGACGGTGCGGGAGATCGAGTTGGCAGACGGCATCTACACGCTGCTCGGCCTCATCCCGCCGGACGCCGTCCTCTTCGACGAATACGCCGGGCTGCTGGACTCTCAGGTGCTCGGCGCTTACGACCCTGAGGTCGAGGAGTTCGTCGTGCTGCAAAAAGGCGGTGAATTCGGCCCCTCGCAGGAGTTCACTTACGCCCACGAGTACGTCCACAGGCTGCAGGACGCCCGGTTCGGACTGGACGAGATATCCGATCGGCTCAAAGAGAACAGCGACCGATCACTGGCGTTCACCGCTCTTGTTGAGGGTGACGCCACGACCTCTCAGCAGATCTATGCTCTGCAGAACCTGGACTTCGCGCAGCTCGCCCAGATCCTCGCTGAGTCCGGAGACGCAATAGAGAGCGCCAACGATGTGCCGTACATCCTGCGTCGCGGGCTGGAGTTCCCGTACATCGAAGGCGCCAGCTTTGTCGACCGTCTCCGCACAACGCAGGGGCTGGCGTCGATCAACGACGCATTCCTTGAGCCTCCCGACTCTACAGAGCAGGTGCTGCACATCGAGAAGTACGTGAGTCGCGAGCTGCCAGTCGAGGTGAGGCTGCCGGAGACGCTTTTCGGGCCGGACGGTCCGGCTGGCCCCGAGTGGGAGACGGTGGACACCGATGTGTTTGGCGAGTTCTTCCTGAGGTCATGGCTGGAGGCGATTGGCGCGCGGCGGACGGACGCAGCGGAGGCGGCCGCTGGCTGGGGCGGTGACGCGCACCGGCTGGCCGTCAACGGTGAGGGCGACTACGCGCTTGCTTTGAAGGTGGTCTGGGACGACCCGGACACAGACGCAGAGCAGTTCTTTCTGCTTCTGACGACGGTCATGGCTGCGTCACCTGAGTTCAGGAGACTGGATATCGGCCCGAACGCTGGAGTTGCCGCCTACGACGGCGCAGGTGGCGTGGTGGTCGCATCGACCCTGTCGAACGCCGAGGTGGGCAGGTTCACGGTGGTCGCCGCGGCGCCCGAGCTTGGAGACGCAATGGCGCTCATGCTTGCGCTGGCAGGATGAGCAACTGGCCGGCCTCCCGCCGATGGGCCGATGGGCCGATGGGCCGATGGGCCGCTTGCTGCGGCCGGGCGCGCCGCCGCGGGAAGTCTGTCATTCCGGACTCGATCCGGAATCTCTCATTGGCCGGCTTCCTGAGAGATGCTGAGTCAAGCTCAGCATGACAGTTATGGTAGGTGCAGCGCTTACGGCGATCACATCCAGGCAGGCGCGCGGTTTGCTGCGGCCGGGCGCGCTGCCGCGGGAAGTCTGTTATGGAAGGTGCGGCGCTTGCTGCGAAAACATCTGCGACCAACTCACAGCAGCGGCGCCTCTCCAGTCATGGGCTGGCCTGACACGTTTCAGCGCACCGTTGCTATACTCGCCGCGGCCCGGTTGACCGCCGAGCGTTGCCATGTACGAGCGCCGCTCGCGCATCAGCAGCGTCACAACGTGAGAGCGGCGGGCACTCGCCCTCCTCACACCACTAGCGAACAGGCGCACGCGCCCCGGAACAGCACATGCCAGTAGACATCATCCTGCCCCAGTGGGGCATGGGAATGAACGACGGCACCGTCATCAGGTGGCTCAAGAGCATCGGCGACCCCGTGAAAAAGGGCGACCAGCTCGTTGAGATCGAATCGGCCAAGGTCAACGCCGAGGTGGAAGCCACAGCAGACGGCACACTCGGCCGCATAAACGTGGAAGAGGGCAAGACCGTAGACATCGGCACCATCCTCGGCCTCATCCTCAAAGAGGGCGAGACGACGGCCGACCTGCCCGCCGCGGTAATCGCCCCCGCGGCGCGTCCCGCTGGCGGAGCGCCGGCACGCCCGGCTGCCAGGCCCGGCAGCCCTGCCAGGCCGGGCCAAAAAGTTGTCGTCACGCCGAGAGCCAGGAGGCTTGCAGGCGAGCTCGGCGTCGATGTCGAGACCGTCACCGGCACAGGACCGAGCGGCCGCGTCACAGAAGAGGATGTGAAGAAGGCGTCTGAGGGCGGGCCAACCTCGCCAGGGGCGGCGGCTCTTCCGCGGTCAACCGTTCCTGTCAGGGAGACGATCAAGCTCGCCGGCATCCGGGGCACCATCGCCCGCCGCATGTCCGCAAGCGCGCAGGCGCCAACCGTAACGCTCAACACGCATGCAGACGTCACGCCGGCGATGGCGATGCAGCGGGAGCTGCTCAACGCATGGCGCAAGGACCGCATCAGGCCGCAGTACCAGGACATGGTGCTCGCCGCAGTCGCACGCGCCCTTGCTGAGACGCCGAAGGCCAACGCCCACCTGGTCGGCGACGAGATCCGCATCCTGGATGAGGTGAACCTCGGTGTGGCCGTCGCGCTGGCCGAGGGACTCGTCGTCCCCGTGATCCACAACGCAGGCAAGAAGTCGCCGCTTGAGATCGCGAGAGAGGTGCGCGACCTGGCCCGCGCCGCCAAAGACGGCTCGCTGACCATCGACCAGATGACAGGCGGCACATTCTCCGTCACGAACCTCGGCGCATACGACATCGAGGCGTTCGATCCGCTTATCAACCCGCCGGAGATAGGAATCCTCGGCCTGGGCAGAGTGGAAGAGAGGCCTGCGGTGATCAACGGCGAGATCGTGATCCGCTCCATCGGCCACCTGAGCCTCACGTTCGACCACCGCGCGTGGGACGGCGCGCCTGCCGCCGAGTTCCTGCGCACCATCGTTAACCATCTCAAAGACCCCGCATGGATGCTGCCTTAGTGAAGCTGCTCCTCCGGCCGCGGGCCGCGTCGGCGCCTGTCGCAACGAAGGCACTGGCATGAGCTTGACTGTCGGCATCATCGCCAACCCGTCCGCAGGCAAGGACATCCGCCGCCTGGTCGCGCAGGGCCGCGTCGTATCCAACCAGGAGAAGGCAAATATCCTCCGCAGGGTGTTTGCGGGACTCGTCTCATCCGGCGTTGAGCGAGTCATCATAATGCCTGACATGTCTGGGCTCGCCCGCCCTGCGATGTACGACTGCAAAGGCCAGATCGACGCCGAGTTCCTGGACCTGGCGCCGACCGGATCGCAGGACGACTCGACGCGCGCCGCCGCCGCAATGAGCGATATGGGCGTCTCTTGCGTTGTGACTCTCGGCGGGGACGGCACCAACAGGGTTGTTTCGAAGGGGCTCGGCGATGTGCCGATAGTGCCGATCTCTACCGGCACGAACAACGTTTTTCCGCGCATGACTGAGGGCACACTGGCAGGACTTGCGGCAGGCGCTATCGCCACCGGCGTCGTCTCTGTGGAAGAGGCGTGCCGCCGTAGCAAGCGGCTTGACGTGATCGTGGACGGCGTTGTGGTGGATCTCGCGCTGGTGGACGCCGCCGTCTCGCACCAGATGTTCGTGGGAGCGCGAGCGGTCTGGGAGCTGCAGTCGCTCCACTCCATGTTCCTCACGCGCGCCGAGCCTGCCAGCATCGGCCTGTCATCTATCGGCGCACGCCTGAGACAGATCGCCATAGACGAGCCGCTCGGCCTGTACCTCCGCTTCGATGGCGAGCCTGACGAGACGGCGACGCGGGTGACCGCGCCTGTCGGGCCGGGGCTGGTGTCGAGCGTGGACGTGATGGCCTGGCGCGTGCTTGAACTGGGAGACTCACTTCCCGTTGACCTTCACCCGGGGACGGTTGCGCTGGACGGCGAGCGTGAGGTTGAGCTGCTGCCGGGCAGGGACGTTGCGGTGCGGCTGGAGGCGCGCGGCCCGCTGGTGGTGGATGTCGAGAAGACGATGGCGCTTGCCGCGGCGCGGCGTTAACCGGCCTTCACAGGCTCGCCTGGCCTCTTCGTTAGAGACGAGTGGGAGCGGGTGCGGGCACGGCTGCCGGATTGACATGACAGAGCCCGCGCCGGATCGCAGGCATAGCCGCCATCGCCGTCAGAGGGGCTGTCGTACACTCCATCGGCACGCCTGACAGCATTCTCAGGTCTGTGCATGCTCTCGCCACAACCTTCGAAACGCCGCAATCAGGAACCCATATGGCCGAACTCTGGTTCAACCCCGCTTCGCTCCACTTCCAGACCATCCACGTCCGCGGTAAGACAGACTGGATCTCGTTCGAGCTTGCGGACGCAGACGGCGTCTCAGGCGCTGGCGAGATCACTTCGACCCAACTTGACAGGGACGTCGCGCCGGTGGTCGCGCGCCTCGCAAACAAGCTGCGTGGAGAACGGCTTACATCCGACGAAGACGTGCTCCACCTGAACCGCCTCACTCCTGCCGATCTCGAAGAAAACGTCCTGCTCGCATCGGCAATCAGCGGCCTGCGATGCGCCGTCGCAGACGCCCTGGCAAAGCGTGCCGGCCTGCCGCTCCACGCATATATCAGGCGCTTGCACGGCCACTCCGGGGACGCTCCCGCCGCGGTGCGCCTGTACGCAAACATCAACCGCTCGATGCTGCCGGACGACCGCGGCCCGATGGACCGCTCGCCTGAGTCGTTCAGGAAGATGGCCGAGCGGGCGATGGCGGACGGCTTCACGACCGCGAAGTGTGCGCCGTTTGACGAGTGCCGTGCGCCGTTCCCGCAGATAGGTCTCCCGCACGCCGCCGCGCCGGGGCTGGACCGCGTCCGCGCCGCCAAAGACGCAGCTGGACCAAACCGTACACTGTACGTTGACTGCCACTCACGCTTCGACCTGAACTCTGCGTTCGACATTGGCGAAGAGTTGAAGGTGGCGGGCGCAGGCTGGTACGAAGAGCCGGTTGACCCCATCGGCGACACAGACGCCATGCGCCAGATCCACGCCCGCTCTCCGCTTCCGAACGCGGGTGCTGAGAAGGGCTACGGCGTCGCGGTCTTTAAGCGCCTGATCGAAGACGACGTGCTGGACATCGTGATGCCGGACGTGAAGTTCTGCGGCGGGCCGGTCGAGGCGTACCGCATCGGCATCGAGCTTGAGCCGGGCCATCCGGGGTCGGTTTCGATGCACTGTCCGTCCGGGCCGCTCTCGCTGCTGGCAAGCGCGCACGCCACCACCGCATTCGGGAACGTGTTGCCGCTTGAGCACGCCGTGTACGAGGTCGAGTGGCGGCGAGAGGTGATGGAGCCGTTCGAGGAGATCAGGGACGGTGAGTTTCTCATACCCGACGGTCCCGGCCTCGGCGCTCGAGTCGACCCGGTGATGGTGGAGACACACGGCCGCCGCTGGGAGGAGTAGTTTTCTCTCCACTCCGGACAGGTGCGTCGCGTTGAGCCTGTCGCTCTGAGCTGCCTCAGAGCATCCCTGCTCACTTCTGTTTCCGGGGACAACAGTGCGATGACTTAGTAACTTGACTCGCCTCAAGCGCCGCGCTTGTGCAGTTCTGAAATCACCGGCGCCATCGCCTCTACCGCCGCCGGACTGTTAGGCAACGGCCAGAAGACCATCTCGGAAAAACCTGTCTCCGTGATCCTGGAGACAGCGTCGCAGACCTCGTTTACCGATCCGGATAGCGTCTCGCCGTAGCCCTTTGCCGGGCCCGAGTCGCCGGGCAACGGCGCGTAGATCACACTCGCAATTTTCCTGATGGAGTCGAAATCACGGCCCTCCAGATCGCACGCCTGACGCAGTTTTTCAACATCCTGCGTATAACCGGCGGGATCGAGCGGCGTGACCGGGATGCTCCAGTAGTCGGCGTACCTGGCGGCGAGGCGCATCATCTTCGGGCCAGAAGCCGCCATGAGGACCTCCGGGACGCCTGCTCTTGCGGGCGGAGGGCTGAGCACGCAATCTTTTACGCTGTAGAACTGGCCCTCGTAGTCCGCCCGGCCGTCCTTCAGCAGCGTGTGAGTTATCTCGAAAGCCTCTTTGAAGCGGCTGTACCGGTGATCTTCCGGGTAGCCGAACCGGGCATTGTCACCCAGGGTGCTGCCTGCCCCGACGCCCCAGACGTATCTTCCGCCGCTGATCTCGGTAAGAGAGTCTACGATCTTGGCGGCGAGCGCCGGGTTCCGGTAGATGGAACGCATGACTGCGTGGGTGAGCTTGACCCGCGACGTGACCGCTGCAATTGCGCTCATCATGGTGACAGACTCCCACAGTCCAGTGCCGCTCATATCCAGCCGGTCTGGAAGGGCCACCCAGTCGAATCCGATCTGCTCGGCTGTGCGAGCCATATCGCTGATCTCACTCCATCCGGCCGTCGCGCCGCTCATCGCTCCTTGTGCCGGGTATATGTAGAGACCGTAGCGCGGTGGGTCGTCTCGGTCCGCCATGGCAATCACTCTCTGTCTCGGGTTTTCTGGTCCGGGGCCTTCGGACATCCGGCATATCCCGTGGTCGTGTGCGGCCAATAGTAGCGATCTGCGGTCCGGACGGACGGCGGGCGGCACGGGCCCCTCAGATCGGAACGCCATCGTCGGTCTGCCCATCAATGTCCTGCAAGGTTCGGCGCTCCAACTGTGGGCTCCAACTCCGGGCCGGCCTTCAGTCCGCCATAAATTCCTCACGTCCTTTATCAGTTTCTCAACAATCGCTTATCACAATCGATAGCAAGCAGACGAGTCGCACAGGAGAGATCGACATGATGTGGGGATATCACGACGGGTCAGGCTGGTGGATGCTGTTCGGCGGGATGAGCATGATCGTGTTCTGGGGCGCATTGATCTGGTTCGCAGTCTTCGCCGTCCGGTCGCTGGCTGGCGACAGGCGAGTGAGCGACAGGATTGGCGCCGGTAATGACGCCGAGGCCATCGCCCGCCGAAGGTTCGCGTCTGGCGAGATCAGCGAGGAAGAGTTCCAACGGATTCTGGCCGCGCTTCACCGCCAGCCGTAGCCGGCGGCACTCGGAGCGCCAGAGCTGGCAGAGCCGGCGCTGGTATCCGCGGCCACAACGCAGCTACCAAAACGCGGCACTGGCCGCTGAATCGCCGTGACTTAACGCTGTACCATTCAAGGCCGAACGCCTCCGCTCCAGCGTCTACCCTGACTCTCGCCGATGTCTCCTCACACAACTCCTGATAACGAATTCACGCTCATCGCTCACCGCGGCTTCTCATCTGACGCGCCGGAGAACACTTACGACGCCTTCGACCTCGCCATCGAACACGGCTTCAACAACATCGAGACAGACGTCCAGCTAACCGCTGACGGCGTTCCGGTCCTCATCCACGATGACGCGCTCGACCGCACGACGAGCGGCAAAGGCCCGGTCGCAGCGGCGTCCATCGCATATGTGAAGTCGCTCGACGCAGGGGTCTGGTTCGAGGCGCCGGCAGACGGCGTCGGCCGCCACGGGCCAGCATCGTACGGAGACTCGTTTGTGCCAACTCTTGAGGAGTTTCTGGACCGCTATCGTGGCAGGGTCAACCTGCACCTTGAACTCAAGTCACGAGAGCAGGAGTTGTCTGCGAAGGTGGCGAAGCTGGTCGACGAGCACGGCTGGCATAAGCCGGATTCGCCCGCTGGCCCCGGCGTCTCGATAAGCTCCTTCGACGCCTCGCAGCTATGGCGCTCCAAGAACACCATGCCTCACCTCGACCACGGCTTCCTGCTTCGACGCATCACCGCGCTCGACTGTGAGCTCGCCATCAGCATCGGTTGCTCCGGGATCTACCCGAACGCGGCAGATGTGACGCTTGAGGACGTGCAGGTGGCGAAGTTGAACCGCCTCCTGGTGCGGACCTGGGGCGTGCGCGGCGAGGCCGACCTGCGGCGTGCGAAAAGCTCTGGCGCGGCAGGCACAACCGTGGACTGGCCGCTCAGGGCGCGGAAACTTCTCGCAGGCTGAGCGGGCGCGGCTCAACGGCCTCAACCGCTTTAGGCGCAAACGGGCTGCGCGCCGCCGCTCGAGGGTTGAGCGTCATCCAGGGATGTGGACAGCGACTGCCATGTCTTCCGCAGAGCGGTTTCTGAGCCAGTCACGGGCGCCGTCGCGAAACGTCTTTACCGCATCCGGGTCGGGAATCTCATCCGCCTCCAGCATCGCGGCGCCTCTGTTGACATCATCCCTCCTTGCCGGGAGAGAGTGACAGAGGGTGGGCTTGTTTTTGTCATTCTGAGCTTGACTCAGAATCTCTCGGCTAACTGTATTCGAACGGTAAGTTCCTTCCGCGAAGGTCGCGATGACACCCTTCGACAGGCTCTGACATGAGGATGGCGAATAGACCTCATCTCACTGACCGTCTCGCCCATTTCTCGAATGGGGGCGAAATTGGGGCGAGAAGATCAGGTCAACAGAGCCGATCAAGTTCAGCATCTCTCAGGAAACCGGTCACCTGAGAGATTCTGAGTCAAGCTCAGAATGACAAAAATGGCCCATCCCCTTCAACGCCATCCCCCACAGGGAAGAGGGATGACCGGACTTCCGGCATGGGTCAGCACCAAGTTGGCCGCCGGACTAGCTGGTCCAAATTAGCCGGTAAGGTCCCCAAGTAGGCACGTGAGCGCGTGGGCGGGCGAAGAGAATTACCCCCAGCCCAGCACCACTTCCCTGCCCGTTCTTGACGACTCCTCGGTTGCGTCGAGGACCTCTAGCACCTTGAGACCGTGCTCCTGCGGGATCGGCGTGTCCTCATCGCCCCGCTGGATCGCGGCAATGAAGTCCGCTATCTCCTCCTCGAAAGGGCTCGAGTCGTCAACCGCCTCTTCCCGCCATGTGCCGTCGTGAGTGTCAGCCACCCAGATCGCCGTCTTCTGCTCAGCGCCTCTGCCGTATGCGATGCGCAACCGGGCCATGCCCTCGGTGAAAGCGATGTCCGTGCCGTACTCGGTCGAGCCCTTCTCCCAGGCGATGCGGCTGATCGTTGCCACGGCGCCTGACTTCCAGCGTATGAAGGCCATCGACGTGTCATCAGCCTTGATATCGGGGTGCTTCTCCCGCGGGTGCGTGATCTGGCCAACGAATGCGCTGACCGTGTCAACGTCGTAGCCGATCAGGTACAGAAGGCGGTCGATCTCGTGCGTGCCGTCCATCTGTCCCATGCCGCCGCCGAGGTCCCGGTCAAGCATCCACTTCGGGCGGATGTAAGGATCGTAAGGCTTGTGCCAGTAGTCGTAGGCCATGATGAGATCGCCGAAGCGCTTCGACTCGACGATCTGCTTCATCGCCTTCACTGGCCGCTGGTAGCGCTGCGTGTGCGCTGTCATGAGCTTCACGCCGTTGGCGCGGGCTGCGGCAAGCATCTCCCGGCCTTCGGACGGCCAGACGGCCATCGGCTTTTCGACGTAGATGTGCTTGCCTGCGTTTGCGGCGTCGATTGCCGCCTGCTTGTGGAGCCAGTGGGGGAGTGTGATAACGACCACCTGCACGTCATCACGCTTCAACGCCTCTTTGTAGTCTGAGACGAAGTCGAGATCGGTGTAGGTGTCCTGCCATTTGGCGGCGGCTTCGGGGTTGGATTCGGCGACAACCCTGACCTCTGCGCCGGGCGCCTGCGAGGCCCACTTGATGTAGTTGCCGCCGATGCGGCCGGTGCCGAGGACTGCGACGCCGATGGCCATTGATTTGTCTCTTTCGTTTATTTGACCCGTTTGTTGGGAGGAGTTGCGGAGGGCTTTCGCAAGTGGCGCGCTGACAGGACGTTGATATGACGTTGCGGACCTACGCGCTGGCCAGTTCACCGGCAAGTTTCCCCCAGATTGTAAGCGCAAAGTGCGCAAACGGGAGCGCACCTGCCTGCGACTTCACTGGCCTGCGACTTCCCCGGATGGTGTGAGCGGCTGTTGGAGCGAGTTGGGGAGAGGCCGCGTCCTGTCACTCTGAACTTGACTGCCCCTGCTGACATCATCGTCTCTCTCACCAATTGGGAACAGGGGAGAGCGATAGAGCGAGGGGCTTCCGGGATTTGCCGTCCCGCGTCTAGAGGGTGCCGGGGCACCCTCTAGACGGTCGATTACGACGTTGTTAACGGGTGTTTCGGGCGCTGCGCTTGAGATCAGGGCTGCCGGAATGGGACCACGCCCAGGCTGTCGAATCGAGCCCAGCGGACGGTGCGTGTCCCAGAGTCGCAGGCCTTGCGTCTGGCTGTGAGTTGAAACCTGCGGCGAAGAAGTTCTGCCACCATGCCAGGAGTGCGGCAATTATGCGCATCAGAGAAGTGCGGATGTGGTTTACCGCTGCGTGCGCTGCGTGCTCGGATGGCGCCTCACGCGTCACTTTGATTTTGGGCTCGGACGGAGCATCAAGCAGCAAAACCGGCTCGGTCGCATCTTCTTCGCCGTCCACACCCTGGTGGGCCTTGTGGTTCCCACCTGAAAGGGCTGATGGGACCGTCTCCGCCGGTGTGCCCGAAGCATTCCATATCAGGAGCTCCAGCCTGTCCGAACCGTCCGACTCACCCGCACTAATCATCGTCGCCTCTATTCGGGCGCCGGGCTCTCCGTTCCACCTGCCACTGCCGACAAGGCTCAGCGAGTCGAAAAGCGTTCCCTCGTGGACGCCGGGCTGGCTCCAGCAGGTCACGCTTTCAATCGACTCCAGGTGGAACTTCGAGCTCGTTGCGTGGTCGTTGAACTGAAAGCTACCTTTGGATCCGTCACAGCGGATCTTGAATCCCCAACTGTAGCGTTGTGCGTCTTCACCGTTTCCGACGGAGCGGTTTCCGCCGCCGGTCATGTAGCGCGTGTCCAACTCGTCCGTTCCGCCGGCCGGCTCTGACGGCTCTGACTGTTCTGCGATCACGGTGACTATGAACGTGTCCTGTCCGGATCCACCATCGTCGTCAGTAGCGGTCACGGTCACCGTGTAGGAGCCGGCACTGGCATAGGCGTGCGAGCCGGCAATTGATCCGGATCCGGTTGATTCGGTAACCAGGCCATCCATGAGTATTCCATCGCCCCAGTTGATCACTGAAACGTGCGAGTCATTTGCGCCCGCGTTGGAGAACGTTGCAGGGGCAAGTGAATGCGAACTGCCAACGACGATCTCGGCGTCGGGTCCTGCCTCGACAACCGGGGCCATGTTGTTCACGGTGACTGTCGCCGAAGCAGAGCCACTTGCGCCGTCGTTGTCGCTGACGGTCACGAGTACGTTGTACACGCCGTCTTCCGGG
>JAQBUH010000047.1 GCA_027624075.1 Chloroflexota bacterium
GCCGTCAATCGTGTCAACAACCCTCTGTAGATAGTTCCCGACCATCGTTTTCCACGGGCGCAGGCCCGCGGCCTTGACCCTCTTGGCCGCTTCGCCAAGATCTAGCGGCTCTTCCTCTACTGGCTGTTCAGGCTGAGTTGTCATATAAGCTGCCCTTTCAAACGCATGATACTACTTTGACGATGGGCTCAAGGATGACGGTCGTTCCACATCGACATTCGACACGTGTTCGCATATCGTGCGCACGCGCTTCCCGAAGGTGTTGCCCTGTAATCGCCCGGCCGCGTCGAGGTTCAAGAACATGGAGACCCGCTCGCGGTAGGTGTTGAGCAGTGCCTCCTTCGCGCCCTCCAGATGCACAGTCTGATATGCGACTATGGCTATGATGTCGACGACTTCGCCGGTCAGTTCGTCGAACTGGAAGGTCACAGTCTCCATCTTCCGCCTGAGCTCAACTGTCATTGCTTACTCCACTGGCCAGATGTCGACCTTGTCGCTGTCCGTTGTCACGTCAACCCACACGTCAAACAGGTTGAACGGCCCCTCGAAAAACATGGGGCTGATCTCAGGCAACTCAAAGCCGTCAGTCACCGACACACTGGCGTCGCCGATGACCGCCGCTCCCGTGTTGGCGGTCCGTGACTTCGCCCAAAACCCCCGCACCTGCCGGTCCGTGGCTGACACCTGCTGCTGAGTACCGGCGGTCGTGACCGTGATGGTGATCGGGTTGACGGACCGGTATGCGCCGGAGCCTTGCGTCATGATGGCCAGCTGTCGGAGTTCGGGACCTTGAACATCGTGAGCGAGACTGCGCTCAGCACCTTCGGGGAGTCGTGGCCGTCGCTGTAATCGACGATGTCCTGCTCGTCCACGCCGCCGTCCGTGAGGACGTAGCACTGGTGCGCCGTGCCGTCCCTGTCGTAGAGCGTAACAGGCCATGCAGGGTTATTCAGGCCACGCAGGACAGCGAGCTGGGTCGCCTTCAACTGGTGCGTGCGCCCACCGCGGGCCTGGATGCCATCACCGATTATCACGGTGAAGCTGAACACTTCTACAGCCGGCGGCCGGACGGTGCCGACCACTGAGATCTCCTCGACCACGACGACGCCATCAGTCTGTTCGATCTCGATCTCGATCTCGATGTCCTCGCTCAGGACCTCCGCGACGGTGGCGCTCTTGAAGTACAGCGTGTGCAGCGGGGAAGTGTTCGCCACGTTGCTGCCCGAGCCGCCGACCTCCTTCCAGCCTGTGCCATCGAAAGTGTTGTACCGGACCTTAACCTGGCGGCCGGCGGAGCCGAGCGCCTCGCCTGCCTGGTTCGAGCTCTTGATGATGACTTCCTGCCACGATGTCTTCCAGCCGGGGAAGCGGTTCAGGACGCCGGTGCGCATCGTGACGTCTGAGGCGAACTCGTAGCAGAAGCAGAACCGGGGGTTGGCTGTCGACGGCACTGTCACATACCCGGCGCGGTTGTTCAGCTCCGAGCCGCCTACCGCCGTGTAATAGACCGTGATCGTGACGTGGTCGATCTCCGCCAGCTCGACGCCGACATGGCCCTCAACCGCCAGCCGGACCCCGAAGTCGGACAGGTTCAGATCCGTTGCGGCCAGTGTTGCCCCCCAGCCGTCGGTCGTGCTCCCGTAACTCTGGACCGTGTCGGCCGCGGGCCAGTCCAGCGTTGTCTCTGCCTTGTTATCGCCGGTCGCCACACCGCCCTTGAGGAGTTGCACGGTAGTATCTCGCACCGTGCCCGCGCCGCCGGCCAGCAGAGCGCCCCGCCGCTCGACGCTCACGACTACGCCGTCGATGGTCGCGCTCGAGGGTATGGTGAACCCGAAGTTGCTGACGTCGATGAAGTCTGAGACCTCGTCGAGGGTGTACCGGACAGTTATGTAGATAGCGTCGATCGAGGCAGTCACATTCCCCTCGCCGGCGTCGCCTTGCACCTTGATCTCGATACCGAAATCAGAGGCGTTAACCTGAGCCGGTGTTAGCGTCACAGCCAGGGCGGCATCGCGATCGCTCAGAGTTTGGGCGGCCTCTGAGGTCCCAAACCTGTCGCCTTCTTCACCGGCAGGAGTTCCCGCGAGTACCCCGCCAACTACCAGTTGAGAAAACCCAATCCGTGCGATGTCCGCAACATCTGCTTTGCGATGGACAACCACGTCGATCTTCGTAATATTCGCCTCAGTCGGCAGGGTAAACCCGAAATTGGTGGCCCGCAGCCCGTCAGAGAGGCGACGCCTGTACGTGACGCGGATCGTGGCGTATTGGACGTACCCCGTCAGAAAGTTTCCGAGGTACGCGTAGTGCTGGAAGCGTAAGGCGACTCCGAAGCCGGTGCCATTCACATCAGCGGGAGTCAACGTGGCCGACCATAGATCAGACGAATCACCGGCCGTGTTCCCATAGTGCCCGGTACCCTCCCCCGCAGTCCAAGCCTTCACATCTTTCCCACTGCCAGTAGTGCTGCCCGCTTTTAAGAGGGAGGCAGTCAGCACGCCGGCTTCGCTGCTCGCATCGCGGCGAGAAACGACGTATACGCTGACACCTAAGATCTCAGCGTCATCCGGCACGGACAGCCCCAGGTTAGTGAGTTCTAGCCAGCCACTCTGTTCCCACGCGGCGAGGCTCGCTGTATACGCCGAAACGGGACTGCCTTCGTTCAGTAATGCATCGTCCGGGTTTGTCCAGGTGCTTCCAGCGGCTGTGCCGAACTCCTGGTTTCCCGTGTTCTCCGAGTCGAGCACTACCGTGGCATAGGTATCGTCCGCCGCAAGGATGTTGTTGGGGTCGGTCCACGTCTCACCGGCTGCGTAATCCACAGCGGCCGCAGTGCCAGCGATTGTCTCAGCAGTATCGAGAAAGGTTTCCGCCGGCCACGAGGCCCTGCTGTCGTCACCCAGCTTGGCGTTGTCAGGTGACACCCACGCCTTGCCGCCACCGTTGTCAGTGTTGGCCGTGGTCCCGGGGCTTGCGGACTGCGAGGCCACTGCCACATCGCCTACCGCCACATCTCGCGATCCGAAATAGAGCCGCGGCCCGATACCGATCTCGTTCGTCAGCCACGAGTACTCGACCTCGCCTGCGTCGAGCTCCGCAAGGTGCGCCCAGCTCCAGTTGCCGTTCACGCCCGGCGCGCCTGCCATGTATTCGGTCAGTTGGTTAGACGCGCCTGGCTTCGTGAGGAACGCGTGCAGCCACGCGCCGTCGCCGTGTAGCCGTGAGGCGCGGCCGGAATAGATCTCGGGGCCTGAGCCCAGGGTCGCCGGGTTGACGCGACGGTGACGGAACTCCTGTGTGTTCAACTCCCATATGGACGCCCTGCCAGACGGCACGTAGGCGGAGCCGAGCCATTCAGCCCCGCCTGCGCCCTGCTTGTCGAACCGGCCCAGCCTCCACGATGGCGTGATGTTGCGAGGGATGCCACTCGCCCCCAGGTGATAGACGCCGTCCTCTTTCGCTATGAGGATCGGCCCATCCGCCATCGGAATCACGGCGAGGATGTTCGTGTCCGAGTCGCCGATCGTCCAGTGCATCCAGCTGCCCGAGACCAGCGGCGTTGTTGATGCGGCGAGCTTGTTCGGGCTCAGCCACTTCCACAGGATCGGCCGGCCGAGATCGTTCTCAGAGATGGCGAAGCCGTCTGCGAAGCGATCGTCTCCGGAGAGAGCGTTGGCTGCCCATGTGGCGCCGTCTGTCGAGTGCTCGAAGCTGTTGGACGCGCCGATGGCCGAGTACAGCCGGTCGTCGAACAGCTCGAGGTCCTTAATGTTCGCAGGCGCAAGGTCCTTCGCTGTGAACGCCCCGGTGGTGGGGGCCACCTGCCAGAGTGTCCTGGCCGAGGCCATGAACAGCGTCTCGACAGCGGAGATCTTCATCTGCGCGAACGGGCCGGGAGGACCGGTGAAAAAGTCGATGTAGACGGTCCAGTCGTCCGCGTACATCGTGTCGCCGTTCGGAGGCTCGAACTCAAGGTCGAGGTTTGACATGGCCGTGATGCTGACATCGAGCGTCAACGTCACCTGGACCCACGCGTCCTTCGTCGTCGGCGCGGAGGTGATGTCTCCGATGCTGTTTGCCAACCGGCAAGTGGGATCCCCGCTCCCGGTGGGCACATAGACCCAGCCGGTAGCAATGATCCTGCACTGCAGGTAGGAACCGTGCGCCAGGCCGAACTCCAGCATGTCGCCTGCGCCTGCGCTCACGATCTTGACCGACGCCCCTCCACCGTGGATGATCGTGTTCTCTTCGGTGATCGTCGCCGCGCTGATGTTGGTCCAGCCGTCCGGCACGCCCGCCGTGAACGCCTCCATTGCGCCGGCGCCAGCCAGGATGTCGACATCGCCCACGTACTTTGGCTGCGGTCCGGGGATGAACACATCAGGCCACCGCGTGTCGACGCCCTTCGCCTCGCCTACGAAGCCAGAGTTCTCCTGGTGCCTGAGCAGGCCGATGCCGGCGTGACCGGTGCGCAGCTTGATCTCCTGCCGGATCTCGGGCGGGAACGTCTGAGTGCTTGCGGGACCGGGCGGCGCGGAGGACGGTGTGAGCGACGCCGTGCGCCTGCGCCATGCGGTGCGGCCTTCCTCGTCCCGCGTGAGCGCGAAGCCCGAGCGGGTGCCATCAGGCAGGACAAGTTCGATGTCGTGGGTCTTGCCCGCACTTGTTGTCATCGCACAGAGAACCTTTCGCCAACGTAACGCTCGCCAGGCCCGCCGAACATTGGCTTGAGGCTAACTGCAGGGTGCGTCGCGCTGTTGGCCGGGTTGGCCGTGAGCTCTTTCAGCTCCGCCTCCCAGTCCCGTTTCAGCGACAGTTGGAACTCCGCCGCGCCTGAGCCAGCGTCCTGCCCTGCGCCGCGCTTGTAGTTGACGATCGCCTGGACATAAAGCAGCAGGTCCTGCGGAACGTCGACCTCGTAGACATCAGCCTCGACTGACGCTGCGCTCAGGTAGTCCTCGCCCTCGATGTACAGCAGCCCGTTCGATGCGGAAGGCGTCTGCATCCGGATCATGCGGCCGGTCGTGATGCTGCCTGCCGAGTCGTAGGTCGGATACGCCTGCTCAAGGCGGAACTCCCGCCCGTCGGTCTCACGCGAGAACGTGGGCCACGCGGCCAGTGACTCGCGCACGTTTGATGGGCCGCGCCGGAACTGTGGCGGGATCGGCACGAACTCCTGCGCCGGACCTCCTGTTGTCCACACCACCGAAGCGTAGCCTGTCGCCCCGGCTGCGATCACGATCTCCCACCGGATCGGGTTCGACGGCGTGGAGGCGACGATGGTCCTCGCTGCAGTGGAAATCTTCTCCCAAACCGATGCCCCTGTGTGCCAGACGGTCGTGCCCTGGCCGTCGCCGTCTGTGATCCGTATGCCGAGTGAGGAGGAGGTGTCACACCAGCCATACATATGCAGGGTGATGGACTCGCCGATCAGCGCGTTCAGCAGGTTGTGGTTGACCGGCTCCGACTTGAGGTACTGCTCCTCGGCGTCTGCGCTCACCAGCTTCACGGAGCTCTCGCCGAAGTAAGAGATCTTGTCCCGCGTGACAGCCACGTCGGCGTCGCTACGTGCCCACCATTGTGGCAGTGACCCGTTCCAGAAGTCGAAGAAGCCGTTGAACACATGACTCTGGTTCACATGGTGATACCGGCGCGGCACAGCCAGGTGCGGGAAGAGGCGCGGGCCAGCCGAGTTGAGAGCCGTCCGGACCTCATCGGGATGCACCGGGCTCAGGTATGCGGTGACGCCGCTGGCCACCGTGCCGGCGAAGGGCTCAAGCACCGTCACTATCGAAAGGCCAGAGCCGTCGGCCTGGTCGAACGCAGAGACACGCCCGACCTCAAGGGCCGAGGTTCCGTTATAGCCGCCGGGGAGGATCAACCAATGCGTGTCAACGAAGCTGTTGTCAGGGTAGTCGCCCAGCGCGTTGATCTCCGCGGTGGTCGTGCTGCCGGTCCCGGTCGTGACGCGTTTGGTCGCCAGCTTCGGCACGATTGCATGGAGCTCTTCGAGCACACTTTGACGAGCTGCGGCCAGTGTCGGCATGAGGCCCCCCTTTAAGGCTGTCTATCGGCCCATTACAAATAGGCGCACCTGTAGCAGGAAGCCAATTGATAGTCCGATCCAGAGCTTAGGCCCCCACCTTGTGGACACGCCCGGCTCGGCTGCCGTCTCGCCGGCGAAAGAGTTGTCGCTGTAAGGGCCACCGTAGGCCGAGAACCGTGTGACAGCCATTAGATGATGATCCCAGTGTCGTTGTTGCCGGGTGCCTCAGTGAGCGCGCTCACGGTGAATTGCCCGCGCCCCGAGGCCAGGGCGTACGCGGTGATGTCGGTCGCCTGCCCCGCCAGGACGCCGGTGATCCAGAGGATCGTGCGGGCCTTGTAGTGGTTAGCCGTCGCCTCGGTGATGTCGTCCGCCTCGAACTTCACGGTTGTCGGAGTGAGCCCGGCGGTGTCGACGGTGAACGGGATCATCTGCCCGGCCGCCAGCGCGAGCCGGATTGCGCCGGCGGCGATGGAGTTGAGCTTCACCACGTTCGCCAGGACCTCGTCGGTGGCAGGGTCGAAGTCGTTCAGCGCGGCGATCTGCGCCGGGATGTCGGTGGTCGTGTCTGCCGCGATGATGTCGAGAATCAGGTCGAGCCGTCCGCCGTTCACCAAGTCCGTCTGTAGCTCATTCGTGTCAGCGACGATGAGTACGGTTTCGGCTTTGAGTGCGATGATGTCTGCAGCAATATCAACACCAGCGGCATTGGTAATAACCGCGGCTTGAATAGCGTCCAACTCACCCTGAAGCGTTGTGCTGGTATCTGCCTCGATTGCGTCGATGGAAGCCTGAGTTGCCGTGAGCAGGTTTACACCAGTTGCCCCGGTGATGATGTCGAGGTCAGCCTGAAGCGTTGTGCTGGTGTCTACCTCGATTGCGTCGATACTTGCCTGGGTGGCTGTGAGCAGGTTTACGCCGCTTGCTCCGGTGATGATGTCGAGGTCAGCCTGGGCGGTGGCCAGGGCGGACGCCGTGGCCGCGCTGTCTGTCCCTCGCATCGCGGTCGTTGGAATGGCGTCGAGCAGCAGGTCGAGCCGTCCGCCGTTGATCCAGTCTGTCAGCGCGCCCATCCGGGCCACTGAGACTTCGTTGGTGTTCGCAAGTTTCGTGTCGAGATCGAGTCCGCCTGCGTCTGAGATTGGTAATCCTCCAACACCGTCAGCGGCAGCGTTAGGGAGTGCTGTAAGGCCGAGCCGGACGGCGTCTTCGGGGTCGTAGTCAACCAGCCTCACGCGCCCGCCAATCACGATCATATCGGTGATTGTGCCGCCGTAGTCCACATGCTCCGCTCCAGTAGCGAAGGCGGCATCTGGCAGGTCGAGAC
>JAQBUH010000020.1 GCA_027624075.1 Chloroflexota bacterium
CAATCATCGCGGAGAAGCTATTCGAGCGGGTGGCCGTAAAGCGAATGCGACGGCATCAGTCTGTCCGCCGCTCAAGAGGTGGAGCAAGTGGCATTCTCAGGGGTCGCATCGCCTGTGGCCATTGCGGGAATTCGATCCACTCCGAGCGGAGCCACTACGGATACCCCATGTACCGGGAGCGTCATGGACGTGAATGCGCGACGAATGGCAGGTCGGTGATAGCCCGCCGGATCGATGAGCAGATTGCAGAAATATTCCGTGCGTTCGAATTGCCAAAAGCCTGGCGGCACCGGATGGCCGAGCTTGCAGTTCAACCTGCAGAGGCGATCGACACTCAAGCCTTGAAAGAGCGCAGGCGAAGGCTTGGGCGGGCCTACGCGGATGATGCGCTCAGCGATAGTGACTACGAGGCACGACTGGCGGAGATCGATTCGCAGTTCCAGACCGCCGAAGTCGTGAGCCAGCCATCGATTGACGAGGCGGCCGAACTGTTTGGGAATCTCCCTGGACTATGGAAGGAGGCTACTGCAGAGGAGCGCGGACAACTAATCAGTCCGCTGCTCGACCGCGTGTACGTGGATATCGAGACGCGACGCGTAGGTGCCATAACCCCGGCGCCAGCGTTCCGGACGTTGCTCGACCGGGCGCTGGAAAGAACAGACCGGTCAGCGTGCGTGGTATTGACCACGAACGAAGCTGACCGGCTGGAAGATTGGTCGGTTTGGTGGAGACGGGGGAGGGTCGAACTCCCCGTCCAAGCGTCTCTTTACTCTGGCCGCATCTATTGAGGATGTATACCTTTTCGGCGGCCAGGTAGTGTAGTCAGCAATACGAATCTGAATGGTGTATTTGTGTACACGCGTTCAGCATGACAGACTTGACCGCCATTCTGAGCTCGGCCCTGTCATTCTGAGCTTGACTCAGAATCTCTCGGCTGACCGGCTTCCTGAGAGATGCTGAATCAAGTTCAGCATGACAGACTTGACCGCCACTCTGAGCTCGGCCCTGTCATTCTGAGTTCGGCCCTGTCATTCTGAGCTTGTCTCAGAATCTCTCGGCTGACCGGCTTCCTGAGAGATGCTGAATCGGGTTCAGCATGACAGACTTGACCGCCGTTCTGAACACGACTCAGAATCTCCCGGCCAGCACGGCAAACAGGCCGTACGCGGGCTATCCACCTTCGGGAAACACCGCCCGCGTGTGTATTCTTGTACTGAGCGGCAGAGTTGCCGCTCATTTACGGTGGCGCCACGGCTCCGTGCCTCCGCCGTCAAACCGCCGCACCCGCCTGACCAACGGCATCACGCCTCTGCCCGGACGAACCTCTCCCCCGCTCATGACCACAACCGACTCACACGGCGCAAAGACCACTCGCACCGCCCGCGCTAAGCCCGGCCCCCTCTTCGCCGAGCGGCTCGCCGCCGTGCCAATGCAACCCGGCATCTACATCATGCGCGGCGGCAAAGAGCAGGTTCTGTACGTCGGCAAGTCCGCCTCCCTACGCAACCGCCTCCGCTCATACTTCTCGAACCCGGCCGCGCTCACCGGCAAGACAGCCGATCTTGTCCGCGTCATCGCCGACTTCGAATTCATCGTCACAGAGTCGGAGCAGGAGGCGTTGCTCCTCGAAAACAGTCTCATCAAGAAGCACCAGCCCCGCTTCAACGTCAGGCTCAAGGACGACAAGACATACCCTTACATCAAGGTCGACCTCTCGGAGGACTTCCCGCGCATCTACATCACCCGCCGCACAGCCAACGACGGCGCACGCTACTTCGGCCCGTTTGCATCCGCCGGCAGCGTGCGCAAGACGCTTGACCTGCTCAACCGGCTCTTTCCATACAGGACCTGCACGAAGGCCATCACGGGGACAGATGAGCGGCCCTGCCTTGAGTTCCACATCAAGCGCTGCAACGCCCCCTGCACCGGCTACGCGTCCAAGGCCGAGTACAGGGACGTGATTGACCAGGTGCTGATGTTCCTGGACGGCAACACAGGCGAGGTGGTGCGGGAGATCAAGTCTGCGATGAGCGGCGCGTCAGAGTCGCTCGAGTTCGAGCGGGCCGCCGCGCTCCGTGACAGGCTGCGGGCTATCGAACGCGTCTACGAGGGCCAGAAGGTGGTCGGCATGGGCCGCGAGAACCTCGACGCAATCGCGCTCGCCACCGCGCACGACGAGGCATGGGTCGAGATCTTCTTCGTCCGCCAGGGCAACCTCATCGGCCGGGACCACTTCATCATGCAGGGCACGCGTGACAGCTCAGTCGCAGAGGTGGTCGGCCAGTTCGTGCAGCAGTTCTACGACTCCGCGTCCTACATCCCGCGCACTATCCTCGTCCCTGAGCGCATCGAGGACGAAGAGGTCATCGAGAGCTGGCTGGCGAGCCGGCGTGACGGGCCGGTCAGCTTCGCCAACCCGCAGCGCGGCGCCAAGAAACGGCTTGTTCAGATGGTCTCGGAGAACGCCGCCCAGGGGCTTGAGCAGCTCAAGATCAAGCAACTGTCGAACGACGGCCTGATGCAGCAGGCGATGACCGAACTTGAGGAGCAACTGAGCCTGCCACGCACGCCCCGCCGCATCGAGTGCTACGACATATCGCACATCCAGGGCACGAATGTGGTCGCCTCGATGTCGGTCTTCGAGGACGGCAAGCCGAAAAGCTCAGATTACCGGCGCTTCAAGATGAAGCTGACCCAGAACAACGACGACTTCGCCTCGATGAAAGAGGTGCTTGAACGCCGCTTTAAGCGGCTGGCGTCTGCGAACGAGGCGCGCGCGAAGGGCGATGAGCCAGATGCGAAGTCGTTCGGCGAAACGCCAGACCTCGTGCTGATCGACGGAGGCAAGGGTCAACTCAGCGCTGCGCTTGAGACGCTGCTCCAGCTTGGTGTTGTAGACGTCCCGCTGGCGTCGCTGGCAAAGCGTGAGGAGGAGATATTCCTGCCTGACTCGCCGGAGCCGGTCGTGCTGCCACGCAACTCACAGGCTCTGTTCCTTGTCCAGCGAGCGCGTGACGAGGCGCACCGCTTCGCCGTCACGTATCACCGCAACCTGCGCAGCAAGTCTTCGACGCAGTCCGCGCTGGACCTCGTGCCCGGTGTGGGACCGAAGCGGAAACGTGACCTCGTGCGCAAGTTCGGGTCGGTGAAGGGGATTCGCGAGGCGGACGCTGAGCAGCTAGCGTCAACGCCCGGCATGACCCGCAAGCTGGCAGACCGAATCAAGGAGTACCTCGGCTAGGCCGCGTACGGCGTTCTCGCCCGGCTAAAAGTGGTGAGACGCGGCAGGATGGTGTTCCGAAAAAACTCTAAAGCCTGGCATTGAAACAAGTTCAGCGGCGCCACCTGAGAAGATACGGTTCTGTCAGAACCTAGGGCACGGGCAGAGTAGCATCCTCTGAAACAAGTAGAGGAGCTGCTGATGCCATGCCCGCGTTGCCGGTCTGCGTCCACATCGATGAGGGAGAAACTAACATCCCTGGGCTACCGGATCTTCTACTGCCTGACATGCACGCGTCGCTTCAATGAGCGCACCGGCACGCCGTTCAACGACCTCCAGTTCCCAACTGACATCGTCCTGTTGGCCGTGCTCTGGCGACTCAGGTACAAGCTTGGTCTTCGTGACGTGGCAGAGCTTCTCCTGCAGCGAGGTTTCGAGATCAGCTACCAAACCATTCGCGCCTGGGAGTATCAATTCGCACCGCTGGTAAGTACAAGACTCAAATCGAAGCGTCGAGGTAGGACCGGTCGTTCCTGGTACCTGGACGAGACATACGTGAAGGTCAGCGGCAGGTGGTGCTACCTCTACCGGGCTATTGATCGCGAAGGAAACCTCCTGGACTCAATGCTCAGCGAGAAGCGCGATAAGCATGCGGCGCGGCGGTTCCTAAGACGACTGCTCGATAGTGCCGAGCAGAAAGCGCACCGCGTAACGACCGACAAGCATCCTGCGTACACGAAGGCAATTCGCTGGATCATCGGCCGCAAAGTAACCCACAGAAATAACCAGTATCTGAACAACCGGATCGAGCAGGACCATCGGCATATCAAGCAACGTTACTATCCGATGCTGGGATTCAAGCAGTTCGATTCGGCGAGTCGGTTCTGCACAGCATTCGACGAGTTACGAAATTATCTGAAAGTGAGAACCACAGGACGGGAGCAGGTATCGGCATCAGACAGACGACGGATCTTCAGCGACAAATGGACGACTCTAATGGCGGAGTTGGCTGCTTAACCGTGGCTTCCAGTCCCTGTTCGATTCGGCCGCTATTCTTTCTGTGCCCTGAGTTCTGACAGATCCCCCTGTGTTGACACAAAGTTAACGCGGTCGATCACCGGCTAGTATGGGGGGCTGCACGCAAAGGAAGGCGACGGAACCGGAGCGGCTGACACGCAAACGGATAGGGATCTACCTGGCCGCTCTGGCCCGGCTTGCGCCCTGGTTTGCGACCGCCTCCATGGCGGCTTTGATCTCCTCAGGGTCGCCGAGATAGCGGTGGCCAACGGGAGTCATATCGTCATTGAGCTCGTAGATCAACGGCACGCCGGTCGGGATGTTGAGACCCACGATGTCTGTGTCTGAAACGCCGTCCAGGTGCTTCACCAGCGCCCGCAGGCTGTTGCCGTGCGCTACAACGATCACCTGTCTCCCGGTCTTGATCTCAGGGACGACCCTCTCGCTCCAGTAGGGAAGCACCCGTGCCACAGTGTCCTTCAAACACTCCGTCAGTGGAATCTCGTCTTCTGTGAGACCAGCGTACCTGGGGTCGTGACGAGGATTGCGCTCGTCTTCCGGTTCGAGCGCAGGTGGCCGTGTGTCATAGCTTCGGCGCCAGATCAACACCTGCTCGTCACCGTGCCTCGCCGCCGTCTCAGCCTTGTTCAGACCCTGCAGCGCGCCGTAGCTGCGCTCATTCAGCCTCCACGACCGCTCGACCGGGACCCACATCCGGTCCATCTTATCGAGCACGATCCAGAGCGTGCGGATGGCGCGCTTGAGCACGGAGGTGAAAGCGAACTCAGGGATTAGGCCTTCCGCGAGCAGGAGTTCCGCCGCGTTGTTCGCCTCTCTGACGCCGTTCTCTGTGAGGTCGACGTCCTTCCACCCCGAAAAGCGGTTCTCAAGGTTCCACTCACTCTCTCCGTGCCGGAGCAGTATCAGCTTGTATGTCATCACGTATCTTCCCCTGGTAAATGCTGGCCGCTGGGGAGTTTTCTGGCCGGGTGCGCCGTGCGGGTAAGTTGTTTGGGTTCAACTCCTTGCAACCAACGATACGCCAATTCCGGCAGGGTCCGCCGTATCGAAGCCCTGCTCTTCGAGCCATCCCTGTGGCAGTTCCAGGGTCGTCGTGTAGTTGATGCCAGGCCGATACGCGCTCGACTCGGCGCCGCAGCGTGAGCGCCATGTGTTGTCATCCTCAGAGCCGTCGCGGGGGCATGGCGTCATCTGCTTGAGAGCGACCGCGCCACTCCGGCCTCCGAAGTAGATGATGTCGAGCGGCACGTATGTGTTGAACATCCAGAAACCACCTGCGTGCTCCGTATCCCACAGGAACAGCATCCCTGCGCCACCCGGCACCGAGGCGCGGCACATCAGCCCCTGAGATTGCTCGGCCGAATTCCGTGCCATCTCCGCCACAAGCCTGGCCGAACGTGCGCCATCTGTGATGACAACGTCGGCCAGCGGCAGTGGCGCGCGGCTGAGGAGAGCGCAGTCAGGATTGTTGACAAACTCTGGCTGGGCGAATGTGACAGGAGGCTCGGTCGCGGTTGCCGTTGCCGTAGACGGGGCAACCTCTGTTCCGGAGGCTGGGCCGGAGCCTGCGGTGCTGGTCTGGCTGGCTGCCGGGCTCGTAGCCGGGGTAGTCGCCATCGGCGACGATACGGTCGCCTCTCGTGTTGCCGGAACCTCCACGGCCTGCTCCGAGCCGCACGCCACCGCGGCGACCGCGATCAGCCCTGTGAGCACCGCCGCCAACAGCAGTAGCGCCTTACGCATGGCGGTCACGTTTCCGCATCACGTCGATATCGTACTCAAGCCCGAGTCCCGGACCTTCTGGCACGCGAATGTGGCCGTCCTCCACCTCGAACGGCTCCTTCAGTATCGAGCCGGCATCGCGTATTCCCACATGCTCGATGTTGTATTCCTGCGCATAAGGGAAATCCGTTCGTCCGGCGATCAGGTGCATGTGAGCCGCGGTCGAGCCATAGGGCTGCGTGTTGTGAATCGTCATCGGGAGGTTGTGAGCGCTAACAACAGCCGTGATCCGTTCGAACTCTGTGATCCCGCCCGTCTTCACAACATCCGGCTGAACGATGTCCGGCCTGCCGCGCGTCACCAGCTCTTCGAAGTCCCAGCGCGTATACGCGTTCTCACCCGCCGCAATCGGGATGTCCAGGGCGTCCGCAAGCTCTGCAAGTCCGTCGAGGTTGCGCACATGGACAGGCTCCTCGAAGTGGAACACTCCGAGGTCCTCAAGCGCCTTGCCGACCTCTATCGCGTGGTGGACCGAGTACGCGCCGTTCACGTCCACCAACACCTGCATGTCGTCGCCTACCAGCTTCCTGATGGCGGTCACCGTTTCCACCGTCCTGTCAGACGGATCGTCTGTGCGGTTTGGGACCGCAGAGTGCATCTTGTATGCGCTGAACCCTTGATCACGAAACTCAGCAACGCGGCGCGCCTCCGCATCCGGCTCAAGGTCTCGCCTCAGGGACGACGCGTAGACCCGGACGCGGTCCCTGTTCTTGCCGCCAAGAAGCTTGTACAGCGGCACGCCGAGCGCCTTGCCCTTGATGTCCCATAGCGCTATGTCTATGCCGGAGGCCGCGGTCATCAGTGCCCCTGGCGGTCCCGCCACCCAGCCTGCACGCAGCATCTCGTCCCAGATCGCGGAAGTGTCGAACGGGTCGCGACCAATCAACAGTGGCGTGAAGACCGTCTCTATCGCAGCCTTTGACACATACGGAGCGCGCCGGAAGCACTCGCCGAAGCCCGTGATCCCGGCGTCCGTGTGGATGATTGCGTACGGATACTCGGCGTCCAGGACCAGGCACTCGACCGCCGTGATCTTCACGTGCGCGGTCCCGCACCCGCCGCCTCACGCTTCGTCGCCTGCAACTCAGCGGGGAGGCGGAACGTGATGTTCTCATCGCCCTTGCCGACGTGGATCACGTTCTTCGGGTTGATCGCCTTGATAACCGCCTCAACGCTCGACTCGGGAGTCGACGCCCCGGACGTGATGCCGATGCGCGTGACTCCGTCGAACCACGAGCGCTGTAGCTCATCGGGGCCGTTTATCAGGAATGCCTTCACGCCATACGACTCTGCCACCTCTTTCAGGCGGTTACAGTTTGAGCTGTTCTGTGCGCCGATCACCAGGACCAACTCCACCAGTTCGGCAAGCTGGCTCGCTGCCTCCTGGCGGTTCGTCGTGGCGTAGCAGATGTCATTGCGCACCAAGGCCTTCGGGTACCTGGCCCTGATCCTGTCGATCGCCTCCGCAGTGTCGCGGACCGAAAGCGTCGTCTGCGTGAGGACCGCAACCCCTTGCGCGCCATCGAACTCCGGCACGTCGATCCCCTCGCGCTCGTCGATCAGCGCCATCTCCGTCTGTCCCGTTGAGCCGATCACCTCCTGGTGGCCGCGGTGGCCGACAAGGATGATCTTCATGCCCTCACGAGCGTATTTCTTGGCCTCGTTGTGGACGCGTTTGACCAGTGGACAGGTGGCGTCAAGGACGGTCAGGTTGCGCCGCTCAGCCTCTTCGTAGTCAGAAGGCGGAGAGCCGTGCGCAGAGAACACGACGACCGATCCCTCTGGCACGTCCGTGACCTGTTCCACCGTGATCGCGCCCTTGCGCTCCGTCTCTGCGACAACGATGGGGTTATGGACGATCTGGTGCTTGACGTATACCGGCGCGCCGTACTTCTTGAGCGCCAGCTCCACGATGTCCACCGCAAGCACAACGCCGGCGCAGAATCCTCGAGGACTCGCCAGGTACACGTCCAGGGAGTTGGTCATGGGTTGTGAGGCGGTTGTCATGGTCTGGTCACCGTGCCTTTGCGCTTGTCTCTGACTCCGCGGGCGCGTCGTTCTCAAGATGATCTGTGCGCCAGGTTCCGATTATATAGACGGCGGGTAAAGTCCCTGGCGCGCGGGAGGCTGCGACTGAGCGGCAAATCAGTCCGGCATCGAGTCTGGCGCCCGTTCCGGCACAGGGCGGTCCCGCACAACATCCATGACCCGGACTGGCGGAGACCCGTCCAGTCGTGTCATGAGCGCAACCGTGATAACAAAGCAGACCGCAACGGCTCCAAGCACCACCTGGTAGCCCAGCGCATGCTGAACCTCATTTAGCCTGTCCACGCCAAGGCCGGATATCCGTGACGCGGTTGAGCCAATAAGCACGGCCACACTCGCATAGTCAAGGTCACGCGCCGCGTTCCGTTTCGAGACAAGGTCGTTCGCAAGCGCCCAGCTTACCGTGAGGAAGATCCCGATCACGACTCCGAGAATCAGACCGTCGAGTGCCACCACGAGTATCGAGTTGGCGAAAATTAGAATCACTGTGCCAATCACACCCAGCACGCCACCCAGGTACAGCATCGGGTCCCGGCCGACGCGGTCGGTCAGCCTGCCTGCTGGCAGTACCGTCAGCGCCGTCGCGACAGCGGTCGTGACCAGTATCACCGCGCCTCCCTGTGACGCGTTCTTGAGACCTATCACGTCCTGTAGATAGAAGAACGAGTAGAGCTGGAGGGCAGAGAAGCCGGTGATAACTACGGTGAGGGCAATCAGGAAACGCAGGTAGTTGTCATGCGGAGCGACGGTCTCTTCTTCGTCTGAGCCGTGGGAGCCTGGACCGAACTCCGGTTGAGAGGCCGGCGTCTCCGCCCGTAAATGGGTAACACCTGTTTGCGCCGTCGCGGGGAGCGGGATGGCGGCGTTCTCGCCTGCATGGCCGGTCTGGTCAGCGTGTCCGGTCCTCCGCAGCGATGTGATGGTCCACAGGGTGGAGGCAACCGCGACAACAGCCACAAGCACAAGCGACACCGTCATCCAGCCGGGCGCGCTCTCTGCGTCGTAGTGTGACATCAGCAGAAGCACAGTCCCTGCCAGCAGCCCCGCTCCAATTACGCGTGACAGGTTCAGCGCTCCGGCCGCCGCACCCTTGTTCCCAGGGCTCACATGGTCTGCGATCAGCCCGTTCGCCGCTCCCTGTCCGAAGTTGCCAAGTCCCTGGATGAGAACGTTCAGAAATATGAGGGAAGCCAGAGTCCCAACGAAGCCGAGGAACAGCACGGAAGCCGCCATGCCAAGCGCGCCGACGAGCAGGAACGGGAGCCGCTTGGTTGGTCCGCTATGCCTGTCGCTCAACATCCCAGCGAGCGGTTGCATCAGCGCCGCGATGGCCAGCCCGGTGAGAGAGACAAGGCCGAGCGCACCGTTCTTATCGCTCTCGTCGAATACGATGCCAAGGATTGATGAGCCGCCGTTCCCGACGATCTCTTCGACCTTAATCGGCAGTAGCGGTGTGCCGAGGGCGGTCCACATGCCGGAGAGGCCGAGCCCGTAGAGGCTCAGGTTGACCAGGCTGCCTGCTCCCCTGCGGTGAACCGCCGAGACCCGCCTGATCGACTCAAATGGCGACTGCACGCCGAACCGGGCCGCGCCAAACTGCGGCACGTCTCCCGGAACAGGGCTATTACCGTCTCCACTGCTCTGCATCTGGGGCCTTCCAACCCGGAGTTCCCATTGGCTCGTCAACGGGCCACAGGCTGCAATAAACTCAGCTTATAGCGTACATGAACCTCAATTACCTCAGGTGCTCCATTGACGAATCCGCCCATCTTCTACCACTACACAAAGTGACAGACCTGCCGCACAGCGAGAGGTGTCCTCTCGCAAGCCGCCGAAGGGGCCAGTGAGCGTGACTTCTTCAAGGAGCGCATGACGCGTGATGAGATCAAGAGAATCGCCGCTATGGCGTCCGTTGACGAGATGTTCTCCTGGCGGAGTCCGAGTGCCAAACCATACCGGGAGCGCCGGGGTGAATTGACAGACGATGAGCTCATCAATCTGATGCTGGAGGAGCCACGGCTGATCCGGAGACCGATCCTTATCACAGGCAAGAAGGTGCTGTTTGGCTTCGACGCCGCCGAGTACGAGAGGTGGCTCCGGTAACCCGCGCCGTCTCCGCGCCCACGAGGACCGTCTCACCTCAGGTGGCGCCAGAGTTGGTGCCAGCACGCAGACCTTGCTGGTGAAATCGGCAGGGCCGGCAGATGGCGATGAGGCATAAGCTCGCTCCGTTTCCGGCGGACATGGCTGTTTCCAGCAGACCTGGCCACTCCCGGCGGACAAGGCTCCACTGAGCCCATATCTCAACAGCAGTATGTGAACGGAGTGCGGTGAAATGCTTTATACGAAGTCCTGCCCGCGATGCAGCGGCGACGTCAAGTTGGACCGTGACAACTACGGTGTATACGCAAAGTGTCTACAGTGCGGCTTCAACCGTGACTTTGTGACTCGCCGTGACATCCCCTCCGCATCCGAAGGCCTGGGCTCAATGCTCGGCTCCTCGTACGGTTCCCAGGGGATAGCGCAGGAGACGGCGCCAGAGACGGAGCAGCGAGACGCCGCTTAGCCTGCTGTGTTTGGCTCTCGCAGGCGGCACTCTCTGGCGGGCACATTCAGGCCAGGGTGACGCAGGTCCGCTCCCACTGCATTTGCTCAGCGGCTGGCATTTCGACCGCTCCGCGCTGATAAGATTCCGGTATGACCGGACCGACCAATATCCGAACTGGCGCCACTCCTGGCGACCAGACTCACTCTACCGTCCTGATCGAGCGCAACGCCGAGCAGGGCGTTGGCGTCATCACCCTCAACCGTCCCGCCCGGAGGAACGCGCTCAACCATGAGATGCTAGTCGCGCTCGACGCGGCGATCTCTGATCTCGCCTCAGACGAGTCAGTTCGCGCCATCGTGCTCACCGGAGCAGGCGCGTCCTTCTGCTCAGGCGTTGACACCAACGAGCTGGCGGGCGGCTCCAAAACAGGCCCTCACACTCCCGGCCCGGGCGGCGCGGAAGCCCTCAGGCGAGGTTTCGAGCTACCTCGCAAGGTGATCCTCAGCCTGTTCGATATGGAAAAGCCGGTGATCGCAGCCATTCGCGGCACTGCCGTCGGCGCCGGTCTGGACATCGCCTGCGCATGTGACATTCGCCTCGCAACTCCAGACGCCCGTTTCTCCGCCGCGTACATCAAGGTCGGTCTGTTCCCCGGCTATGGCGGCGTCTGGTTCTACCCGAGAATGTTCGGCGTCGCAAAGGCGGCTGAGATGATGCTCACGGGCGACTTCGTCTCTGCCGAGGAGGCGCTCGCGGCAGGCTTCATCAACCGGATCGTCCCGGATCCGGACCCCGCGGACCCAGTTCGTCCCGGCGGAAACGGGCTACTTGATGAGGCGCGCAAACTGGCGGCTCGTCTCGCCGCCGGACCGCCAATCGCAACGCGCCTTGCCAAGACGATGATGCACCGCAGCCTCGGCCTGGACCTTGCCACATCCCTTCATCTCTCCGCCGCCGCCGAGTCAATCACGCTATCATCGGAAGATCACGCAGAAGGCATGGCTGCAGCCCGCGAGAAACGGCCGCCACGATACCGAGGAGTCTGAGTCCAGTGAGTATGTCGAGCATGTTCCTGAACGGCGGGCCGATGATCTTCACAGGGAAGGCGAACCCTGAGCTGGCTGCAAAGATCTGCGAATACCTCGAGTGTAATCTCGGGCGCGCCGAGTTCTTCAAGTTCAACAACGACAACACGTTCGTGCGCATCCTGGACAATGTGCGCCAGCGAGACGTCTTCATCGTCCAGCCGACCACGTATCCGGTGAACGACAACATCATGGAGATGCTCATCTTCATGGACGCCGCGCGCAGAGCGTCTGCAGGCCGCATCACCGCCGTCATGCCGTACTACTCTTATGCGCGGACAGACAAGAAAGATCAACCGCGTGTGCCTATCACCGGCCGCCTGGTCGCAGACCTGATCAACACCGCCGGCGCCGACCGCGTCGTGCTCGTGGACCTGCACGCGGCGCAGGTGCAGGGCTTCTTCTCGACCGTTGTGGACGAACTGACAGCGCTGCCCCTGCTTGCAGACTACTTTCTCAAAAAGGGACTGGACGAGCTGGTCGTGGTTGCGCCGGACATCGGATCATCACGAAGATCAAGAGACTTTGCAGCCAGGGTGAACGCTCCGCTCGCTATCATTGAGAAAAGGCGGCTGGGGAACAACGACCGCGTGGAGACTCTGAACGTAATTGGTAATGTGGATGGCAAGTACGCAATCCTGTTCGACGACGAGATCAACACCGGCAGCACCATGATCGCCGCGGCCAAGATCCTGGCGGAACAGGGCAGCAGAGGGGTTTATGCGTGTGCCACACATGGAATCCTGCCGGGTGACGCAGCGCAAACCCTGACCTCAGTCCCTAACCTTAACGAGATAGTCATTACAGACACGGTGCCGCTGGAAGAGAGAAAGAGGCACGAAAAAATCACGGTGGTGTCGATCGCCCCGCTCGTAGGCGAGGCGATCAGGCGGATCCACGAAGGCCGGTCAGTGGGCGAACTGTTCAGATAGTCCGCCCGCCTTTCACCCCGGCCTTACCGCCACCTCCGCACGCGTCACACCGTGCCAGCCCTCCACGGCGCCCCAAGAGGTTTGCTACAGATATGTTTGGCATACTCAACAAAATCGTAGGCGACTCCAACGAGAAGGCCGTCAAAGGCCTTCAGCCGATCGTTGACGAGATCAACTCGCTCGAAGACGAGATGAAGAGCCTCTCAGACGAAGAGCTCCGCAACCTGACCACCGAGTTCAGGTCACGGCTCGAAGCCGGAGAGTCGCTTGACGACCTGCTTCCAGAAGCCTTCGCCGCCGTGCGAGAGGCATCCCGGCGCACGCTCGGCATGCGTCACTTCGACGTGCAGCTCGTCGGAGGCATCGTCCTGCACCAGGGCAAGATCGCAGAGATGCGCACCGGTGAGGGCAAGACGCTCGTCGCAACGCTGCCCACCTATCTGAACGCGCTCACCGGAGACGGTGTCCACGTCGTCACAGTCAACGACTACCTTGCAGAGCGCGACGCCTCCTGGATGGGCGCCATCTACCACGCGCTCGGCCTCACAGTCGGCTGCCTGCAGACCGGCGCCTCCTTTGTCTACGACCCCGAGCGGGCAGACGCGCAGCGCAAGGAGCGTGCGGAGGCAGATGGTGAGACGGCGGGGAAAACGCCCGAACAGGAGCACACAGACGGCTCGATGGCGTTCGCAGACGTGGCAGGCGAGCACATGTTCGAGACGACCAAGCGCGAGACGTACGCGGCAGACATCGTCTACGCCACAAACAACGAGCTCGGCTTCGACTACCTGCGCGACAACATGGTCGACTCCAAAGAGCGCATGGTCCAACGCGGCCTGGCGTATGCGGTGGTCGACGAAGTCGACAACATCCTCATTGACGAGGCGCGGACGCCTCTGATCATCTCCGGACCCGCACACGAGTCCGGCCAGGAGTACAGGCGGTTCTCGCAGCTCGCCAGACAGCTACGCAGGGACCGGGACTTCGAGATAGATGACGCCAAACGGACCATCGCAATGACCGAAGAGGGCATCGAGAGGGTTGAGAAGGCACTTGGCGTCGAAAACCTCTACGCGCCGGAAAACCAGGTGCTGTCCCACTTCGTCGAGAATGCCATCCGCGCCGAGGTGATGTACCTGCGGGACGTGCAGTACGTGAACCGCGGCGGCGAGATCGTGATCGTAGACGAGTTCACAGGCCGCCTCATGGAGGGCCGCCGCTACTCGGACGGCCTCCACCAGGCCATCGAGGCCAAGGAAGGCGTTGACGTGCAGCGTGAGAGCGTCACGTACGCCACGATCACGCTCCAGAACTACTTCCGGATGTACAAGAAGCTATCTGGCATGACCGGCACAGCGGCGACAGAGGCGGAGGAGTTCTTCAAGATCTACAAGCTGGAGGTTGTGACGGTCCCGACGAACAAGGAGACCGCCAGGGAAGACCGCCCGGACCAGATCTATATGAACGAGAGCGCGAAATGGCGTGCGGTGGCGGGCAAGATCGAAGAGCTCACTCACGAAGGGCGTCCGGTGCTGGTGGGAACAACCTCAATCGAGAAGTCTGAGCAACTCGCCGACATGCTCAGGCAACGCAACCTGCGCTTCAACGTGCTCAACGCCAAGCAGCATGAGCACGAGGCCGAAGTCATCGCACAGGCAGGCCGCCCCGGCGCCATCACCGTCTCCACCAACATGGCGGGCCGCGGCACGGACATCATCCTGGGCGGCAACCCGGAGGCGCTTGACCTCACCCCCGGGCAATGGAAGGAAGACCACGAGCGTGTTGTCAAATCAGGAGGCCTCTTCGTCCTGGGCACCGAGCGCCACGAGTCACGCCGCATAGACAACCAGCTCCGCGGCCGTGCGGGACGCCAGGGCGACCCCGGCGCCACGCAGTTCTACCTCTCCACCGAGGACGACATCATCAAGTGGTTCGGTGGCGACCGAATCCGCGGCATCATGAGCATGTTCAAGTGGGACGAGGACGAGGCGATCCAGAACAAAATGATCTCACGGACTGTCGAGAGCGCCCAGAGCAAGGTCGAAGGCCAGCACTTCGAGGTACGGAAGACGCTGGTCGACTACGACGACGTGGTCAACACACAGCGGGACATCATCTACCGGCTCAGACAGCAGATCCTGGACGGCGAGGGGCTGCGCGAGACAATCACCGGCTATGTCGAGAGGGAGCTGACCGCCGTCGCCCGGCAGTACCTGACCGGGGCTCCGGAGAACTGGGACGTCCAAGGGTTCCAGCGGGAGCTCACAAACATCTTCCCTGTCAGGGAGATCTTCGCAGACGAAGACGAGGTCTACGAGTTCGACACGGACGAGGTTGTAGACCGCCTGATCGAGTACGCGGGCCAGGTGTACGACAAGCGCGAGCAGGAGTTCGGCGAGGACATGATGCGCCGCCTCGAGCGGGCCATCATGCTCAAGGCGGTTGACGGGATGTGGGTCGAGCACCTGACGACGATGGACGGCATGCGGCAGGGCATCGGTCTCGAGGCCGCGGGCCAGCGGGACCCGCTTGTCCAGTACAAGCGCCAGGGCTTCGAGATGTTCCAGGACCTGATCACGCGCATCGAGTCGAACATCGCCCGGACCATCTTCCGTGTCGCGCTCTCCAACCAGCCTGCCCCTGCGCAGCCCCGGAACATCACGACCGCAAAGCCGCAGCCTGCCAGCGTTTCCAATGGCTCAGGCGACGATGGAGCGCGGCGGCGCGCTGCGAGCGTGGCGGGACAGAAGTCGGTCATGGCGAACGTCGAGCGCGGCCACGGCGCCGAGAAGCTGACGGTGCCGACGCACACGCCAGATGGCCGCAAGCTCTCGCGGCAGGAGCGGCGCAAGTTTGAGCGCGCCGCGCAGAAGCAGGCAAAGAGCCGCAGCTAGAGAGGTCTGCGTGACGCCAGCCCGTGAGCCGAACACACAAACCGCCACCGGAACAGGCTCAAAGCTCACTAACCGCGACTTCGCACAGGTCTTCTCAGACATCACGACCCTGCTGCAGGCGCGCGGAGACTCTGTCTTCAAGATTCGCGCCTACTCCCGGGCCGCAGACACCATCGACAACCTCCAGTTCGATCTTGCAGAGGGTGCGGACGACGAAGAGCGCCTGAGAGCCATCCCCGGCTTCGGCGACGCCATTGTCGCCAAGGTCCAGGAGCTCGCCAGCACGGGCCGCCTCGAGTTCTTTGAAAAGCTCAAAGCGGAGATGCCGCCCGGAATCCTCGAGATAACCCAGGTCCCCGGCATCGGCCCAAAAACCGCAATGCGCGCAGCACAGGAACTCGGAATCGACTCACGAGAGGCGCTCGCATCCTCCATCGAGTCAGGCGAGTTCGAGAAGCTGCCGCGCATGGGCAACAAGGCCGCGCAGAACATCCTGCGCCACCTGAACGCCCGCATCAGCCAGGGCGATCGCATCCCCATCGGCACAGCGCTACCCGAGGCTGAGCGCGTCATGGCGGCGCTGGAAGAGAGCTGTCCCGGCATCCGCAACCTCACCTGCGCAGGCTCGCTCCGCCGTCACCGCGAGACAGTCGGCGACATCGACATGCTCTGCTCAGCAGACGACCCAAAAGCCGTAATGGCCGCGTTCACTTCGCTGCCTATGGTTAAAGACGTGATGGCCAGCGGCGCGACAAAGTCGATGGTCGTCATGGACTCAGGACTCCAGTTCGACCTTCGGGTCGTCCCGGACGCCGCCTTCGCCGCAACGCTCCTCTACTTCACCGGCAGCAAGGAGCACGGCATCCGCCTGCGTGACCGTGCCATCAAGCGCGGGCTTTCGCTTAACGAATACGGCGCGAAGAACGCCGAGACCGGCGCGCTTGAGGAGTTCGCCTCCGAGGAGGAGGTCTACCGGCGCCTCGACCTTCCGTACATCCCGCCGGAGGTCCGCGAGGACTCAGGCGAGTTCGACGCCGCAGAGAGAGGCGAGCTTCCGCGTCTCATAACCGTCCAGGATGTGCTCGGCGACCTCCACTCGCACACCGACTGGACAGACGGCCACGCTACGATGGAGGAGATGGCCGCGGCCGCGCGCGTTGCGGGGTTCCAGTACCTGGCGGTCACAGATCACTCGAAGTCTGCGACCGTCGCAAGCGGCCTGTCCGTTGAGAAGCTCGTAGAGCACAACGAGGCTGTCCGCGCACTGGACAAGAAGCTGAAGGGTTTTCGGCTCCTGACGGGTACCGAGATGGACATCCTTGCAAACGGCGAACTGGACTATCCTGACGACGCGCTGGCAGAGTTGGACATCGTGCTTGGCTCAATCCACTCCTTGATGCACCAGGACCGCAAGACCATGACGGCGCGCATCATCGCGGCCATGGAGAACGAGAACCTGGATATCGTCGCCCACCTGACCACTCGCCTGATAGGAAAGCGCGCTCCTATCGACCTCGACTTCGACGCCGTATGCACGGCCGCTGTTGAAACCGGTACTGTGCTGGAGATCAACGCGTCGACTCAGCGGCTGGACCTGAAGGACACGCATATTCGCCGCGCCATGGACCTCGGCGTGCTGTTCTCCATAGGCACAGACTCGCACAGACCGCGCCAGTTCGCTGACCTGCGCTACGGCGTCGGGATGGCCAGGCGCGGCTGGTGTACGCCGGAGCGCGTCATAAACACGCTGCCATATTCGGCGTTAATGGAGTTCATCTCCACGCACAAGTCTGAGCGGTATGCTTTCATGGATAGATATGAGCACCAGCCATGACAACCTGGCGGCGGCGGCCGTCGATCCTTCGCTAGACGAGCCACTGCCAGGCGAGCCACTCGCAGAGCCGCCGGACGAACAGGTATTCGAGCCGCAGCGTCCCTCCCGGCCGGCGCCGGAACTGCTTGCCGAGTTAGAGCTGAGCCTCACGGCGCGGCCTGATGACTGGAAGCTGGCGGTTCTTGAGACAGTTGGCCAATGGCCCGAGTCGGCCGAAGAGATCGCGGGGAAAACTCTCTCCTACCTCATCGGCGGGGAGGCGTTCGACTGGCGTCTCCTGGCGAGCCGCATCCTGGAGGGCGTCGAGAACGGGCCGCCGGTCGAAGAATGGCGCGCCTGGTTGGACCTGCCTGACCTGTTCGGAGGGTTCGGTGAGCCGGAGTTCATGCGGGTCCTTGGAGTAGACAAGTCCCGCGCCAGCCTGAGCTATTTCTACGGCGTAACCGTCGAGCAGGGTCTGATCGTGGCTGCGCGAGAAGAGATAGCCAAGCGCAGGGTTGCTAGCGGCCGTGCGCCGACAGACGACGGTTGCGACGAGGTGTACAGCCGGCTTTACGGCAACGACCTCGATGGTCTCTGGGACGAGTTCTGCTCCGAGACCGGACTTGCTGAGACAGCCGGCGATTCGCTCAACCCGCTGGAGCTTTCACTTGGCCAGGACGACAGCTTCATGTACTGGCTGTTCAAGCGCCGCATGGAGCAGTCCGACCCTGCACGCGTCGCCAGCGACACCCGCAAGGGCCTGGTGCAGTTGGAGAAGATGCTGCGGTCGCATGAGCGTCGCGGCAGGCTGCTACGGGAAACGCAGCGGACCTAACGATGGGCAACAGGCAGCGCCCGGTCCGGTCATCCAGGACCCACAACGATATATCCTGTGCGCTGACCGTCTCACCCTCCGTCAGTAATCGCCGCTCATGGTTGATCAACTTCCTCAACCGCTCTTAAAGTGGCTGGAAGTGGTGCGGCCTGAACACCGCGACCTCCTGGCGCGGCTCCACGAACTCCTCATGAGCGTCGAGCCGCAGTTCACCATTAGCCTGAAGTGGAGAAACCCTGCGTATTCACTCGACGGTCAGACGTTCCTCTATCTCGCAGACCAGGCAGAGTACGTGCGCCTAGGCTTCTACAACGGGGCGCAGTTCGACGACCCGCTCGGGTTGGTTGAGGGCACAGGCAAGCGGTTACGCCACATCAAGGTGACGTCGCTCGATGCAGAAATCGAGCCAAAGCTGCGGCAGGCCGTGGCTGCGTCGCTGGCCGCAGGGTCGGAGTACTGACGGCCAGCGCTTCGCTCGATGACGAAACCTCTTTCGCTTGAGCAGAAAATCACCACAGACTGGTAGCGCACGCCGAATTGACCCTCTAATCTGCCCGTGTTAGCTTCATTGGAGTACAAATAGAGCAAACGCTGCGACGGGGAGCAGTACCGGTCAACGGGCTTGAGAGAGGCGGCGGAAGGTGCGAGCCGCCAGCCACGGAGACCGGGAAGTCGCCCCTGAGTGGCCGGGCTGAACGCTGGCGCAGTCGCGTCAGCCAGTAAACCCGGACGTCCGCCACGTTACGGCAAAGAGCGGTTTTTCTTCTGGCCCGTCCGGTGTTCCCTCACCTCTTGTAAGAGAGATTCTCGGAACGCTCGTCCCTCTCGGCAACATGCGTGAGAGTGACAGGGAGGACCAGGAAAAGAACAAAAAAGGTGGCACCGCGGTCAACCCGTCCTTTTGTGAAGGACGGGTTTTTTGTTGGCGCATCCCGAACGGGGCATCCCGGCGACGGGACCGAAAAGAAGACAAGATGACCATCAGCAGCAAAGACCAGGTCAGGGCAATCACCTTCGGCGACCTTCCGAAGCGCTTCGACATCCCCGAGCGTGAGGCACACTGGCGCGCCCGCTGGGACGAGCTCGGCATACACAGCCACGACCGCTCACTGCCGCGTGCCCGCAACTACGTCATCGACTCGCCGCCGCCCACCGCAAGCGGCGCCCTCCACCCCGGCCACGTCTTCTCGTACACGCACCAGGACATCATCGCCCGCCAGCGCCGCATGACCGGCTGGAACGTCGTCTACCCGATGGGATGGGACGACAACGGCCTCCCGACAGAGCGCCGCGTCCAGAACTTCTTCGGCGTCCGCTGTGACCCGGATCATCCGGTCCAGCCCGAACTCTCCGCCGCCACAGGCATCGGCGAGACCCGCGCCGTGCTCGACTCGCTGCGCCCTGACAAAGAGCGCCAGAAAGAGCCGCTACCCATCGCCCGTGCCGACTTCATCCGCATCTGCCACTTTGTCACCGAAGAGGACGAGAAGGCGTACAAGGACCTGTTCTACCGGATGGGGTTCTCGATCGACTGGGACGAGGAGTACACCACGATCGACGACCGCTCCCGCCGCATCGCGCAGCGCAGCTTCCTCGACCTCGCCCAGAAAGGCCATGTCTACACGGCCGAATTGCCGACCATGTGGGACGTCGACTTCCAGACCGCGGTCGCTCAGGCGGAGGTCGAGGACCGGGAGAAGCAAGGCGCGTACCACGATATCGAGTTTGGTGTTGACCTTTCATCGCCTTCGATGGGCGAGGTTCAGGAGGAAGGTGAACGCGGTATTCCTGCGAGCTTCACCATCTCGACAACGCGCCCTGAGTTGCTCGCCGCATGCGTCGGCGTCACCGCCCACCCGGACGACCCGCGCTTCAAGGGCCTCTTCGGCAAGTACGCCATCACGCCCGCCTTCTTCTCTCGCGTCCCAATCTTCCCGAGCGACAGGGCCGACCCGGAAAAGGGCACAGGCATCCTCATGGTCTGCACCTTTGGCGACCAGACGGACGTCGAGTGGTGGCGGGAGAACCGCCTTGCGCTCAAGCCGATGCTCAATAAGGCCGGCCGCGTGCGTGACATGGAGTACGGGGAAGAGTGGGCGGCGATTCCCGGTAAGGAGGAGCTTGCCAGAGCCAACTTCGCCAGCCTGGTGGGCCTGCGCGTCAACCAGGCAAAGCGAAGAGTCGTGGAGCTTCTGCAAGACCCCGCAAACTCCGCCGTCCTGAGCCATCCTGAGCTTGTCGAAGGGTCGAAGGATGTCGGGCATGACGACGCTCAGGATGTCGAGCGTCATAACACTCAAGATGGTCATGCTGAACTTGATTCAGCATCTCTCGGGCAACCGCGCGCTCCCCTGATAGGCGAGCCAAAGCCGATCACTCACCCTGTTCGCTACTACGAAAAGGGCGACAACCCCATCGAGTACCTCACCTCGCGCCAGTGGTTCGTGCGGCTGCTCGATAAAAAGGACCGGCTACAGGCGAAAGGTGAGCAGGTGCGCTGGCGGCCGGACTTCATGCACAAGCGCTTCGCCAACTGGACGGACGGCCTCAACGCAGACTGGGCCGTCTCCCGTCAGCGCTACTTCGGCGTGCCCATCCCCGTCTGGTATCCGCTGAATGAAAACGGCGAGCGAGACTACTCGAACTACGTCGTCGCACCCGCGGAAACCCTGCCGGTCGATCCCACCGCGTCGCCTCCTCCCGGTTACACCGAAGACCAGCGCGGCAAGCCTGGCGGTTTCGACGCCGAAATTGACGTCTTCGACACCTGGTTCACGTCTTCGCTCACGCCCCAGATCGTCGCACGCTGGGGCGACGAAGACGACCGCATGGCCCAGCTTTTCCCGATGGACATCCGGCCGCAGGCGCACGACATCATCCGCACATGGGCCTTCTACACCATCGCCAAGGCCATGTTGCACCACGACGACGTGCCGTGGCGCAACGCCGCAATATCCGGCTTCATCGTCGACCCGGACCGCAAGAAGATGTCGAAATCGAAGGGCACGGTCATCACGCCGCTGCCGCTTGTCGAGCAGTACGGCGCAGACGCTGTGCGCTACTGGTCCGCCAACGGCCGCCTCGGGATGGACATGCAGTTTGACGAGTCGGTCTTCAAGATCGGCGGCAAGCTGGTCACGAAGCTCTACAACGCAGGCAAGTTCGTCCTGTCGCAGACCGGTCCCAGGGGCGATGTGACCAACGAGCTAGACCGTGCGTTCGCCGCGGAGTTGAAAGAGGTCGCAAGGCGGGCGACCGCCGCTTTTGAGGAGTACGAGTTCGCAACAGCGCTGCAGGTGACGGAGGAGTTCTTCTGGAGCGGCTTCACGGACAACTACATAGAGCTGCTCAAGGGCAGGACACGGAGCGAGGACGATCCCGAGGGCCGTGCGTCTGCCGTTGCCGGGCTGCGGCTGGGACTGTCCGTGATGCTGCGGCTGTTTGCGCCGTTTGTGCCTACGATCACCGATGAGGTGTGGTCCTGGGTCTTCGCCGAGGAGACCGGAATCCCGTCTGTGCACCTTGCGCCGTGGCCAGGGACATCCGCGGAGAGCCATGACGCCATCCCGAGCTCGCCGAAGGGCGCGCAGCTCCCTGCCGCACACGACCTCGACCGTGTCGCCGCGCCGCAAAACCCGAACTCGTTCGCGGCGGCCCGCGACGCGATAGCGGCCGTGCGCAAAGCCAAGTCTGAGGCGGGAGTGTCGCTCGGCAAACCGCTCTCATCGCTGGTGCTCGCCGCAGACGAGGCGGGCAGGGCGGACCTGTCACTCGTGCTCGCGGACGTAGCGGCGGCAGGCGGCGCACCCGAAGTCCACTTCAACGGCACATCAAAGCCAAACGACGCACGCTTCACCGCAGAGATAGTGGCGCTGGAGGTTGAAGAGGGTTAGGGACAGCCGAATTGTCATCCCGCCAGCGAATCGAGGGACCTGACCTATCACGGCTGCCCAACAACCATCTGCAGCGGCCTACCTCTCACTCCGCCACTTCTCAAAATCGAAGTCTGGCGACGTGAAGTACCGGTGCAACTTCGACTCTTTCACCCGCACGTCAGCGCACGCCCTCGCAACCTCCGCGGCAATGGCAGGCGGAACGCGCGTCACGCCATCGCCGTCGCACACCAGGATGTCTCCCGGCGTTATCTCGAGACCTGCGACCTGCACCGGAATACCGTGCTCGATCAGGTGAAACGGTCCGTGGCCAGGCACCTGCCCTGTCGCCCACAGCTGCATGCCGGACTTCTCGATCCCAGGCAGGTCACGAGCGTTCCCGTCGACAACCGCTCCGATCGCGCCTAGCGCCCGCATCGTGAAAGCCATCCCGTCGCCGATGATCGCCCCGCGCCGCGCAGGGGAATCGACGTCCTTCAACACCGCAATCACCGGAGCGCCGGCCTCGCCTATCGAGTCCCAGAACGCGTTCCTGTCGGCCACGGCGCGCGTCGGCTCACTCAGCGGCATCCATGTCGAAGTCAGCGCGTAGCCAACAAGAACAGACTCTGGCGCGCCCAGCATTCGCCGCAGGTCGGGGTTGGTGTAGTCCCGCTCCGCAGGCGTGTAGCCCTGCACGAAGATGGCGGCGTTCTGGACCGTCGCGGAGTCGTATCCGCCGAGTGTCTTGAGGATGGACGGATCTACGGTCTGTAATGCCATTCTTTACTCTCCACCGGCGCTTCGAACATCTTTGCGAAATACCCTCTAACTGGTCAGGGTATGGGTGCGTGATTTGTCATTCTGAATCGAGTTGGCTCTGTTTACATCATTCTCCCTCACCGACTCCCTCTTTTCGCAAGTAAGGATGATGTCAACAGAGCCAATCGAGTTCAGCATGACAATAACCACCTACCCTCTGACTCCCTTGCGCCCATGTTGGCAGGCTGGCACCCGAGGGAGGGAGAATCTGTCACTCTGAACCTGACTCAAAGTCTCCCGGCGTCCGTGCGCCTCAAGAATGAGCCTCGCCGCCGCACCTCCGCCATCCCTTCGCCGTCCGGGGCAGGACCTAAGACGACTGCTCAGGCAACGGCACGATGTCCGGCTCAAGCTCCAGCGGCTCACCCGGAAAGAAGTCCCGCCACGGCTCGAACTGCTCTACGAAAGAGCGGCCCTCTTCAAAGCTGGTCAGGTCCTTCACCGCGCGGCCGGGGTCGTAGCCCATCGTCTTCGCCAGCGCCTCGATGCCCCGCTTCGTCTCCCGCACGCCACCGACGGAGAACTTGTTGCCGTCGTTCTCCTCGACGCACAGGTCGAAGCCCTTTTTCCGTTGTCTCCAGTACAGCCTCATCAAGCGCTCCAGCTACGAAACGTCGCAGCGAATTCAAATAGTTATGGCGATGCCGGCGTGGTCCACCAGGGCCGACTGTGGCCCGTGTCTGACCTGTTTGCGATCAAGTGAAAGCGTAACAGACGGGTTTCAGTCAGTCTGCCTGCAAGCCGGTTGAACCGGGTGAACTACTTGAGGTACGGAAGCGCACGGTCGAGGATGGCGTGTGCGACCGCCAGCTTGTCCATGAGCGGCAACTGCTCCGCCGCGCCCGCCGCATCGACTATCGTAACGCGGTTCGTGTCTGTGCCGAAGCCTGAGCCGGGCTCGCTCACATCGTTTGCCACCGTAAACACAGCGCCCTTCGACGTCACCTTCGCCCGCGCCTTCTCCACAGCGTTTCCGGTCTCTGCTGCGAACGCCACCTTCACCAGCTTCGGCCCGGTGACCAGCGGCATCCAGTCCTCGTTCTTAACAAGCTCCAGCGTCAGTCCAGCGCCGTTCTTCTTGATCTTCTCTGCCGCGACCTCGGCCGGGCTGAAGTCCGATATGGCGGCGGCCATCACTAGCAGGTCTGCCTGTTGCGACGCCGCAAGCACCGCGTTGCGCATTCCGGCCACCGTGCGGACCTGTGACACCTCAACGCCTGCCGGCTCATCAAGCGCGGACGGAGCGCTGACCAGCGTCACCTCAGCGCCTCGGTCGCGCGCCGCCTCCGCCAGCGCGTAGCCCATCTTTCCTGACGACCTGTTCGATATGAAGCGCACAGGGTCGATTGGCTCCTGCGTGCCGCCCGCAGAGATCACAACCCTGCGGCCTGCGTAGTCGCCGCCGCGACCGATAGCCTGCCGGACCAGCCCCACTATTCGAAGCGGCTCCTCCATGCGGCCTTTGCCGATCAGCCCGGACGCCAGCCGTCCCTCGCCGGGACCTGCAATCACCACGCCGCGCTCACGCAGGAGCGCCAGGTTCGCCTGCACAGCGGGCGCTGAATACATATTGGCGTCCATCGCCGGAGCGACGACCAGCGGCGCGTCTGTCGCAAGGACGGTCGCCCCCAGCGCGTCGTCAGAGAGCCCGAGCGCGAGCTTCGCCAGCGTGTTCGCCGTCGCAGGCGCAATAACGACACAGTCTGCGCTCAGAGCAAGCGCGACATGGTCGATCGCCATTGGCGAGTTGGCGTCCCAGAGGCTTGTCGTCACAGGCCGGTGGGTAAGCGCCGCAAAAGTCGCCTTGCCGATGAACTCCTGCGCTGAGCCGGTGAGGACCACGTCCACCTGCGCGCCTGCCTGGACCAGCTTGCTGGCGAGGTCCGCGGCTTTGTACGCGGCGATGCTCCCGGTCACGCCGAGCACAACGTTCTTGCCCTTAAGAGGCAGGAAGCGCTCTGTAGCCGGCGGTGTTCCCAAGTTCGTCATATCTGCCTCTTGCTCAACTGGACCGTTCGTCCCGGTCACGGCTGCCAGGCGTGCTCACAGCGGCCCACTGGCTGACCGCGCCAGGCTCCGTCACACCCAAACAGGCTACCGGTTCATCTCGTGGACTATGCGCAGGCCCTTGAGAGTCAGGTCTTCGTCAAGCACGTCGAACACCTGTGTCAGCGGCTCGAACACCACCGCCAGCCCGCCGGTCGCAATGACCTTGCACGCCTCTGGCTCGCCGGGGCTGAGTTCAGACTTGATCCGCCTCACCATTCCCTCTATTAGCTCGACGTAGCCGAAGATCAGCCCTGACTGCATCGCCGTCACCGTGCTGCGGCCTATCGCCGTCTCGGGAGCGATCAACTCGACCCGCCGTAGCTGCGCCGTCCTGGTGTACAACGCCTCAGCCGCCAGCCGCAGCCCCGGAGCTATCGCCCCGCCAACGTACTCACCATCTTCGTTGATGGCGTCGAACACGGTAGCGGTGCCAATATCCACGACTATGGTGGGCTTGCCGTACAGAGTTATGGCCGCAACAGCGTCAACGATACGGTCTGTGCCAACGTCCTGCGTCCTGTCGTAACTGATACGGATGCCGGTCTTCACGCCGGGGCCGACCACCAGCGCGTCGATGCCTGTCAGGTCTGCGATGGCGTGACGGACCATCTGCGTGAGCGGCGGCACGACGGAGCACATCGCAACGGCGTCGAGCTGCTCAGGCGTAACGCCGCGGGCGTTCAGCAGTCCAGCCATGAGCAGTGCCAGCTCGTCTTCCGTGCGGTTGGGGTCGGTGGAGATCCTGCCGGTGGCGCGCAGGTGGTCGCCCTCGAACACGCCAAGAGTGACGTTTGTGTTGCCGATGTCGACGGCGAATAGAGTGTCCATATGGGAGCAATTATACGTTCAGTACGTGAGCAGGGCGTCCGGCCGCAATTCCGGCTCTGGCAGGCCGCAGGGTTTCCCTCCGAACGTGATTTGGCCCGGTTGACATCCTGCCTGCGCAGGTAAGCCGACAACGCTGATCCGTAAGCAGGCGCCCTCCCGGCGCGGGACGGCACCTTTCGACAAGCCTGTGACGAAGCTCAGCTGTTGCTGCCCGGATCTCCAGGATACGAGTAACTGAACGATGAGTTGTACTGGCCGCCGTTCAGACGGCCGTCCATCTCGATCAACATTGGCACGCTCAGATCCAGCATCACGGCGGCATGAAGCGGACCGCAGTCGACTGGCCTGAAGCCAAGGTCGCTGATCAGCCCCGCAAGCACCGTTTTCGCCCCGGCGTCGTCCCCCGCGAACAGCACGTCACGCGGCTGCCCTGTGTGGTCGACCGGGTCCTCCAGCGTCGAGGAGAAGTTGCCTTTAAACGCGGTGATAACACGAGCGCCTGTGCCAATGGCGGCCGAAGTGAGCTCGGCCCCGGCGCGGCCGTCTGTGGGCTGTGCTGCGAACGGGTTCGTGATGTCCACGACGATCTTGCCGCGGAGCAGTTCGGCGTGCTTCGAGACAAGAGGAACAACCTCGGCGTATGGCACTGCGATCACCACGACCTCACCCGCCGAGATCGCTCCCTCGAAGCCGTAGACGCGGCTGTCTGCGCCGATCTCCGCCTGAAACTCCGTCTTAGTCTCCGGCCGACGGGAGCCGAAGGCTACGAAGTGGTCCGCATTTAGCCAGCCTCGGCCAAGTCCCGTCGCCATCCGCCCGGTCCCGAGAATTGCGATTCTCATGGTTTTCTAACTCCTGCGTTGACACGCCTGGCGCCGTGGATTTTCGCGTTATCGAAAAGCGGCGACTCCTGAGCGGCCAGTCTGCCTGGGTACTGCCCGTGCAGACACTCCGCGGACTCTCCACCGCAGGTTCCCATGGGCAAAGGAAGGGAGCAAACCCTTACAGCCCGAACCTGCCAAACACGGCCTTCTTCACCGCCGCCACCGTCTGATCGGCGTACTGCTCAACCTCGCCGGCCGTGTCATCCGGAAGCGGCGGAGGCCCCGGTACATCGGCAAACGTCGTCAGCCCCTGCACAAGATCGTAATCTGGCGGCACCTGTTCGGGCAGAGCAAAACCAGTCATCTCCGCCATCGCCATCGTCCACGCCCTGGCAACCGCGCCCATGTCGTAGCCGCCGCCGCCGACAGCGACGGTCCTGCCACACTCGGCGCCAAGCGCCAGCAGCCGGGTCACAGCGGCTGTAAACCCCTGCGTCGTCAGCTGCAGGTGAGTCAGCGGGTCCTTGAAATGCGTGTCGATCCCCAGCTGCACGAACAGCACGTCCGGCTTGAAAGATCGCACAAGCGGCGGCACAAGCTGATCGAACGTTCGCAGCCACAGCTCATCCTGCGTGTACGGCGCAAGCGGCACGTTGACCGAATATCCCTCGCCAGCGCCCTCACCTGTCTCCTCAACGAAACCACTTCCCGGGAACAGCCACTGACCGCCTTCGTGAAGCGATATCGTGAGCACACGGTCCGTGCCGTAGAAAGCCGCCTGCACACCGTCGCCGTGGTGACAGTCGATATCGACATACGCAACACGCAGACCGCTATCTGCCAGCCCTCTGATCGCAATCGCAGCGTCGTTGAACACGCCGAAACCGGAGGCGCGGTTAGACATGGCATGGTGGTGAACGCCGCCGGCGGGAGCGAACGCCACTGGAACAGCGCCGGATTGAACGAGCTCAGTTGCGACAAGCGTGCCGCCGGCTGTCAGCGCGGTAGAGTCGTAAATCCCCTTGCGCGGAGGGTTGTCGCCCGGTCCGATGCCGAACTCGTACATGTTCGGGACGATACCGCCGGCTCCGATCACCCGGACCGCGTCCACGTAATCAGCGTCGTGATAGCGCAGGATCTCTTCGCGTGAGGCAGGCCGTGGCTCCACCTGTAGCAGAGATGGCGAGTCCAGCACGCCGGACGCGCGCATCAACTCATGCATGTAACGCAGCCGCACTGGCCGCATGGGGTGGTTCGGGCTCAGCACATGCCGAGAAAGCTCGTCGCTGTAGACAAGCGCTGCGCTCGCTCTGGATGGCTCTGTCATTGCATCTGCCGTTCAGGGCAATCAGAAAGGTAACTGCCCGGTATCCGTTCGGTAACTGGCTCGCGATGACCGTAGGATTCGAGGTGAACACGATATCCGATACGCGTGTGGTGGGCGACATGCGGTGGGGGAAAGACGAGGCGTAACGTGCCGCGGCGGATTGACCTAATGGCGTTTGGTCCGGAAACGCCTGCGGTTCACGCGGAACGACCATACGAAGAACACGACTGCCGCGGCGGCCATGCCGATCAGAGGGCCGGTCCAGTTGAAACCGTCTTTGCCAGGGGAGTCGCCGTCGCCAGCCGTGACACCCGCGGACGGGACCTGCCCGCCCTGTTCGGTCCGGGCAGTTGCAGTCGGTTGCGTTGTGGCGTCACTCGAGTTGCCCGAGCTGGCCGGTCCGGCCGCCTGCGGGGTGCTTGTTGGGCGAACTGGCGGCTCGGGCGTTGCTGGTGGCGGCGGCAACTCACTCGCGCCAAGCCGCGCCCGCCACTCGTTCTCAAGTTGCCACAGCTCCGTGCCGTAGGCGCCCTGGACCGCCTCGGCAGCACTGCTTCCCTCATTGATCATTCGCAGCGTCTCGGCCATCGGGCCGGCGCCGCGAGTCTCGATCAACTCGCCGACGAAGCTGCCAACCTGTAAGTAATACAGGCCAACCTCACTGCCCAGCGCAGGCCCGGTGTTGCGGTTCCGGAGCGTTAGCAGCCTGTCTGCCGCGGCCGCGCTGCGCAGTTGCGACGTGTAGCCGCTCGAAGATCCGGCCTCGAAGTACTGCGCCAGTCCCTCGTGCAGCCAGGACGGCACGCCGGGCGAGAGCGGCGAGTTCACCTTCGTGTTCACCAGCAGGTGTGTAAGCTCATGGACGACGCTCCCCGCAGACGGCCCGCCGAGGACGAAGACGCCATACCGCTCCATCGCGAAGCCACCGAAGAAGACGCCGTCGCTGGATGCCGCGCTTGTTGGCGGGAACACAGAGTTGAACTCCCGCACGTTCGGGTAGATCACCGCCCTGAACCGTCCTACCGAGTCAGGGTCGAGTCCCAGCGCAGACGCGATCGGACGCCACGTCGTCGAGACTCGCTCGGCCAGTCTTCCCGCGGCCGCGGCAGAAAACCCGTAGTAGTGGAAGTCGAGGGGGATGTCTGGCGCCGATAGGACCCGCCAGTCCCTGGCAGGGTCAAGGTAGAGGAACCTCTCAGGTTCAGTGGCACTGACCGAGCCGTCGCTGCCGGTCAGCTCGAAAAATACCTCGAACTCGGCGCCTGGCGGGTAGTAGGCGCGGACGCCGGTGTCGATCGTGAAGGCTGCCGTCAGTTTGCCGCCCCCGGACGCGCCGGTCCCGATCTTGAACTCAGGATAGGCGTAAGAAGATACGTTCTGGTCGCCAGTGGCGGAGAAAACCGCCCGCACTTCGATAATCGACAGGCCCGGGTCGGTCAGGTCCGCCTCGAGTGTCACATTGACCCCGCGTCCGAACTCGATCTCGTGCCTGATCGAGACCGCCTGGACGAGATCTCCGTCAGCGGCGGCATTGGCGGCTCGTGTCTGCCGCGCGGGAACGGCGAGAAACAGCGCCAGGGCGAGCGCGAATAGCACGGCCTGCGCCGAAGCCCGGCCAGCGAACGGCGCGTCGCGTCGCGTTGGTTCAGCGGCTGAGCGGTCCTGCAAGTGCGTTCCCATTCATAGATTGAAACGCACAAACCCGCGGCGCGGGTTGCGGCGAGCAGCCAAATTTCGGCAACGGACAGCGCAAACAGTGCGACGGGCCAGCCTAGATGCCTACCACCTTGATCGACCCGTGCGCCTTGTAGATGCGGTTGATGTTTATGAGCAGCGCTGTTGCGCCCTCCAGGTACCTGGCATTCTCCAGCGCGCCCGCGTTAACGCCGCGGATGCCCTGCATCTGATCGGCAAGCCCCATCACCGTCTTCAGCGCGTCGGCGTCATCTGAGCAGACCAGCGCGTCTGTGTTCAGGCGCGATCCGGGGCGGAGCAGGCCACGCGCCGGCACCGTGTGGAACGCCGCCACCCAGCGTGCCTCCGGCACCTCCCGCTCAGCCTCTTCCGCCGCCGAGCCCGTCGGAGGAGCGATTCCCCTCGCCTGCCCGCTAACGAACTCCAGGGGAGCGATGGTGTTGACGCAGATCTTGCCACGCAACTGGCGGCCAATCTCGTGGAGGGTCGTGATCATTCCCGAGTACGGCACTGTCAGGAACGCCACCTCGCACCCGGCCGCTGCGCCTGTGTTGTCCGCCCCTGAGAAGTTGGGCGCGATCTCCTCGCTGCCACAGGTGTCGGCCAGTTCGCGCGCCGTTTCGATAGCCCGGCCCTCGTCGCGCGATCCGATCACGATATCGTGACCTGCGAGTGCTAGCTGCATCCCCAGCCCTCGGCCTTCAGGACCGGTTCCGCCAATCATGCCGATCTTCAAATCACGCAATCCCTATGTGTTTGAGCCGCTTTGACACAGGCAATGCGCCATCGTAGCATCCGCCTGCCTTACCGCAAGTTTTAATCTCACCCTCCCCTGCGGCTCACCACTGTTAGCACATGGTAGTAGCCGGCAGCAGACGGCAATCGGACGGACCTGCTCAAATGCGTTATTACCAGTTCACCATTGACGGCCAGCGGCGTCTCGGCGTCGAGAAGGCAGACGGCCAGATCACCGACCTCACCTCGATAGAGCCACGGCTGCGGTCTACCAATGACCTCTTCAACGCCGCAGTGATAACCGGCGCAACCGCAGACGCCGTAGCCGAAGGTGTCATCTCAAGGGGTGCCAGCGGTGGCGTAAAGACGCACTCATACGGCTCACTTTCCGGCGCCGGTCAGCCTGGCGGCGGCAGGCACAGGCTGCTTCCGCCCATCGACGCGCGAGAGGTGTGGGCATTCGGCGTCACCTATATGGACTCGATGCGGGAGCGGCAGGCGGAGAGCGGCACGCCGGACGTCTACGCGAAGGTGTACAACGCGGAGCGTCCCGAGGCGTTCTTCAAGGCGACGGGCGACCGTGTCCAGCCTCCGTTTGGTGACGTTGGGATCCGGGCAGACTCCAAATGGAACGTTCCGGAGCCGGAACTGGCATTCGTGGTCTTCGACGGCAGGATCGTCGGTTACACGGCAGGGAACGACATGAGCAGCAGGACGATCGAGGGTGAGAACCCGCTCTACCTGCCGCAGGCCAAGGTGTATGAAAAATCGGTCTCGTTCGGGCCGTGCCTCGTGACCGCAGAGTCGATCGGCGACCCGCAGAAGCTGGATGTGACACTGACTATCGAGCGCGGTGGGAAAAGGGTCTTCCGCGGGACTGCGAACACCTCCAGCATGAAGCGGGACTGCGCCTACCTCGCAGACTGGCTGCAGCGCCACAACCCGGTGCCAGACGGAACGGTCGCTTTAACCGGCACTGGCACGATTCCGCCACCGGACTTCACACTGGCCGCAGGGGATGTCGTCTCTGTTGAGATCGAAAAGATCGGCACGCTGGTGAACACGGTCGTCGGCGTCTAGCCCGGCGGCCGCCAGGTGACCGATAGTATTCCCGGTAGAGCCGCCACCCTCACAAAAGCCGTAAACTCGTCATGACCGGGGCGATGTACGCACCGGCCGGAAAAACCGGGTGGTCCGGGTGCAGGCACCCCAGGCAATGACTCCTCAACCGCGACCCATCTTACGGAAGCTGCCCGGACCAGCTCGGTGGCGCCGGCCTGGGCTGAGCCGGCTGACGCTCATCCTGGTCCCCGCAATGGCCGGGCTCTTTGCCGCGTGTGGCACTGACTTCGTTGAGCCTGCCGTCGCCGGCGCGAGGGTGGAGACACCAACGCCGCAGGCCACCGTGTTCCGCGTGATACCTGTGACGCCGGTTGCGACGGCCACGCCGCAGCCGCTGGCAGTCGGCCCTGACGGCTCTTTCCAGCGGCCTTTCCCGGCCGAGATCGATCCCAGCCGCACCGGCGCCGGTCTGCCTTCGGATGTCGTTATCAACTTCTGGACCGAGTACCTGAGCGGCGCCCGGCTGATCGTCGAGGGCAGCCGCATCGACGCTCATCTGTGCGCAGACGGCAGCCTGCTCCCCGGGTCCGCGTCGTCAATCGTGCCTGCCGGCGCCTGGGGACTCAGACCCGCCTCAGGAGAGTGGTACGAGGTTATCCTTGGCAGCGAAAACCGGTCTGGACGAATCTCCGGATTCACGACGCTCTCACGCGCGGGCGCGTCAACCGTGGCCCTGAATGATGGCGTCGCCGTCGTCTCGGTCACCGATTCGGACCTGTGCGCAGATTTGGGAGGGTTTTAGTCTGACTACCAGAGAGACGAAGAGCACGACACGAGAGTCTGACGTACAGTCGGTCCGCACCCTTGCCGCCGCGGTCCGCGAAAACGTTCAGCAGATAATTGTCGGCAAGTCGGAGGCGATCGACCTTGCCATCATCGCGTTGCTGTGCCGCGGCCACGCGCTGATAGAAGATGTGCCTGGCACCGGCAAGACGACGATGGCAAAAGCGCTTTCAGGGTCGCTGGACTGCGACTTCAATCGCATCCAGTTCACGCCCGACCTCGTGCCCGCGGACGTCCTCGGCGTCAACTTCTTCAATGCCTCGAAGAGCGAGTTCGAGTTCCGGCCAGGCCCAATCTTTTCGCAGGTGCTGCTCGCAGACGAGATAAACCGTGCGACGCCGCGAACTCAGGCCGCCCTCCTCGAGGCTATGCAGGAGTCGCAGGCGAGCATCGACGGTGTGACATCGGCGCTGCCGCGTCCATTCTTCGTCATGGCCACTCTCAACCCCGTTGAGATGGAAGGCACGTTCCCGCTCCCGGAGGCGCAACTGGACCGCTTCCTGCTCCGCATCTCCATGGGCTATCCGTCCGCCAAAGAAGAGTCCGCCATGCTGGACCGGTTCCGCGGGACAGGGCAGCGCTTCGAGGTGAACGCTGTCGCCTCGCCAGCCGACATTGAGGCCGCTCAGTCGGTCGTCGACGCCGTGCGTGTCGACGACACCGTGCGTGACTATCTTCTCAAGATCGTCAGCTCCACCCGCACGGCCGGGGACCTTCGGCTCGGCGCCAGCCCGCGCGCGTCGCTGGCGCTCCAGCACGCTGCGCAGGCGAGGGCGGCGATGGACGGGAGGGACTATGTCCTCCCTGACGACGTTAAGCAGCTTGCGACCGCCGTGCTGAGCCACCGGGTCGTGCTCGACTCCTCTGCGCACCTGCGAGGACGCACCGCTGAAGACGCCATCGCTGCGATACTCGACGCCACAGAGGTGCCGATAGAGAGGGACTGAGCGGGAGCGACAAGATGTTCATGCAAGGCCGCTGGGCCGGCCAGGCGCCCGAAGACCCGGGCAAAGTCCTGCGAGACCTCTTCGTTATCCTCCTCGTGGTGGTAATGATCGTCGGCGCCGCCACCGGCAGCGCGCTGGTCGTCGCTCTCAGCGCGCTGGCCTTCGTGGTGACGGTAACCGCACGGGTCTGGTCTGCCCTGTCCCTGGAGGATATCCAGTACACCCTCTCCAGCAAGACCACTCACGCGTTCATCGGTGACGAGATTGAGCTTGTCCTCAATATTGAGAACCGCAAGCCGCTTCCCGTTCCCTGGCTGCGTATTCACGAGTTCATTCCGCAAGGCCTTGTGCTGACAGGGCGGGAGAACGAGTTCATCGACTACATGGGCGGAACTCCGCTCGATGAGGTGCTGAGCGTCGGCCGGTACGAGCGTCTGCGGCGCAGGCACGGGCTTAGCGCCCGCGCACGCGGCCACTATCACTTCGGACCGAGTGAGCTCACCAGCGGCGACCTCTTCGGGCTGTACGTCCGCAAGGCAAAACTCGAAAGGCACCGCTGGGACCTGATCGTCTACCCGGACACAATCCCTCTTCCTGAGCTTCGACTAACCTCCGCCCGGCCGATTGGCGACGCGCGCACAAGGGTCCCGCTCTGGCAGGACCCGACCCGGCCGGCCGGTATCCGCGAATACCGCCCCGGTGATCCCATCAAGAGCATCGACTGGAAGGCGACGGCGCGGCGCGGCGAGATGTTCGTGAAGGTGTTTGATCCGAGCGTTTCACAGTACGCGGTAGTGCTCACCGAGGGGGCGACGACAGACCGGCCATGGGATGGCTTCAGGTTAGACGTGTTGGAGGCGCTGGCGAGCTGTGCCGGATCCGTGGCCAGGCACGCGCTGGACCAGGGCTATCGCACCGGGTTGATCCTCAACTCAACGCTGAGCATGGGCGGGCGAAACGTGGTTGGTCCAGCATCTGGGCCGGCGCAACTCTCGGCAATCCTGGAGTCGCTTGCGATGATGCGGCCTGCCACAATTGGGAGCCTCCAGCTGCTCGCCCGTGCGAACGCCCGCGACGCGATACCGGCAGGCGCCACCATCTTCTTTGTGGCGGGACAGCTTCGCGAGAGCACGGTCGCCTACGTGGCCGAGTTGGCACGCCGCGGCCACCCGGTGACAACTCTCTGGGTAGGGCGTGACGACCCTGCTGAGATTGCCGGCATCAACCTGCTGGACTACCGCAGCAGGTTTGGCGTTGGATGGCCGTCTGATGAAAGCGTCTACCGCAGGCCCCCGGGCGCCGGCCAGGGCGGCAGGCGGCCGTTGAGCGGTGTCCCGGCAGAGGAGGCGCCAGTTGGCTGACGGCCGCTCCAGGCTGATCCTGCTCTCTGTCGCCCTCGCCGAGAGCATCTGGTTGTTTGCGCTCTTTTCAGTGCTCGGCCTGATCGGTGATCTCGGCGGGTCACCGCTGCCGTGGCTATCTCTATTCCTGTTGATGGTTATTTCGATCGTCTCTGGACACCTGCTTGCCGGCGCCGCAGGCGATGAGGTTTCGATAGCCATCCGCCAGTCCCTGCTGGCACTTCTCGTCATCTACCTGCTGCTCGGAACAGGCACGTTCCTGGAAGACACCACCTTCGACGCCGGGTGGATCTTCAGGCTTCTCTCCGGAGAGCTGAAACCCAATGCCGCCATAGCCGCAGTGTTCGCCCTGCTGGCCTCTGTATGGATGTGGCGTCACGGTCTCAGGCTTGGCACCGACCGCTACCCGGAGGATCGGCTCGCAAGGGTGTTCAAGATCGGCATCGGCGTACTAGCCGTCGCCGTACTAATTGACCAGGCAAGGACCGATGAGTTTCGCGCCAGCGCGCTGTTGGTCCCGTTCTTCGGAGCAACCCTGGTCGGACTGGCAATCGGCAGACTTCCGGAGGGAGGAGTAGGGCAGAACACAGGCCAGTGGGCGCGTGTGATCGGCGTCACAGTCTTCGGAATCATGGGTGTTGGCCTCTTGATCGGCCTTGTAGGCGGACTGTACGGAAACGGTGGCGTGCGTCTGCTCTTCGCCGGTTGGGGGCTGTTTGTAGACGGCTTGCTCTGGGTCCTCCGCTACCCGGTGACCTGGATAACCGTTGCACTGGAGTGGCTGCTAAACCTGCTCTCCGGCGGACGCGAAGTTCAGCAACAGCAGCTCGAGGCGGGCCAATCCGGTGTGGAGATCTTCGGCATTGACCCGGAGGCGGCGACGGAGACGGGCAACACCACCGTCGACACGATCATCAACATCCTGCAGTACCCGGTGATCGCCCTCATCATCATCGCCTCCTTCTTCGTGCTCGCCATGGCCTTTCGGCGGTTCGGGTCGCGCGGTGGAGACGACGAGGGCGACGAGCGCGAGTCGATGCTCGGCGAGCTGGAAACGAGCGGCGACATGTCTCGCCTGCTTGCCGGGCTGATGCCCGGCTGGTGGCGACGTAAGCAGGGCCGGAACTGGCGGCACCCGGACGAGTCCGGGTTCGCAGAGGTGTTCAAGCTCTACTTCGATTCGATCAGGATGGGAGTCAAATGGGGCATGACGTTCCATCCTCAGATGACACCTGCCGAACGGCTGCCACTGCTTGAGGCCGCGCTGCCCGGCGCGCCGGTGAGAGAGGTGACGGACCGCTTCAACGCCGCCTGCTACGGGAAGGTGCCAACAGACGCACGCAAAGCCGAAGAGCTGCGCTCGGCGCTGCAGGCCGCCGAAAAAGCGCTGCAAAATCGCTAGCTGTGCTTGCTCTTGTGGACATCTGAGACCGGCTCCGGCAGCGTGATCACCCTCAGCAGGTTGGTCGAGCCGCCAATCCCGATCGGCATGCCGACCACCACAATCGCGAGTTCGCCTTGCTTCGCGTATCCGGTCTGGATGGCAAGCTCAGACCCTTCGTAGAACATGTCCTGGACCGTCTCGAACTGCGGCACGATCAGCGGCACGACTCCCCACCTGAGCGAGAGGCGCCTTCCGACCTCGGGGTTGCGAGAGAGCGAGATCACCGGCAGTCGCGGTCTGAAAGAGGCGACGCGTGACGGCGTTGTCCCGGATTCGGTGAACGCCAGGATCACCTTTGCTCCAAGTGCCTGCCCTGTTACTACCGCGCTGTGCGCGATGGCGTCACCGACGCTGTACGTTCGTCCGGAGCTGTAGTCCAGGCGGCGGCCGGCAATCGCAGCGTAGTCAAGAAACTTCTCGGCGCGCCTGGCTATCCGGGCCATGTACTGCACCACGCGGACGGGGTGCCGGCCAACGGACGTCTCACCCGAAAGCATGATGGCGTCCGTTCCATCCCGCACGGCGTTGTGGACATCTGTCGCCTCTGCGCGGGTCGGCGTAGACGACTCAATCATCGACTCCAGCATCTGGGTAGCGGTGATAACCGGTTTGCCGCGCTCGTTCGCCCTGCGGATGATGCGCTTCTGCACGCCCGGCACCATCTCAATTGGCAACTCAACGCCCAGGTCACCGCGCGCCACCATCACAGCGTCAGACGCATCGAGTATCGAGTCGAGGTTGTCAACGGCCTGCTTTATCTCGATCTTCGACACCAGCAGGCACGAACGCCCGGCTTGCTTGACACGAGCTTTTACCCGCTCAAGGTCATTTGTGTCTCGAATGTAGGAAAGCCCGATGAAGTCCACGTCCGCCTCGAGAGCAAATTTCAGTGCCGTTTCCGTTTCGGGAGTGAAGTAGTCCAGTGTGGAGGTGTTGCCGGGCGCGGTAACCGCTTTGTTGTCCTGTAGCGTCCCGCCCCTGGTCACCCGGCAGACGATGTTCTGACCGGACACCTCAACGACACGTAATTCGAGCTTGCCCTCGTCAAGGAGGATCTTTGCGTTTCGCCTCACGTCCGAATGCAGGCCAATGGGCCAAACGTTTACGCCGTCCGCAGTGCCCTTGCGCGGCTCCGCATAAAGTGTGAACTGGGCGTTCTTGTGCAGCACGAGACCACTCTGTGCCATGACGCCAACGCGGTACTTGGGACCTGGAAGGTCAGCCAGGATTCCAATGCTGACTCCGAGCTTGTCAGATGTCTGGCGAACGGCGCTGACGAGGCTCTCATGGTCGGAGCGTGATCCATGTGACAGGTTTAGCCGCGCCACAGACATGCCCTGCCTGACCAGCTGCTCCACCTTTGCCGGTGTGCTGGTGGCAGGGCCGATTGTGCAGACGATCCGAGTCCGCGGACGGTTCTTGAGGAAGGAGGGTATTTCGTAGGGAAGTGACAACTGTGGTTCCAGAGCTTTTTAGCAGGGTGGCCAGTGCTGACAGGCCAGATCGTGTGGCCAGTCCATCATACGCGGAGTCTGTAATGTTGGCCCAAATCTACTCTCTCCCACCGGACCGGTGACCACTCCGGATGGATGAATGCCGCGTAGACCGCCAGATAACGTACAATCAAAGAGCTAGTTTGACACGCTTTGACGTTACAACTAGCATTAATTTCCCTACCTAACCTCTGAAATCGTGAGGCCTCACGCTTGAGCACCGCCCGCTCCCTTCTCGGATTACAGGAAACAGATCAGCAGCTTGCCATGCGTCGCAGGTCGTATCGCCAGATTGTGGAGGAGCTTGAGTCTGAAGGCGGAATCCCGGAGCTGAAAAGCGCACTCGAGCGCGCCAGGATCAGGGAGCTGGAACTGAAACTGGAGGCGGCCCGCAACGAATCTGAGGCTGCGACGCTCCGGGACAGGGTCAAGCAGTTGGAAGAGCGTCTCTACAGCGGCGCGATAACCAATGTCCGTGAACTCACCGCTATCGAAACTGAGCACAACACCGCTCGACGTGAGTTGGCGAGAGTCGATGAGGCGATTGCGCCGTCAAAGCTCGCCGCCGAAGAGGCAGATCAGGTCCACGACCGGTTGAAGACGGACCTGGCAGAGAAGGAGCAGGTGTGGGCGGTGAGGCGAAAGGAGCTTCTCAAGGAACGCTCCAGGATCGGCTCTGAGTATAAAAAGATCGGCGCAGAGCGTGAGTCTGCGACGGAAGGAATTTCACCGCTGGACCTTGAGGTTTACAACGCTCTCCTCCCCCGCATGAACGGCGTTGCCGTGGTCAAGGTTGACAGAGGCGTGTGCCTGGGCTGCCGGGTGAGACTTCCTATCGGTGAGATTTCACGAATGCAGAACGCCGTTGGCCTTGTCAACTGCAGCAGCTGCGGCAGAATCCTCCTGACGGAATGACGCTGTGAGAGCAGTCGGCCTCTATCGTTCAGATAGACCGTCCGCGCCGGGATCCACGGACCAGACCGGCGATGCGGCGGTCATTAAGCGCTACTGCGAGCGCAACCAGCACCAGCTTGTCAACACCTACTCTGCAGACAGCCCCGTAAAGCTGGAAGCTGCGTACAGGCTTATCAGCGAGTCGTTCAAAGCCGGCAGGCCGGCGCTTGTAGTGCTGCCGGACGCAACTCACCTTGCAGACGACCTGGAGACATTCGTGGCGCGGCTCGTCGAGCTGACCGAGCTGGGCGGCGAAGTGCGCTGCACCGACCTCGAGCGGCCTGACCCGCTTCAGAGTGCGGAAGAGCTGCTTACGCTGAAGGGCCGCTCCGCCGCCAGGCAGCGCCGTGTTCGAGAGGCGATCATGGCAAAGGCGTCACGCGGGCAGGTGCTTGGCAGAACGCCATACGGCTACGGGTCGAACATCAACGGGCAGTTGCAGGCAGACCCGGTTGAGACCGGCGTGATACAGAAGATCTTCGAATGGTACGCCGGCCCGTGGTCGGCGCCGGAAGGCCCGCCGCTTGGCGGAATCGGTCTGCGGCTCGTCGCCCAGCGCCTCAATGACGAGGGGCTCCGCACTCGCCAGGGCCATCCCTGGACTCAGGTGGCGGTTGCGGGGATCCTGCGAAACCGGGTCTACCTCGGGACCTACTCCCGGTACGGCGTGCGGATCGTCGGAAGCCACCCGCCGCTTGTGGAAAGGGAACTTTTCAACCGCGCCGAGGCTGTGACGCGCATGAGACGCCCCGTCCGGCGGAAAAGGAACGCCGAGCCATTCCTGCTCTCCGGCCTGCTGCGTAGCCAGGTGTCCGGTCGCGGGCTCTTCGGGCTGACCCGGAAACGAGCCTGGAAGCGGCAGGACGGAACGCCGGTCGAAAAAACCTACCGGTACTACGAGTGTCCGCATCGGGAGCCTGCGCCTGATAGCCCGGACGGCGAAAGCGCAGAGATCAAACTTTCCTGGCCCGCTGAGAAGCTGGAGTCTGCGGTGCGGGCGCAGGTTGCCGCATGGCCGGATGCCTGTTTCCAGGACGCTACTCTGGTTGAGGACGAGAGCGCGCCGGGGCAGACGGACCAGGTGAAACTCTGTGAGCGGGAGTTCAACCGCGCCGTGCGCGCAGTAGCCAGCGGCTACGGCACCGTCCGTGACCTGAGGCAGCCACTCGAAGAGCTGGCTATCGCAAGACGACTTGCAGACGAGCCTGCAGAGGCTCTGTACGACAATGCCACGCTGCGCAGGATGGCGCTCGCAAGCGATCTCGCCACCGCGCGCCCGGCGTTGCTCGCTGTAATTGAGAGGATCAGCGTCGGCCCTGACTCGGTCGACGTGGTGCCAAAGCGCGGCCAGTGACTGGCCCCAGCGACCGGCCAATAACCGGGCTCACGCTCATCCCGGCGGCGGGCCTGTCGATCCCCGGCCGTGTCCCCGCACATGTATTCTGGATACAGGCGAGACGGACGGATGACCGCTTCCTCATTCCCGTTGGCCAGGGATTCTGGTCAGTCCGGGGCTGAGGGAGAGGAAAGTCCGGGCACCACCGGGCCAGGACGCCTGCTAACGGCAGGGCAGGGTGACCTGACGGATAGTGCAACAGAAAACATACCGCCATCGGGGCAACCCGGTGGTAAGGGCGAACCGGTGCGGCAAGAGCGCACCGCCCGGCTGGTAACAGTCCGGGGCACGGCAAACCCCGTCCGGTGCAAGGCCAAATAGGGGAGCAATGAGCGGCCCGGCTCGCTCCCGGGTTGGCTGCTAGAGCGTGC
>JAQBUH010000021.1 GCA_027624075.1 Chloroflexota bacterium
CGTATTCGCTGAAAATAGGGGTCGTGCCCTGAGTCCTGACAGAACCGCGCCAGGGACCCAGATGGGCGGCCTCGGCTTCTGGAGTGGGCGCGGCCAGAGGTTGACGTACCGTAGCTGCGTGTACTTACCGTCAAATGAGAATATCTCGTCCTCTTCCCACGCTCGCAGGATCAACTCTTCAGCCTCGGCATACTTCTCACGAAGCGTCGTTGGATTGGCTCCGTAGCCAAACGCTGTGTCCATCGCAGAGCCGACAGGGAAGCCTGCGACGAGCCGGCCGCCGCTGATGCAGTCCAGCATTGCGAACTCTTCGGCGACTCGTATCGGCGGGTCGTACAGGGCGATGAAGTTGCCCATCACAACGATCGCCACGTCCTTAGTCTCTCGTGACATGATCGCCGCCATGATGTTTGGCGAAGGCATGATTCCGTAGGCGTTCTGGTGATGCTCATTCACGCAGATCCCGTCATACCCCACCTCAGCCGCGTACTTGAGCTCGTCGAGCGTCTGGTTGTAAGTGCGGCTTGCTATCTCCGCATCGAACAGATGCCGGGGCGGGTCAACCCAGACGCTCCTGTGCTTTTCCCGGAAGTCCTCTGGAAGATCACGGTACGGACAGAGATGGAACATCTCGATCTTCATGGAATTCCCTCTCGGCGCATATCGACGCCGCGCTCGCTACACCCCAACAGCGGCGTGACGCTCCGTGAAGCCGCGCTCTTTCGCCAGCCTGACAACCTCTTTCCGCTGCTCATCCGTCAGCCGGTTGACCGGCGGAATCGAGCGGCCGCAGTCGATGCCGAGCCTCTCCGAAAGGATGGCCTTGCAGACGTCTGCTGGCGCTTCGAACATCCGCACAAGGCTGACAATCTCACCAACGCCGTCCTGCAACTCCTGGGCGCGGGCCATGTCACCTCGCTCCCATGCGGCGAAAAGCTCTGAGTAGTGCCACGGCGCAATCGAAAGCGGAGCGTCTACTGTACCGACAGCGCCCATCGTGAGCGCCGGGAGCGGCAGCGCTCCGTTGCCGGAAAAGCACTTAAGGCCCATGTCCGCAAACGCCCGGATCTCCTGGAAGTTCATCGCGGAATGCTTCAGCCCGATAATCGTCGGGACCTCGGCCATGAACTTCTCCATCAGCGCGGGGACAGTCTCGACCTGCGTGAGCTGAGGCAGGTTGTAGACGAAGAACGGCAATCCGTCTGCGGCGTCTGCGACAGCCTTGTAGTGATCGATCTGGGACCTGACGCTGGTGCGGAAAAAGAACGGCGGGACGCAGCAGACGGCGGCACAGCCGTGCTCTTTTGCCTGCTTTGCGGCCTTCACCGCGCTCGCGGTGCTGATAGCTCCGACGTGCATGATCGCCAGCGCCCTGCCCTGTGTCACCTCTCCCGAGACGCGTGCGACAGCCTCACGCTGCTCCTCGGTCAGGATCGGCCCCTCACCCGTGCTTCCGGCCATCCAGAACCCGCCGACTCCGTTGGCGATGTTGTCATCGAGCAGCGCACGCAGCGCCTTCTCGTTGACCGAGCCGTCCTTCGCGATGGGCGTTGGAGGCGCCGGGAAAACTCCCTTGAACTCAAGATTCCTGGCAATTGGGGCAGCGTGTGAGCCGTTTGTGGCCGGCGGTGTCATGGCGGTCCTCCGTAAGGTGCAAGCGCGACGGCGATATTGGCTGGCAGTTTAGCGCCTTTTTGTGCGGTAAAGCTCTACCCCATCTCACGTTTCATCTGTGCCAGGCCCATCGGGCCCAGTCCAAGCGCAGCGTTGTGCCACTCTTTCAGATCGAACCCGGCCCCGGCGCGGGACTTCGCAGCCTCCCTCGCATCGAGCCACACCCGCTCACCCACCTTGTAGCTGATCGCCTGGCCCGGCAACCCCAGGTAGCGGTCGATCTCGCTCGCCACGAAGTCAGCCGGGTAGTGGACCCTGTCCCGCATGAACTCCAGCGCAAGGTCTCCGCTCCACACATCGCCGGGGTGAAACTCCGAGTCGGCCGGGACCTTCAGGCCGAGGTGCATGCCGATGTCCACCACCACCCGGACAGAACGCAGCGCCTGCGCGTCCAGCATCCCCATGTAGTGGTCCGGGTTCTCCAGGTAGCCGAGTTCCCCCATCAGCCGCTCTGCGTAAAGCGCCCAGCCCTCGACGTAGCCTGACGTGCCCGCCATCAGCCGCTGGTACCGGGACAGCTCGCCCGCCAGCGTCAGGTTGGTGGCGATCTGGAAATGATGGCCGGGGACGCCCTCGTGGTAGGCGGTCGACACCTCACGCCAGATGGGGAATGCGGTCTTCCCGCCGGTCGGATACCAGGTTCGGCCTGGCCTGGAGAAGTCCTCGGACGGCCCTGTGTAGTACATCGCGAGCGCGCCGCCGGCTGGAGCGATCATTGCCTCGATCTCTCGCACCCTGGGGTCGAGGTCAAAGTGCTTGCCGTCGAAGTCGTCGATGGTTGCGTCCTGCAGGTCCTGCATCCACTGCCTGAACTCGTCGACTCCGTGGACCGCACGCTCAGGGTCAGAGTCCAGCAACTCAACGGCCTCTTTAACCGAAGCGCTGGCCGAGGCGCCTGGCTTGATCCGGCTCGCAGTCTTCTCCATCTCTGACCGCACCCATCCGGTCTGCTCCCAACCCCACCTGTACGTCTCTTCGAGATCAAGTTCGATGCCGTTGTAGCTGCGTGCGGCGAGTGAGTAGCGCTCCCTGCCCACGCCGTCCCTGGTGGTCGCCACGGGCATGTACTCGTCCCTGAGGAATGAGGCGAACCCTGCGAACGCGGCGTTGGCCTTGCTGGTGGCAGATTCAAGCCGATTCTTCAACGACGCGCCGCCGTGCTTTGCACCGTCGAAACCTGACAGCAATCTGCTGAAGAATGGATCCGTGCCGTCCGCGCCGGTCCATGTGTCGAGCTGAGCGGCTGTGCCCACAACCTGTCTCTGCGCCGCCACGAGCCCGCGGTCTGCGCCAAGCCGCATTGATGTGCGATAGCCGTCAAGCGCCTCGCCGACCCTTTCGATGCGGGACGCGATGTTCGACCAGTGCTCCTCGTTCGCCTGCGGCATCATGTCGAAGACGGAGCGCGTGGACTGCACCGGGCTGTGCAGGATGTTCAGCCCGCGCAGGTGCTCGCCCGCCTCATGCAGTTCGACGCCCAGCCGCAACTCTTCCAGGAACGTGTCACGGCAAACGCGCTCTCGGTCGCTCGCTGGCTTCGCCGCCTGCATGTCACGAATAGCGGAGCGCTCTGCCGACACCATTGCCTCAGCGCCGTCCGGAGAGAAGTCCGCCATGAGGTGGTCGTGGCCCGGCACACCCATGTAGGTGGCGCCGATCGGGTTCAGCGCGGCGTAGGTCTCGACGAACCGGTCCGCTATCTCGTACACCGATGGCATTTGCGAATCTCCCGCTGTCCTGTCCCGTCGGTTACTGGTCCCCGAGGATCTCGCGCTCAACCGATCTTCCGGTACCGGAACCCGCCGAGAGTAAAGCCTGTGACCCGGCCTGACCCGTCACGTGTGAATACCGCGGTCTCACCGGCGCCGCGGCCATTCGCAACCCTGAAGCTGTCGCTGGCTTCGCCAGTCCTGGCAATACTGGCGATCGGCTCAAGCAGAGCGGGAGCGTGCATGGACGGCTCGCCCGGACCCGGCTTCGCAAACGAGATCCCGCCCGCTGCCGGCATTATCGTGAGCGGCAGTCCCGGCTCAGCCCGGTAGCTGCCGTCGAACTCGGTTGGCGGCCCTGCCGACACCGGCGCGCCGTCCGTGCCCTCGTCGGCCGCGGGCGCTTCACCAGACTCTTCGGAAGCGTCGATCACCGTCTCCGCAATCCTGAATGGCAGCGACTCTGACGGCCAGCTTGCCGGCCACAGGTTCACGAGCACGATCACGCCTGTCCGGGACGGCACATTGAAGCTCACTCTGGTAGAAAATCCGTGGACCGCGCCGCCGTGGTTCAGAAAAACCCGGTCACCACGGCGGACCGCCCGCCATCCAAGGCACTGCCCGCTCGACCAGTCTGCCTCGATGTAAACAGGCCGGCGCATCTCCGCCAGCGACTGCGCGGACAGAACCGGCTCCGGATGAGTTGACGCGTTGTCGCCCAACTGAAAGCCGATCCACTTCGCAAGGTCCTCGACGTTGGTCTGTAGCTGGCCCGCGGAGGCATAGCCGTTCAAGTGACCAATGGGCGCAATCCGGAACCCGCTCTCACCCGGAAGGGCCGGACTGTATCCGGTCATCTTCAGCTTCGACTGCTCCGGTGAAAGGTCGAACGCAGTATTTTTTAGTCCCAGCGGACCAATGATCTCATCGCGCACGTAGTCGACATATGACTTGCCGGATAGCCGCGAGATCACCTCGCCGAGCAGGCTGTACGCCAGGTTGGAGTACTTCCACTGCGAATCCTGCGGGATAACAACCTGCACTCGCTCAAGTGAGTCCATCACATGCTCACGCGTTGGGAAGTCCGGCGTGTCCCAGTCCAGGTCCGGGTGCTCCGTGCTCAGGCCAGATTGGTGAGTAAGCATCCGGCGGATGGTCACAGATTCCAGCGGGCCGGCAATCGCCTGCGCGCTCGTGAACTCCGGTATGTGCAGCAGCAGCGGGTCGTCCAGCGCCAGCAGCGACGCGTCCCTCAACTGCATGATGGCTGTCGCGGTGAAGGTCTTGGTGACCGACGCAACCCGCGCTATTGATTGAGCCGTCGGTGCGTCGCCTCGCACGAGGTCAGACGCGCCATACGAGCGAAACATGGCAAGCGAGCCATCCCGGACAATACCGACCGCCGCGCCGGGAACCGCAGACGCGGCTAGCTCAGCCTCGATGATGGCGTCAACTCTGGACTGGATAGGTTCGGGCAACTGGGAGGCAGGCATCTTGGCCGGGCACCAGGCTCAGCGGTTGCGGACAGGCCTGCCAGATTGACCGCGCTCCTCACCCGTGTCAAGCCGCTGGTCTGGCGCTCTTCGCAGCCTCGGCGAGCGACGCGTAGACCTGTTTGCGGTAGTGCTCGATGCGGTCCTCTACGCGGCGCAGGGTCGTGCGCTTCATCGTGACGGACTTCGTGAGCTCTTCAATCAGGTCCCCTGCCTTCTCCTGCTCGTCCTCGAACTCCGCGATGGCGGTGGCCGCGTCCTGGTCTAGCTGTAGCGTGTCCGCCTTGGGGTTCTGGCTCAGCAAGTCCTGCTTCGCATCACGGATCGACTCTCGCAGTTCGATCTCACGCCTCTTACGTTCAGCGACGAACTTTTTCTTGTACTCGAGTTCGGCGGTCATTTCGTCCGCCTCTTTTGAGAACTTCCGCTGGTCGGCGAGCCGCTCCTCGACCTGTACCATCAGCTTGTTCACCTGGTCGGCGAAAAACGCGGAGCGCGTCGGCTTGCCGGTCGAGCCGACCTTGCCGAGGTGCGTCATCAGGGTGTGAATCTTCGGGTCGTCAGTCCAGTGAGCCATTTTCACATTCAGTATGCTGTGTCTGTTTGAGGTAGCTTCGCCCTGCCCCACCCATCACCCTGGCGGCGCCTGCTGGTCTCCCGGATAGTCCGCTCAATTGAGGGCGGAAATGGGAACAGTGATGGCGCCTGAGTTCACGCTACCCCGCGGCGGGACATGAGAAAAGTGGAGTCGCACGCAATTCGGGTGTGCTTTTCACTGAAGAGCGCGCTTGCGTTCCAAATGCACAAAATGTACATGACCAGACCAGACCAGACCAGACCAGGCCGGCCGGCTGGCGCCGCGCCACAGGAGTCGAAAGCGATGAAGGTCACCGGGATTAGCCTCGACGTAGTTGAGCGGGAGGCGCCGGACGCCCGCGTCAGCGACCACCCCGGCGGGAACTGCGGAATCGTGCGCAACGGCGTTTTGCGTCGCTGGAGTGACCAGGGCGATCATGCCGAAGCTGCAGTTCCAGCGTAGAATCTCGTCGTCTCAGACACGCCTCTGCTTAGAAACGACTTCCTCAACACAACCGCCACTATGCCCACCAAACACAACCCGATCACTGGCAATCAGATAGTCGAGCGGCTCGGGGTGCGGCCCATCATCAACGCCGGCGGCCCCAACACGATGCACTCTGGCAGCAGGCCGCGGCGGGAGGCGCTCGACGCTATGCTCGCCATGTCCGAGGTGTTCGTGAACATGGACGAACTCCTGATCGCGGCGGGAGAAGAGATCGCGTCGCTCGTCGGCGCCGAGGCGGCGACTGTCACCAGCGGCGCGTCCGGCGGACTGGTTATTCAGGCCGCGGCGGCGGTGTCCAGGGGCGACGCCGGAATCATCGGGCGGCTTCCTGACACAGACGGGCTGCCAAACGAACTGGTCATCCAGAAGCCGCATCGCTTCGTCTACGACCACCTGTATCTAACGCCGGGGACGCGCTTCGTTGAGGCGGGCGACGCCGCTGGCTGCGCCACTGAGCAGCTTGAGGCAGCCATATCTGCCAGGACCGCGGGAGTGATTCACCTGGAGTCACCCTTCAAGAACCGTGGCACTGTCCCGCTGTGGCAGGCGGCGGAGATCGCCCACTCGCACGGCCTGCCGCTGTTGGCAGACGCGGCATCGATGCTCCCGCCACGCGAAAACCTCCGCAAGTTCACGTCCAAGGGCGCAGACCTTGTCTCTTTCTCTGGTGGCAAGGCGGTGCGCGGCCCGCAGAGCACCGGTTTCCTCGTCGGCAAGAAGGAGTGGGTGGAGTTTGCCCGGCTGGTCAACGCTCCCCACGCGACGATAGCGAGGGCGCAGAAGGTGTCGAAGGAGGAGGTCGCAGGGCTGCTGGCGGCTCTGCGCGCCTTCGTAGACGAGGACGAGACGGCGGAGACGGCGCGCTACCGGCGAGACATGCAGTCGGTCGTTGACCGCCTCGCCGAGGTGCCGGGAGTCGCAATGTCGCTTGAGCACAACTACGACCACTACATCCCGCACGCCGTGATCACGCTGACCGACTCATGGCGCGGGCCTGATGGACCGGAGATCGCCCGGCGGCTGATGGCTGGTGAGCAGCGCGTGTATGTTGTCTCGGGTTACCTCGGCGACAGGGAGATATGGGTCGACCCGCTGAACATCCAGCCGGGCGAACTGGAGATCGTCGCCGCCCGCGTACACGAAGAGCTAATTAAAGGCGCGGCAGGCGGGTAAAGTTGCGCCGTCAGGTAGGGGCGCCGCTTGCTGCGCCCGCAGCCCGGAGGGCTGAGTGTGCCGCTGACATTTCCTGTGACCGGTCCACCAGGGCACCGGCACTGCGTGCCCGGGCGCCGCTTGCTGCAAGCTGTCGAAGACTCCAGCGGCGCCCAAACCTGAATCCAGCATCCAGAAGGAACCAGATCAATCATGAAAATGGCCGGGAAGCACTCGCTGCTTAAGATGTTCGAGGCCGAGGGGATCCGCCACATGTTCGGCAATCCGGGCACGAGCGAGGCGCCCATGATGGACATCATGCCGGAATACCCGGGAATCCAGTACTACCTGGTGCTCCAGGAAGGAGTCGCTGTCGGCATGGCCGAAGGCTACGCGCGTGCCTCCGGCGAGGTCCCGCTCGTCAGCCTGCACATAGACAACGGCATGGCGAACGGCCTCAGCCTGATGATCGACCAGAAGTACTCCGGCACTCCAATGGTCCTCACAGCAGGCAACAAGGACATACGCAAGATGGCGGCCGGCAGAAGCGACCTCGCAGAGATGGCCCGCCCGTTCGCCAAGTGGAGCACCGAGATCACGCACGCAGAGCAGGTGCCTTCGGTCATCCGCAGGGCGTTCCAGGAGGCCCGCACCGCGCCGACAGGCCCGGTCTTCGTAGCCGTTTCAGCGAACGCGTTCGACGATGTGGCAGATATCGATATCTTACCGTCGTCCAGAGTTCGCTCGCTCCCTGCGGCGGACCAGAACGCGGTCGAAGAGGCATGCGCGCTCATCGCGTCGGCAAAGCGCCCAATCTTGATCGTCGGCGACCGCGTCAGCGAGTACGGCGGCGCCTCGGGTGCGGTCCGGCTGGCAGAGCTCGCAGGCATGAGGGCGTACGGTCACATCTCCACCGCAATGAACTTCCCAGCTTCGCACCCGCTGTGGCAGGGCGGGCTGAGCATGCGCACCCCGGAAGCGGTCGCGGCCGTGCGCGCCGCAGACGTCATTGTGGCCGCTGGCTGCCCCGTCTTCGAGGACTTCTTCTACCAGCCTGGACAGTTCATCGCGGCCGGCTCGAAGCTGATCCACATCGATATCAACCCCGGCGAGATCGGCAAGTCAGAGCCCACCGACATCGGGATACTCGGCGCGCCCGGCGTCGCGCTCGGCCAGCTTGCAGACCATCTCTCTGAAACGCTCAGCGGCTCGCAGATCGAGGCGGCGAAGGGCCGTGTCGAGCAGGCGGCACAGGCGTCTGCAGCCCGCAAGGCTGCGTTCGAGGCTCTGGCGGCAAAGGGCATGAAGAGTTCACCGATGACCGCGGCTGCGATGGGCAAGGTTATGGCAGACACGATGCCCGAAGACACGGTGGTGTTCAACGACGGCGTGAGCTCTGCCGGTTTCGTCTTCGAGGCACTGAACCCGTCACAGCCCGGCTCTTACTACGGCTGCCGCGGCCAGGCGATCGGCTGGGGTGTCGGCGCAACGCTTGGCGTCAAGCTTGCGAACATGGACCGGCCGGTTGTCGGTGTGATCGGCGACGGCAGCGCCATGATGACGATCCAGGGACTGTACACAGCGGTCAACAGCAACATCCCCGTTGTCTATGTCATGTGCAACAACTCGTCTTACCGGGTGCTCAAGGTGAACATGAACCACTATCACCGGCTCAACAAAATGCCGATGCCGGACCACTACTTCGGCTTCGACTTCCCGGCTGAGATCGACTTCGTGGCGCAGGCGAACGCGTACGGGATGCGGGGCGAGCGCGTCACCCGGCCGGACGACTTTGCGAAGGCGCTTGACGGCGCGATCAAGTCCGGAGAGCCGGCGGTGATCGACGTTGTGATCGACGGCAGCCTGTAGCGGTTTCGGCGCCGTCTACGCCAGCCCCCTGAGGCCGACGCCAACGCCGAACGCCAGCCCAGCGGCCGCGCCGCCGACGACCAGGGTTTCGGTCCCTGACCTGAGCCAGTGACGCTCGACGAACCGGCTCTTTAGCGCGCCGACTGTGAAGAACGTGACACCGGTGATGACGGCGCTCCACAGGAACTCGTTTCCAACAGAGCCTGGAAACATCGCCTCAAACGCGAACGACAGTAGCGGCATCGCGCCCGCGGCCGCGAACGCGGCAAAGGTCACGCCGCCTGCCCGCGACGCGGACGGGCCTTCGAGTTGCAGCCCGTGCTCATCTTGCAGCATCGTATTCACCCACAGTTCCTGGTCGGAAGTGATCACCTCAACAATCCGCTCCAGCACGTCGCCCTCGAACCCCTTCTGCCTGAAGATCTCCCTGACCTCCGCCGTCTCCCCCTCCGGTATAACCTCGATCTGGCGCTCTTCGTCGCTGCGGTGCTTTGCGACGGTCTCGGCAACCGTTCTTGTTCCGAGGAAGTTGCTGACTGCCATGCTGAAGCCGTCCGCAACCAGGTTCGCCAGGCCGAGGATGAGCACGATGTTTGATGAAAGTTCGGCCCCGACGACACCGGCCACGACGGCGAATGTTGTGACGGCGCCGTCCACCGCGCCGAGCACAGCGTCTCCCATGTACGAGTGAGCGGAGCGGCTGCTGACACGGCGCCGGATGGCCTCCGGCTCGTGTTCCCTTTTCAGGGCCGCCGTCAGTCCCGCGCTCTCTGGGGGTTCTGGGGGCTCTGGGCGTTCTGGCTGTTTTTCCGGGCTGGCTGATGACATAGCGCCGCGATCTTTTTCACACTGGCACGTCCGCACACCGGTGCGACGTATCTCATTCATTGAACAGCGCGTCCGGTCAGCCTGCGCGAGCTACACGTGAGGAAGTCGGGCTGGAGTGCGGTCGCTCAACGTGCCGCAACGGATTCCTGACAGGAGTCCGGCAACGCTCTCTCCCGGCAAAGGAAAGGAGGATATCGTCGAAGCGGCTGTGTCCCGGCACTCGGGGCGCGCGGTATGATCGGATGGCACGGCAACCGGAGAACTATTTGGCAACGGCTCAACAACAGCAGGCGATATACCGGCGCTTCCTCAACTCAGCCCGCAGGTCAGCGGCCATCTACGGCTCGCTGGCCCGCATGGAGAGTGACGACACAAGGGCGGCACTGTTTAATCGCCTGTGCGACACCGAGATGGAGCACGCCGCGCAGTGGGCAGGGCTGGTTGGCCGCAGCACTGACGGCATCCGGCCGGCCCGTCTCGGCCTCGCCTCGATCATCCTCTGGCTCACCACAAAGATGATCGGCACCAGCTTCATCGCCAGGTTCCTGATTCGCGGACACGAGCGGAACCTGCATGAGATCTCCCGGCTGCCTGACCCGTCATTTATGGCAGAGGCTGCCAGGGAGCAGGAACTCTCACTGCGCAGACTCGCCTACCCGGACGCTGAGCCAGTGGACCACCACGAGGGTGGCTTCTTTGCCGGAGAAGGCGGCACGCTCAGGGCCGCCGTTCTGGGCGTTAATGACGGCCTCGTCTCCAACTTCAGCCTGGTAACTGGTGTGGCGGGCGGCACGGGCAATGCAGACTTCATCGTGATCGCTGGAATCGCAGGGTTGCTGGCAGGAGCGTTCTCGATGGCCGCTGGCGAGTACATCTCCATGCGGTCGCAGAAAGACGTCTACGAGAACATCGTCCGTCTCGAGCGGGCCGAGCTTGCCCTCTGGCCGGAGCGGGAACAGGCGGAGCTTGCCGGGTTTTACCAGGACAAGGGCCTGACGGAGGAAGAGGCGAAGATGATCGCCTCCCGGCTGTCTGAGGACCCGGAGATCGCGCTCGATATTCACCTGCGGGAGGAGTTCGGTCTCAACCAGGACGACCTCGGCTCTCCATGGGGTGCGGCAATCGCGTCGATGATCGCGTTTTCGCTCGGCGCCATCGTTCCGGTCCTGCCGTTTCTGTTCGGTGAATCCGACCTGTCGCTTCCGATCAGCGCCCTGTTCAGCGGGCTGGCGCTTGTGGCTGTCGGGGCAGGTCTGGCCTGGATATCAGGGGTCAGTGCTCTCTGGGGAGGCGCAAGAATGCTACTTGTTGGCGTTGCGGCAGCCGCGGTCACGTACGGCGTCGGCACGGCTATCGGCGAGACGATCAACTGACACATCCCTCGCACATCCAAGAACGCCGGGGGCGCCGGAAGCCAATTTGGATCCGCGTGAGACAGAGTACGCGTACAGGAGTCTGTGGCCGGATCCATTTGGCGAACTGAACCCCGGACCGGCGGCGGCGCACAACCAATCTATGCGACAACCTCACACACGCAACAGCGGCGAGCCGCTGCTCAAAGTTGACGGGCTTTCAACCGAGTTCGTCACGGGCGACGGCGTGGTCCGCGCCGTCAACGGCGTCTCGTTCGACGTCTACCCCGGCGAGACGGTCAGCCTCGTCGGTGAGAGCGGTTGCGGAAAAAGCGTCACGGCGCTCTCTATCATGCGCCTCATTCAGAGTCCTCCCGGGCGAATCACCGCAGGCAAGGTCGAGTTCGAGGGCCGGGACCTCCTCGCGCTCCCAGAGGCGGAGATGAGGAAGGTCCGCGGCGGTAAGATCGGAATGATCTTCCAGGAGCCGATGACATCCCTCAACCCTGTGCTGACGATCGGCCGCCAGATCACCGAGCCGCTTGAACTGCACGAAAAGCTAACGTCACGCGAGGCTACGCGCCGGGCCGTCGAGCTGCTGACAATGGTCGGTATTCCGGACGCAGACCGTCGAATCCGTGACTACCCGCACCAGTTGAGCGGCGGCCAGCGGCAGCGCGTAATGATCGCAACGGCAATGAGCTGCAACCCGAGGCTGCTGATCGCAGATGAGGCGACAACAGCGCTTGATGTCACTATCCAGGCGCAGATACTTGAGCTCATGAAGAGCATGACAGACCGCACCGGCGCCGCCCTGCTCATCATCACCCACAACCTCGGTGTCGTGGCTCGTTACGCAGACCGGGTCAACGTCATGTACGCGGGCCGTGTCAGGGAGTCTGCCCCGGCAGAGGCGGTCTACCACAGCACGCGCCACCCTTATACGGCGGGGCTGCTGCACTCAGTCCCGAGACTGGACCGTGAACTTGGATCGAGGCTTGAGCCGATCCCCGGCGAGATCCCTGACCCCGGTGTCAGGATAGAGGGTTGCGCGTTCAGGCCGCGCTGCAAGTTCGCGGTTGAACGCTGTGCTACAGACGACCCGCCTCTCGGAGGGGTCGGTGAGGACCACATGGCAGCGTGCTGGGAGCACGAGCGCGTCGGCAGGGAATCAGGCACGCCGGGGGCGCTGACCCGTTGACAATTCACTCTGAAACCGCGTCAACGGCTGCCGCGGCAACATCCGCGGCCAACACCGTGCCCCACCTGCTTCAGGTAAAGGACCTGCGCGTCCACTTCCCTGTGCGGCGCGGCCTCGTCTTTCAGCGCCAGGTGGGCGCGGTCAAAGCTGTCGACGGTGTCAGCTTCTCCATCAAGGCGGGCGAGACGCTCGGGCTCGTTGGCGAGAGCGGGTCCGGCAAGACGACCATCGGCAAAGCCATCGTCAGGCTGGTGAAGACGACCAGCGGGTCGATCCGGTTCGACGGGCAGGAGATCACGCAGCTAAACGGAGCGGACCTGCGGGCTGTGCGCCGGCGCATGGGGATAGTGTTCCAGGACCCGTACGGAGCGCTCAACCCTCGCCTCACTGCGGGTAGCATCGTTGGCGAGCCTCTGATCGTCCACAAGCTCACCTCCGGCAAGGGTGAATTCCTGGACAACGTCGCAGGCCTGATAGAGACGGTCGGTCTCAACCCGGCCATGATGAACAGGTATCCGCACGAGTTCAGCGGTGGGCAGCGGCAGCGGCTCGGAGTCGCAAGGGCCCTGGCGGCAAGACCAAGCCTCATCATCCTCGACGAGCCGGTCTCTGCCCTGGACGTCTCGATACAGGCCCAGGTGATCAACCTGCTGCAGGACCTCCAGGAGCGCTTCAAGCTCGCCTACCTGTTCATTGCGCATGACCTGTCCGTCGTCAGGCACATAAGCGACCGGGTGTCCGTCATGTACCTCGGCAAGATGGTGGAGATCGCAGAGAGCAGCCGCATTTATGACAACCCGCTCCACCCGTACACGCAGGCGCTGCTCTCCGCCGTGCCGGTGCCAGACCCGATCATCGAGCGCCAGAGGACTCGCATCGTGCTGCGTGGCGACATCCCGAGCCCGCTCTCCCCGCCGCCCGGCTGTGTGTTTCACACCCGCTGCCCGATCGCCATAGAAGACTGTCCGCTCGCAGTGCCTGAAATGCGGGAGCTAGAGCCTGGACACACTGTGGCATGCATTCGCGCCGGAACAGCGGTCTGAGCCTCGCAGACCTTTTAGAGTCTCCTGCCGGAAGTCTGCCTCGAACGCGCCGTGCTCATCTCGAATTAAGCCTGAGCTATTCAGCGCGGGTTTGTGACCTGTTGATTTCACCGATGCGCTCCATGTGGTTAGTACCGATGTTCAACGCGTGATCGGCAGATTAAATGGGCAGGTGCGCCGTGTCTGGCCGTTACCGGTCTGACAGGTCTGTGGGTGGGGCCAGGGGACAAGACGGCCTGTTCCGGACCGGCGCAGCGGGGAACGGGAGCGGGCGGACCAGGGTGAACCAGATCCACTGCTCATTAGAACTGCCAGTCAAGTGAGCATCTAATTTGCCGAATATTGCAGAAGATCTCTCTCCAGAGGACATGAAAGTCTTCCTGGAGGAAGCGGAAGAGCAGCTCCAGCTGCTCGACGAAGAGGTTATCCGGCTGGAGAAGGAGACCTCGGAGGAGGGGCTAGCCACCATCTTCCGCGCGGCCCACACTCTCAAGGGCTCATCGGCAATGATCGGCTACCGCGCAATGACCGAAGTGGCGCACGCCATGGAGAGCATGCTCGACAAGCTGCGCAACCACGTCATCGTCGTGACACCTGTGGTCGTGGACTCACTTCTCCACAGCATGGACGCTCTCCGCGTGCTCAACGAGGAGTTGGCAGACCCTGCTGGCATCGAGGTGGACTTTGAATCCCTGGTCAAGGAGATGGACACCGCCGTCGCAGCCCAGACCGGCGATGGTGGAGACCAGGGCGATGAAGTAGAGGTCGACCAGTCTCTCGACCTCTCTGACACGGTGCTTGCGGAGGTCAACGCCCAGCTCGAGTCGAACCGTATCGTTTACCAGGTCCAGGCAGACCTCGAAGAGGGTTCCGCCTTCGGCGCGGTACGCTTCTTCCAGCTTCACTCGGAACTGAGCGAGTTTGGCAAGATCATCACTTCGACGCCCAGCGAGGCTGATATCGCCGCGGAAAAGATCGCCCGCCGGATTCCGGAACGGCTGCACAAGTACATGGTCTCCAAAGTCCCTGCGGGGGCACGACCTCATCACTCGTTTCACGTATTGGATGTCTGTATGAGGACCGGCGCGCTGGCGGACCAGGTAGAGATACTGGACAGGTGCCGGATCTCATGGGGGGTTGTGCAGGGCGTCTCCGGAGATGCAGTTACCGTTCGCTACGAGCCTGTTGTCCTGCAGGCCGGGAAGCTGGTCATGGGCAGGCCTTCAGTGCGCGAGACGCGAAGGGCTGCGGAAGGGCTGAGCTACCTGAAAGACCTCCAGCCCGGCGAGATCGTCTCGATGCACTGGGGCTGGGTGTGCGACCGTCTCACTCCCGCCCAGGTCTCTCGTCTCTCAGCCGAGACCAGCCACCACATCCGCATCGCAAACGAGACGTTATAGCGAGGTTGTGCCGCAACCTGTGCCGGCAGCATCTGGCCGGGGCGGCAAAATCTAACCCACGGCCCCGCTCCCAAATTGTGTGCATATGGTCCGGGTGACCGTCTTACCGGTCCAGCGTTTCGCAGATCCGCCTGTACTCTGCCTCATCGATCTCTCCGGCAGCGAAGCGCCTTGCCGCAATGTGCGACGCGTCATCGCTTTTCTCGACGCTGGCAGTCTGTTCACGATCTCGGACAGTGGCCGCCAGCAGCCAGAACAGCCCGCCCCAGAACAGGGCCATCATCAACGGGCCGATCACCCACGAGCCCCATCCCCCAACCCATGTCGTATTGCCAACCCCACATCGTTATCGCTCGTTGCTGCGATCAGTCGTCGCCACTTGCGATTCGTTTTCTCCTGGGCTGCTCACACGCGCATGACGCTAACTCCGCGTGTTTGCGTTCGCGAACGGGCAGGCGACGCCATTGGCCGCAAGCGCAGCCTGCACACTCCCGTGAATCAAGCCTCTGTGGTGATCACGATCAGCAGCCTGGAAGGGTCTCTTCCCGATCCGTTTTTACGATTCGCACCTGCTGGAGATCGGGCCCGGAGTCGAGTCGGCCGCAGCGGCGGTTGGACGTTCGCCCAACTCGAACATCGGAGGCGGCATCATCACGTCAACAGGCAACCGGACGCAGTACGACGACTTTATGGTGGCAGGTAACGCGGTGATTCTCTGTCAACGGGATATCGCCCCATGCGTCGAGCTTGTGGAGAGCATCCAGTAGGCTGCGGCGGGCGCAATTTGCCGCAAGCTGTCGAAGACTCCAACGGAGCGCCTGCCACTAGACGGCGTAGGTCTCCAGCACCTCGGCGGGCGAGGAGCCGGGGTGGGCTGACCGCACCTTCTCCTGCTCCTGCTCCAAAGTTGGGCGCTCCTCGCGGTAGATCAGTCCCAACGGCACACCCGGCCGCTCAAGCAGATCTTCGGCGGCCTGCCTGCTCGTCGGGTCGTGGTCATCTTCGACGATCCACGCAGTCCCTTCAATGCCCTTCTTGCGGTCGCCCTTCAGGATGTCGTACGTGTCGTTGTACGTTGTGCATGGCGACTGCACATGGACTATCGAGAATCCCCTGTGGTCCATGCCCATCTTGATGAACTTCGCCAGGTCTCGCGGCTTGCTCGAATAGTGCGAGGCGATGAACGATACGCCCATTGTCATGTATGACTTGAGCGGGTGGAGTTGCTGCTCTATCTTGCCGAAAGGAGTGGAACTGGTCAGTTGGCCGAATGCGGTAGTTGGCGAGCTCTGGCCCTTTGTCAGGCCGTACACGCCGTTGTCCATGATGACGCAGGTGATGTCCAGGTTGCGCTTGGCAGCGGGACTGATGTGCTCGGCGCCGATGCTCAAGAAGTCACCGTCTCCGGCCACGACAACGGTGTTGAGCTCCGGTCTCCCTGCCTTGATCCCGAATGCGATCGGCAGCGTGCGCCCGTGGATGCCGTGGATGCCGAAGGGTTGTTCGCCTTCCAGCAGGTGAACCATGTTACCGGAGCAGCCAATCCCCGCAACTATCACGTTGTTGTTGTGGGGAATCTCGTGGTCGGACGTGTAGTCCTCAAGCGCCCACTCGAGCGCCCTGCGGACGCCAAAGTCTCCACAGCCTGGGCACCATGCGAAATCGTACTCAGGGTTCCGAGCGCTCATCTGGTCGCACCTGCCTTTTTCGTCGCTTTGAGCCTCTGTTTTATCTGGCCTGCGAGGTCGCCTGGTCTAAATGGTAACCCCGTGTACTGCGTTATCGATACAGCGTTTATGCCTTCTTGCCTGAGGAGACCGGACCATTGGCCGAGGTAGTTGAGCTCAGGAACTATGACGAGGTCCTTCTTCTTCAAGGCGTCAAGGACCGCCTGAGGCAGCGGGCTGAGCGCCACGGAATAGATCCAACTGATCTCGGCTCCCTCTGCCTTCAGCCGGTCGTACGCCTCTCTTGCAGGCCCCTTCGATGAGCCCCACGGCATCAGGGCCACGCTGGCGTCGCCCTCTATCTCGAACGGAGCGTCGTTGAGCAGGTTGAGCTTTCTGAAGCGGCGCTCCGTCAGGCGGATGTGGTGGTCAGGCAGGTGAGTGGTGTCGCCGACCTCGTCGTGTTCGCTGCCGTTGGCAACATATGCGCCCGGCCCACCCGGAAGCGGCATTGGAGGAAGCGGCACTGTGCCGTCCCAGGAGACGTAGCGTTTGTAGCCGTTTTCTCCATTTCCGGTATAGATTGAGCGAGACTCCTGCTTAACGCTGCCGATGTCCGGCTTGCGGATGTTTTCGCCTCGCTCCGCCTGCCCCATCTCAGACATAACCATGACCGGGCCCTGGTAGCGCTCGGCCCAGTTGACCGCGAGCGCGCCTGCATAGAAGCACTCCTCGACCGATCCGGGGGCGAGCACAGGCATCTTGACGTCGCCGTGGGCAGGATGGAGGCAGACGAGCAGGTCTGACTGCTCGGACTTGGTCGGGAGGCCGGTTGCGGGGCCGCCACGTTGCACGTCTACGACGACGCACGGTATCTCCGCCATCCACGCAAGGCCGAGTCCCTCGCCCATGAGCGATATGCCGGGGCCTGCGGTCGCGGTCATCGCCTTCTTCCCTGCATAACCGGCGCCGACCAGCGTGGCTATCGCCTCAAGCTCAGATGCAACCTGGTAGGCGAAGCGGTCTTTGCCGACCAGGTTGTTCTCCATCCACAAAAGGATGGTAGTGGCGGGCGAGATTGGGTAGCCAACGTAGAAATCTAGCCCGGCCGCGAACGCGCCAAGCGACAGCGCCGCGTTGCCGGTGATCATCACCTGTTCGTAGCCGGGGACGTTAGCAGGGGCCAGTTGACCGACCCTGTAGCCGGCCTCTTCCGCGACGCCTACGCCGAGCCGAACGGCCTCTATGTTGGCCTTGATGATCTCGTCGTCGCCTTGACGGCCGCGGGTGAACCGCTCGGTAATGTAGGCGTCGATCTCCGTGAGCGGGAAGTCCATGAGCGTTGCGACGGCGCCGATGGTGACCATGTTTGCGGCGCGGGCGTTGCCAGTCGACTTGGCTAGCTCGTCCGCCTTGATGCCGAAGTAGTGGCCGCCGGACGGGAGGTCGAACTCCTCCGCGTTATATATCGTGACTCCGTCAGAGGCGAGATCGTCGCTGTGGTGGTTGTAGGCGTACTCATTGAGAGCGACGAGGATGTCTACATGGTCACCGTTGCTGAGCACGGGCCGGTTGGAGATCCTGACTTGCGAGGAGGCCGGACCGCCCATGATCTGGGAAGGGAAGGTTGAGAACGTCTGTACGTAGTACCCGGCATGTACAGCCGCTCTTGCCAGTGCGTCCGCAGACGTCACAAGCCCCTGTCCACCCTCACCCGCAAACCTTATTACGAAGTCTTCTCTCAGCAATTACTGCCCTGCCGTTGAACTATTCCTGGCTCATATCCGCAATTTCGTGCTTGTCAAACTTTCGTACACCGGCGAAGATTCTACCTGCTCAGGACGCGTCAGGGCGCACGAACTGCCTGACCGGTATGCGGAAACTGTGAAGATCGATGGCTGAGGCAGGCGCCGGTCGCATCCAACTGTGATTAGACGCGAGCAAACGATGGGTTGAACCGTGTACCTTCAGTGTACGTGGTCTGAACTGATGCGAGACCATGAAACGGAAGGTTGCGTATGCGATTAAGAGCCCCGACAGGCCAGATCGGATCAAGAACGTTCGACGCAGGACCTTTGGACAACGGCCAGTAGCCATTTGTCCAGTACGCTGCCAATGCGGTACGGTACGCTTCGTGGGGCCGCCCAATCCGCCCATGTTATTGCGGCGCTTATGCTCACGATCTACAGGCGCAAGTGGCGGCGATAATAGATTTGATCGCCGCCAGACGATTTCACGCTGACTGAAACAGGCTGACAGAGCCCAATGAGACGAGAATCCTGGAAAAAGCTGTGGCCCTTCCTGAAGGACCCTGCGACGGACAGCAGGAACATCAGGGTTGAGGGAAAACTCGTGGTCCTCCGCTCCAAGCGGATGGAGGACGCCGAGGCCGACTTTCACTGGCGCGTCGACCCTGAGCTTGCGACGCTTGACGCTACCCGGCCGATCACGATCACGCTGAAGGAGTACATGCGGTACCACCGCGATGATCTCCAGTTCCCTTCTTCGAGGTCGGTCCGGCTTGCGATCGACACGCTGGACGGCGTCCACATCGGCAACTGCATGTACTACGACATCGACGCCGAGCTCGGGCAGGCGGAGTTCGGGATCATGATCGGCAACAGCAGCTACTGGAACTCCGGCTACGGCACAGACGCCGTGCTGACGATGCTGCACTACATCTTCACAAGCACCTGGCTGCGCCGTATCTACCTGCACACGCTCTCGAACAACTCTCGCGCGCAGCGTGCTTTTGCCAAGGCCGGGTTCGAGGTTGACAGGGCTGTGCGCAAAGACGGCTTCGACTTCATCCGCATGGAGATCACAAGTGAGCGCTGGGAAGAGCTTCACGCCGGAGAGTTGGACGGCGTCGGGGAGAAGGCACAGACGGCTGAGCCGTCGCTCGACTCACAGCCGGCAGGAAGAGCCTCAGCCTTCGAGGCCTGAGCGGCCGGGCCGGGCTGGAGCACCGGGCCTACGTAAGGTCTGATCCCGCTGGCTCCGTTCCGGACCTTACTGATGCTGATAGCATGCTGCCGCGCATCTGCCCTATTAAAACGGCAAAACGGCAGCGCCCAGGCGCCACGCGTAAGCCATCGAAGCACAGCAAAAGCAGCGAATTCCGGAGCCACGACGATGAAACTCCTACTTATCACAGGCGGGAAGCACCCGTATGAAGAGTCGACGCCTGTCATGACCGCGTTTCTGAAGGAAGCGGGACACGATGTGACGGTGTCTGAGCCTGCCGGCGAGCTTGCCGGTGACCTGGGCGGCTTCGACGCTATTGTGCTGAATACGCTACGGCAGCCCGCGACGGAGAACGATTTCTCGGGAGGCCAGCGCTCCGGCCTGAAGAGTTATGTTGAGAACGGCGGCGGGCTGGTTTCAGCACACATCTCGGCGGCATCTTGCCCGGAATGGGCCGATATGAATAAGATCACCGGCGGAGGATGGGTCCTGGGCAAGAGCTGGCACCCGCCGTTCGGCTGGTTCGAGGTGTTTATCGATAAGCCGGAACATCCGCTTGCGAAGGGCGTCTCGAAGTCGTTCTGGACCTACGACGAGTGCTACTGCGGCCTGGACATTCAGCCGGGCATCGACGTGTTCATGCACGGCGTTGTCGAGGGTGAGGACAAGCCGCTGGGCTGGTCACACAAGTACGGCAAGGGCAAGGTGGCGAACATCGCGCTCGGCCACGCGGCCTCAAGCCAGCTCCACCCCAACTTCCAGAAGCTGATCCTCAACAGCGTGGAGTATGTGACCGGGTAGAGGTGCGGCGTCGGGCAATCATGTCGGCTCACCCCTCCTGCGGCGGCGCCGGGTTGATCAGGTCCATCCCTATCGTCTCGGGGATGATGGCCGCCAGCTCCTCGACGGTCCAGCGGCCGTCTTTGTGGATGGAGCGCTGCGGCTCAGGGTGGCTCATCACGCTCACCCTGTTGCCGACCGTGTGAAAGATCATCCCGGTCACGCCCGCCGCCTCGTCAGACGCCAGCCATGCGATCATCGGCGCAACGTCGTCAGGGTCGCTGGTCAGCATTCCCTCGGGCGGCGACAGGAACTCCCCCGCCCGCCTCGCCCGCGCCGTGTCCGGAACGCTGTCCGTCATTCGGGTCGCCGCGCCGGGTGAGATGACGTTCGCCGTGACGTTGTAGCGCGCAAGGTCCTTCGCAACGACTCTCGTAAACCCGGCGATGCCCTCTTTCGCAGCACCGTAGTTCGCCTGCCCGCCGTAGCCGTAGAGGCCGGAGACAGAGCTGAAGGTGATGATGCGGCCGCCGCTGCCCTGCTCCTTGAACACCTGCGACGCAGGCTGCACCACGGAAAAAGTTCCTTTCATGTGCACGGCGATCACGTCGTCCCACTCCTGCTCCGTCATGTTGAAGAACATGCGGTCCCGAAGGATGCCCGCGGCGGTGACGACGATGTCGAGGCGGCCGAAGGTGTCGAGCGCCGTTTTGACGATGTTTGCGCCGCCTTCCATCTGCGCAACGCTCTGGTAGCACGCAACCGCTTTGCCGCCGAGCTCGCTGATCTCCTCGACGACCATTGCAGCGGGCGAGGTGTCGTTGCCTGCGCCGTCGAGCGCCGCGCCGATGTCTGCGACGACCACGGACGCACCCTCGGCGGCCAGCATCTTCGCAACGCCGCGGCCAATGCCCCGCCCCGCGCCGGTGACCACGGCGACCTTGCCTTCGAGACGCCTCGCAGGGCCGGCCTTCCGGTCGAGCTTTTTGTCCGGGACCAGGTAGCGGGGCGTGAGCCGGTCCAGCTCAGGCAACTCCCAGCGGCCGGGCGGGTTCGGGTTGTAGATGGTCCTGGTCCGCCGCGGCAACGACAGGTGCGTGACTGTGCCGCCGTACACGAGAAAGACCTGGCCGTTGATGGGCGCTGAGTAGTCGGAGGCGAGGTAGGCGACGAACGGAGCTACGTCCTCAGCCTTCCACGGCTGCTCACCCTTCGCGGGCATCAGCCCTTGCTCACGGAGGTTGTCTTTCACGCTGTCCGGTATCGACTCCACCATGCGGGTCTCGGCGCGGGGAGCGATGGAGTTCGAGGTGACGCCGTACTTTCCGAGGTCCTTCGCAAGCACCTTGGTGAAGCCTGCGATGGCGGCCTTGGCGGCGCCGTAATTGGCCTGCCCGGAGAATCCGACGAGGCCGGACTCGGAGCTGAAGGTGATGATGCGGCCGCCGCGCTGCTTGCGGAAGATTGGCGCTGCGTGGCGGACGACCGACGCTGTGCCCTTGAGATGGACGGCGATGACGTCGTCCCACTCCTGCTCGGTCATGTTGTAGATCATCCGGTCACGCAGGATGCCGGCTGCGGTGACCACGATGTCGATGCGGCCAAAGGTGTCGAGCGCCGCCTCGACGATGCGCTGGCCGCCTTGCCAGGTGGCGACCGACTCGATGACCGGCGCTGCCTCTCCACCAAGCGCTTTGATGGCGGCGACGGTCTCGTCTGCCGGAGTGCCGGACTGGGCGGCGCCGTCGAGTGCGACTCCGGCATCGTTGACGATCACCTTTGCGCCGTTGCGGGCCAGCTCCTCGGCGACGGCACGGCCGATGCCGCGTCCGGCGCCTGTGACGATGGCGACTTTTCCTTGCAGTGAGGTGTTAAGTGCTGGCATTGGTTTGCTTTCGTGTTTCCCGATAACGATGGGATACGGCTTCAGGCGTCGTCGCTCCGCGGCAGCTCGACCACCGCTGTGGCGGGTGTCGTTACGGCGCCGGAATCGTCTTCGAGGCCAAGCTCAATTTCTACCAGGCCGGCGTCGTCTTCGATCCGCTTGCCCGTCACCCGGCCCCGGCAGGTTTTTTTGCCGATATAGTCGATGCCGCGGTACTGGACGCTGAACTCTCGCATCCAGCCGGAGTCGCCCAGCCAGTCTGTGACGACCTGCGCCAGCCATGCGCTCTTCAGCGCTCCGTGGATGATGACGCTATCGTGGCCGGCCTTCCGGGCGACGTCCTTGTCGTAGTGAATGGGCTGGAAGTCGCCGGAGGCGCCTGCGTACATGACGAGCTGCCGCGTGTCCGGTGTGAGTTCGAGTGACGGAAGCTCATCGCCTGGCTGCACGTCCTCGTACCAGAGGGCTGCGAGCTTGCCGGGCGATGGCCTGTGCATTCGACTCTCCTGAGTACCAGCCATGTTCACGCCTCTCCAAGTCCACTTGCGGCAGCCTCAGAGTCTGGCTCGCCGTAGGTGATTATCGTGGTCTCCTGTACGGCTACGACCTGCCCGAGCTGGTTTGTGTATGTGATCTCACGCACCTTGAACAGCATCTCGCCGAGCCGGCCGGTTTTGGTGAATAGCTCCTTCAGCGAGCGGGTTACGGTGATCGAGTCGCCGACTCGGACCGGACGGAGGAAACGGTAGTTGCTGCCTGCGTCGAGTATGTGGGCGAATGGCTCGGGAAAAGGGCTTTCTGAAGGGCCTGGGAGCAGGGAGCGAAGAAATGTGGGCGGCGCTATCAAGCTTCCGAGTGCGGAGTCGCGTGCGACGGCTTCGTCTGTGTAGAGAGGGTTGGAGTCACCGATTGCGCAGGCGAAGCGGGCGACATCCCAGCGGCTGATCTCGTACGTGGCAGGCTGCGACTCGACACCGATGTGGGAGCGCATCTGGTCTGTGATGATGTTAGACGGTGTTGATGGCGGCATTGTCATGTGCGGTTGACGATTGTGATCAGGCGCCCGGCGGAATCGGCTCGGTTGCCACCTCGCCACATCACCCAACGTGACGCCAGTTTAGCGCGTGCAGGCGATGTGAGTGGTCTTGCTAAGGCCTCTTCCGCGTTCGCCCGCGCCTGCGGCGGCTGCTGGCCAGCGGAGTCTCGCCCATTGCTTCCCCTGACCGTCCCGCGGCCTCCTGGCGGGCACGCTTCTTCGCGCTCCGGCTGAGGCGGACGCCGTCTTCACCTCGAGCCCCTGCCGGACGGTCTGCCGTGTCCTGCGCCGGTCGCCTGCCGCGTCCGAAATAGAGGGAGACTGACGACGCGACAGAGAGGATGACGGCAGGCATATAGAACACGCCGAGCCATGGCAGGAAGGCGACAGTGAATGCCAGCAAGACCCCGGTTGATGCGACCGAGTTGATCTTGTCGTTCTTCCGTCGAGGGCCGGGAGCCTGCGGCAGCGCAATCAGCGGCGCCCCGAGCACCAGGACTGGCAGGAGGATCAGGACGATGACGCCGGCTCCGCTATCTTCGATCAGCGTCATCGCCGAACCATCCAGAAGCTCAACGGTCGGCGCAAACGCCACGAACCCTGCTGCGATGATCGCTGCGATGAACGCAGATAGCGCCAGGAAGTAGGACCTGTCCAGCCCTGCGAGCCATCTCAGGACGCGGCCAATCACGCTCCACCGTCTTCAGGACTGTGGCCCGTGTCTCGACCATTCTTTCCCGAGTCAGCGCCTGCGCCTGAACGTTCCAGCTTCGCAAAGCCCAGCATAAGCCGCTTCACGCCGTTTCCAGAGAAGGCGACCGTCGCCTCCACATCGCCTGGCACCGCCTTGACGCTTACGACCACGCCTTCACCGAAGTGGGAGTGGCGGACGCGGTCGCCGGCCGAGAACTCAAGCCCCGGCTGAGACGCCGAGCGCGCAGCGGGGACGGCTGCCGCCCTCCTGGACCACTGAGGGTCTGCGCGCGTCTCGGTCTGGCTCGCCCGGCTGCGCACCGTCTGAGCTTTCACGAGCGGCTCCGGCAACTCCATGAGAAAGCGGGAAGGCATGCTTGGCGAAAGACTGCCGCGGAACCGTCGCTGGAACGTGTGCATCATGTATAGCCACCGTTTGGCGCGGGTCATGCCAACGTAGCAAAGCCGCCTCTCCTCCTCCATCTGCACCGGGTCCTCTGTCGACCTCGAGTGCGGCAGCAACCCTTCCTCCATGCCGACCATGAAGACCGCCTCATATTCCAGCCCCTTCGCCTGGTGGAGCGTAATCAGCGTAATGGCGTCCTGTCCCTCTTCGCGCGCCTCCTGCCGGAGCGGGTTGCCTGTGCGGACGGCGTCTACATCTGACACCAGCGCAACGTTCTCCAGGAACTCCGAAAGCTGCTCGCGCGGCTCACCGCCGGAGTACTGTTCGGCGGAACCGCGTAGCTCCCGCAGGTTCTCCATCCGCTCCTCGCCGGTCTCCTTGTCTTCCTGCAGCATGCGGACATATCCGGACCGCTCCATTGCGAGGTCGATCAGCTCTTGCGGCTGGAGGACAAGGCTCTGCTCGATCAGCCGTGCGACAAGGTCGGCGAACATGGAGACGGAGTTGGCCGCCCGCGTCGAAAGCTGGACATTGAGCGGATTGTTCTCGTCCCGCACGGAAAGAACAGCGTCCAGCAACGGCGCCTGGTTCGCCGCTGCGATCCTCCGCAGTTCGGCAACGGTGCGGTCAGAGATGCCGCGGGTTGGGGTGTTGATGACGCGTTCGAGCGCAGCGTCGTCCGCAGGGTTGGAGACGAGGCGCAGGAACGAGAGGATGTCTTTCACCTCTCTGCGTTCATAGAACTTGACTCCGCCAACGAGCCTGTAAGGCAGGCCGGCGCGGTTGCAGGCGACCTCAAGCGATCTGGACTGGGCGTTGATCCGGTACATGACCGCGATCTGGTCCCTTGTGATGTTGTGCTGCTTGACGAGGCGGTCGACCTCGTTGATAACCGCCCGCGCCTCGCCCTCCTCGTCATAGGTCTCTGCGACAACAACGCGGTCGCCGCGCGGGTTTTCGGTCCAGAGATTCTTCTCCATACGGCCTTCGTTATTGGCGATGACCGCGTCCGCCGCCTCGAGGATCACCTGCGTGGAGCGATAGCTCTGGTCGAGCGTGACGATCTTCGCCTCCGGAAATGTGGCCCGGAAGTCGGTCAGGTTGGTCGGGTCTGCGTGACGCCACGAGTAGATCGACTGGTCAGGGTCGCCGACGACGCAGATGTTCCTGTGCTTTACCGCCAGCAGGCGGGCGATGTTGAACTGGAGCGGGTTGGTGTCCTGGAACTCGTCTACAAGGATGTGCTCGTAGCGCTGCTGATACTTGAGCAGGATTTCTGGCTGGCCTTCGAGCAGCTGCAACGACTTGAGCAGCAGGTCATCGAAGTCTGCCGAGTTGGCGCGGGAGAGCGCCTCCTGGTACTTCTCGTAGACGCGGCCTGCGATCTCCTCGCGATAGGTCTCTGCGGTCTTCAGAAACTCGGCTGGCATCACCATCTTGTTTTTCGATGAGGAGATGATGGCCCGCAGCTGCCCGACAGGGAACTGCTTCGGGTCGATATCCATCTCCTGCAGGATGCGGCGGATGACGCGGGACTGGTCGTCGTCGTCGTAGATGGTGAAGCCGGGCTTGAGGCCGACGTACTCGCCGTCGTACCGCAGCATGAGCGCGCAGAAGCTGTGGAAGGTGAAGACTCGTAGCTGGTCTGCTGCCGATGGGACGAGCCGCTGGCAGCGTTCCCTGAGTTCACGAGCGGCTTTGTTCGTAAAGGTGACGGCGAGGATGCGGTACGGGGGCACGCCGCACGCGCCGGTGAGATAGGCGAGCCTGTGGGCCATGACGCGGGTCTTGCCGCTACCGGGTCCGGCGACGATGAGGAGCGGTCCATCGACGTATGACGCGGCCTCTTTCTGGCGGTCTGAAAGGCCCGCGAGAAGGGTGTCTGCGAAGCTGGACGCCGGTTTGCGTGAAAGACCGGGCCGGGGTTCGGAGCCGGTTTCGCCAGATGCAGGGGCGTCAGATGAAGCAGACAGGGACGCGCCGGAGTCGCCGGTAGTCTCAGGAGATGAGGTCATGCGTCAATGCTAACAATGACAGGCCGCAGCGCGGCCTCCGCTGGCAAGGATTGTTGAGAAGTTCAGGCGGAAACGAGCCGAATTGTCTTTGCGAGGGCCAGAGGCCAGAATGCTCTGAGGCCGTCGAGGGCGGCAATCTCACCGGCCGCGACCCTTCACGTTGCGATGGTTTGCCATCGAGATTCCCACGTCGCTCCGCTCCCCAGAACAGGTGGTGAATGACAACTCAGGCTGACCCGCTACCCAGTCAGGCTGGTCACGCTGGTTTTCGAGCCGTGACCTCGATCCAGGCGACGTGGGTGTGGGAGAGAGGGTCTTTGCTGTTCTCGACCAGGGCGGCTGAGAGCTGTTCCAGCTCGTGGCGCGTCGAGACTCCAAGCCGCTCCACAGATTCTACGAACGCGTCTGTCAGGATCCGGCCAGCGTAGTCCGTATTTCTGGGGTCACGGTTTTCATACGAGGCGGTCTGGCGAATCTCTTCGAGCCCGCGCTCGGCCAACAGTGGCGCCTGTCTGATACCGAAATCCGGGATGCCACCACGTGAAATCCAAACAGCGACATAGATTTCTTTCAATCGCCGTAAGGCGTCCGTCTCCGGTCCGACAATGCTTCCCGGCAGGTACCCTCCCCGCATGCCGATCACGCCACCGGATTTGAGGACGCGAGGCATCTCGTCGATAGCACGCTCCCGCTCAGGGACGTGCTCGAGCATGGCTGAAGAGAACACGGCGTCGAACTCTCCGTCACGGAACTGAAGATCTGTTGAGTCGCCGACCTTAAATTCGACGTTGGAGACCTGCTGCTCCGCGGCTGAGGCACTTGCCCTTTCAACTTCGCCTGCACCGAAATCTACTCCTACCACTCTTCCGGGATTCAAATACCTCGCAAGCCCGAGTGTGATGGTTCCGGGGCCGCAACCGACATCGAGCAGGCTCATGCCGGGCCGTAGCAGGGGTAGAAAGAACGCCGCCTCACGCTCCGCAGTCCTGCGCCATCGTCTGGGACGCCGAGGTGTAGCCATGGACGTAGTTCTGCGAGCCGCCACTTTCTGCCGTGCTCATGTCAATCTCCTTTTGTGCCGATCACCTCGACGTGAGTGAAGGTGAAGAAGGCGCCTGGCGCTGTGATCCATTCACGCCACGCGGCGGAGATGGTTTCCAGTTCTTCCCGCGTTGCGATGCGGTATTCGACTGCCGCGGTTGCGATGCCGGATTCGAGGATGCGGTCGGCCCACTGGTTGCCCCACCACTCGAGTCCCGCTTCATCCGCGAAGGACCACGTTGAGGTGGTGACTTCCAGGTTGGTGAAACCGGCGTCAACGAACCAGCTCTTCAGGTAACGGCCAGCGTTCGCGTTGCCCCCGTTCCGCCTCGAGACCTTGAAGTAGACATCGAAAAAGCGGCGCAGCGCAGGCGTTTTCGGGTATATGGCGGCGGTTCCCCAGTCAACCTCTCTCACGGCGCAAATGCCTCCCGGTTTGAGGACCCGTTTCGCCTCAACAAGAGCCGCCACGGGGTCGGTTAGGTGATGCAGCACCTGGTGGGCGTATGCGACGTCGAACTCTGCGTCAGGGAAGCCGGTTTCGTAGATGGAGCGCGTGTCGAATGTGACGTTGCGTGCGCCAGATTTTTCGGCGTTGGCGCGGGCCTGCGTGATGACCTCTTCCGAGAAGTCGATTCCGGCTACTGAGCCGCCTGGAGCGACAGCTTCCCCGAGATCGACCGTGATGGTGCCGGGGCCGCAGCCGAAGTCGAGCAACCGCATCGGTGAGTGAAGATGTGGAAGCAGGAAGGCGGCGGATTCGCTGGCCCTGCGCGCGGAGTGTGCGGTTACGACTGAGTGGTGGTGGCCGTGTGTGTACTGGTCTGTGGTCATGCGAGGTCTCTTTGCGGGATTTGAAGGTGAACAGTCATTGTAGCCGCGGTAGCTGCAGACCCGGGCACATACGGACGATTTGAGTTCCAGGGCAGGAAGCGGAGTGTGGGTGGCTCATGCCATCCTAAACTGTTGGCCAAAGACCGGTCTGAGCGCCGCTTGCCGTGGCGGCCGCGTGTGCCGCCAACCCGCCGACGGTCACGATTCAGCACCACCGAGTGGTCCATAAGGACCGGGCTCTCTCTGGCTACTGTCGGGGCGTCGACCGCAAACAGGCTCTTCTTGACCGGTAGGCGACCCTTCGACAGGCCCAGGACGCAGTCCAGGATGGCGCGCCAGCTACCGCGTAACGGGTTGGGACAGAGCCGCTTCCAGCGCATCCAGATCCAGGCGCTCGTCTGCAAGCTCCCTGATGCGGGCCAGCTTCTCCGGGTGATCGAAACGGACCTTAGCCTGCAGGCCCTCCAGCCGGGCCGTCGTCTCTTCCGTCGAGCCGTCCGTCAGCACCATCGGCACGCCGCGCTGCGTCGCCTCGTAGATCACATACTCGACCGGCCGTGCGCCCTTCGTCAGCACCATCGCCCGCACCGTGTCTGTCTGCAGCGCGGCGAGCTGGATGTCAGGCCTATCGCCCCTGACAACAACTCCAACATTCTCCTGTGATCCGAAGTAGAACGGCCCCCAGTCGAGCACCAGGCCGCCGATGAGGAAGTTGTCTATGAGGCGGTCAGCCTCTTGTTCATTGAGGATGATCTCTGCGGACAGGTGCTCGGCGACGAGCCGGAGCGTTGGCGCCAGCAGGCGGCGGTCTTCGGGCAGCCAGCCGAGGACGCGGATGTTGGCCAGCTCAAGGTCAGGGATGATGCGGGTTTCGACGTCATGTGTCCGGTAGCGGGGTACCGAATTGATGATCACGCCAGCAAGACGGCTGCCGTAGGAGTTTGCGGACGGCAGAATGTCGTCTGCTGTCTGCGCCACCAGCAGGACGAGGCCGTCTGTCTCTTCGGCAAGCGCAAGGTTGGCCGCGTGATCGCCGGTCTTGCCCTCGATGACGACGATCTTGGTCTGACCTGCCGGGCTGGCCAGACTTGCCAGCTCCTTGACGCGGCTGGCAACGGTGGCCGGCGAGTCCGTTGCGACGCCGAGTGGCCGGTTTGCCGCGGTGTCACCGAGCGTTGCGCGGAGGTCTGTGTCTGGCGTGCCTCCCGATGTGGCCCAGGCGGAGGCGACGGCGACTGTCCGCTCCTCTGACGCCAGATGGTCTGCGACGGCTGCGGTGAGCGCGGTCTTGCCTGCGCCGGGAGATGTTGCTGCGACGATGAGTGTCGGCATTGTGGGTGTGGCGTCTTCCTGAGTGGCGTGCAGACGTGCAGGCTTGGATAGCGTCCGGAGCGTCCGGGAAGCGGGTCCGGGCTGCGAAATTATAGCAGCCGGGCTGTCCGGTCTCGCAGGGTGCGACCTGGCGCTGACCCGGTGGGGGCGGCGCGCGGCGCGGCAGGCAGGGTTCCGCAAGGGCGAACTGTGAGGCGGGCTGCAGGGACGGCCGACGGCTGGCAAGGCGGGAGGCGAGGTGGAAGGCGACCGGGTGAGAGCGAGGTGAGAGGCAAGGCGAAAGACGAGCGGGACCGACCATGCGGGAGACGAGGCGAGGTCGTTCGTGTAAGGCGAGGTAAGAGCGGCGGAGACGCTCCACGAGTTTTCGATATGAGTGGATTGCCGGACTGGCCCGGTCGGCGATTAGCCGCTGGGACAGGCACGGTGGACGGTTTTCCCGGCTTGCCTGCCCGCGCCGCAGATAATACGATGGTCTACTGCCCTGCCGAACACACCGGACCAGCCGCCGCGAGCGGCGATTCCCGCATCCGGCCGGCGCCGAGGTAGCTCAGTTGGTAGAGCAATGGACTGAAAATCCATGTGTCGCCGGTTCAAGTCCGGCCCTCGGCACCATTTCAAATCAGCCTGTTTCAAAGATTTATCCCCGGCTGCCCGGTATCCGTCGTAATTACTACTGGTTACGAACGGACCGCGTTTGGCGTCGGGCCAGGCGACGACGCGGTTATCTTGACAGAAGAGTGATCGCTCAAGCAGGGCCCTGCCAGGCAACGATGCGGTCATCTTGACCAGAGAGTGGCCGCTCAAGCAGGGTCCGGGCAGGCGACGATGCGGTTATCTTGAATAGTGTGGCTGACTGCAATGCACGTCTCGCGGTCATGCTGGTTTCACCGCAAAACCCATCCATCCTTTCGAACCGGGAACAAGGGACAACGTGCCGCAGACACAAAACAGGTATTTACTGATCGCCCTGTTGATCTCGATGGCGTCGCTGGCCGCTTGCGGAGGGAGCGAGGCGGCAGATCCGGCCTCACCCCGGTCTACCGTCGGCTCTGCCGCAACCTCGCCAACCCCAACGTTGGCTCTAGCCCTGGCTTCAACACCGGCGCCAACGGAGTCGCCGCAGTCCCAGCCTCTGAACCAACTGATCAGCGTCGCACCCGACTTCACGCTGCCGAGCGCCAACGGCCCGGATGTCACGCTCTCTGAACTCTCCGCAGATCAGCCGGTGGTCCTGGTGTTCTACCGGGCATTCTGGTGAACATTCTGTCGCAGGCAGCTAGTTGAGCTGCAGAAGCGATACGGCGACATCGTGGCCGCTGGCGCCACGGTGGTGGCGGTGAGCACGGACAACCTGAGTGGGGCTGAGACGGCTGTGGCTCTCTTCGGCGCAGATTTCCCGATCCTCTACACATCCCGCGATTCGGCCGTCCCGGAGTCGTATGGCGTGTTCAACCTGTTCGGAGACGGACTGGCTTCGGCGTCCATTTTCCTGGTCACGGAGGGGAACGAGATCGCCTGGCGGAGTATCGGCAGAGACTACACGCACCAGGTCGATCCAGGCGACATCATCAAGCAGTTGGGGATGCTTGGGGCATAGGCGGCAGAAAGCGAACCGGTTGCCAGGTGATCTCTGAGGCCTGTGTGTCGACGCGGTGAGGCGCCACGGGTCCGTCGCTCCGGGGCGCACAGCCCGAATGACGTCAGACGTTATTGGGAACCGGCGGTTTCCAGCCTTGCCTCATGTCTCCTGACGGCACGAAAGCGTGGCGAGCCTCACATGTTCCTTCGTGGTTCCGGGCAAGTGTCACGGATTATTCACCCACAGCCGGTATCGTACGTCCTGGTTGATCGCACGATTTTCTCTGGAAGGTGGCGCCGCCATGCCGTTCCCAATTCTTGCCGGAGTGTTCTTCTTCTCCTCATGGCTGGCGATGGTCTTCTGGGGCATGGTCTCGCCCGACATAGGCGTGCCGACTATTGGCTACCCGAAGGCGATGCTTGTCACAATCGGGCTGTGGCTCGTCGTGTTTCCTCTTGTCAGCCGCTCCGGAGGCGGGTCAGGCGGCCCAAAGTTCGGTATGAAGCGGTCGTCTGGCCAACCCCGGAAACAGGCGTGGGGCGCCGCCGGAGAGGACGCGATCGACATCTCGTCTTCATTCACAGGCACTGCGCGGCGGATCACCTCACAGAGTTTCGAGGGCGGTAACGTCTCAGCGTCGTTCGCAGGCGTTCAGCTTGACCTCAGAAAGGCCATGCTATCGGACGAGGGCGCGGTGCTGAACGTAAAAACCTTCCTGGGCGGCGTCGACCTGACCGTCCCTGATGAATGGGATGTCGAGTTCGACGTGTCGGCATTCATGGGAGCGGTCAGCGACGAACGGTCCACGCCGGGGGCGCGGAGAGCGGGGGCACAGCGGCTGAAACTTACGGGGTCCGTATTCCTCGGCGGGATCGTCGTAAAAAGTGGCTGAACAGAGATCGACTACCTGATGCTCTTCAAGGTTCGGCTTGTCCCTGTTGGCCCGCTCGCCCCATCCGCCAGGTTCCGATAGGCTTTGGCGATCGTGCGGATCCTGCCACTTCTGCTAATTACCGTATTTATATTCGCCGCGTGCAGTTCACCCGGCACTGGAGACGCGGCGGGCCTGTGCGAAGACTGCACGCCCACGGCACTTGCAGTTCCCGAATCCGGCCCAGCCCTGACCGAAGCCTCTGTGAAGCTGGAGATCGTCAGCCAGCTATTCGAAGAGGCGTCACGATCGGTGCATGTCTTCGGCCTGAACGTCGAACAGGGTGAGGAGTTTGTCCCGTCTGGCAGGGACCGGCTCCCCATTCCACCCGACTCAAGCGGCTGGCGGGCCGAGTACGAGGGTGACGGCATCTGGATAGTCGACACAGGCATGCTGATCTACCGTTTCGACGAGGCTGACGTGACGTTCGAGGTGATCTGGGACTACACGGGCAGGGAGTGATGGTCACGTCATCGGCGATGCGCCAACCGCGCATCTGACCGCGGCCCATCGATTGCACAACCTGCCACTGGCCCGGTTCGCAGTCCGGAACTGTGGCCAGCGCCAGGACACCGAGGGGTTTCGTAGTGACAGTTGAGCAGCTTGTGATCGGGCTCATCAGGGTCGCAGGGTCGCTGCCTGTACTGCGTTGGGCGTTCGCAGGCGCGTTGATCGCCATCCTGGTCGACTTTTCCGACCTTTTCTGGCAGGGATGGCTCGACCTCGGCGGGCTCGGCGACTACCAGTCGTTCGATAAGCTGCTTGACCTCGTCTACATGGCAACGTTCCTCGTCGTGGCGCTCAGGTGGCACGGACCGGCGCGCTCAGTCGCGATCTGGCTGTTCGCATTCCGCATCATCGGGGTCGTGGTCTTCGAGCTAGCCGAATCCCGCACAGTCCTGCTCTTCTTCCCGAACGTGTTCGAGTTCTGGTTCGTTGGCATGGCCGCTCAGCGCCACTGGTGGCCGGAATTCCGGCTCACCCGGATCCGGGTTGGACTGCTGCTGCTTGTTGCGCTGGCGCTGAAGATGGGGCAGGAGTGGGGCCTACACGGCGGACGGTACCTGGATAAATACGTGGCGACAGACCTTGTTGCCGATTGGTGGAGATGGCTGACCGGCGGGTGAGAACGTCACAGGCGACTGCCAGCGTGCGGCGTTTCCGCCGCCTGTGGCGCTACCTGCCCTGGAACCGGGGCGGGCGCTTCTCCATAAAGGCGCGGCGGCCTTCGATGTAGTCATCGCTGGCAAAGCACTCTGCGACCATCGCCTCAATGGCTTCAAGGTCACGGGCCTGCGGGTCCTTCGACCCCTCGTTGACCGCAGCCTTGGCAGCGCGCACAGTGAGCGGCGCGTTTCCGGCTATCAACTCCGCATAGGAGCGTGTCACCACTTCAAGGTCGTCCACCGGAACGACGCGGTTGACCAGTCCCATCGATTTCGCCTCTTCGGCGTTGAAGCGGCGGGCGGTGAAGAAGATCTCCTTGGCGTACGAGGGACCGACAAGGTGCATCAGCTCCTTGATCCCGTTATACCCGTAGCCGAGGCCGAGCTTCGCAGCCGGAACAGCGAACTGGCCGTCTGCAGCCGTTATACGCAGGTCCGCCGTGAGCGCTATGGCCAGCCCGCCGCCGACGCAGTAACCGCGGATCATTGCGATCATGGGCTTCTGAATCGACCTGAGCGCCGCGTTGGCGGCTGACGTGGCCTGTTCGTAGACCTCGATGGCCTCAGGGGTGTTGCGTCTCTCCTCGAACTCAGAGATGTCGGCGCCAGACACGAACGCCTTGTCGCCAGCGCCCTTCATCACGACCACACGGACAGCCGGGTCATCCGCAAAGGCTGACACGATCTCAGGGATTGCGGTCCACATGTCGTATGAGACGGCATTGCGCTTTTCAGGCTGGTTGAACGTGATCCAGCCGACGCCGTTCTCGACGTTGGCCAGCATGCGGTTGGTCTTGAGTTGAAGTTGTGCCATGTTTTGTCCCGAATGTTGCCTTAGCGGCCCGAAATTGCTCGCTATTGGATCGCCAGAGACTGGGCCTCAGACGACGCCGTTTTTGTGAAGCTCCTGGATCGCCGGCGCGTCGTAGCCGAGGCCGGCGAGTATCGAGTCAGTGTGCTCGCCCTGCTCCGGCGTCGCGCTGCGGACGGAAGACGGCGTGCGGCTCAGCTTGATCGCCTGGTTGACGATCTCAAATTTTCCGAGGCGAGAGTGTTCAACCGGCACGGCCATCTCGAGGTGCCGCACCTGCGGGTCTGCGAAGACCTGGTCCATGGAGTTGATGGGACCGCATGGGCAGCCTGCGTCGTTCAGCAGGTCTATCCAGTATGCGCTGTGTTGCTTGCAGGTGATCTCGCCGATGGCGGCGTTCATCCCGATGCGGTTCTTTGAGCGCAGCGCCGCGCTGCTGAACCGTTCGTCCGTGATGAGGTGTTCGGCGTTCACCGCGCGGCAGAACCGCTCGTAGATCGCCTGGCCTGCGACTGCGATGTTGATGTGGCCGTCTGCAGTCGGGAAGACGCCGGTGGGTATGCTCGTCGGGTGATCGTTCCCTGCGGTGACCGGGACCTCGCCGTCCTTCAGGTAGCGCGCCGCCTGGAAGTCCAGCATCTGTATCTGAGCCTCGAGAAGCGATGTCTTCACCCACTGACCTTTGCCCGACTGCTCCCGTTCGAGAAGCGCGAGCAGGATTCCCTGCGCACAGAACATACCGGCGCAGAGGTCTGCGATGGGAATGCCGACCCTGAGAGGGCCGCGCCCCGGCTCTCCTGTGATGGACATGAGGCCGCCCATTCCCTGCGCCACCTGGTCGAAGCCTGGACGGTCTGCGTACGGGCCGTCCTGGCCGAAGCCGGAGATGCTGCCTAGCACGATACGCGGGTTTACCTTCGCCAGGGAGTCATAGTCGACGCCGAGCCTGAACTTGACGCCCGGCCTGTAGTTCTCGACCACGACGTCCGCCTGCTCGACGAGCCTGTAGAAGATCTCTCTACCCTGCTCTGCCTTCAGGTTGAGCGTGAGGGAACGCTTATTGCGGTGCAGGTTCTGGAAGTCGAAGCCGTCGCGCTCGCCGCCGAGGCCCTCTTTACCGTCTGGCGGCGCCTCGACCTTGATCACATCTGCGCCCCAGTCTGCGAGCTGGCGAACACATGTCGGTCCCGCCCGGACGCGAGTGAGGTCTAGCACCTTGAACCTGGACAGGGGCATTCCGGTTGTCTGCAATCGTTTCGCTCCTGTGGCATTGCCTCGCCGGGCAGTGAGTCCGCGGATGTGGTCTCGACCAGGTCTGGACCGGCCAAAGAGTATCACCGGGCGAGGCGAGCGTAACGCCTCACCTGTGATTCATGGGCGAGCAAGCGTCGCATGCCCGGCGGCTCCGCACAGCGCACATATTCCCGCGATCTATCTGGCTCACTGGTGGTCCTCAGCCGGGCGCGGACAACCCTCCGCAACCGATGTCCACACCGGCTTTATACGCTGCCGGCGCCGTATCGCAACTGGGTCGAACTCGAGGCGTTCCCAACTTGAATGCACACCTGCAACCCGTAAACAAACCTGCCTCAAACAGAGTGGCTCACCACCATGACCACTGTGTCTCACCACCAGTGTGGCTCAACCGCCAAAGATGGAACCTAGAGACCGGGCACGCGTGCGTCTGGCCTGGCCCGTCGCGACCGTCTCGGGCCTCAGTGAACCTGGTGTTTCGGCCCAGTCAGGCACATTGGACTGCGATCAAGCGGAGTATGCAGACAGCAGGCAAAACGTGTTGGCGAGAACCAGTGCCAGCGAGCCCCAACCGGCGAGCACGGCGATAGAGAGCGGCAGCCAGAACCGGTCTATGAAACCGGATTCGACAAAGTACTCGTCGTCATCCTGGTTCCACAGAGCTGGAACAGGGTCTGCGGCGCACTCACCGTCGTCTACGGTTCTAAACGCCTGTCTCAGACGGTGTATCTCCGTCATTACGCTGACTTTCTGCCGGGAGCATTCTGTCGCTGACGCCGTTCACCATTAACTATTGCAGCTTCCACCAACATCGGCAGTGTGCTCCACTGCACTGTCATATAGGTGCTGGCACGCATTGTTTAGCTTTCCGCCTCTCGGCACAACAGAAAAACTACACGGTTCCAGCTTCATTTCGGACTGGACAGGTACTAACCGCAGTGAACACCTGCATGGCGCGTTGCTACCCTACTTTTTCCCCACTTTCTATGCGACTTCCGTAATCTAATCCGCGTTTTCGCCACCGCGAATGCGAAAAATTGCTTCCCCCGCGGCTGCCCGTCACGTTTCGGCGCAAGTTCGGTAACCTGTACGCCTGTCACCGGCCGCTCTGCCAGGAAACTGCGCCAGAGTGGCCGGATCCGCCGCAAACAGGAGTTAGTTGACATGTCAGAAGAGATCAATCGCCAGTGGACGCTCTCATCCCGTCCCAGCGGGTTCCCCGAGGAGAGCGACTTCGAGCTTCGTGAGGCGCCGATACCTGTGCCGGATCACGGCGAACTGCTGATCAGGACGGAATGGCTGACGCTTGACCCTTATATGCGGGGCCGCATGAATGCGAGCAAGAGCTACACGCCGGGCGTCGAGATCGGTGCGGTGATGACGGGAGAGTCGGTCGGCGTCGTTGTCGAGAGCCGCGCTGAAGGGATTTCTGGCGGCGACTACGTGCTGAGCCGCTCCGGGTGGCAGGAATACTCAACCCAGCACGTATCTGCGGTACGAAAGCTTGATCCGGCGGTTGCGCCCGTTTCGACGGCTCTCGGCGTCCTCGGCATGCCCGGACTTACCGCATACTTCGGCACCCTCGACGTGATCGGCCCGAAGGCTGGCGATACCTTCGTGGTCTCCGCCGCCAGCGGGGCGGTTGGAGCGGTCGTTGGCCAGATTGCGAAGCTTTCGGGCTGCAGGGTGATCGGCACGGCCGGCTCCGATGAGAAGATCGCCTACATCGTGGACGATCTGGGTTTCGACGCCGGAATCAACTATAAGACTGAGAGCGTGTCTGACCGGCTCGGTGAACTGTGTCCGGACGGAATCGACGGTTACTTCGACAACGTTGGCGGGGTGACGACGGACGCTGTGCTTGACCACCTTGCGAACGGAGCGCGGATCGCGATCTGCGGACAGATCTCGCAGTACAACAGCCCGGCCACCGAGATGGGGCCGCGCAATCTGAGGTCGCTGCTGGTGGCGCAGGCCCGGATGCAGGGTTTCCTCGTCTACCAGTTCGCAGCGCGGCACCCGGCGGCGCTGGAGCGGCTGACCCGGTGGGTTGCGAATGGCACGATCAAGTACCGTGAGGACGTTGTTGAGGGGTTCGAGAAGATGCCGCGGGCGCTTATCGGGATGATGCACGGCGCGAACTTCGGCAAGCTGCTGGTGAAGACGGCTGGATGACCGGATGGCCGGTGGCACCCCGGCGGCGCCAGAGAACGCACACCGCAGGAGTAGTTTTGCCGCCCCCGTGCTGTGCTGTTGGCGGCGTTGTGTCCGATGAGCGGCCGGATACGCATATGCGGCCGATCGGCTCAAGCGGCCGCCAACAGCCGCCTGCATAGAAGCCCGGGCGGCCTGGCCTCTGTCTGTCCAGAGTATTTTCGAGCCCTGTGGCCCGGTTCCGGGCCTGCCGCCGCACCGCAGACGGCTTGACCGCCCGCACATTCCCCGCATAATGTGAGGATAGGCGGAAGTGGCTCAGCTGGTAGAGCATCTCCTTGCCAAGGAGAAGGTCGCGGGTTCGAATCCCGTCTTCCGCTCCATATTCGACTCAAATAATTAGCCCCACCCGGACAGGTGAGGGCTATTTGTTTCGGCGCCCGTTTGTTGGCCGAATTCTGCGCTTGCCCGAATCGGACTCAGGCGGTCTCAGGATGCGTGCTTGAGCACTCGGGCAATCAGTTCGTCGATCCCGCTCCCCTTGAGCACATAGTCCACTGCGCCGCTGTTGATACAGTCCATGACGGTCGACCTTTGGGCCTGTGCGGTGTACATGATCACCGGCGTGTTGCCAGCGGCACATAGCTTTTTGCAGAACTCGTCGCCGGTCCCGTCAGGCAAACCGTGGTCGATGATCGCAACATCCGGCAGGCCGTCCCTAATAAGCGCTTCCGCAACCGAGATGTCGAGCGCTGCCGCCACCAGGAACCCTTCGCTCTCGACGGCGTCAGAAACTGCCATCAAGATGTCCGGGTCATCCTCAACGATCAAGATTTTCTTTTTCAATTCATGCTCCACGAGCGGAGACGTGCACTTCCGCCCGCTCTGGCCGTCCACTCTGGCGAGCCGCTCTGGCCACCCACTCTGGCGAACCGCCAATAATGCGGCTGGCATAATTCCCACGCGGGATTCGGGTGTACGGAGAATTACGTCTACCGTTGTACTGGCGCCAAACCGTCTGCCCACTTGCCTCCCGCCTCATCCACATATTTAATTTGTCACGGTCCGGCATACGATACGAGTGCGACAGGTGTGTGAATGGTGTGCAGGTATCCTTGTGAAACTGAAGGAACGATACCGGCCTGTTACCTGGCCGTCCCACAGGACTCCATGGGCCACTCCGGGTAACCCGCGGGTAGCGCTCAGACTCAAATCTCGATGCCGGCGAAGTCCGCTCTCCTTCCGCTAAGACTGAATCATCAGGAATCCTTTAATGTCACGCTGGACAGGTATCTGGACAGGTATTCGGAGATTCGGTCGCTGGCAGCGAGACCGGGACAACACGCCGCTCAACGCCGGGCACGTGAGCGACATCGATCGAACGTAACGCCAGACTGGCACCTTATGAATTTGACACTGCATGTGTTGTAATCTACCGTCATCACTCAAGTTGCCGGACAGGGCGCCGGTCAAAGCGCCAGTTGGACAGAGGAAACTTATATGCGTATATCCAGGTTAAGAATTCGGGCGATTGGCGGGCTACTCTTGGGCGGGTCCATGCTCTTCGCTCTTGCCTGCGGTGGTTCGGATGCTGACGATCCCACTGCGGTGCCGACAGCGCCTGCGTCTGGCAGCACGGCGGCGGCAACGGCAGCGCCTACTCGGGCGCCATCAGACCTTCCAGCTCCTAAAAGCGGAGCCGGGGTGGTGACGGTTGTACTCCAGAAAGTAGCCTCGCACCCCGGGATCAGCAGCGCGGCGGGCGGTGAGGGTTCCGTGTTCTGGGGGGCCGGCGAGACTCTATTCACAACATCTGCCGGCCCAACGTTCGGCCTGCCGTGGCTGGCCAAAGAGTGGGAGATTGCCTCCGACTTGAGTTCAGTGACCATCACCCTGCAGCAGGGTGTCCAGTTCCACAAAGACTGGGGCGAAATGACTGCCGAGGACGTGGTGTGGTCTCTCAACGACGCCAACGCGACGACCAACGAAGAGAGTATCCACGCGCAGGCTGGCGACCTTTCCGCGGTCTTCCTGGAGGCTGAGGTGGTGGATACCTACAGGATGCGGCTGCCGTTCAAGATCTTCGATCCGCGCTGGCAGTCCAACGCTCTCTCCGACGGCTGGCAGCCCACCGGAATCTTCTCCAAGAAGGTTTTCGACCAGATGGGCCGTGACTGGATGCTTGAGAACACGATCATGACCGGTCCGTTCGAGGTGAGGAACTGGTTGCCGGGCGACAACGCCACGCTGGACGCCGTGGAAAACCACTGGCGCCAGTCACCGCAGATCAACCCGATCATCTACCGCCAGATCCC
>JAQBUH010000048.1 GCA_027624075.1 Chloroflexota bacterium
GCTCCCCGTTCTGGACTCTACTCCAGGGAGCGCAGACCGTCCTGACTCTCTCTTATTTCAGCCCCGAAATACTGTCTCATTTTGCTGACGTCCAACAGGCAGTCGCCGGGCATTCATAGAACTCGGGCGCGGTCCTCGGTTCTCTCAGATCTCAGGTCTCCGGGTCCGATGGTTCCCGAGCCACCCCTTTTAGCGTCTGATCTTAAGTTCGCTGGGCCAGCGTTCCGGTCTGGCCAATTCCGGGTCTGGCCGGAGCTTGCCATCTCAAAGCGCGTAAACTGCGCGCAACGCTCCTCCGCTCAGGGACCTTCGGCTCTCCAGCGGAGCCGGACCTGTCCCGAGCCGAGTAAAAACTCACCAGAGATCCGCTAAATCACGTCTGCGGTCGCCCTCGCGTCATGAAAAATCCGCTGCAGGCTGTGAATGCGGCGGCCGATCTGCTCAACCGCCTCTTTCTCCGTGATCAGCCCCCGGCGCAGGCGCGCCAGTTGCGCAAAGTACGCCGCAGGACCAATTAGGATACCAGTCGCTCCCAGCGTCCTCGCAGCAAGCGCCGTCATCTCCTCCTCGACGCGAGCCGGATAGTCGGACTCGTCTGAAGGGTCGGGTTCGGAGCCAACTACGAACAGCACGGACACGCCATACCGCTCGTCCAGGTGAGCTTGCGCGGCAAGCGCCGAGGCGGCGCGTCTGTCTGCCGGCGGCTCGAACACCCACGTGCTCGGCTCAACGCCAGCGTCCTGCAATTGCCTCATCGACTCCAGCAGCACCATCGTGCGGGCCTCTTCATAGCCGCCGGTCAGCTCGATCTGGCGGCGGGTGGGAGAGGCGATCAGCTCAACCAGCAGTCCGCGGCTCCCTGAGCGGCACTTGCGTGAGAGCTTGAACAGCGTGTCCTGTGACAGCTCACGGATGTGGCGTGGCGAATCCGGGTTGTAGTTCACCCGGACGCCTGCGAAGTCAGAGTCCAGCCTCGTCGCAACGTCCCAACCACGGGTTGGTGACAGCTCAGATGACCCTCCCTCGGTACGCTGGTCGGCTGAGACTGCCGCAAGAAGCGACATGCCGCGGGCCCTGAGAAGAACGGCCTCACCCAGGTCCGAATCCGACCATACCGCCGCCTGGGACTTGGCAAGGCCGGATTCGATCGCCCGTTTGAGGGCGTTGAACACCACGGTCTTCAGTCTGGCAGCCTCGTTGCGTTCTGCGGCCGTCGGCTCACCGTTGGCGCCGACAAGCTCCCGGCAGAAATTCATACGGTTGTCGATCCCCACCATGAAAGTTAGCGGGGACCCGGTGATGTCCTGAATCATCGGTTTTTCTCCACTCCAGCGCCGGGAAGTGCTCTGTAGAGAGTTCAGACGTGCGGCGGCCTCACCCGTCGCGGCGCCGGCCTTACACTCCTCACAAGTGTTGGCCGGGCTGTTACACCCTTACTCTAATGTCTCAACGCATCCTCTATTTCTGCCACCGAGTTTTTACCTAACACGGCGGTCTGAATCCGACGCCCTTTGTCTCGCATTACCTCAAAGTCCCCATACGCCTGGGCCGGTGTAAGGGCGCCGAGAGTGTATGTCTCGCCTGGCACTTTAATGTCCCCGGAACCGTGTGAAACGATTCCAAGGAAGCGGATTGACGCCGGTCCGCCCTTGTAGAGCTGGCCGATCGAGTGCAGGTACCTGGGCCCGAAACCGAACGTTGTCGCCATACCTGTCTGCTGAGTGATATGCGAACGCAGCCTGCCAAACGCCGCCTCGGCCTCGGCAGACTCCGGCATGAACGCGCCGATGGCAACGTAGTCGCCGGGCGCGGGATCGGCGATCAGTAGCTGGACGGCGGTCTTGAGATCGGCTGCGGAATTGCCGGAAGGCACGTCACCTGAGTCGAGTATTGCTCGCGCCGCGTCTTTTGCAGCGTTCACGTCCGGCTGGTCGAACGGAAAGATGCCGATCATGTGCCCTGCAACCGAGGTCGCAAACTCCCACCTGAAGAACTCTCCGCCGAGGCCGTACAGATCATCAAGGGTCAACGTTGTGACCGGATGCCCCGACGCCTCGATGGCCGCGGCGTGTGCGTCCGAGGCTGCGTTGTCAGCGGGCGAGAGCCGCAAGTAGACAAAGTTGCGGTCATTACCGTAAGCAGCGGGGGCGTAGTGCGGCTCACCGGCGATCGGGATAAGTCCCTTGCCGTGCTTGCCCGTCGACTCCGCAAGTAGCTGCTCAACCCAGAGCCCGAAGCGCTCGATGCCCGGCGATGTGATGAGCGTCACCTTGTCCCGGCCTGCGTTGGCCTGGGCGCCGAGGACTGCGCCCAACCGCAAACCGGGGTTATCTGCCACATCCTCCCTGCACATCTGCGCCATCGCCGCCGATGAAGCCTGGATGCGGCGAAGGTCCAGCCCGAGCGCCGTCGCGGGGAACATACCGAATGCGGTGAGGGCGGAAAAGCGGCCGCCAACGTCGGCAGGCGTCTCCAGCCAGCGCACATGCTCGCCTGCGCCTGCCCGTTTCTCCAGAGGCGTGCCGGAGTCTGTGATAGCCACGAAGTTGAGCGAAGGCTCCTGGACGCCTGCCTCGGCCAGCGCGCTCCGGAAGTGTTTTTCGAGTGACAGCGGCTCAACGGTCGTCCCCGACTTGCTGCAAACGGCGAATACCGTTTTCGCAAGCGGCAGAGCGGCGGTGACCGGTCCTATCGTGCCGGGGTTCACCGTGTCGAGGACGTGGAGCCGCGCACCGCCCGGTTGCCGTCCGAAGACGACGCGCAGCACCTCGGGCGTCATGCTGGAGCCGCCCATGCCCATCACAACGAGGTCTGTCACGCCGCGTGCCTTTAGACCGGCGGCGAAGTCGGTAAGACCAGGAATCTCTGCGCCGAGCAACTCCGGGAGCTCGAGCCAACCCATGATCTCGGCCGCAGGCTCGGCGCCCGGCGACTCGGAAGGCCATAGCGATGCGTCCTTCTGCCAGGTCCGGCTCGCGACGTGATTTGCGATGAGCTGCCGGAGTGCGGTGTCAGCGATTTCAGGAGATGAAGAGTCTGGTGGCATGGCGGTCCGCAGGATGTCCGGGAATGTTGACGCTACTGAATGTCAGTATGGGGTTAGCATGCGCCTCCAACGAGGCAATACTCTACCGCCGGAACCTCACCGATGCGAACGAGGACGGCAAGGCTTCGAAACACCTATCTCCGGGAGCCGGTCTGGCCACACCACCCACAGAGGTTGTCAGCAGGTGAGGAGGAACATCGTCGTTGCCGCCGTTTGTGAGTGTCACAGACGAAAGCTCAATATGACTCCTCAGGCGCTCCACACCGGCAACGGAAGCCACCGGCCCGTCGGCCCGTCGGCCCATCGGTATGGAGAGACTGAGGGTATGCTCGAGGCTAGTCCTGGAACTTGGCCGGGGTAAGCAGCTCGTAGAACTCGATGTGCGAGCCTTCGATAAGGTCTCGCGAACTCGTGCCGGCGTCCCGGACGGACTGCGGGATGACATTGCCCTCACGGTACGGCGACTCGATCACATCGGCCGTCCACTCCATGTAGACGCGGTCCTTCTCACCGGGTACGGTCCCGCCGTTGAAGTAGACCTGGCACGGCGACCGTTGACCGGCTTCCTCATAGAGTTTGGCCTGCTTTGCCACCGTCGTAGCCACCTTGCGGGCAGATCCAGGCTTTACCACGAACACCCGCCTGATTACGTATGACATCGCGTTCCCTTGTTTGCTATCTCGAAAATTACTCGAAGCTCGCCTGCGGACAGCCGGCCGTCCAGCCGCGTCCGCGTCCGCTGGCAGAAACCGGCCTGCCATCTGTTCGTCAAGCGGAGTGCAATCATAGCGCTGGCACGCACTTACAGGACGTAACCGGACGTATTGGACACTGACATCCGGCCGGGGCAGTATCTATCATGGTTTCTACATGTGCGCGCTGAGCCGGGGCGGCGTAGTCTGGCGCGCGGCGCTGGCCGCGGCTCAAAACCGAGGTCGCACGCTCCCGACGCTGCCCACGCCGCCCTCGCCAGGTGAACAGCGTCACGCGTTAAAAGGTGATTGAACGTTGCTTGAGATATTCCGCGGGAGAGCCAGATGAAGATCGGCGTGCCCGGAGAGACCGCGTCGGGCGAGCGCAGGGTTGCGCTGGCGCCTGAAACAGTTGCGCGGCTCACAAGGGCTGGCCACTCTGTCCAGGTGGCGGCTGGAGCAGGCGTCGCGTCGGGTTTTCCTGACGCGGCATATGAAGCCGCAGGGGCAACGGTCTCCGCCGATACCGCCGCTGTTATCTCGTCTGCGGAGATCCTTGCCCATGTGCAGCCGCCTGACGAGCAGGTCATCTCTTCAATGGCTCCCGGAACGGTGCTGATCTCAATGCTCGAAGCCCGCACCGATCCGGAAGGGCTCAAGCGTCTGGCCGCCGCGGGCGTCTCCGGCCTCGCTATGGAACTGGTGCCCCGGATCGCCCGCGCACAGCGCATGGACGTGCTCTCGTCGCAGGCGTCTATCGCCGGATACAAGGCGGTGCTCATAGGCGCCAACATGCTTGGCAAGTATTTTCCAATGATGATGACCGCCGCCGGCACGGTCCCGCCCGCCAGGGTGCTTGTGCTGGGGGCAGGCGTCGCAGGTCTGCAGGCTATCGCAACCGCAAAACGGCTCGGCTCGGTGGTCGAGGCATATGACGTCCGGCCCGTCGTGAAGGAGCAGGTGCAGTCGCTGGGCGGGATATTCATCGAGCTGCCGGCTGCCAGGGACGCAGAGACCGCGGGCGGCTATGCCAGGGAGCAGACGGCGGAGGAGCAGGCGGCGCAGAGGCAGTTGCTGGCGGACCACGTAGCGTCTGCAGACGTTGTGATTACGACCGCCGCCATTCCAGGCAGACCGGCGCCGAAGCTGGTGATGGCGGACATGGTGGCCAGGATGTCGGCAGGGTCTGTGATCGTCGACCTCGCGGCGGAGACGGGCGGCAACTGCGAGTTGACGAAGGCGGGCGAGGTGGTGCTGACGGAGAACGGCGTCAGTGTCTACGGCCCGGTCAATGTGCCATCGATGGTCCCGACTGACGGCAGCAGGTTGTACTCGCGAAATATCGCGGCGCTTCTGGAGCTGCTGCTGGACAAAGAGGGAAAGGTGAACCTCAACTTCGAGGACGAGATCATCAGCGCAATGTGCGTGACGCATAAAGGGGAGGTCCGTTTTAAGGGGTAGGAGCGAAGATAGCTTCACTGCCGCCTTTTGAGTGCTTCACTATTCGAAGAATGTCCTCCGGTCAAGTCAAACTTATCGAATGTCCAGTCTTGATTATTAACGTCTACATATGGCATCCAGATGGGCCAGCCAACTTACTGTCTCCGGATAGTGGAGTTTTCAGCCAGGCTTGTGTTAGCCGGGATGGGAGTCAGGTCGTTCCCGGTGGAAACGTGCTCTCGATGCACTCCACACGTGACTCTTCGCGTTTCCGTCTATGGGAGCTTCCATTAGACGAGTCTCCATCAAAGCTGATTGAAGTGCCCGGAATAGAACACCCAACTCACGGAACGCGCTCGCGGAATGGCGTACTCGCTTTTGACGTGCATGAATGACTCCCGTCGTGGCAGACGAGCCATATCAGATCTGTATCTCGGCGGATGAAAGACCTGTTGCCGAGCCGGCCAGCCTGAGCTCGAAGAGAAATACGACCAAACGGACTAAAAACAATGGTTGAGACACTTCTTATATCGCTAACCGTCCTGGTGCTCGCAGTCTTCGTTGGCTACGAGGTCATCACCAAGGTCCCGCCGACGCTCCACACGCCGCTCATGTCCGGCACGAACGCCGTGTCAGGCATCGTGATCGTCGGGGCGCTGATAGTTGCCGGGCAGGACGCCGGAGTCGTAGGCGCTGTCCTGGGCGTATTCGCCGTGGCGCTGGCGACCATCAACGTTGTCGGCGGCTTCCTCGTCACAGACCGAATGCTCCAGATGTTCCGGCGCAGCCCTGAGGACCGTAAGTGATGGACACGCTCATTGGACCGGGCTGGGACCTGGCAACAGTCGTCAACACCACAAACGCCGTCTACATCGTGGCGGCGGTGCTGTTCATCCTGGGCCTGAAGCGGCTGGGCCACCCATCGACCGCACGCGCCGGCAACCGCATGGCGGCTATGGCGATGCTTATGGCGGTCGTAGTGACCCTGATCGACCGCGACCTCGTGCGTATCGAGTGGATCATCGTTGGAGTCGTGATCGGGTCGGCAGTTGGCGTGGTGCTGGCGCGCCGCGTTCAGATGACGGCGATGCCGCAGCTGGTCGCTGTATTCAATGGGTTCGGCGGCGCAGCATCCGCGCTGGTGGCCTCCGCCGAGCTGGTGCGGGAAGGCGACGCTGTGGGCGATATCGCTGCTGTTACGATCATGGCGTCGACAATCATCGGCGCGGTCACGTTAACCGGCAGCTTCATAGCGTTCGGCAAGCTGCAGGGGTTCGTGACATCGAGGCCGTACCTGTTGCCTGGCCGGAACTATGTCAACGCGGTTCTGCTGGCGGTTGCGGTGGCGCTGGCGATCTACCTTGTGTTCGAGCCGAATACCCTGGCCGCGTTCGCCGTGATGGGCGTTATCGCGCTGGCGCTCGGCGTGCTGCTGGTGATACCGATCGGCGGCGCAGACATGCCGGTCGTGGTGGCGCTGCTGAACTCGTACTCAGGACTGGCGGCTGCGGCCACCGGGTTCGTTCTCGAAAATAACATGCTGATCATCGCAGGGTCGCTGGTCGGCGCATCAGGGCTGATCCTGACGCAGATCATGACAAAGGCCATGAACAGGTCACTGGCGAACGTGATACTCGGCGGATTCGGCGCCGCGGACGGCGCAAGCGCTGGCTCGGCCGGGTCTGCCGAGCAGCGGCCTGTGCGGTCTGTCACCGCAGAGGATGTTGCCCTGATCCTTAGCTACTCACGCAGCGTGATCTTCGTGCCCGGTTACGGGCTTGCTGTTGCGCAGGCGCAGCACGCCGTGCGGGAGCTAGCGGAGGTGCTGAAGGGCAGGGGCGTTACGGTGAAGTACGCC
>JAQBUH010000049.1 GCA_027624075.1 Chloroflexota bacterium
TCGCCCGAAGTCGCAGAACCGATTTTGCTGTTGAGAAGGTGATCGACGTGACAATGGACCAGTAGTCACGGACGCCCGCCGGTTTCTCTTTAATGCGAGTGAAGTTAGTCAAGGTCACGAGGATGACTCCGAGTTACACAGAGCTGATAGCGCGTCGTCGCGGAAGGCCGCCGCTCGACCGTTCCGGCGACGAGGCGCTAAGCGACGGTTCGAGTCCGCCCGCCCGGCCACGTTCACAAAGGCCAAGTCCACTCTAATGTGTTAAATTGCCGCTGACCTGAATACAGATATCCTGGCAGACACCAAACGCCACCATCGCCGCGCGTTGGATGACGTTGATTTTACAGCCGACGAATAGAGAAGTCCTTCCAGGCACGAGCTTGGCCGGTTGATGATAGACACACGCCACAACGCGTCTGCGTCCGGTCGGCTTCAGCGGGCAGCAGGCGGGTTGCGGCGGACCGGCTGAACATCCTGGACGGCGAGTCGGAAGAGGTAGCGGAAAAGTTAAGGCGAGTGCTAGTCGACGGATCTGCCTGAGCATTAATCCCATGCCAGGCTGAGGAGAACAATATGGCGGTAATGAGCGGAAAACATGCTTTGATGCGGATGCTGCAAGCCGAAGGTGTCCGGTACATCTTCGGCAATCCCGGCACCAGTGAAGCCGCCATCATGGACGCGCTCGAAAGCTATCCGGACCTGGAGTACCTGCTGGTTGTCCAGGAGGCGGTGGCGGTCGGGATGGCAGACACGTACGCCAGGGCGACCGGCGAGGTCGGCTTCATCAACCTGCACATCGACAACGGCCTTGCCAACGCGTTCGCCCTGTTGATCGACTCCAAGAACGCTGGCACGCCACTTGTCATCACAGCGGGCAATAAAGACGTGCGAAAGCTGGCTGAGGGACGGTCTGACCTTGCGCGAATGGCTGAGCCGTTCACCAAGTGGAGCGCGGAGATCACGCACCCGGAGCAGTACCCTGCGGTGATCCGGCGAGCTTTCAACGAAGCGCGCACACCACCGACTGGACCCGTGTTTATCTCGTTTTCAGCCAACTCCCTGGACGATGAGGCCGATATCGAGATCGTCCCGTCCACACGTTCTCGCAAAAGGCCCGGCGCCGACCCGGATGATATCCGGGACGCCGTGCAACTCCTCGCCAGGGCAGAAAACCCGTTGATGGTCGTTGGCGACCGTGTTGGTGAGTACGGCGCCACCGCGGCGGCCGTGCGCGTTGCGGAGATGACCGGCGCCACGGTCTATGGCCATGTCAGCTCGGAGGTCAACTTTCCCACAGGCCATCCGCAGTACGCAGGCAGCCTGAGTTTGCGCCAGGCGGCTGCGCGAGACGCGCTGCAAAGCGCGGACGTGGTGCTGTGTGTTGGAACAGCCGCGTTTTCAGACTTTTTTCACCAGCCAGGCACAGTCCTCAGACCGGAAACGAAGCTCATCCATGTAGACATCAACCCAGGGGAGATAGGCAAGTCGGAGCCCACAGACCTCGGCATTCTTGCTTCACCGGCAGCCGCGCTTGACCAGATCGCAGATGGTCTTCAGTCCGCGATGACTGGATACGAGACCGAGGCGGCGCGCGGGCGCGCGGGAGCGGCAGCCGAGAGATCGGAGGCCGCAGCCGCAGCGTTTCGAAAGACGGTGGCGAGTCAGCAGGGCGCGCCGGTCATGGGCGTCGCTGCGATGATGGCCGCTCTGGCTGACGCCATGCCAGAGAATGCGGCTGTGTTCGATGACGCGATCAGCAGCAAGGGCGTTCTTCACCAGGCGATGAAGTTCAACGAGCCAGGCTCCATGTACGGACAACGCGGAGGGTCGATCGGATGGGGCATTGGCGCCGGCATGGGCCTAAAGCTGGCACGCCCGGACCGGCCGGTGATCACAATCGTTGGAGACGGCACGGCGATGATGACGGTGCAAGGGCTCTGGACGGCCGTGAATGCTAAGATCCCGGTCGTCTATATCGTCTGCAACAACGCCTCGTATCGAGTCCTGAAACTCAACATGGGCGTCTATCTCAACGACGTGATTCACGAGCCTGACCGGAAGAGCAAATACCTTGGCATGGACTTCCCTGTCCCCTTCGACTTCGCGAGCATTGCGAAGGCGTTCGGCGTTCACGGGGCCAGGGTTGAGAAAGCTGAGGATGTTGGCCCTGCGCTGCAGGCAGCGCTCGACTCAGGTGGCCCGGCTGTGATCGACATGATCGTCGACGGCTCAGTCTAGCGCTGTTGGGGCAGCGCGCTCAGGTCCATCAGTGGCGCGCAGAAGCTGATTCCACAGTTCACGACTCACTCCTCCCTCGCAAAGGCGCACGCCGTTACGGCTGGCGTGGGGGCTATAATGCCCGCGAAAACCTAAGATACCCGTGCGCGTAAAACGAGAACAGTGCCGCACGGTTCCGAAGTTGTTAATGGCAGGTCAGGGTGAACTCCAGGAGGGCCCAACGTGTTCGATCTTGTGCTCAAAGACGGCATGGTCATCGATGGGACCGGACAACGCCCCCCGTTCAGGGCGGACGTCGCGGTCGCAGGGCAGAAGATCGCTGCGATCGGAGATCTCGCGGGAGCGGCGGCGCGCGCCGTGTTCGATATTCCCGGCATGATGGTCTCTCCGGGATTCATCGACACCCATGTTCACACCGACGCGGCGCTGCTGAACGATCCGCAGCACGAAAGCGGAATACTGATGGGCGTCACCACCGAAGTGCTCGGCCAGGACGGCCTCTCTTACGCCCCGCTCAGTCCAGAAAACTACCGCATGTACAGCCGGTACATGTCCGGCCTGTGCGGAGTCCCGCCACAGGAGCTGGACATGTCCAGCATCACCGCGTTCAGGAGTCACTATCACCGCACATGCGCCGTTAACACGGTTGCGCTGGTACCTCACTGCGCAGTTCGCCTATCCACTGTCGGCTTCAACGACGTCCCGCTCACCGGAAGACCGCTTGATGCGGCAAAAGACCTCGTGCGGGAAGGGATTCGACAGGGCGCCGCCGGAATGTCCACCGGACTGGGCTTCTTTCCAGCCGCGTATTCGACGACAAAAGAGCTGGTTGAGCTTGCGAAAGTGGTCGCAGAGATGGATGGCGTTTTCGTCATCCAGTACCGGTTCTTCAACTCAGACCGCGCCGAGGGGCTGGCCCCCGTTGCCGAGGCCCTGGAGATAGCGCGGCGCTCTGGCGTGAAACTTCACATTGCGCACTATCGAACGACCCCCGCCAACCCGGGTGGAACGGCAGCGATGATGGAGGAGCTGGACAGGGCGGTTGACGACGGAGTCGACCTGACGCTGGACGCATACCCGTATCCGTGCGGATCAACGATGCCTGTGTGCCGCCTGCCAGGCTGGTTCGTTGAGGGAGGAACAGACGCCATTCTCACCAGGCTCAGGGACCCGGATGACCGAAGACGCGTAGTTGAGTTTCTTGAAGAGACGAACGGTCCCGCGATGGGCCACACGCTGTGGAGCTACATAGGTTCTGCGCGCAACAAGAATCTCGAGGGCATGGCGTGGTCTGACGTCGCAGAGCAGCGCTCAACATCCGTGGCGGACATGATGTGCCAGGTGATGCTTGAAGAGGAGCTCGATTGCGGTCTCGCAGTCCTGCCTCCGTTCAGTGTGGCGGTCTGGCGGCAGATCGAGACAGACATCATGCGGCTGCTCGACCGTGACGATTATATGGTCGGCAGTGACTCCATCCCTATCGGCAGCGCCTGCCACCCGAGGGCGTATGGGACATTCCCACGCCTGCTCGGACGGTTGCGGAGACGGCACGGCGTTCCACTGGCGCAGCTGGTGCACAGGATGACCGGGAACCCGGCAGCCCGGTTCGGCCTGAGCGGACGCGGCGTCATTAAGGAGAACAACTTCGCCGATCTGGTCGTGTTCGACCCTGACCGCATCGACGATCTCGCCACGTTTGAGGACTCCCGCGTGCCGCCGGCCGGGATCGCACACGTGATGGTCAACGGGCAGCTCGCCGTGCAGAACGGCCGTTGCACAGGCGTCCTGGCCGGTGAGGCGGTCCCGTGACAGCCCGGCGCACACGAAGATGAGATGTATTATTCGCTCGGAGTTTCAGTTCCGGCGAGAACGGCGCCGCCGTTACTGGAGCAAACCATCTCCGCGATCCGATGTCTCTCCTTAAGGAAAATTCAATGCAACTAGCTGACAACGATGTGCTGAGACGGCTTGGCGAAGGTGAGCCTGTCGCGAGCGTCGCCAGTGACGCAAGGATGAGCGGTGATGAGTTCGAAGCCTGGTGGACCGGGCAGCTTGCATCCCGGTTGCCCACCACAAACGGGACCAAAACGGCAGGAGCAAGCGTCGAGATAATCCGCGACGGTTGGGGCGTTCCCCACATCTTCGCGGACGCTGAAGACGACCTGTTCTTTGGCTACGGTTATGCCATGGCCCAGGACCGCCTCTGGCAGCTCGACTACCTGCGCCGCAAAGCCATTGGCCGCCTGTCTGAGATTCTCGGCCCATCCTCCCTTGATGTTGACACCGTTGCCCGCACAGTGGGCTTCAACCGCATCGCAGCCGAAGAGATGTCTCGCCTGCCTGTTCAGACGGTCCAACGGCTGGAAGCCTTTTCCCGCGGGATTAACTCCATGATGCGGGAGAGCAGCGAATGCCTCCCGATCGAGTTCGGTCTTCTCGACTACGCTCCGGAACCGTGGTCGCCGGTAGATTCGGTGGCCGTCTGGGGAGAGTTTCGCTGGTATCTGACTGGCCGCCTGCCGGTGATCGCTCTGCCGGAGCTTGCCATGCGAGCGCTCGGTGACGGGCCGCTTTACCAGGCGTTCCTGACCGGTGAAGCTGAAGATGAGAGCATCCTGTCCAGCGGCACATATCCGCCGCGGCGTTCCGGGAAGCAACGAGTTGGAGACGTCGTAAGCGACTCGACGGAAGGGCAGGGGAGCAACAACTGGGTGATTGGCGGGAGCAGGACCGCGTCCGGTCTGCCGCTGCTGGCAAGCGACCCGCATATCGCCTTCGGAAGCGTCTCGTGCTGGTACGAAGCCCACCTCTCCGGCGCTGGTATCAACGCCGCCGGGGCAGGCTACGTCGGCGTGCCTGGCATTCTGTTCGGCCGCAACGAGCGCGTCGCCTGGGGACTTACGAACAACATCTGCGCCCAGCGTGACCTGTGCCAGGAAAAGGAATCATCCGACAAGCCCGGGCATTTCCTCTACGACGGGGACTGGGAGAAGGCGACCGTCATCGAAGAGACCATTGAGGTAAAAGGCGCCCAACCGGTCGTGAAACAGGTCCGTCTCTCTAGAAACGGCCCCATTGTCGACGAAATCCTGCCCGCCGAAGCGAGAGACACCGGTCCGGTGTCGTTGCGGTGGATGGGGCACGAGCCATGCGATGAGATCACAAGCATGTTCACGATGTTTTGCGCTGAGAGCGCCTCCGATTTTCGGGAGGCCCTGCGTACATGGATCGTCCCCACATTCAGCTTCGGCTTCGCAGACGTTGACGGCCACATCGGATACCAGGCGTCCGGTCACCTGCCAATCAAGGAGGACTGGGGCCGTGGTTACAGGCCCGGCTGGGACCCGAAACATGCCTGGCGTGAGATCATCCCGTTCGACGCCATGCCGTCTATTTCGGACCCGTCCGAGGGCTGGATCCGCTCTGCCAACAACCGCACCGCGCCGGAGGACTTTCCTTATCCTCTGTCCGGAGTGTGGAGCAGCGGTTACCGCGCTCGCCGCATCCGCAACATGATCGAAGAGAGTGAGAACTACGCCCGGAAAGACATCGCAAAGATGCAACTGGACACGATGTCGCTGCGAGCCATCGACGCGGTCCCCGGCCTCGTCGAAATTCTGGAAGTAGGCTCTGATCCGCGTCTGCGGGAAGTTGCATCGTACCTGACAGGGTGGGACGGGAGGATGGAGCCGGACCGCGTGGGCGCGTCGCTGTTCGAGGTCTTCTTCGAGCACTGGAGGAGCGAGGTCTCCGCCGAGCGGTTCACTGGCGATTCCGTTGCGCTCCTGGCTGGCGCGGTCAGCGGTCTGGCTACCGAGCTGCTTACACACGATGCCCACGGCTGGTTTGCGAATGGCGACCGCGCTGCGGCTGTGCGCCGGGCGATGCATGCCACTGTCGCCGAACTTGAAGAGAGACTGGGCCCGGACATGTCTGCATGGCAATGGGGAGCCGTCCATAAAGTGGCGCTGAACCACCATCTCTCCGGGCACAGAGAGATTTTCAAGCGCTTGGACAGGGGTGGAGACCCGGTGGGCGGCAGCGGGATCACCGTCAGCAACACGGGTTTCGATCCCAATTACATGGCTGCGATGGGCGCGAATTTCCGGTTAAACGCGGATCTGGCCGAGGATCCGCCTGGCCTGTGGACCGTCGACGCCGCCGGACAGTCGGGCAACCCAGGCAGCCCAAACTACTGCGACCAACTGCCCGAATGGCTGGTCAACCGCCACCACTACCTGGCCCTTGACCGGGACCGCGTCGAAAAAAGTGCCAGAAACACACTCGTGCTAAAGCGAACGTAGCCGATTGGAGCTGACGACGGCAGGATTAAGAGAGCGAATCGGGCGTGAAACCAGAGAACCCGGAGCAGTTTGGTCTCTTCTGCCTCTTCGGTCTCTTCTGCCTCTCAGGTGTAAGACCGGGTCCCGCGAAGAAACGCACTTCCAGCAGCAGCTCACCCTTGCTGCCACCGTTTGCCTTCGCCCTGAAGCAGGTGGAGCGCAACACCCATGTTGCAGGTCTGCGAACCTGCCAATGTTGCGGGGCAGGCGAAGGCTGCGAACGAGTTTGCCAGCCAGGGACTGTAGGACGTCAGCAAAACGGGACAGATTTTCGGGGCTGAAATAAGAGAGAGTCAGGACGGTCTGAGCTCCCTGGAGTAGAGTCCAGAACGGGGAGCAGAAACCGTGTCCGAAAACACAGTCGGCAGCAAGTCAG
>JAQBUH010000050.1 GCA_027624075.1 Chloroflexota bacterium
TCGCGGAAGGAGCTCAGTTCAGGGACGGGATCGAAGTGCCAAAAGTCAGCAGGGGCTGCGCCGCCTGACCCTATTTACACACTTATTGACGGAACCTCGTAGGACCGTTCCGGCTCTCACCTTTTCACACAGGCATTTTGATGGCGCTGCCAGGACGCCTTAACGCTCCGGCTCTATCCGGACCTCGGCCGCGTCTGCGCTCTCGCACGGCGGTTCCGGGCGGCGAACCGCTCACGGCTCTCCAGCCCCATCGTTAGCGGGACAGACACGAACAGCAGTACGGCCATCACTGTGAACGCGATCGTGTATGTGTCCGTCAGGTCGAACATCAGCCCGGCGAACGCCGCTCCAAACGCGCCGAAGATAGCATTAATCGAACTCGTCAGGCCAAGCACATTGCCGTAGCTCTCCCGGCCGAAGTAGTCGGCGAGCAGCGTAAGCCGTATAGGCACGGAGGCGCCGAAGCCCAGTCCGAAGCCTATCGGGTAGAGTGGGAGCGGAAACCCGCCGAGCGAGATCCCGAATAGCTCCGTATTGGCGATTCCAATGGCCAGGATGCCGAGCCCCTCAAGTCCTAACCCGGCGGCCAGCACTGCGCGCTTGTTGACCCGGTCGCCGAATGCCGCAATGAGGAGCCTGCCCGACAGGTCTCCGACCGCCACAGCGCCGACTGCGAACGCGGCTACGGCGGGGCTGAAGCCGGACTCCCTGAGCGCGTCGATGTGCGTGATGTTCGATGCACTTGCGAACTGACCGAAGCTGGACACGAGGGCGAGCTGCCAGAAGAACCGCATCCTCAGTGCCTGGCGCGTGGTGATGCCCGGCAGCGACCGCGTGCTGAACCGGCGACGGGGACGTTCCTGCTGGCCGCCACCTTCAGCGGAGTTGGCCCCTGAGGCCGCGGTGGCGTCTTTCCGCGGGCCGCCGTCCGGTAGCATCCCATAGCGCTCCGGGAATTGGCGCATGAGCACAGTGGCCGGGAACCCGACGATCCAGAAGCCGACGCCGATGCCGAACAGCACCTCTCTCCATCCGAACGTATCGACCATCCCGCTCAGTAACGGCACGGTCAACCCGCCGATCCCGGACGCGGCCATGAGGATGCCGAGCGCCCTGGCCCTGCGTCGCACGAACCAGTTGCTGACCGTGACGACCAGAACGATGAACGTGCCGAGGGACATTCCGATGGTCAGCAGCACTATCACGAGATAGAACTGCCACAGGGTCTGCACCTGGCTCATCAGGATGAATGAGAGCCCTGTGATGGCCACGCCGACCGACATCACTTTCCTTGTGCCATACCGGTTGATCAGAGTGCCGATGAATGGCGAGATCATCCCGCCTTCGAGTCTCTGGATCGACACAGCAGCCCCGACAGCGCCACGGCTCCAGCCGAAGGTGTTGACGATCACCTCGAAGAAGACGGCGAAGCCGCGCCAGAAGACGGCGGACGCGTAGAACTGGACAACGCCGCCGCCTGCGACAACCCACCATCCGTAGAAGATACGATTCTTGCCGAACGTCTCAGCTTCCCTCCGTCCTGGGAGCGTGAACCATCAGGAAATCCCACCGAGCAGCTTTGAACTCAAGCGGGTCGCAGCCGGGTGCGCGATCACTCCTGCCGGAGCCGCGCAGGCCGGCGGCGGCGGTGTGATCCAGACCGATTCGGTTAAGAGAGCCTGTCATTCAGAGTCGTCCAGAACCGGGGCGCAAGTGGCCAGACCTTGCCAGACCGTAGTAGTGGCAGCCGAAGATTAAGAACAGGAAGAAGACATGGACAACGCATTCATCCGGCCTGAGGACACGGCGGCCGGATGTGCGCTCGCAGTGCGGCCTCACGCGCCAGACGGCCGGCCATCCCTCTGGCTGCCGTCATTGTTGCACTCGTCGCGGCCGCCCGCTCGGGAAGGTGAGGCAGTTCCGGTCACTACAGTCACGCCAATTTCCCCAACTGCCTCTATGCAATCAACGGTCGTCGCTGGCAGGCGAGCCGTTTGCCGGTGAGCCGGCACGCGGCGGGCGCGGGCGCGCCGCACTGAGGAAACCGCATGCTCACTCACCCGCTGCTGCCGCGGCCATGGGGGCGATGGGGGCGATGGGCGCGTGCTCACTCGTGGCCCCCTCCGTCCTCGAAGAGTGGCAGCTTCTTGACGATTCCGGTGTATTGTGGACTGAAACTGAGCCGGAATTTGTCTCCGGTGATGACCCTGGCCTGGCGCAGGAGCGAGTGGCTCGCGTTTCGGCCTCAACCTGAGATCTACTCCAAGCAATGAGATCATCTATCAAGATTGGCAAGATCAGCGGCATCAGCATCGCCGTCCACCCCACATGGCTGATTGCGGTCATATTCATTGCGTGGACCATCGCATCGCTGTTCGAGCGGTCGTTCGCCAGCTGGAGCACCACGCAGTACTGGACTGGCGCCATCGTCGGCTCGCTGGCCCTGTTCGCCTCCGTGCTGGTGCATGAGCTTGCGCATTCGATAGTGGCGCAGCGCATCGGCCTGCCGGTCGACGGCATCACGCTGTTCATCTTTGGCGGAGTGAGCCAGATACGGGGCAGGTACAGCAGGGCAAGGGACGAGTTCTGGGTTGCGTTCGCCGGCCCTGCGTCTTCGTTGATACTCGGCGCTCTGTTCCTGCTCACCTGGACCTGGCTCAGGCCGGACCGGGGTGACCCATCCCTGCTCCTGGGCATCATCTTCTACCTGGGCTTCATGAACATAGCGCTGGGCGTGTTCAACCTGCTGCCGGGATTTCCGCTGGACGGCGGACGAGTCCTGCGGTCGGCCGTGTGGGCCTTGTCGCACAACGAAAGCACGGCGACGCGCGTGGCCGCGGGAGTTGGAAACGTCGTTGCCTGGGGGATGATCGGTCTTGGTGTCTACCGTTTCCTTGACGGTGACACCGTTGGAGGCATCTGGATGGCGTTCATCGGCCTGTTCCTGCAATCGGCGTCGCGCGGGGAGAGGCAGGCTGAGCAGGTGAGGCGGGCCGGCCCTCATGTGCCGCTACGCGCCGCAATCCAGAGGACGCCGCAGATTGTTGAGGCGGATGAACGCGTGTCCGATGTTATGGAGAGGGTTGTCTCCAGGGGATTTCAGCAGGTGGTCCCCGTCATTGACGATGGCGTTCCGGTCGGCTTCTTCACTGCCGGAGACGCCGCCCGGTTCCCGGTGCAAGACTGGGTGAACCTGTCTGTCGGCGCCGTCATCGACCGCCAGCAGCCATACGCTGTCCAGCTGAGCGAGAACGCGGTTGACGTGCTGGATGCGTTGCGGGCTCGCAACACGCGGTACGCCATGGTCCTGGACGGAGACGACGTGGTTGGCGTTGTTGGAATCCCCGGGCTTGAGGCCGTGATCCGTCTTACGACGCACGGCGCCGACGCTTCGGTCGGTCAGCCGCCGCCGGGTTAACCTCTGCGGCCTTCTCATCCGCGGCCCGCTGCCGTGCGCGCGCAGGCTGCTCGATCACCGCTGCGCCAGGAAGCGTCACGGTCACCGTTGTGCCTACGCCAACCGTGCTCTCCATAGTTGCGACGCCGCCGTGGAGTTCGACGATGTTCCTTACTATTGGAAGTCCCAGGCCCTTCCCAGGCACAGACCGATTGTCCGCGCCTGGCAGGCGTATTCCCCGGTCCCAGACTCGCTCAAGTTGGTCAGCCGGGATGCCGGGGCCGTTGTCGATGACGCTGATCTTGAGATTGGGCCCGGAGACCGCAATGTCGAGACAGACCTCCGCTCCCTCCTGAGAGTGCTTCGAGGCGTTTGAGAGCAGGTTAGTGACGACCTGTGTCAGACGCAGCCGGTCTGCGTTTACCGTGCATTTGACACCAGGTAGTGCGAGGGTCAGCGTCTGATTGGCCAGGCTGAAGATAGGCAGCTTGGAGTCGATGATGTCCCGCATCAGGTCCTCAACGCTGACTGGCGAAAGCTCAAGCTCGTAGCTCCCGGTGTCCATGCTGAGGAGGTCGCCAATGAGCTCGTTCAGTTGGTCTGAACTCTTCTCAATGATCGAAACAGCGTGCGCCTGTTGCTGCGTCAGCTGCTTCGCCCCGCCCATAGCCAGGATCTCCGTGAACGCGATGATGCTCTGCAGCGGATTGCGGAGTTCGTGAGACACGGTGGTCACAAAACGAGTGAAATCCTTGATTGTCCGCTGAAGCTCACGGTTCTCGGCTACAGCCCGCTTGCTCCGGATGCGATCGGAGATGTCGTACCCGATAAGTGTCACGCCTTTGACTGAGCCGTCGGTCTCGGTGACCGGCTGTGCCCAGACCTCTGCGGCGTGGTTACCAAGCGTCGTGATGGCCGACGCGGGGACGCCGCGCAGGGCCTGCCTGATGGCATCCTCGAGCTGCGGCAGCCTGCCCGTCAACTCGAAGATCGACTTGCCGAGCATGTCTTCGCGCTTCACGTCCAGCGTCTCGAGCCCGTGTCCTTCAAGACGGGTGCATACGCCGTTCGCGTCTGTGCTGATCAGGGCGACCGGCGCGCTATCCAGTAGCAGGTTCAGTTGCTTGCGGATTTCACGGACCTCCCGCGTCGATTCACGGGACGAGCGGTGGGCCTGCCACCCGGCCTGCGCCCCTGCGAGTTGGACAGAGAGCGCCGCAGCGCGTTCGATATGCAGGTCTGTGAACGCGTCCGGCTCCGAGTTGAGCAGAAGAAGCGCGCTGAACGAGTCAGCGCCACCGCTCACAGGGATGGCGAGCAGGCTTGCGAAATCTATAAACACTGGCCCGATCTGGGCAGATGGCGAACTTGCCAGGTCTTCAATCGAGATGTTCAGCGGAATGTCCGACTCCGCTATTTCTGGCGATGGGAGCGAAGTCAGCAGGAAATCGTGCGCCATAATGTCGTTGGGAGACGCGGCAGAGTCGTATCGCACCACTGCGATCCCGGCGGCGCTGTCGATATCTATGAAGATCGCGCGGTCGTGCGGGAACAGCCTGTTGACCAGCGGGCGGATCGCTCTCAGCGCCGGGGCTGGCTCGTAGAACCCGGCGGCCTGAAAACCGATCTCGTCGATCAGGTCACGCAGACCCTGTGCCTCACGAGCAGCCTCTATCTCCAGGATGCGGTCGAGCGGCCCTGAGATGAACTCACAGACACGTTGCAGTCGCGCCATGTCCACTTGAGAGAACTGCTCGTCTTCACGAGCCCAGGCGGTGACGACGCCAAGGACACGCTCGCCTGCAGTCACCGCAACGCGCATGGAACGGCCGCCGTCCGGCGCATGGCCTGGCTCCGGAAGCTGCAAACCTGCCGCGCCAAGAGACTCATACTCGCTCTCGGCAATGTGCGCATTCGCCTGGCCGGCGTGGGCGGCGGAAGCAGTATCGTAGTTATACAGGCGGCGATATGTGCGGGTCGCGTGGTCGATCGTGCCCCATGCGACGCGGCCGCTCGGAATGATCTCTTGAAGCCACTCAGTGACCGACGCGAAGAGCGTTGCGGTGTCCGGTGACTCAGCGGCGGCCCTGGTGATGGCAAGCAGGAGCCGGGGTGGGACGAAGCCCGGATCGGCCGCCGAGTCGTCTGGCTCCGGCGCCGCGCCCGGCCTTCCGCTGGAGAGACCAACGCCAAGATGGACCGCGGGGGTGATGCTCTCCAGCAGCCTGACCACTTCGGTTGGGCCGGACAGCGCCGAAGAGAACCCTGCGACAAGGACTGCGATAACCTCTCCCGCCTCACGCAGCGGCACGGCAACCACCGTCTGCAGCCCCGCGGCACGCCAGTGGGCGACGGTTGACGGCGGAGCAGACACACGCTCCGGGCTTGAGGCAGAGATAAACAGTGGCGCGCCGGACTTGAGGACGCGCTGTTCAATCGACCCGGGAAGCGGCCATGCGAACCCTGGGACCAACCCCTCCGAGTCGCCTCCAGTGGACGCCGCCACGTAGCACCGTGAAGTCTCGGCGTCGATTACGTGAATTGAGATAGCCGAGACCGGCAGGCGGCGGGCGATCACCCTGCGTGCCGCCTCGAGGAACCCGCCGTCGAGGTCCTGTGACGCCAGCACGCCGATCTGGCGCACCGCCTCGTGGGCACGGGCTGACGATGCGAGCCGGCTCCCGAGTTCAGCGGTGCGCAGCGTGCCAGAGAGCGTGAGCACGCCGGTCTCAAGTAGCAGCGAGGTCTCGTCAGGCCACGGCGCCGCTGAGGGAGCGTTTGCAATCACAAGCACATGTGACCCATCGAGGTACTCGGCGCGGGCCGCGAGATACGCTCCTGATGCCTCTTCGCCGCCGATGATCACGGGGTCGAAAAGAGCCAACCCCTCGAGCGAGTCGACAGAGATCGGGCCGGCGCCTCGTTGAGGTATAAGGGCAGGCGGCAGGTCGACGGCGTCCGAAATAGGCTCCGGGATAGATCCATGGGGATCGACGGAGTGCGCGACCGATTCGTACAGTCCGGCTGTGCCAGTCGAGCGCGCCACTGTGACCGCGTCTGTCCGCGCCGCCAGCCTGAGCGCCTCTGCAAACCGGGCGCATATCTCGCGCTCGCCGCCTGTAGACACTGTCTGGTCAGCGAGGTTACGCAGTGTGGCGGCGATGTCCATGAGGTCCGATGGCCGGTCTGGCGGGCCCGGCGGGTTGGCCGTGACGGGCTTTCCCGTTGCAGCGACGTCCGGCAGCGTGATCCATCCTCCAGATGTCTCCGGCGTAACCACCGGGTTGACAGAGACGCGTGAGCCGTCTTTGCGGACGAAGGTCACTGAGCCGAACTGCAGCGCGCCTGCTTCGGGAGGTTCCGTCAATAAGTGTGTAAATAGGGTCAGGCGGCGCAGCCCCTGCTGACTTTTGGCACTTC
>JAQBUH010000051.1 GCA_027624075.1 Chloroflexota bacterium
TTCCCCGGCATCGTCGTGCATCTGTTCAGCAAGGACAGCAGGGACTACTACGCCCTGGACAAGCTCTGGGCACGCGGCACAGAGGTTGTGCGGCTGCAGTAGCTCCCGCTCCGGAACCTTACTTTGAGCGAGAGCAGTAGCGTGTGAAGGAGGACGCCAATGCCAGAACGCGCAATAGGTTTTTGGCCGGATGCAATCTTTCTAGCTCTTTCTGAAAACGGGGGTGTAGCGGAACTCCCGCAGATTTACGAATGGATTCGCACCAACCGTAATCTCTCTGAAGATCAGCTAAAGTTCACACACGGACAGAGATCCAATTTTACCCACAGTGTTCGTGGAACTATCTCTCAACTGAAGCATAAGAAGCAATTACTCCATGTTGGACGCGGTCGTAACAGGCTTCCTTGAAGTCAGACCAGATTTGGCCGCTACTCGTTAATCCAGCTCTCGATCGCACGGTCCCACCGCAGCAGCTCGCTCGAATCGAAGAACAGGCCGACTTCACGCGCCGCGTCTTCAGCGTTGGCTGACCCGTGGATCAGGTTCCGCCCGATATCGACTCCTAAGTCCCCTCGAATCGTGCCTGGCGCCGCCTCGGCAGGCTTTGTCACTCCCATCAACTTCCGCGTGATCGAGATGGCGTCAGGCCCTTCCAGCGCCAGCGCAACAACGGGCGAAGAGGTGATGTAGTCAACCAGGCCGTTGTAGAACGGCTTGCCCTCGTGCTCGCCGTAGTGCCGGCCCGCCAGCTCTCTCGAAACCTGCATGAGCTTGAGACCTACGATCTTCAGGCCGGTCTGTTCCAGCCGGCGGACGATCTCACCCGACAGGCCGCGCTGCACGCCGTCCGGCTTGATCAGCACAAGGGTTGTCTCCGTTGCCATCTTTTCTCCCGTCTAGTTTTTATTTGTCCCAGGGAACCGGTTTCCCAGCCTGTGCCGGGAATGTCAGTGATCTTTCATGCCGCAATCCCGCCAGTCCGTCAGCCGTTTTCGGCCGGGTAGCCAGGCAGTCCGGCCAGACACTTTAACTCTATCTGGCCGGGCGAGGCGCCGTGACGCTTGGCGGACGCGCGTAGATGGGTCTCAGCTCCGCCTGCGATATCGGCCGGTCACTGTCGAAGCGACGCCTGGCGAGCTCGATCAGTGAGGCAGGGGAGCGCGTCGGCGCGTCACCTGACAGGAACTGTTCCGGCGCGATCCTGTCCCGTAGCAATGAGGCGCCTTCACCACAGACTCGTGCGCCGGCCGGAATGTCAGCGGCGAACTCTTCGAACCCGATCAGTCCAGTAGCCGCAGGCTCACCAGAGCCCGACTCGAACCGCGCCCAAGAAAGCTCGTCGCGGCCAGCCGGGATTAAGGATATGACCGGTGATCCGTGGGACACGCCTTCGAGATACGGCATCGCCTCAACCAGGTGCGTCGGGATCCCCGCCACAGGAAGTTCGCGCGGCAAGGCAAGCCCCATCACGGCGCTGATACCGACACGGACTGCGCTGAACCCTCCAGGGCCAAGTGCGACGGCAAGGTGCGTGATGTCAGGTGGCCCGAGCCCCGCACGTGACATGAGGTCAACGATGGCCGGCATCAACTCTCTGCCGTGGTTCTGGTCTGAGCGCCAGATGATCTGAGTCCGCTCGCCAGAGCCGGTCTCAAGGCCAACGCCCGCCCAGCGCGTCGAAGTGTCCACCGCGACGAGGATCACGGTTGCGCCTCGGCTTGCTCGTCCGGCTGAGGGGCTCTCATCGACGTCAGGGACTCGTAGATCGCCGCTGCTCGCATGGCCAGGTGCGCTGCGCTGTCCCCACCCGGCGTCAACAGGATCGTGCGGTCGTTGTCCTCTTGTCCGAACTCGATCTCAACGAGCAGCGCGTCTTCCGGGAAGTTGCCTTCCGCCCGCTCAGGCCACTCGATCACCAGTGCGCCGTCGACCAGCCGCTCATCAAGGGCCAGCTCCTCCACCTCGTCCGGTCCGGCGACGCGGTACAGGTCGCAGTGGCTGAGCCGGATCCTGCCACGGTACTCATTTACGAGCACGAACGTCGGGCTGCGGGCAGGGACCGGGCTTTCGATGCCAACCGCCATTCCGCGGACCATCCGGGTCTTGCCTGCGCCCAGCTCGCCCATGAGGAGCACCACGTCTCCGCGGCGAAGCGCCTCTCCGATGGCCCGCCCAATGGTCACGGTGTCAGACTCGGAGTGGCTCTCCACCATCAGGCCCTGCGCCTGCGACGGCATCAGAGGGAACGGGAACGGATTACCCTGCGCCAAGGTGGTCCCATCCTCTCCGCTCCAGGCTGAACTCCGATCCATCCGCCGCTTGCAGCAACACGCTCTCTCCTCTGTCCGGCTCAGAGACTACCCTGCCAATGTGCGTAAACAACTTCCTGTGCCGGGCCAGCAGCCGGTCCATCACATCGAACGGCGCAGTAAACACCAGCTCGTAGTCCTCTCCGCCGGACAGCGCCATCGCGGTCGCGTCGTCCCCGAACTCTGCCCGCAGCTCAGGAGGCGCAGGGACAGACCCCACGTTGATGACCGCTCCCACCTCGCTCGCAGAGCAGATCTTTTCGAGATCGCCGGCGAGGCCGTCGCTGACATCCATGGCGCAGAGCACTCCGGCCTCAACCAGTATCGCTGCCTCGGCAAGACGCGGCGTGGGACGATAGTGCATTCGCTTGAGCGCATCGGCGCCCGGTGTAGAGAGGTTTTTCGCCAGCGCTTGAAGACCGCCCGCCGCGCCGCCCAGCGTGCCTGTGACCCCGATCAGTTCGCCCGGTTGCGCCGCGTCTCTTCGCAGGAGGGCGGGAACGCCGTCCTGCATCCGGACCTGTCCCGTGAGCGCGACGGTGACGAAGAAGACCGGAGACGAGACCACGTCGCCACCGACGATTCCGCCGCCGAACTCGGTGAACGCCGCGGCAAGGCCGCGGTACATCTGTTCCATATCGCCGGTCGAAACATCAGCAGGCACACCGATGGTGACCAGCGCGTGGAGCGGTGTCGCGCCCATAGCCGCAATGTCGCTCAGGTTAGAGACAGCGGACTTCCACCCAACGTCGCCCCAGTCGGCCTCGCCGCGCCTGAAGTGAACGCCGTCGACCATTGTGTCCGTGGTCATGACCGTCGCCCCACCGGCCGCGTTTTCCACAACGGCGGCATCGTCGCCGATTCCGATCAGCATATGAGGCGCGGGCGTCGCCTCATCGATCACGCGCTTAAGCGCCGCGATGAGCTCGAACTCGCCGGCCGAGCCAGCCGAGTCGCCGGGTGATTTTGGTGATGTGGAGCCGCGCATGATGGCGATTATAGGGACGGCTGGCGGCCGGGGTCATGGCGACGCGGCGGATTAGCCGATGTTGGTCCGCCGCGTGGCCAGGACCCGGCGGCCCGCTTGTAATTGTCAGCCTGCGTTTGGTAGCTTGCGTTCGTGGTAAACGCATCCGGGAAAGCATATTTGGCCCCGGCCACAAGGGAGTTTTTGTGAGCCGTATCCTGTTGCTGTCCGATATCCATGCCAACCTGGCCGCGCTGGAGACGGTCGTGCTGGATGCGGAGTCACGGAGCGCAATGGACCGCGTCTGGTCGCTTGGCGACGCTGTCGGCTACGGTCCTCAGCCGAACGAATGCCTTGCCCGGCTTCGCGGGCTGGACGCGCTGGCGGTCGCCGGGAACCATGAGCTTGCCGCGCTTGGGTCTTTGCCCCTGGAGCAGTTCAACCCGCACGCCCGTGCGGCGGCGGAGTGGACGGCCAGCGTGCTAACTGCGGAGTCACGGCAGTATGCAGAGTCGTTGCCCGAGAAGACGGTCGACGGTGACTTCACCCTGGTCCACGGCTCGCCGCGCGATCCGGTCTGGGAGTACCTGGACCGCGCCGGCGTCGCCGCCGCGAACCTGCCGTTCCTTGAGACACCGCACTGTGTAAACGGCCACACACACGTGCCGGTAGTGTTTCCAGCGTCAGGAAACGATGACGAGAAGGTGTTCCCCGGACACGAGCAGACCGTGGATCTCAAAGCGGGGCGGTGGTTCGTCAACCCGGGGAGCGTCGGCCAGCCGCGCGACGGCGACCCGAGGGCGTCGTATGCCGTGCTCGACGACTCTGCTGCCACCGTGAGCTTCTTTCGTGTCGAGTATCCGATCGGCGACACGCAGTCACTGATGCAGAAGGCGGGGCTGCCGGGAATGCTCTGGCAACGCCTGTCCCGCGGCCTCTAAAAGTGTTCGAGGTATTGCTGGCGGAGCTATGCTGATCGCTAACGGTCTATGGATGACCGGGGCGGAGCGGTTGACGGACCGCCCACGCGGCCCACGCGACCAACGCGACCAACGCGAATGAATATATCCCGTGACAGGAGGCGATGATGCCGGTTGTTCAGATTGCACTCTATGAAGGTCGAACGCCAGATCAAAAAGCGGCTATCGCAAAGGCTGTGACCAGGGCGATATCGGAGACAGCAGGGATTCCGGACTCCGCCACGACGATCATCTTCCAGGACGTAGCGAAGCACGACTGGGCGATAGGCGGAGTGCCGGCGTCGAAGCAGTAAGCGAACGGCGCCTGCGCCAGAGCAGTAAGCGAGCGGCGCCTGCGCCAGACGGGTCGCGCCGGACGGATGGGTCCGGATTGAGCCCGGAAGTAGCGCTGATTGCCCTGCGAAGACACTCTGCGCTGCCAGCATCACCGTCAGGTTGGCTGGCGGTAACGGCACTGAACTGCCAGTTTCGTCGCGACGTTGACCAATCATGACTGCCGTGTGCTGCCAACATTGTCGTCAGGCAAACAGGCTGCGCGCGTGGAGCCGGGCTGGATTGGCCTCGAATGCGGGGTCAGTCCGGCCCTGTTTGCCCGTTAGCCAAGTTGACACGCCGCGGTACCTCCGATTGAATGGATGGTGGCGCGCTAGCTCAATGGTAGAGCAAGTGACTCTTAATCACTAGGTTCGGGGTTCGAGCCCCCGGCGCGTCACCAACCAACCTGAACTCGAAAAAGCAGAAGGGGCGGCCGAATGGCTGCCCCTTCTTTCTTACTCTGCCCATTACTAGCCCACAAACGCTATCCGGCACCGCCCATGATCGCACCGAAGGCATCGGCGACCTGTTCGTCGCGTCCGGGCAGGATGTGCGAGTAGACCGATAATGTGGTCGCTGCACTTGAATGGCCGAGCCGCACCTGAACCTCTTTTACTGACGCCAGCCCTTTGCCGAGCAGGTAGGTGGCATGGACGTGTCGAAGGTCATGGAGCCGGGCTTTCACACCCACTCGCTTCGCAGCCTTACGCCAGCCTTGCGTGAGGTTCTGCGGGTCGATGACTGTGCCGTTCTCTAAGGTGAAGGCGTAGCCGCTATCGACGACTGCACCGCCGCTGGCAAGAACGCGGGCGGCCTGTTCTGCCCGGTGCGTCCTGAGAGCGTTTGCCGTTACCCTGTCGATGTGCACGGTGCGGACACCTGCCATCGTCTTCGGTGTGTCTACGATCAACCCTTTGCCCTTGATTCGGGTTATCGACTTGCTGATGTGGATAGTGCGAGCGTCGAGGTCAACGTCTTCCCACGTCAGGGCTGCGACCTCTGCTCGGCGTGCGCCGATAGCAAGTAAAACGTGGTAGGCCACGCTATAGGGCAAGTGTTGGACGTCTCGCATGACTTTCATCACATCGTCCAGCGTCGGTGCTTCCACGCGCTTGTGTTCCAGCTTTGGTGCCTTGATGCCCAGCATTGGGTTCAGGCCGGGAGCGATCTTCTTTGCCGTTACAGAGCCCTTGAACAGTCCAGACAAAACGGCATGAACCCGGCGTCGTGTTGCGACCGCATATCCGTCTTTACGGGCTTTCGTGAGCACGGCTTGAACGTCGGCGGTCTTGAAGTCCGACAGCCGTTTCGACAGCAGTTTCTCCGGGACATACTGGCGAAGCATCCGCGCGTACCAGTGCCGGGTTTGCTCTTTCGCTTCCAGCACGTTCTCTATCCAATATTCAGCCCAGCCGCCCAGCGTCTCGCCGGTCGGTGCCATGACCTCGCCGTTAACGACCCCGGTTCGGATTGCTGCAAGGCGGTCTTTCGCTTTCTTCTCCGTGGCGTCAGGCCCTGTCAACGTCTCGAACATCTGCTGGCGCTCACCGCCTGGGCCGGTTATCGAGTACGTCAGCAGGATGCTCTTCCCGCGCTTGCGCCAAGAGCCTGAGCCGCGTTCACGTCGTATGTGTGTCTTCATGTGAAAGTCCTTTTCAGTCGATTGGTAGGTCAAAGTCGCCGTAGTCATCGGGCAGATCGGGCAGCCGCCACATGCCAATACCGTCGGCGCGGACTTGCGACCAGTCGATGTTGTCCGGGCCTTCGATTGCGTACATCAGGGCCACGTCAAGGCCTTCGGTTGTCTGGCCGGTGCGCTCAAACGTGAGGTATTGAAACGTCATCGCCATCACGTCGCGGGCAGGCAGGCCGGGAACGAGTGACCGGA
>JAQBUH010000004.1 GCA_027624075.1 Chloroflexota bacterium
CGTTACGCGTCACCACCGACAAGCATCCTGCCTATTCAAAGGCAATAAGCTGGATCGCTGGCCGCAAAGTAACGCACAGACATAACCAGTACCTGAACAACCGGATGGAGCAGGATCGCCGGCATATCAAGCAACGTTACTATCCGATGCTCGGGTTCAAGCAGTTTGATTCAGCAAGCCGGTTCTGCACAGCATTCGACGAGTTACGAAGTTATCTGAGGTTACCGAATTTAAAAGGGGAGCAAGTTTCAGCATCAGAGAGAAGACGGATCTTCAGCGGAAAATGGACGACTCTAATGACGGAGTTGGCTGCTTAACCGTGGCCTCCAGTCCCTGTTCGATTCGGCCGCTAATCAGCTCGTGCCCTGAGTTCTGACAGAACCAGTTGCGTGTAGTTGCACACCATCCAGCCCGGTTTTAGCTAGCACCTGCACAGACCTGCACAGTCCGGAGTCGCCTATGGGACAGGGAATCCAGAGAGAGAACCCGGGGAAGCCCCTCACTGCCAGTCAGCGCCAAATGGCCGTAGATGAGATTCGGGCAGCGCCGCATCTACCTGACAGTGAACTGGCTGAGCTCGTTGCACCTAAGATCGGCAGGTTGCTTGACCGCGCAACGATCCAGAGGATCAGGCCAGCGGATCAGGAAGGAATACGGGATACCGAGCCGGCGTGACGCTGTCGCGGAGATGCCGACGCAACTGAACGAGCGCGACAGGGAGCGGTTACGGACTCTTCTGGGTCGAGTGTTTGTGCCGGATCTTCGGGAGTGTGGATGGAAGACCGGGGAGGTTCACACCGGACTGGTGGTTAAGCCGTGTAGCCGAGGTGATCTATACGAGTACAGGGAACGGGATCATGTTTCCAGGCTGTGGCTCACGTCCACCGAGGAAGCGGAGTTCCTGGACCTGGTAAGCGGTCACTCGGGTCTCAGCGCAGGCAGGTGGGCGACGAGGCGATTTCGAAGACTCGCGGCGTTGGCCGCACGTCAGCTCGATCTCGTGAGATGGCACGATCACTCTTTCTTGGAAGGGATTGAGCGTGACTCTCTCTTGTCATTGCAGGGTTATCTCGACGGTGTGATGATCCCTGGTCCAAAGGCACGTGTAACCAGGCCGTTCAAGCTTGTGACCAGGCACTCGCGCCTGAGAGCACGAGTGGACGAGTTCGTGGCGCGGGTTCGGACCGGTCTCAGGGTTTGAGAGTTACGTCTCTGGCGGCACGAGAGGAGGATGTCTGCCAGGTAGCGGTTGAGGTCAGGACGCCGGAGGAGTGATGGGCTGTCAGTGTGACCAGGGGTCGTGGTGAATTTCAGCAGTGGTCAAGATTGACACACTGTCCGCCGATTAAGGAGCTTAATTCCCTTACCGGTGACGAATATCGTTAAGATAGTTGGTCGGGGTGGCAAGACTCGAACTTGCGGCCCCCCGCTCCCAAAGCGGGTGCGCTACCACTGCGCCACACCCCGACATGACCAATTCTACTTTTTTGCACTTTCGTGCGGTATTGACTAGTCCGGTCTCCCAAAGCGGGTGCGCTACCACTGCTGCGCTATGCCCCGAGCGGTCAACCTGTCTATTGTAGCTGTGGGACCGCTCCGCGACATGAGCGATTTTCACACGCGCTATGCATAGCGGTGAACTCGCTGTCATCAGAACTGGTCCGGACGCACCCACGGCTCAGCATCTCCTATGTCGCACCTCGCCCGCTCCGCTCCCGCACCGCTCTGGCACACGGCTCATAGTCGCCATGATCGCGCGTCCACTAAGAACCGGTTCGGACACGCACACAGCTCAGCGTCCCATACCTCGCGCCGCTTTCGCTGACCGTTCTGGCACCGCTTTGGCACACAACTTCAACATCTCCTCTCCCGCACCGCAACGCTGACCGCTCTCGCACCGCCCATCTTGCCTGATCCTCAACTGCCTCAACCGCGCGACCCGCCCCGCTCCCGCCATTCCCCGTCAATCTCCTCCGCACTCCCCCACGTCCCGCAATCCTCACCGCCACCCTTCACTGCTCCGCTACCATCTCTCCGCTACACTCCCTCGTCATGGCATTCCACAGGCTGGTCGCCGACCTCCACCTCCACTCCCGCTTCTCGATGGCGACCAGCCCGCAGCTCAACATCGAATCTCTCGCCGCAACCGCCGCCGAAAAAGGCATCGGCCTCCTGGCGGCGCCAGACTTCACCCATCCCGCCTGGCGAGAAGAGATGCGGTCTGCTTTCGAGCCGTCGGGCGAAGGCGTCTATCGCCTTCGCAATCCCCACAACGGACACGCCGCCGCCAAATCGCCAGATTTCATCCTCGTCACGGAGATCTCCTGCATCTGGCGACAGTCTGACCGCTCCCGCCGCGTCCATGTCCTGCTCATGGCGCCGTCTTTCGAAACCGCAGACAGCGTCAGCGAAACGCTTGCCAACTACCAGCGGCTCGAGTCTGACGGCCGCCCAATGATCAAACTATCCGCCTGCGATCTTTACTCTCTCGCCCTCGACGCCGACCCGCGCTGCGTTGTCTTTCCCGCCCACATCTGGACTCCCTGGTACGGGGTCTACGGCTCAAAGTCAGGGTTCGACTCCCTTGAGGAGTGTTTCGGCGAGCATGCGGCACGCGTCCCCGCGGTCGAGACCGGCCTCTCCAGCGACCCGCACATGAACTGGGGCGTTAGCGACATTGGTGACCGCGCCATCGTCTCATTTTCAGACGCGCACTCCGCCCAGACGATGGGACGGGAGTTGACTGTGCTTGACGCAGCGCCCGATTACGACTCGGTACGCTCCGCTCTCTTCGAGAACCGGGTGCTTGAGACGGTGGAGTTCCACCCTGAGCACGGTAAATATCACCTGAACGGCCACCGCAAGTGCGGGGTGAGGCTGGCGCCTGCTGAGACGCCGCCGGACGGCCGTTGTCCCGCATGTAAAAGACCGCTGACGCTCGGTGTCGCACACAGGGTTAGCGAGCTTTCCGACCATACGCCCGAGTCGCCGGTCCTCAAAGACGGACTGCTCCACGGAGTCGAGCCGAACAGCCGTCCCTACCGCCAGCTTGTGCCGTTGCGAGAGCTTGTCGCGCAGGGCCTCAACGCGGGTGCCGGCACGAAAAAGGTGACCGCCGTATGCCAGGCGCTCATCCACGAGTTCGAGAGCGAGATGAACGTGCTGATCTCCGCCCCGAGGGACGATCTGGCGAGGGTCAGCGAAGCCCGGATGGCGGACCTGATCATTGCGGTGAGGGAAGGCCGAGTCGAGGTGCAAGCAGGCTATGACGGCGTCTATGGCACTGTTTCGGCCCTCACGTAGCCGGTAATCCGGCGGCCAGGCGCCAGGGAGGTCGCGTATGAGGCCGGTTGTGCTCCGGTTTGTTCAAACTGAACTGCCGTCTCGCGCTGTCGCAGGCCAAACAGGGGGCACACATAACGCTGCCGTAACGCTGGCTCCCGGATACTCGGACCTGCCTACGATACGGGTAGACGACTGAACACAATGATCGCTTCGTTAGAGCGAGTAGATGCTGTTTTTCAAGTGCTGCACAATCTGCGACGGCGACCTCCTTCTGGAGGTCGACAACATCGGGGCAAACTTAACGTGCCTCCGTTGCAACTACACTGCGGCGGTCCCGGCAAACACGCACCTCTTCAACGTGCTCTGTGATGACGCAAACCGGACCAACTCGGCTCAAGCGGCCTGACAGGGCCGTCTCTCCAGGCTCGCTCCACGCAGGGCCACAGCGCCAGCCACGTGCTTAAATAGGTCTCCACATCACAATATGGAGGCCTTTTCTTTTGAGGATCACGTCCGTCTCCGCCGTCTACCCGCGCTACAAGCACGTCGCGCTGTCATGGCGCACGAAGCTATGGCAGATCGTGGTGCGCGTCGAGACCGATGCCGGAGTCACCGGCTACGGCTGCGGCGGTGGGGGACTTTCCGCAGTCGAGGTCGTAAACGGTCACTTCGCCGAACTGCTCACCGGCCGCAGTTTTGACTCCGCGGCAGACATCGCCTCGGTCTGGGACGAGCTCTATGCGGCGAGCATCCCTTACGGCCGCAAGGGCATCGCCATCATGGCGTTGAGCGGCGTTGACCTCGCACTGTGGGATGCGCTTGGGAAGGCTGAGAGGAAGCCAGTGGCCGAACTGCTGGCCAGGTCCGGCAACGGAGTGGAGAAGGGACGGATCCGGGCATACGCGACGGGCACAGACACTGATTGGTACGCAGAGCTCGGATTCACCGCGCACAAGATGCCGCACCGCTGGACCGGACCGTCATCAGACTTCGACTCCGCGGTTACGGCAGTCATGGCGGCGAAACGGGCGAGGGCCGCGTTCGGTCCGTCTGCTGAGATCATGTTCGATGTCTACATGAGCTGGGACAGCGAAACGACGGTCAAGATGGCTGAGCGGTTGCGAGAGTTCAATATGCACTGGTTTGAGGATGTGCTCACGCCAGACGAACTCGATGGCAATGCGGCGCTCCGGACACTGGTCAAACCGGCGCTGATCGCGGGTGGTGAGCATGAGTTCACCCACTTCGGCTTCGCTGAAGTTGCGCGCTCCGGCGCCTACGACGTATGGCAACCGGACATCACCTGGTGCGGGGGCATCACAGCGGGCCTGCGAATCGTCGAGATGGGAGTGAACGCGGGCGTGCAGGTTGTGCCGCACCGCGGTGGCGAAGTCTGGGGCCTGCACCTGATCGCGGCGACAGCATGTGAGGATTTCGCCGAGGTCTTGCCGGGGGCCCGAGGCGCAGGATGCGACGAGCTGTGGCTCGGCGAGCCGGCGCAAGTTGATGGCTACATCTCTATTCACGATGAGCCTGGCTTCGGGGTGGAACCAGACTCTGATCTGCTGTGATGGACCGGGCAGTCAAACAATGAGCAGACAGCAGCGAAAGAGCCTGCCTCGCCGGCTCAGAGAACTTTTCAAACCTGCTGGGCATCATTACGACTCTGCGATAAAGAATATCGGGTTTGGCCTGCAGCCTTGAACAACTGCATTCTAGCCGGGTCGCGCTGGGTCGCACCGGGGAATGAGCAGTCACCCTGCTCTCAAACTCCCTCCGTGACAGGTAGCAAGAACCATGTCAGTAGAGGCCGGCTGAGTTGCGTCAGCGCTTCAACAGACCGTTCAGCATGTTGTCGACCGTCTGCTCGATCACTTTATCCGTCAGTTCCATCCCGGCAATTGTCCGGGCGATCATCGACCCGAACAGGACAGACGCCACGTAGTCGGGATCGACGCTTTTGTCGATCTCGCCGCGCCGCGCCGCCCTGTCGATCACCGTCCTGTACTGAGCGCGTCTCCGGTCAGTGACGAGCCGGCGGAACGTGGCGAGCAGTTCCGGGTTGCGTTCTTTTTCTGACAGCACAGCGCCCAGGAAGGTGCTGCCGGCTCCGGCAAGCAGCCGCAGGGAGAAGCCGTGGCCGGTGTGTGAGTGGAAGCCGAGCAGGTCGCCACGCAGTGAGCCTGTGTCTGCAACCTCCCCGAGCATCATGAAGCTCGACATCGCTGCGATCACGAGTTCGAGCTTGCCCGAGTAGCGTCTGTAGATCGTGGTCTTGCCGACCCCTGCCGCTGCGGCGACCGATTCGATGGAGAGGTTCGAAAATCCCTCAGCCATGAGGAGTTTCATCGTCGCTTCCATGATGGCGCGGTCGGCCTCGGCGCTTCGGGGCCGGCCGCGTGCCGCATGCTGTTCTTCTGTAGACGGTGTTGTCATTTCAACTGAGCGGCAACCGGCCGCCGCCCCCGAAACGCGGGCGGCGGCCGGTCTGCATTAAACCTGTCCAGTCTGTTCAGCCGGTCCCGCGTGGGCGGACATTGTGGCTCGCGCCGGGACCGGATCAATGGGCTGTTCCCTCGCAGGCATGAACTTGAACACAAGCGCGGCGCCGATCAGTGCGAATGCAACGCCGACGAGCACGGCGAGCCCGAAGGCGTCAGAGTAAGCGTCACGGGCTGCGTTCGCCAAAGGCTCACCGATCTGTGGCGGCAGTCCCGCCGCAATCCCTGTCGCCGCGCCAACCGAGTCTTTCGCAGATGCGGCGGCAGCCGCACTCAAACCCGACACAGCGTCCACCGCGCCAGCTACCCGCGAGGAGTAGATCGACGTAAGCACTGAGCCGATGATTGCAATGCCGAACGCGCCTCCAACCTGCCGCGTCACGTCGTTCATCGCTGAGCCGACGCCTGCATGCTCTGGCGGCACGGCGCCCATGACGGAGTCGGTAGAAGGCGCCATGATCGAGCCCATGGCCACGGATGTCAGGAAGATGCTGACCTCGATAAGCCATAGCGGGGTTTCTGCGTCATAGATCGTTATGATCGACAGTGTGCCGGCGAGCAGGATGAGACCTGTCCCGACGACGACCTTTGTGCCGAACCTCCTGTTGATCATCTCTCCGCCGCGGGCGCCGACGGCAATGCCCGCCGCCAGCGGCAGCAGCCTGATCCCGGCTTCGAGTGCCGTGTAGCCGCGGACAAACTGCAGGTATTGCGTGAAGGCGAAGATCATGCCCATCAGAGCGAAGAAGGCGAGGCTGATTGCCCCCGCTCCCATCGAGAACCGCATCCGCTTGAAGAAGGCAAAGTTGAGCAGCGGATACTCGACTCGCAGCTCCCACCATGAGAACGCCGCCGCAAGCGCTATCGATATGCCGAAGCCAGCCAGCGTGATCGGGGCGGTCCAGCCTTCTGACGGCGCCTCGATGATGGCGTAGATAAACAGGGCGACCGCGGCTGTTGAGAGGCCCGCGCCGACGAAGTCGACCGGCTTAGCCTCCGGATCTCGGCTATCCGGCACGAGCCAGAACCCTGCGATAAGCGCTACGGCGGCGATCGGAACGTTCACCAGGAAGACGGAGCCCCAGTAGAACTGCTCAAGCAAAGCGCCTCCGATCAGCGGCCCGAGGCCGACGCCGACACCCGCCGTCGCGGCCCAGATGGAGATGGCACGCGCCCGCTCGGGGCCTTTGAACACATCGATGATGATCGAGAGTGTCGCCGGCATGATCATCGCGCCGCCGATGCCCATCACGGCACGCGCCGCAATCACTTGACTCGATGACTCCGCAAATATCACCACGAACGCGGCGATGGCGAAGATCACAAGACCGGCTCGAAGCATCTGCGCCCTGCCAAAGCGGTCTCCGAGGCCGCCCATAGTCAGCAACAGCCCGGCGAAGACCAGAAGGTACGAGTCGACCATCCACTGCAGCGTCGATGAGGTTACGGAGAATTCCCGCTGCAGAGTGGGAATTGCGACGTTGAGGATGGTGTTGTCCATCCCGATGAGAACAAGGGACAGCGAGAGGACGCTAAGCGTCCACCACCTGAGACGGTGCTTCCTGTCTGCGGCCCCGGTGGCGAGATTAGCCGTGGTGGATGCTGTGGTCATGACGGAACCTCGCTGGCGTGACTGCGACTATGCCCTTGCGGACGAGAGATGAGATGAGGCGCGGCCTGCCGCGCCTGTTGAGACGGGCGGTCCGGCCATGATGCCGTCAACGCCCTGCCCTGTGCGTTTGAGTGAAGTGACCTTTTATTCTCGGCATTATCCCGTCTTCCTGTAGTCCGATGGCCTGATCGGCCGTCTTTTATAGATACGCTTCGGTATCGTTTCGTTAGAAGTTAGCACAGGTTTGCCAATAACGCAACGGGTTCGTTTCGTTATTTTGAGCGCCGCAATACCCACGGCTCTTCCTTAGCTCTAACGGGACTCCAGCACTCTGAATCTCCAGTGTGCCAGCACGGGGCCGGAGATCATGGCGCGGGTTAGAATGGAGTGATCTGCCCAGCCCTCACCGCCATCCTCACCTGGTACTTGAAGCCATGACAACACTCTCCACCGACCGGCGATTCGAGATCGTCTCCGACTTCCAGCCGACGGGCGATCAGCCGACGGCCATCGAGGCGCTGGTAGACGGCATCGGCCCTCGTGGCCTGAAGCACCAGACGCTCCTCGGTGTGACGGGCTCGGGCAAGACCTTCACTATGGCCGAGGTCATCGAGAAGACCCAGCGCCCCACGCTCATCATCGCCCACAACAAGACACTCGCGGCGCAGTTGGCCTCAGAGTTCCAGGAGTTCTTCCCCCACAACTCCGTCCAGTACTTCGTCTCCTACTACGACTACTACCAGCCGGAGGCGTACGTCCCGCAGTCCGACACCTACATCGAGAAGGAGTCGGACATCAATGAGGAGATCGACCGGCTGCGTCACGCCGCAACCCGCTCACTCCTCACGCGCCGGGACACCATCATCGTCGCATCGGTCTCGTGCATCTACGGCCTCGGCTCGCCGGAGGAGTACAGGGCAATCGTGCTCAACATCAAGAGGGGCACGGAGCCAGGCCTGCGGAAGGTCGTGCGGAAGCTCGTAGACATGTACTACGAGCGCAACGACATGGAGATGACGCGCGGCCGCTTCCGGCTGCGCGGCGACACTCTGGAGATCATGCCCGCGTATGAGGAGCTTGCGGTGCGTGTGCAGTTCTTTGGCGATGAGGTGGAGCGCATCACGCAGCTTGACCCTCTCACCGGCGAGGTGCTGGCCGAGCTGGACGAGCTGGACATATTCCCCGGCAAGCACTTCATCACGCCGGAGGAGCAGTTCGGTGAGGCGCTTAAGGAGATCCAGGAAGAGCTGGACCAGCAACTCGAGTTCTTCCGCGGCCAGGGCAAGCTGCTGGAGGCGGAGCGCATTGAGCAGCGGACCCGCTTTGACCTGGAGATGCTTCGTGAGACCGGCACCTGTGCGGGCATCGAAAACTACTCAAGGCCTCTTGGGCGGCGGCCAGCGGGCTCTGCGCCGTGGACGCTGCTCGACTACTTCCCGGACGACTACCTGATATTCATCGACGAGTCGCACATCACGCTGCCGCAGATTCGCGGCATGTTCCACGGCGACCTGGCGCGCAAGCGGACGCTGGTCGACTTCGGCTTCCGGCTGCCATCGGCGATCGACAACCGCCCGCTGTCGTTCGAGGAGTTCGAGGCGCGGGTCAACCAGATCCTGTACGTCTCCGCAACGCCGGGCCCATACGAGAAGGCGCACGAGGAGCAGCGCGTTGAGCAGATCATCCGGCCGACCGGACTGATCGACCCTGTGATCGAGGTGAGGCCGACCGAGGGCCAGATCGACGACCTGCTGTACGAGATCCAGGAGACGACGAAGAAGAACCAGCGGGTGCTGGTGACGACGCTGACGAAGCGTATGGCGGAGGAGCTTGCGGACTACCTGCGCGAGATGGGCGTCCGCGTCCACTACCTGCACTCGGAGATCCACACGCTGGAGCGGACGGAGATACTGCGTGACCTGCGCCTCGGCGTTTACGACGTTGTGGTCGGAATCAACCTGCTGCGAGAGGGGCTGGACCTGCCTGAGGTCTCCCTGGTGGCGATCCTGGACGCAGACAAAGAGGGCTACCTGCGGTCGAATACGTCGCTGATCCAGACGGTTGGCAGGGCGGCGCGGCACGAGGATGGCCGCGTGATCATGTACGCGGACCGCGTTACGGCTTCGATGCAGGATGCGATCGGTGAGACTGACCGGAGGCGGGTGATCCAGGCCGCTCACAACGCCGAGCATGGCATCGTGCCGCAGTCGATCATCAAAGAGGTGCGTGACATCACGCAGCGTGTGCGCCAGGTGGCAGAGACGAAGACGCCTTACGTTACGGCCGGCGATCTGCCGAGGGATGACCTGTTGAGGCTGGTGAAGGATATCGAGAGGCAGATGAAGCGGGCGGCGCGGGAGCTTGAGTTCGAGAAGGCTGCGATGCTGCGTGACCAGGTTATGGACCTGCGAAAGGTGCTGGCCTTGACCGATGGCCCCGGGGGCCGGAGCGGCGGGAGCGGCTCGCCAGACCCTGAGCCGGGACGAGAGGTTGAGCTGGCAAGCGATGAGGATGAGGAAGAGCTGGACGAAGTGCCGCGGGAGATGAGGTAGGTATCGGTGCGGCTCAACCGCGGCAGTCCCTGATGAGGCGGCGGCGTTGATGTCATCCCGAGCGTAGCTGAGTGATCTTACTCGTAGCGAGATTGATGGTCGGGACCGCGGCAAAGTGCGTCATTATGCGCCGATCACCCTGACACCGGCCCAAACTCGTATCGCAGCGTCTCCTGCGCCAGCCTGTAGCCGATGCGCTGGTAGATGGAGTTTGCGCTACGGCCGGTCTGATCGTTCGAGGTGGCGCTTGACTCCGCAGGAATCGGACGGGTCACGCAACTGCCCGGTAATTGGCAGTGTGGCCGCTCCGCTCACTATGACACGCCCCGGAACGCGCCTGTCGTCGCTGACCGAAACAGGCGATGTCCTACGCCGGAAACCGCACGCAGCGCGCTACTCCATCTTGCGCAGGCGGGCGTTGCCGAATATGAAGATTACGGACGCCACCAGCAGCACCACGGACATGCCGAGCGCGGCCGTCGACGCCCCGAAATGCTCCACCGCGAAGCCGAGCGGCAGCACAGCGACCGGCATCAGGCCGAAAGACATCATGAGCAGGCTCATCATGCGGGAGCGGTACTGGTCGTCTGTCTCCTCCATGATGAGCGCCTGTCCAAGCCCCCACCTGATCGTCTCGCCAAAGCCGATACCTATCATGAGGATGGCGCCGACCAGGTAGAACGGCAGGGAAGCTATGAAGAATAGCGATGCGCCCGATATGACTCCGGCGCTGAGCAGGACCAGCCCCCTGTGCTGCCCCTTCCGCAGGCTGGCAGACAGTAGCGATGCCGCAAGTCCGCCGACGCCGACCATCGTCGCAAGCACGCCAACGCCCTCGGGGCTGACTCCATACAGGTCCTTTGCGAACACAGGGAGCAGCATCCTGAACGGCATTGAGAGTAGCGCCAGCATCACGCTGTAGATCAGCATCACACGGACGATCCGGTTGCCGAGCGCATATGCGAAGCCGCCCTTGATGTTCTCCAGCACCGATTGCCTGGCGGCGTCTCCTGACGGATACATCCTGGGGATCAGCCCTGTTAGCAGCACCGCTGCGATCATCATCCCTGTCACGGTGAGGTACGCGGCCTCGGGGCCGCCAAGGCCGTAGATCACCCCGCCGATTCCCGGAGCTGCGACGTTCATCAGGCTCATGGCCATGGCGTTCAGTGCGACGGCGTTCCCAACCCGCTCTTTGCCAACAAGCTTCGGTATCGCCGCCTGACGAGCGGGCATCTGCACCGCGAACATCGCGCCCTGCACTATCGAGACCGCAAAAAGGTGCGTCCAGTGCACTGAGCCGGTTATGACCAGGACTGCGACGACGCCCGCGGCCACGGCGTTGACCGCCTGGCCGATCTGGATGAGCAGCCTCCGCTCCATCCTGTCTCCGAGCACGCCTCCGAATAGCGAGACGAGCAGCAGGCTGGGGGCGAACCCCATGGCGACAACCGAGGTCAGGACGGCGTTGTTTGTGAGGTCATAGACAAGGATGCCGCGGGCGATCATCTGCATCTGGAACCCGCCCATTGAGAGCAGCATTCCAAACCAGAGGAGCCGGAACTCCCGGTTGCTTAGCGATGAAAAAGTCCGCGCTGCCCAGGTGATGAACCCGCCGTGCTGAGCGGCGACAGGCTCAGTTGCAGTGACAGGCGCGTCGATCTCGATCCCTGGCGCAGGTTCTGTCGGATCGACTTTCGAACTGGTTGCCAAACGGACGGCTTCCTCTCGCAAGCGAGGGTTCAGAGCGGGAACACGAAAAGATCAGGCCGTTATCTTCGAGAACGGTTCGGCGAGAAGAGCTCGATGAGAAGAGTTCGGTTTCCCCGGTTTGTCACGAGGAGCCAGTATAGACCCGTGACCGGCCAGAGATGCTGACCAACGGGTCCATAGCCGATGACCACAGCCTGTTGACACGGCAGATGACATTCGCCCGAGTGCGGACAACGATTCCACAGGAGGGTGACGGTGCGGAGGGATGGGTTCGGGCGCCTCTCCAGTCACTTTACGTATGAGCCAGGAACCAATTGTGCCAGGCGCGTATTTATGTAATTATGTAATTAACTACCTGCAACATACATGAAAGCGAAAAGCCATGCCTGTTGACACAACCGAGATAAAGACCTGGTTCAAGAAGCGGCTGCCCGAAGACTGGTACTCATTCAACGAAGGGTTCGACTCCGAGGTCCAGGTGCTTGCCGACCGGGATGAGATCGTCCTGATTGGTCCTCTGGCCGAACCCGATCTCGCCGCTGGCGCGGATGCTGACGCGGTGGAAACGGCCCGGCGAGCGTCGGTAAAGACCTGGCGGCAGCAGACCCGTGACAGGCGAATAGAGATTGCCGCCGAGGCGCAGGAGCGGTTCGGGAAGCACGTCTCATGGGGCGCTTCGATTGGCGGCGACAGGTTCCTCTTCACCCACATCAGCGTGCCGACAATGACCCGGCTCAAGATCACAGAGCGGCAGGTGCTCGACACACTCGTCGACGCTGGAGTTGCCTCGTCACGCAGCGAGGCGCTGGCCTGGTGCGTGCGTTACGCGGGCCGGAAAGAGGAGCAGTGGCTGAATGACCTGAAGGCGGCGTTCATGTCGGTCTCAGAGGTCCGTGCGAAAGGGCCGGCGGCCTAGCACGCCCGCGGAGCGATTCCCGCGAGCTATCGGCGCATGCCGTAGCTGATCTGAACTGGAGGAGACTGAGATGTTCAAGATGATCGGCCAGGTCCTTCTCGCCCCCCTCTTTGTGGTGGCGTTCGCTCTCAGGCTGGCGCTATTTTTACCGTTCGCAGCGCTGTTCCTGTTGCCCGTGCTCATAATGCGCCCGCGCCTCATCCTGAGAGCGCCGCGCATGTTCAAGTACATGCTGATGGCGAAGCGGGATGTGGGGACCGGCTGCGGACCCGGTGGACGGCAGCGGATCGACCTTGAGATGGTCGAAGAGCCTCTCCGAATCTGACCGGTTCAGTACAGTTGCCGGTGTGAGCCTCCCTATGGTCACCTACCGCGCCTGTACCGAAAACGACGTAGACGCTGTGCTGCGGCTATGGCGGACAAGCGGCGCCGTTGCCGGCTCGACCGACACCCGGGCGTCTCTGCTGACACGACTTGAGCGGGATCAAGAGCTGTTCGTGCTGGCCCACGCTCAGGATCTTCCAGGTTCTGGCAGGATCTGGCCCAATATGAACAAAATTCATGACCTCCAGAGTCCAGTATTCGCCCGGCTTTGGTAAACTTGAGTTGTCGCCGAGCCGGGTGGCGCACCGCTGCGCCGGTGGGCTCGCGCTTCTGGGCTGATGACCCGTACTTGACCAGGACCCTGAAACATGGCACTGACAAAACAAGATGTTTACGACGCGCTTAAGGATGTCTACGACCCTGAGATCCCTGTCAACGTTGTTGACCTGGGTCTGATCTACAACGTGGAGGTCGAAGACGGCGACGTTCATGTCGAGATGACGCTGACGGCGCAGGGATGCGGCATGGGGCCGTACATCGCCCAGCAGGCCGAGTGGCGCGTGGCCGAACTCGAAGAGGTTGAGGATGTCCAGGTCGACGTGGTGTTTGACCCTCCATGGAACCCTGAGATGATCACCGAGGACGGCAAGCGCCTTCTGGGCATCGACTAACGCCGCCTCACGCCTGCTAACGCAACTGGGACCAACGCGGAAAGGGCCATGGCGCCATCGTGACGCGCCTCTGAACATGACATCACCACGGAAACTGACACCGCAGGAAGAGGCCCGGCTGGGACAGGTGCGCAAGCAGTTCCAGCAGCGCAAGGCCGTCTCAGACAAGCTGAGCCACATCAAGAAGCGCATTGGCGTCTACAGCGGCAAAGGCGGAGTCGGCAAGACGACCGTCGCAGTGAACCTGGCTGTGATGCTGGCGCAGGAAGGCGCAAACGTCGCCATATTCGATTGCGATATCGACTGCCCCAATGTGGCGCGCGTCCTGCGGATCTCCGAGGGCCCGAGACAGGATGAAGAGGGCAGGTTCCACCCGTCTTCCCGCTTCGGCGTCAAGGTGATGTCGATGTCGTTCTTCCAGGAGAAGGAAGACGAGGCGATCATCTGGCGCGGCCCGATGATCCACAACGCCATCAACCAGTTCCTCCAGATGACCGAGTGGGGCGAGCTCGACTATATGATCGTCGACCTGCCGCCGGGAACTTCTGACGCGCCGCTAACGGTCATGCAGACGTTGAACCTGGATGGCTTCGTTGTGGTGAGCACGCCGCAGGAGCTGGCGGCGCTGGACGCCAGGCGCTCCATCAATATGATCAAAAAGATGAACCTGAGGGTGCTTGGCGTTGTGGAGAACATGTCTGGCGGCATGTTCGGCACAGGCGCCGGTGAGGACCTGGCGAACGAACTTGACCTGCCGTTCCTGGGCCGCGTGACGATGCGCGCCGAGTTCCTGGACTCGAAACAGCCCGCGGTCCTGGAATCGGACGCCATCGCGGACGAGTTCTCGGAGATCGCCATGAAGGTGAGGAAGCTGGCCGAGTCCGAGGTCTAGCAGCTCACGCCGAGAACTCTACCTTGAATCGCGCGCCGCAGGCGCCGCACCGCTTTTCGGCGCCGTCTGCGGTCAGGCCGGCGCCGCCGCAGTTCGGGCAGAAGCCGGCCGCTCGCCCAGGCTTCACTTCCTCCTGCCCGCCAGCCGCCAGCTCTCCCCTGCTCGCCCGGTGCAACACTGGCACGGCGAGAGTGACCGCTGCGAGCAGCACGCCCACCACGCCCATCGTCCGGGCGAAGGTCTCTGAGTCGGTCACGTTCGATTCCCAGGTGACGGTGATGACCATGACGACCAGGTAAGGCGGCGCTAACCGGCTGAGTGAGAGCAGCGCTCCGTGCGCAGTCCCGGAGCCGATGAAAATGGCGGTTGTCGCGGCCTTGCTGATGTTTTCCGACCCAAACTCGTCCCATGCCCCGTATACGAGAATCGAGAATCCGATGATTGACGCCACTGCGCCCGCTTCAGGAACGTACTTGAGCGAGCAGCGCGTCCGGGCCGCCATGTTCGCCAGCGTGAGCACCGCGCCGCCAGTGACGGAGAGGCTCGTGATGAGGATCTTTCCATCGAGGTCTGAGAAGTCGCCGCTGACGATCGCGACAATAGCGATCACGGCGTTGACCGCGATCGAGGCGAGAACGAACCTGAGCGCGTAACGGTTCATGTCAAGTGCTTCCGCTGGGCCTTGCCAGATGCCAGGACGGCGCCCGGCCCTGTCGCCGGCCCGGCGGACACCATTCTCACCGGCGCGGCCGCTCAATGCAGCGTCGGCGCATGAGAGTTACGTGCGGTTCGCGTAGATACGTTCGCCGGCCCGGATGGACGGTCTAGCCGGAGTGGAAGGTTTGACGGACCGGGCGGCAGGTTACCGCAGCTTCGGGCCTGTGAAGAGCCGGACCGTGTCGTGGAGGGTGCGGGCCCTGTCCACAGTCTCCGGTCGCTCGTGGCCAATGGACGAGTCTGCGATCATCTGGAACGTCTCTGCGCTTCCCTGGTGAAACTTCGGCGTGACGCCGTCAGAGGCGAACGTCTCAGCGATCTCCTCCATCTCACCGATCCATCTGAACGCCCGAGCCGAAAGCGCCGCCACACCCTGCATCCGCTTCACCGTCTCAGGCTGACTCGACTCCATCTCGGCGATCAACTCGTCGTACGTGCCGAGTGACTCGGCAGCCGCCAGCGTTGCCGTGTACAGCGCCTGCGTGCCCTTGGTGATGGCTGCGTAGCACATCTTGATGGCGGATGCGCGGCCGATCTCGCCGCCCATCAGCGGGACGGATATGCCCCTGCCGTCCAGTTCGCCAAGCACCGCCTCATGGGGGCCGGAGGCGTAAAAACGGGGAGGCGCGCCGCCACGCGGCGGACTCCCGATGATGCCCGCGTCTATGAAGCGTCCGCCTGCGGCTTCAATAACCGCTCCAATTCGTTTTGCGGTCGCTGGCGAAACGGCGTTGCAGTCAGCGAACGCGACGGGCTCGCCAACTGCAGATATCTCCTCGGCTACATCGCCAGCCAGCGACTCCGCATGCGAAGGCGCAAGTATCGAGAGGATGAGGTCTGCGCGGCTAACCACGCCTGCCAGCGTCCCGGCGTCTTCGAGTCCGGATTTAGCGGCCAGCGCCTTCGTCCGCTCACTTCTGCCAGAAAGAGATGTGATGACGGTGAAGCCGTTCGACTTGAGCGCGGCGGCGACCGCACTGCCCATGTCACCGGGACTCAGCACGGCGATCGTCTTTACAGGCATGAATCCCTCCGAGTGTCTTGAGCAGTCCGTGACTGAACTCTACCTGACGGGTGAGCTGTACTCACCGGCCACAGACGCGTTCGACGGGCTCTGTGAGGAGGCCTCGACCTCACTCGTGAGTATCGTGACCTGTTCGCCTCTCCTCAAGCACCTTTTCGATGATCTCGGTGAAGGTTTCGATCGGCTGAGCGCCAACGACGCCGTACTTACCCTCAATCACGAATGACGGCACACCGTTCAGGCCGATCATCATCGCCTCATCGTGCTGCCGCTGCATCATGCCGTCGTAGTGGCCGGAGTTCAGCCGCGGAGAGAACGTCTCCCAGTCCAGCCCGCACTCGGTCATCAACCGCCGCAGCACTTTCGAGTCACCGAGGTCCTCGGCGTCTTCCCAGTAGGCCCGGTAGACGCGGCGGTGAAAGGCATCCACCGCGTCTTCGCTAGAGGTCTCAGCGGCAAAGATCGTTGCAGCCTGCGCCGGCCGCGTATAAGGGATGGTCGTTCCGGGCTCGCGGCGCATCACAATCCCCTCGAACTTCGCCATTGCGGCAATGCGCGGCCACATCGCCTCGCGGTAGTCGCCAGGGCGAGGCGTCCAGACCTGTCCCTCGGGCGGGATCTCAGGGTGGAGAAAATAGGCGCGGTGATCTACTCGGATCGAGTACCGGCTGCGGAGCTTTTCGAGCCGGGCCAGCCCGATATAGCACCAGGGTCAGATGTAGTCGTACCAGACCGTGAATGTGATCGGGCGCGCATCAACCTGTGTCATGTGCTGCTGCTCTGTCCGGTCATGGCGTCGCTCTGCCGCTAGCGCGTCACAACGTCACGAATTGCTTTGCCAACGATCTCAGGCTGTCCCGCATCCAGCCCGAACACATGCAGCGTAATGCGGTCTGCTCCGTCCGGGACGCGGGTCCATATCGATGGCTCGTACTCCCGCAGCGCGTCGACGACTTGCTGGTTCGTCATGCCGGTGACCGCCGGGTCAACTGTCACGAAGACACCGAACGGCTGGTGACCGATGATGTTCTGGTTCATCTCGACCTTTACGCCCGGAACGCCCTTGAGCGGCGCGGCAAGCTCATTCGACATCTGCTCAGCCAGCGCCAGCCTGTCCTCATGGTTGATTCTGAACCAGCGCTTGACCGCGGCGACAACGCCCACTATCTCCTGCCGGTCCATCTTCTGCGGACGCCCGATGCCGCGGATCCGACGCGTCTCGTAGCCTGTGAAGGATTGCAGGCTGATCAGATGGATCATCTCTTCGGTGCCGAGCGCCATTCCGGTCGAGTGAGGCGCGCCCATGTACTTGGCGGCAATGCACTGGAAGTCTGCGCCCATCTTCACGTACTTGCCGAAGTTCTCAAGGGGGTAGATCTGGCCTGCGGCGTCGACGGTGGCGTAGACGCCTTTCTCGTGGGCGATCCGGATGATCGTCTCTACAGGGAGGATTTTCGGGTCCACCGGGTCCTGCTCGTGCGCGTAGAAGTGCACGGCGACCGTGTTGTCGCCTATCGCGTCGATCAGGTCCTGCTCGGTCGTGCCTTCATCGGTTCCGAACTCGACCAGCTTCGCGCCTGCAAGCTGAAGGCAACGGTCGTACCAGTAGCGCTGCCGCTTCTGGATGAGGATCTCGTTCCTCATACCGGTTGTGTCAGGCAACTGCTCGATCTTGTTGTCATCGTCACCCGCCATCATGGCGGCGGTGACGAGTGTGAGGGCGGATCCGGCGCCGGAAGTGAAGTACGCGGCAGGCACGCCGATAGCATCTGCAACCACCTTGCCCGCCGCCTTCTGAAGCTCAATCAGCGGAATGTACGCGCTGTCCGCGGCGTCCATGGCCGCCTTGACCTCAGGGACCGGCGTTGAGCCGCCAAGAAGAGTCACGCTGCCTGTTGCGTTGAGGACGGGTCGCGCTCCGAGCTCTCTGTAGATCGCACCCCACTCTGAGGTAACCATGCGTGTCTCCTTCTGGGTGGCTGGATGTCTCAGGCCGTAAAGTACTGCCGTGCCGATTTTCTGCTTGAACGTCGCAGGTGAGTTGCCTGAGGATCAAACTACTTGAGTAAACTCCAGCGCACGTTCGGCGCAAATAGTAACCGGGATATACTGGGCGCGTACAGACCGATCTCACGGTCAGGTGGTTTCCAATGGCAGTCACGCGGCTGTGCATTGGCTTGCCTTTACCGGGTTTTTAAGCAGCTTACGGAGAGCAGATGGCAGAGCAGCAGACGGTCCGGCGCGCCGAGCCGGTGAAGATTGAGCACACCGCCCGCAGCGTCGACGCCCTGGAGTGGTCGGCTGTGACATCCGCCACAGGCAGGCCGACGATCGTGCTCGCGGTCGAAGGCGATATCGCAGACGTGGCGGGTCCACTGGCGGAAAAGCTGATGGACAGGAACCGCGTCATCGGGGTTGTGCTGAAATCGAAATGGGACCCGGTGACGATCGCATGGTGGGCAGCCGACCCCGTTGTGGTTGTGGCGCAGGGTGCTGCGTGTCGCGTCGCCTGCGAGACGGCGCGTCTCGCGCCGGGCGCGCTCAGGGCGCTGGTGCTGGCTGACTGCATTCCCCGCAAGGCAGCCGGCGGACAGTATGGTCTGGCGGTGCCTGTGCTCGTGTTCCAGGGCCGTGAAAGTTCTGCTGGGACGCATGCGCAGGCTGTGCGGCTGAGTGACGATATTGTGGGAAGCCACCTGATTGAGCTGGACGACTGCGCAGAATTGCCGACGAAGAACTGCGCGACGACGCTTGCCGAGTCACTGACCTGGTTCCTGGATGAACTGGGCAAGCCGTTCATGGAGTTTGACAAGTTCGCCGGCTCGGGCAAGAAGCCCGTTGACCCGAAGGCGTAAGCGGTCGTCCCGGTCATGTAAGCGGCCGAGCGTATATCCAAATCTGTGGCTCGACATAAGAAATTTTGTGCAGCAACCCTGGTGGAACATCAGGAATTTCGAATTCAAAGCTTACGAGGTTCCTACTCGGAACGGCCCAAACGCCTATTTCGACAACGCTGGTATCCTGCGGCATCAGTTCCGTATCAATCACAAAACATTCCTTTGGATTTCGATCGAACCTTTGGTAGTCATCATTGACTGAACCAATTGCATAAATCGCTGTGCATATGCCTGAAGCGCGGCCTAAATCGCCCAACTGTGCACGCACGATACCGCCTTTGAAGGGTATCCCAGCTTCTCCATCCTGCTACATTACCGGAATGCTCTTCCGCACTTCGTCTCTTTTGCCTTCGAACTTAAAATGCGATTCACCACTTTCATGTAGAGAATAATGCATACCTAAATGAGGCGGGATGCAATAGACGTTGAACCCTTCACGTTTGACTTTCAACAAGTAATACCGATGGATACCGTCCTTTAGCACTACGAAGGCCTCTATTTTATTTGGAGCACGCACACGCTTGCCTTTTATCAATTTTTTACTGTATCTATCAGTTGGTTACGGAATATTTTGAATTGATGGAGCGTTGCCCTCACCATCGCTTCACCCCTTCATGAGCGGCAGGCCGTCTGTTTCGACATTGTGTACTTCAAGGTGGCCGACGCCCTGCTCTGTCACGTAGAGCTTGCCTGATCCGGCTGGACCGAACGCCACGTTCGTTGGCGCCGGCCCTTCAAGGGCTATTCGCCGCACGACGCCACCGTCTGGACCGAGCACCGTGACGTCCTGCTGGCCTACCACCGCGACGTACAGGTTGCCGTCTGTGCCGAACGCCATTCCGTCCGGCCCGCGGAATCCCATCGGGCCGCGTGACTCATCAACTACTGAGGCAAACACCTCTTTTTCGCCGCTGATCCGGCCGTCGGCCCAGCGGTGCCTGTAGATCAGCCCTGACTGAGTGGCGGCAACGTATAGCGAATTGTCTGCGCCAAACGCGATGCCGTTCGTAAACTCATATCCTGTGCCGATGATCTCGCCATCACCCGTCGCAGGGTCGATGCGGTAGAGACGGCCTTCTGTCGGAGTCACCTGCCGCTCGGCAGGCGGCGCCTTCTGCCAGTCGCCAATACGCACCCCGCTGTCTGTCATGTAGAGCATGCCATCTGGCCCGAAGCGCAGGTCGTTCGGAAAGAAAAAGTCTTTGCCGGCGCAAGAAGTTGCGACGACTCTGACCGCACCATCTAACGTGACGTTCAGCAGTGACGGTGGATTGACCGACTCAGCGACCCAGAGCGTGCCGTCTGCGCCGAGCGTCATGCCGTTTGGGCGGCCAGTCTTTGCGACCACTCGACGCTCGGTCCCGTCCGCACTGAGCCACAGGATCCAGCCTCGGGAGAGGTGCATCTCCACCAGGCACAGGCTGCCGTCCGGCAGCAGAACAGGGCCTTCAGGATTCATCAGGCCGTCAACGAATATGGTCATCTGGAATATCCTGAGCTCAGGTGAGTCGATCGACGCATCTTACCGGCCAACGGCACTTCAGCGTATCCAGGATGTCTCCGCGCACCTGCAATTCCAGGGCAACCCACTACCGTCCGGCACGGTGGTACGCTGCGCCCGAACGCTCGGCCCCCGTCGGACAAAACGGGGGCCGGAGCCGTCGGCCAACCGTTTTAGCTTCCATCGAGCCAGCTGCCTGATTCCGGAGGACAGTTTCTTGAAGATCAAAGAGATACGCGCATTCGCCATCGACGTGACGCCGCCGCAGAAGACGCAGCCCCGTGTGCCGCAGCTTTCGGGTGACACCAGCTTCGTCAGCCCAATGCGGCGCTACCCGGAGTTCGCAAAGTCGCAGACCGCGCCGGGCAGCGGCAACTGGACGCGGACAGCGTGCGTGATCACAGCCGAGGACGGCACATGGGGATTCGGACTCTCGCTGTTCAGCGGCCCGGTCGTTTCGATAATCAACGACCACCTGGCGCCGATGATCGAGGGCCAGGACTGTATGGCGACCGAGAAGGTGTGGGACATCATGCAGCGGTCGACAGCCGCTTTCGGCACCGCGGGACTGGTGAGCTATGCGATCAGCGCAGTCGACAACGCGCTCTGGGACCTCAAGGGAAAGGTGCTTGGCCGGCCCGTGTACGAGCTGATGGGCGGGCCGCAGAAGGAAAAGATCTTCTGCTACGCCAGTTGCACCGACATGTCATACGGAGTCGAAAACAGCATCGAGTGGTTCCTGGAGCTTGGCTTCAAGGCTGTGAAGCTGTTCCTTCCGCACGGGCCTGAAGAGAACCTCGAAGGGTTGAGGCGCAACGAGGAGATGGTGGCGAAGACGCGAGAGCAGGTTGGCGACTCGGTGGAGATAGCGGTCGACTCCTGGCTCTCGATGAACGTTGAGTACGCGGTCAGGCTGTCAGAAGCGTTGAGGCCGTACCGCATCAAGTGGCTCGAAGACTCGTTCACGCCTGAGGACCTCGGCAGCTACGCACAGTTGAGACGCCGGGCGCCACACCAGACGATCGCAACCGGCGAGCACTGGTACTCGCTACAGCCGTTCGCGTTTGCGTGCGCAAACGGGCTGGTGGACATCCTGCAACCGGACCCGCAGTGGGTTGGCGGCGTTACGGCCGTGATGAAGATCTGCCACATGGCGCAGGCACACGGCGTTTCGGTGATCTCGCACGCAGGGATGAACTACCCGTACGGGCAGCACGTCTCGTTCGCAATGCCGGCGATCATGTGGGGCGAGCGGTCCGAGGGCGTGTCGCCGCCCGGAGTTCCCCTGGCAGAGCGTGTAGTCCTGCCGGGAACGCCGGTGATAGAGAACGGCTACCTGACGCCGAGCGACGCGCCGGGCTTCGGCTTCGAGTTCACCAAGGAGTGGCTTGAGGAGCGGGCGAGGTAAGCGAAAGTGGCGACAGGCCGCGGCGGGCACGCTACTCGAACGTTGCACGCATGTTCATCGTCACGGCGAAGTCTGACAGGTTGAAGCCGTCGAAGTCCCGTTCCTCCTCAGGGATCAGGTCCTCGAAGCCCTCGGGCAGAGCCAGCACGACGCTCCAGTCAGCCGCAGTCACCCATCCTGTCGACGCGTCTATCGTCAGCGTCACGGTGTATGGCTCGAACAGGATGCCGGTCAGTGCGGTGGCCATGCTTCGCTCGTCCGACGCTATATTAGCGATGCCTTCCAGCATCTCGCTCGCGTCCTCGCCGAGGATAGCCCCAATCTCAATAATGAACTGTTCTGCCAGCGCAAAAACATCGACTTCCCCGGGAGAGACCTCAACCGTCATCGTGGCGATGCCACCGGAGATGTCAGCCAGTTCGTAGGTTGCGTGGCCCTCGGTCTCAATCCCAAACGCGGCCGGCACATTTCCGGCGATTGCGACAGGCTGGCCCAGCGTGTATTCGCCCGAGCGCATAAGGAACATGTTCGCAGTGGCCGCATTGAGTGCGGCGGCGGAGAACACCCGCGCAACTTCGGTGTCTGGCAGAGCCTCCAGCAGACTGTTCATCTTTGCCCGGTCATCTGGATCAAGCGGCGACTCTCCGGAAAACGCTGCGAGCGCCAGGAACGAGTCGATGAACCCTTGCACGGTTGTCGCAAGCTCTTCCATGTTGGTGACGCCGGTGTGCGCGCCGGCGCTATCAAGACCGAACTCAACGCCGAGGTCAAGCTGTTCGATGAAGCCCATTGCCGACTCGAACTGGTCAAGATCGGATCCGCCAAACTCTTGCTGGTCCATTAGCCCGGAGTTCATCAGATCGAGCATTTCCTGGAAATTGATGTCGAACTGGGCTTTAGCGCCAGTTGAGTCTGCGGATATGAAGCTGACTGTGCCTGCGACGGCCGTCTGCCGATCGGGCAGGCCTGTTGTCGCGCCGCCAGGTAACTGCTGCCCGAGTGACTGCAGATTGTCGAAATGCTGCTGAAGTGCGGGGCTGTACTCGGCAGAACTTTCGATAGTAACGGTCCGGGAGTCGCCGGCCTGCCACTGCGGGGTCCAGGTTAGCGCGTCGCCATCGACCTGAAACGGAGCTGCCGCCGCGCCATCGCCGGCACGGTCCGTGCCACAGGCGACTACGGCGATCAGTGCGATAGACAGGAGGGGCAGGAGGAGGCGAGCGCTCCGAAAGCGCCTGATGTACGGGAACGCACGGGTGTTTGGGCTGAGTTCAATGGCCATTGGGTCCGCCTCTGGCGCCAGTATTGGTTTGGACTGCGAAGTCGTTCTTCCGTTCACCCGCACGTGCGTGGCTGCACTACAGGCTTTCCTGTAATACGGCGATAACCCCCGTGCAGACCGCATTACGCGTTCAAGATTACGCCCGCCGCAGCCGGGCGGGACGCGATGCGGGTGTGCTCGCCATCCGGAGTCGCGTACAGGGCTTCCGAAGCGTGAGCGGACAGCCGAGAGACTCTGAATCAAGTTGGCTCTGGCGACGTCTTTCTTCCTGCCGGGAGAGGGAGGTAGAAGGTGGATTGTTTCTGTCATTCTGAGCTTGACTCAGAATCTCTCGGCTGACCGTGGTCGAGCGGTAAGATCCCTGGACCCGCAAGCGAGTGCCATGGTGCCCACCGGGCGCGGGATGACGGATCCCGGAAGCCCCTTTCTCTAACTCTCGTCCCTGTTCCCAATTGGCGAGGGACGATGATGTCAACAGAGCCAACTTGATTCAGCATTTCTGAGGAAACTGGCCACCGAGAGACTCTGAATCAAGTTCAGAGTGACAAATTCTCCCTCTACGGCCATCTCTCCCTGGCCGAGCCACTGGCAGCGCGACTGGCCGGGCTGCTGGCCGAGCCACTGGCCTAGGTATTGGCCTAGGTATTGGCCTAGGTATTGGCCGAGGGGGTTGGGAGAAGAGGATTCATGCAGAGGAGACCGGCGCCGGTCGCGCTAATCTTCTTCCAGGGTTGACGTGTCGCCTTCCGGCAGACCCAGCTCCCTCGCCTTCAGCAGGCGACGCATGATCTTGCCTGAGCGCGTCTTCGGCATGACGTCGATAAAGTCGATCTCTCTCGGGGCGATACCGGCCGACAGCTTGTCGCGTGAGAAGCGGATCAGTTCTCGCCGTAGCTCAGGCGTCGGCTCGTAGCCTGGTGAAAGCGTCACGAACGCCTTTACCACTTCCATCGCAATGGGGTCAGGCTTTCCGATAACGCCAGCCTCAGCCACGGCCGGGTGCTCGATCAGTGCGCTCTCCACCTCGAAAGGTCCAACAAGGTGGCCGGCGGTGTTGATCACATCGTCCGCCCTGCCCTGGAACCAGAAATAGCCGTCCTCATCGACAGACGCCTGGTCCCCTGTGATGTACCAGCCTTTCTTGAAGCGAGTGTTGTACATCTCGTCCTTATTCCAGTAGGTGTACATCATCGAGGGCCAGCCTGGCCTGATGGCGAGAATCCCTGGCTGGCCGGGAGGCAGAGGCTCGAAGTTATCGTCCAGCGCCGCCATAGTGATGCCGGGGAACGGCTTGCCCATCGAGCCGGGCCGGACCGGCATCGACGCATAGTTGGCGCACATGATGGCGCCGGTCTCCGTCTGCCACCAGTTGTCGTGAATGGGCATCTTGTAGTGCTCGTTGCCCCAGACAACCGCCTCAGGGTTGAGCGGCTCTCCCACGGACCCGATGAAGCGCAGGGATTTGAGAGAGTGCCCTTCGACCGGCTTCGCGCCTGCCCGCATGAGCAGCCGGATGGCGGTGGGCGCGGTGTACCAGACCGTCACCTTGTACCTGTCGATGATGTCGTACCAGGCCTTAGCCCCGAAACCGCCTTCGTAGATGATCTGCGTCACGCCGTTTGTCCACGGCGCCATCATCCCGTATGAGGTCCCGGTCACCCATCCGGGGTCGGCGGTGCAGAAATAGATGTCGTCGAATTTGAGATCGAGGGCCCAGTGGCCTGTGAGCCATTGCTGCGCGACGGCCTGGTGCCGGTGAATCACACCCTTCGGCTTGCCTGTTGAGCCGGAGGTGTAGTGCATGATCGCGAAGTCGTACTGGCTGGTGTTTTCCACCTTGAAGTCAGCGGCAGACGCGGCGGACATCAGCTCGTTGTAGTCAAGGTCGCCGTCTGCGAGCGGCGTCTTGCTGCGGCCGTCCTTGTTCACGATGATGATCTTCTCGACACTTGGCAGGTCCTTGAAGATGCCTGCGATCTTCTGGCGCAGTTCAGGAGAGGTGAAAACGAAGCGGCCTCCGGCGTCTTCGATACGGTCCCTCACAGGCTCCGGCCCGAACGCGGAGAACAGCGGGACGATCACACCGCCCGCCTTGAGCACGCCCATTGCAGCGAAGTACAGCTCAGGCAGGCGGTCCATGAAGATGAAGACGCGATCGCCTCTCTCCATGCCGAGTGTCTTCATCACCTGGCCGAACTTATCTGACTGCTCCTTGAACTCGGTGTATGTGTAGCGCTCTTCCTCTCCGCTCTTGCCAAGCCAGATCATCGCCAGCTTGTCTCCGTGCCCGTGTGCGACGTGACGGTCGACTGCCTCGTAAGCGTTGTTCAGACCGCCGCCGGGGAGCCAGTCCATCTTGCCGAAAGCGTCACGCCACCAGTCGAAGCCGGCCAGCGTCGCATCGAGGTCGATCAGGTTGGGGTCGACATTCTTGTAGGGGCCGGAGGGCTTGGCGATCTCCTGGTAGTCCATTTTCTTATTCCCGTCAGGAAACTTGTTGACGCTGCGGACCGCGGCGCACGCGGCCGGGTGAAACCAGACCTGCAAAAGCGCCCGGTTACCTGCGCGCATCTGTCTGGCAGGGGCAATATAGCGAACCCTGCGGCCTGTGCCAAAGTGTTAGGACGCTGAGTCGCGTGAGAAGACTGCGGCTCCGCCTCTCATCCCGAAATCCTGTGCGAGCAGTGCGAGACAGCATTGAGTGTCGATGCGCGTATGGCTCCCGGTGCGCCGGATGGACTATCATTGACAGGTTGCGCTGTGCGAGGCGGTAATTCAGTTCGCCATTACAGGCGGACCGCGGCACGAGTACCGGTCTTAGTCGGCGCAAGAAAAACACATTGGCGGCGGTCTGCGGAGAGTTTCCGCAACCGGGCCGGCATGCCGGCCCGCCCTTAACAGCACTGGCTCAGAGGGGCGCTTCCTTTACCGTCAGGTGTAAGAGAGGCATACAGATGAAGGTCCTATTTCTCCAGGATGTCCGGCCAACAGCGCGCGCCGGGGAACTCAAAGAAGTCAAGAACGGATTTGCGCGCAACTACCTGATCCCTCAGAAGCTCGCGGTCCTTGCGACGAGCCACGAAGTTGCCAGGGCGGAAGGGCTCCGCAAAGAGGCTGAGGTGCGCCGCAGGCAGGAAACTGCCGAGTGGCGGGAGATTGTCGACCGGCTGAAGGAAGAGCCGATCAAAGTGATCGTCCGCACCGGCCCAACCGGACGGCTCTACGGATCGGTCTCAGCGGCCATGATCGCGGCGGAGATCGAGACCGCCGCGGGAAGAGCGGTAGACCGTCGCTCCGTGAGGATCCCTGCGCCGATCCGCACGGCTGGTAAGTATTCGATACCTGTGCAGTTTGCCGATGGCCTGCAGTCGAGTGTCGATGTGCTGGTTGAGCCTGACGAAGGCTCGGTTGAGCGGATGGCCCAGGCCAGACGGGCGCAGGCACAGGACGCACAGGCTCGGGGGAATCAGGGTGACCCGACATTCGCCCAGGCGCTTGACCAGGATGCGCCTGAGCCTTCCATCTTCGATGCCATTAGTAAAGATGTCACTGGTAAAAAAGAGGCCGCTGGTAAAGAGGAAGCCCCTGCAACACGAAACCGCAAGGGCTCCAAAAAAGCCAAATAGTTCCGGATTACTCGACCTTTTGAAGCGCTCCAAAGCCGATGGCCTGGAGCGTTTCTGTTTCATGAGCCTGCCGCGTAAACCGGCGAACCTTTAGGGCGGGCCGGTCCGCCGGCCAAAACCCGGCCGAAACGTGGAAAAGACTGCGACTACCGGTTGCGAGGTAAGAGGCGGGTGATGATATAAACACTGCACCTGCCTCACCTGACCGACGCGGGCCGCCGCGGACGGTAAGCTCCGGCTTTACCCGTTGTCCGGACCGTTGCCGGCGCAACCTGCCCGGCCGGCACATTCCGCCGGAATGTGCGTGAGACAGCTATCCAGGCCAACAGTCACGATGCGGCGCCGGCGTGTTTCGCCTGCGCCGGATAAACGGGCTGATCTGGCTGCCACAGGGGGAAATGATCGCAATTGCTGCAGGCTGAAAGACTCCCGCCGCACGACATACAGGCCGAAGAGTCGGTCGTCGGCTCACTGCTGATCAACGGCCACGCCATCGCTGACATCCAGGGGTTCCTCAAGGCGGAGGACTTCTACAGGCAGCGGAACCGGCTGTGCTTTGAGGCGGTGGTCGAACTGTTCAACCGTGACGAGGCCATCAACACCGTCACGGTTTCGCACGAGCTTGAGTCGAAGGGCTTGTTGGAGGAGGTAGGCGGCACCGCATACCTCGCCCACCTCGTCGCAACGGTGCCGACGTCTGTCCACGTCGTCCACTTCGGACAGCTTGTGCGACGCACTGCGACGATGCGCAGGTTGATCAACGCTGCGTCAAACATCGCAGAGATCGGCTATGCGGACGACGCAGACGTAGATGGCGCGCTGAGCTCCGCCGAGGACATCATCTTCAATGTCCGCACCGGGCAGGTGTCGCGGGACTTTGTGCATATCGGTGAGGCGCTTGACCCGTACCTGCAGGAAGCGTCTGCGCTAGACGCGCTGGATGACGATAAAAAGCCGATACCGACCGGCTACTCCAACATGGACCAGCTTTTCGGTGGGCTGCAGCGGTCAGACATGATCGTGCTTGCGGCGCGCCCGAGCGTCGGCAAGAGCACGCTCGCCCTGAACCTTGCGGCGAACGCGGCCAAAGAGCACGCACGCGTCGGCATCTTCTCTCTTGAGATGGGCCGAGAGCAGGTGGCGATGCGGTTGCTGGCGTCTGAGGCGCGCCTGAACATGCACGATATCCGGCTGCGGCGCTTCTCCCCCACAGAGGAGACACGGCTCGTCGATGCCATCGGATTGCTTTCCGACCTTGCGATCTATATCGACGATACGCCGTTCCAGACCGTCACCGAGATGCGAGGCAAGGCAAGGCGGCTGCAACTGATGCACGGCCTCGACTTCGTGGTCGTGGACTACATGCAGCTCATCAACGGGTCTTCGGGTGGCCGAGAGGGCAACCGGGCGCAGGAGGTGAGCGAGATTTCCCGTCACATGAAGGCGATGGCGCGTGACCTGAACGTGCCTGTGATCGCTGTCTCGCAGTTGAGCCGGGCCATCGAGCGGCGTGAGTCGCACAGACCTGTGCTGTCTGACCTGCGAGAGAGCGGAAGCATTGAGCAGGATGCCGACATTGTGATGTTCATTCACCGTGAAGACCGTTTCACGTCCGAAGAGCAGTGGAACGCTAAAAGCCCTCAGCAACCTTACCCGCGCGGATTGGCCGAGTTGATTGTTGCGAAACACAGACATGGGCCGATCGACACGCTGTGGATGTCTGTGCGCGACGAGCACGGCCGGTTTATGGAGACGCGGGCGCAGGCGGCGGTGGAGCAGCGGTACTAGAGCCGGAGCGGCATGGCCGTGGCGAAGTTGGCCAGGTCAGCGCGAGGCGAGGCCGGCGTGACCGTTACGCGCCACAGGCAACCACATGACTACAGGCAGTGAAAATCAGCAGGCCCAGCGGGCGAACTCGCCGTTCCCACGCGGAGTGCAGTTCACGCCCGTGCCAAACCCTCTGCTGGCAGGGTTGCTCGAAGAGATAACAGACATCGGCGAGCTCAAGATCACACTGCGCGTGCTGTGGGCGTTGCACAGGAAAAAGTCTCATCTTCCCTATGTGACAGCACGTGAAATGTACACAGACCGCTCAGTGAGCGCGATGCTGGGCCTGACCGGTGATCAGCTAGAACGGGCGGTTGCCACATCTCTAAAGCTGGCGGCCCAACGTGGTACGCTGCTCGAAATCCCATCTGGTGAGAGTGGCGAGGGCGGCGCCAGGGTTGAGAAGGGTGAAGCCCGCTATCTGTTGAACACAGAGCCTGTCCGCTCCGCACTCGTGCGCAAGGGCGTTGAACTCACAGAGTCCAGCTGGCCGGAAACAGAGCCGGAAGCGGGTCCGGGCGCTGAGACGCAGCAGGCAGAGCCACGAGCAGACCTGCGCCACGGCGTGTTCAGGGTGTACGAAGAGAACATTGGCGTGATGTCCCCGCTGATCGCCGAGAGCATCACGGCGGCGCTGCAGGAGCATCCTGAGTCGGACGTGATTGACGCGATACGAGTTGCGGTCGAAGCGAACGCCCGGAGCTGGAAGTATGTTGTGGCTGTGTTGAGGCGCTGGGCGACCGAAGGCAGAGACGTTAGAGATCGAAGAGAGACCGATGGAAAGCCTGAACGACATTCTGAAGCGAATCGCAGCGACGAGTTCATCGAGCGTTACCTCGAACGGCAGCGAGCGCGAGGGAACCGCTGAGAGCCAGTTGCCGTGCCCGGTCTGCGATGACGCGCGCTGGCTGAATGTGGACGCGCCTATCGGCTCTCCGGAGTTCGGCACCGTCGTGCCGTGCGAGTGCCAGGAGCGGGTCTGGGGAGCGCACACGACGCGCCGCCTGCGGGACTACTCCGACCTCGGACCGCTTGAGCGGATGACGTTTGAGGCGATGGAGCCAACGGGAAGAGAAGGCTTCGTCGATCCGCCGTCATTTCGCAGGGCAAGGGACGCTGCGCAGACCTACTCGCATGACCCCATGGGCTGGCTGATCATCTCAGGGCCTTCCGGCACTGGTAAAACGCATCTGGCAGCCGCCATCGCCAACCGGTTGGTCGCAGACGGCAAACCCACCAAGTTCGTCTCGGTGCCAGACCTGCTCGACCATATGCGCGCCACGTTCGAGCGAGGCAACGACGATGGCGACTCCGGCGGCGATGACTTCGTTGGTCTGTTCAACCACATTATCGAGGCGCCGATGCTCGTGCTCGACGACCTTGGCGTGCAGAGCCCGACGCGCTGGGCGGAGGAGAAGATCGACCAGGTTCTGAGCCACCGCTACGCCCGGCGCCTGCCAACCGTCCTGACGACGAGCCTGACTGTGGAACAGATGCCTGACAGGCTGCGCACACGGGTGACCGATCCGTTTATCTCGCACCGTATCGAGCTGCAGGCTGGCGTTGGCAATGCGGACCGGTCTGCAATCGGGCTGGACTCGGGCCAGCTCAAGGCGATGACATTCGACACGTTTGACGCGCGGGGGGCGAAGGGGACTTCGCAACGGCAACGGGACACGCTTGAGTCGGCTCGCTCGGCGGCGCGGTCGTTTGCGGAAATACCCCAGGGCTGGATCTACCTGGCAGGGCCGACGGGCGTCGGCAAGACCCACCTCGCTGTGGCAATCGCAAATGTCCAGGTACAGCAGGGCCGCACCGTCCTGTTCCGGTTTGTGCCTGACCTGCTCGATCAGTTGCGCCGTGCGTACCAGCCGAACTCGGCATCGGGTTTCGATCACGAGTTCCAGGTGATCCGTAACTGCGAGGTCCTGATCCTGGATGACCTGGGGGCACAGGCGTCGACTGCATGGGCGGAAGAGAAGCTTTATCAGCTGATCGTGCACCGCCACTCGGCAGGGCTGCCAACGGTCATCACATCTCGCATATTGCTGGATGACGCGGCGGCGAGCGGCTTCACGAAGCGGTACTCGGACGCCATAGCGTCACGCCTGCAGGACACCCACGTTGTGTGGGAGTACCTGATGCTTGCGCCGGACTACAGGCACCGTGGCGCGGCACGAGCCGTTGGAAGCCCTGGCAGAAGCGCCGGGAAGCCGGAGCGAGAGGCGTCCGGTCAGGACCTCGCCGCACGTCCGGCCAGTCGCCCGAATAGAAACGTGGAATGAGCGCGCAGGCTGGAGAACCCGGTCGCGGCCCCTCTGACGGCCTGGGCGGCGGGAGCGGAAGCGGCTCCACGTTCAGCCGGATCATCGCCGGTGAACTGCCTGCCAAGTGGGTCTCGAACGAGCCTGGCTCTCGTGTCGTGTGCTTCTACAACCGCCTCAAGTGGGCGCGAGTCATGATGCTTGTCGTGCCGCGCGACTACATGACGCAGGAAGAGCTGTGGCTGGACGATGTGCTAAAGGATGCGCTGCGGCTGGCTGTCGCAACCGGTGAAAAGCACTGCCCGGAAGGGTTTCGAGTCCTGTCGAACTTTGGCCGTGGGGCGCACCAGAGTCAGTCGCACGCACACATCCATGTGGTGTCTGGCGTTGCGGACAACATTGCGGACGCGAAGCCCATTGGCGAGTGGCAGTCCGGCGAATCGCTCGGCGAATCGCTCAAGGTGCAGAGGCATAAAGTCGAGTCTGCGCCGCACGCCGACCTGTACCGCGACGACCTGTCTTCGACCCAGTTCGAGTTCCTGACCGGCGAGGGCGCGCCGCGGGCTGCGGCGGCGGCGATCAAGCACGCGAAGAGCTTTTCCCGTGCGGGATACAGGTTGAAGGCGAACTACAGCATGGAGGCTGCGGAACAGCGCGGCGGCCCACCGGGCCTTTTCCTGCTGGGCGGCGGCCAACTGAGCCTGTACGTCTGAGCCACACACATCACACCGCGGAGTGACTACACAAATCTCGCGGCGGCCATGGTCCCGACGGCGACTACTACCAGGACTGCGTTTATCCGGCTGCCGATGACGATGCGCGTTCTCAACGGCTGCAGGGCTGCCATTGTGTCTGGTTCCAGCAGCGCTCTCCTCAGCTTCGCTGTGTTTGCGCCGACCCACCCGCTCAAGAAGAAGGCGAGCAGCGACGCCACGAGCCCGATTCCGATCGCGGTGCCCCAGCCGCTGTCGAAGAGTTCGCCGAAGCTGTGGCCGGGTGTGCGCGAGATGAGCGCGAAGCCTGCCGCAATCGTAATGATGGCCGAGAGCGTGATCCAGAGGCTGTTGAGCTTGCTGATGGCGCGCAGCACCTCGCTTTCGATCTCGTCGCCGAGGCTCCGCAACTTCGGCTCGAGCACAAGCGCCAGGTAGACGGCTGCGCCGGCCCAGAAGACACCGGCCAGAATGTGCAGTATCCGCAGAACGACTATTTCGGTGTCCATCTTCCTAAGGCCTCGCCTTCGACCGATTTGAGGTTGTCAGTGTCTGCGCAGTTCGCCGCTAACGCAGGTTTTACAGAATCCAACCGCTGATGTTACCTCTGTGTGCGGTATGCTGCGCCCGCCTTGAAGCTGATCTCTGGCCGGTGTTTCCGATTGCGAATCGTTGCCCGCGAATCCGGAGTGTGCCGGATTTGCCCGTAGGCTGGTTACCACCGTTTGAGAACGGGTGAAATTCTGTGCCGCAACGCCTGAAACCCCGTCATCCCCAGATTTGCCCGCTTGTAGAGAGAGACAAAAGAATGAAGATCACGAACGTCGAAGTCTTTCCGCTCACGAGCCAGCGCCCGCCGCTGCGTGCCGGCCAGCCGATTCACCCCTCGTGGTGGGGATACGACCAGACGCTGATCCGCGTCGAAACAGAGGACGGCATCTCCGGCTGGGGCTGCGCAGGCGTCCGCTGGGAGATGGTCGACGCGGTCAAAAAGGTGCTGTGGCCGCACCTGATCGGCGAGGACGCGCTCCAGCCGGAGGCGGTCACGGAGCGGCTCCACCAGTGGACATTCTGGTACGGTCGCGGCGGCGCAATCACCGCCTACATCGGCGCGGTCGACCATGCGCTGTGGGACATTCTTGGCAAGCACACCGGCCTCTCTATCTCGCGTCTCTTCGGCGGACGGTACGTCGAGCAACTGAAGCCGTATGCGTCGATGCTGTTCTCGTGGCCTGCCGGCGAGATGGTCCGCAACCTTGAGTCCGGTCTTGAACGCAACTTTCGAGCGTTCAAACTGGGCTGGGGAACGTTCGGCCGCGAACGTGACCTGAGGCATGACGAGGAACTGGTGCGAACGGCGCGTAAGACGATTGGCGACGGCCCTGAGCTGATGGTCGACCCGGGCGGGTCGGACGTCTTCTGGCACGGCGACCTCAAGTGGGCGATGGAGGCGGCGCGCATGCTCAAGGACTACAACGTGCGCTGGTTCGAGGAGCCGTTGCGGGCAGACGATATCGAGGGCTACAAGAGGCTGCGGGACGCGTCTCCCGTGCATATCGCGACGGGAGAGGTGCTGCGCGGCCGCCTGAGCTTCAAACCGTTCATCGATAACCGGGCGTGCGATATCCTGCAGCCGGACCAGACGATATGCGGCGGGCTGTCCGAGTCCCGGAAGATATGGCAGGCGGCGTACGACGCCAATATCCAGATCGTGATGCATGGCTGGAACACCGCGGTCGGCGCGGCCGCTGACCTGCAGCTTTCGGCGTCGATGCCGAACGGCGCATACATCGAGTACTGGCATCCGGCGCCGTACGTGAGCGGGATCCTGAAGGAGCCTCTGCTGCTCAACGCAGACGGAATGCTGCCTGTGCCGGACGGCCCCGGGCTCGGCATCGAGATAGATGAGGACGCCTTGCGGGCGCATGCGGCTGGAGCGGACGACTACGGGGCGTGAATTGCCGCTCAATGGCAGAAGAGCGCTCCTCTCCCGCAGCGGGCCCGCCGTCTGCGGGAGAGAATGGAACTCCGCCCTCTCCGAAGATTCGATCTTGCTCACAGGGCAGCGTTCCTACACCCGTGTTTTTCCAGACTGGTTCCAGTTGAACTACTTCGCATCAATTGCCGCCGGTGTCGAGAAGCGGCTCGATTCCGGCACGCTCGATTTCGACGTAGTTGCGCAGGCCCAGCCGGCCGAAGTTCGGCTCTAAACCGCCGCCGCCTGCCGGGCGGCGCTCTTGACTGTCAGCCAGCGGGTGACATCCTCTCCTCGACCCTGGCCGCCGTATCGCGCCGGCACACACGCGCCCCCCTGAAATGAGAGGTAAACAGAATGGCGATCAACGGAAAGTGGCGTTACGAGGACCTGACGTGGCCCGAGATGAACGAGGCGGTCCAGGCAGAGCTGATTCCGGTGCTCCCCGTCGGGACGATGGAGCAGCACGGCCCGCACCTGCCGGTGAAGATGGACCGCTGGACCGCCACTGAGATCGCCCGTGCGGCGTGCGAGCAGAGCCCGGACAGGCTGCTTTTCATGCCGCCCGTCTCATACGGCTATACGACGCATGTGATGGACTTTCCGGGGTCTATCACCATCCACCACGAGACGTTCATCCGCTACATCACGGATATCCTCAAGAGCCTCGCGTACCACGGCTTTTCGCGCATATTCGTCATCAACGGCCACGGCTCGAACATGCCTCCGCTCGACCTTGCTTGCAGGCGGGCGAATATCGAGACGGAGGCCCAGGTTGCGCTCTCTTCATGGTGGGGACTGACGGCCGCCGACCCGGAGTTCATGAAGACGTGGCGGAAGTCTCACTTCCCCGGCGGCTGCGCCCACAGCGGCGAGGCAGAGACATCGCTTGCCCTGCACCTGGATGCCGACCTGATCCAGATGGATAAGGCGAAGACTGAGGAGATCGCCTTTCACCGGCACGAGTCCGACTTCCGCTGGGTTGACCTGTGGGGAGCGGGACCGGTTGCGATCACGTCGTGGACGAGCGAATACACCGAGTCCGGGATCTGCGGCGAGGCGGACCTTGCGACGCCCGAGAAGGGCCGGATGCTGTTTGACGAGGCGGTGAAGAACCTGATCGCATTCACGGAGGAGTGGGTGAAGACGCCGCGTGACCCGAGAGTGGACCACCACGTGGTCAAGCCGCTGAGTGAGCTGCCGGGGTGATCGAAGCCATTGCGGCAGGCGCGGGGCCGAATCGAATTCGCTGACTGGCTGTAGCGGTCAATCGCCACAATTAGCGGCAGCGTCTGCCATTTCGATCAGTCGACGCTGCTCCGGAGATGCCAGGCCGCCCAGGGAATTTGCGAAAGCCCCTACTCGTACAGCGCCAGCGCGTCTCCGTTTGCCGCCCACATCTCATCGAACATCTGGCGTATCTCGGCGAGCGAGAGCTTGGCCGCCGTCAGCGGGTCGAGCGCAATGGCATGGAATGCAGACTCACGGTCGAGGTCGGAGATCGCAAGAGTCGCCATCTCCTGCACCGCCACGTTCGCCCTGCTGAGCGACGCGCACTGTGGCGGCAGGTCGCCAACGGCCATCGGGTGAACGCCTAGCCGGTCGACCGTGCACGGCACCTCGACGCAGCTGCCCTCCGGCAGGTTTGTGATGAGACCTGTGTTAGAGACGTTGGCGTTGATTATCGTGGGCCGCCCCGTCTCCATCGCCTCAATGATCCGGCACGCGTACTCGTCTGAGCGTGTCGGCGTCATCGGCTCAGTCGATACCGCGTCTGCGCGCAGTTGCTCGTAGTGCGTGTCCACTCGCTGGGTCCGACGCGCAAGGTCCTGCCTGATCTGGTTCAGCTTGAACTCCTCCATCACGGCAGGATCAGTGCGGAAGTACGGCGTGTACTCGGACATGTGGCGAGTCGACTCTGTAACGAAGTAGCCGAACTGCCTCATCACCTCGAAACGGACCGTGTCTTTCGCAAACGTCTCAGGGTCGCTCATCGCCTCCATGAGTTGCGGATATGCGTCTTCGCCGTCTCGCTCGAAGCGCAGGAACCATGCGAGATGGTTGATCCCTGCGACCCACGCTGACACCGACTCCCGTGGCGCGCCGATGTAGGCGGCGAGGTCCTGTGTTGTGCGCTGCACGCTGTGGCACAGGCCAACCGTTGGGACGTCCGTCATGTCGTTGATGGCCCAGCAGGCTATCGCCATCGGGTTCGTGTAGTTGAGCAGCCAGGCGTTTGGCGCAAGCTCCTCAATGTCTGCGCAGATGTCCAGCAACACTGGAACGGTGCGAAGGCCCTTGAAGACGCCGCCGGGCCCGACCGTGTCGCCGACGGACTGGTCTACTCCGTACTTGAGCGGGATGCCGATGTCTTTGTCGTAGTCGTCGCCGACCCGGATGGTTGTCAGGACGTAGTCAGCGTCCTCAAGCGAAGCCCGCCTGTCTGCCGTCGTCTCGACGCGAATGTTCGTGCCGGCGTCCCGCATCAGCTTTTTCGCAAAACGGCCGATCACGTCGAGCCTTTGCTCGTCGACGTCCATGAGTGAGACGGTCGCCTCAGACAGTTCGGGCACGCAGGCGACATCTTGCAACAGCCTGCGCGCGAATACGACGCTGCCAGCGCCGATCAGTGAAATCTTGGGTGCCATGTGCGCTCCGATTGGACATTAATGACGGCTGGTTAGACGCCTGAGACGGGACCGGCTCTTATGTAATCGCGTAACCATGTCAGGTGTGAGCAGGTGACTATGGGACGCGGTTACAGATGCAGAGTCTCAGTACTGCTTTTGCTTGTCAACGACGTTGAGGAGCGGCATGCCACCGAGGTACCTGCCAAGGTTCTCCTCAAAGATGGCAAAGGTCCGTCTGTCCAGCATGATCTTCTCCGCGTTGCCCGCTATGTGAGGCGTGATGATCAGGTTGGGAACATCCCACAGCTCGCTATCGGGAGAAAGTGGCTCTCTCTCCACGGTGTCGAGCGCGGCCCCGGCAATGGTGCCGCGCTTGAGAGCGGAGGCCAACGCCTGATTATCGAAGACGCGGCCTCGTGACGTGACAACCAGGCGCGCTGACCGCTTCATGGTCGCAAGCTCACGCCTGCCGATGAGGTTTGCGTTGGCTGCCGAGTACGGCGCGGTCACAACCACGTAGTCAGACTCACGCAGCAGGTCTGGCAGCCTGTCCAGGGACCAGACAAACTCGACCAGCGGATCGGCGTCTATGGCCTCGCGGTCCACCGCCAGCACGCGCATACCCATCGCCTTGCAGCGCCACGCGATCTCGCGGCCAGACTTGCCGAGCCCGACGATGCCGACCGTCTTGTCGCCAAGATACTCGACAACGTCAAGAGCCCCTTCCTGGTCCCAGGCGTGACTCTGCTTATCTTGCAGAAAGCGGGGCAGCTGGCGAGAGAGCGCGAGCATCAGGGCGAGAGCGTGCTCGCCGATCATCGGAGCGCCTGCGCCGCGCGCGTTTGTGACGGTTACCTGGCTCCCGGCAACCTGCGGCACGGCGCCGAACAGCCCCTCCATGCCGGCGTCGAGGGTCTGGATCCACTTCAGGTTCGACGCTGAGTTGAACTGCTCGCTGGTCGGATAGCCGAACAGCACCTCCGCCTCACGTATGTGACCGGAAGCCTCGGCCTGTGAGTCCGCCAGCACGATCTCTGTCCCTGGATGGCGCTCACGAAGAGATCTGCAGAACGGCGCCGCCCAATCTGGAAGAACAAGGACTTTCATCTGAGAAGCCTCTGCGTTAGCCGACTCTGGGGTGGTGGTGATCCGGCGCAGCGGCGCGCGATCGACCTGTATGTGCGAGCAGGCGCTGCGGCGGCGGATTCTCGAGTCAGCAATTCTTACACGACCCCGAGCAGTTCGACTGCGCGTTCGACAAGCAGTTCACCGGCATCAGGCGCAAACGGACTGGTTGTGGTGCCGTAAAACCGGCGGAACCGTCTCATGTCAACAAGGTCACCGACCGGGACGCCTTTGAGTTCGGCATACGGGCGGCGGGTTGAGACGTATCCGATGTACTCCGAGCTGTAACTGGCCACCCACGGCCGCTCGCCGGAGTGACCTTCCTTGATGGCGAGGCCGAGCTCGTTGAACATCTCGCCGGGGTGTGCGCTGATGACGAGGTCTCCTATCCGCAGCGCCTGCACATGGATGGGAACGGGCGGCAGCCCCTGGTTGCGCGCAAGGCTCAGTTCATTACGGCCGTTTCCGTACATCTCCGGATGATTCTCAGCCGCGTTCGCCGTGGTTGTGCCCTCAGGCCAGACATCACCGCTGTAGCTTCCCATTTTCGCTGACAGGCTCTTGTGGAGCTTCTCGGCTGCGGAGACCGTCCACGGGACCTGTCTCCGCGGCAACTCCAACGGTCCTGAGACAGAGCCGAGGACGACGTCGGTTATCGGGTCTATCTGCACCGAAACCCGCAGCGCCTCACGCGCTATCGCCTCTCCAAAGGCGGCGGTGTCCTCATGGGTGTGCAGGTGTTTCGACTCAAGGTTCCCGAACCACCAGTCGAACGGGTGAATATCGCCTGCGGCCCCCTGCAGGTGAATGGCGACGGCCCCGACCTCGACCTCCTCGATCGTCGAGCTGAGCTCGCCCGAGTAGTCGCCGGACCACTCCAGGTACTGACCGCCGTCGCAGACGCCGTGGGCGGCGAAGTTCACGACCCGGGCGATTGGAGAGCCGTCCGGCTCGTCTACGCGCAGCACGCCGACCTCCTGGTCAACCGGTTGTTCCCTGTATTGCCGGTTCACGGTCCAGCCCTTCAGGCTTCCGGCTCCATGACCGGCAACTGCGGGGCGCATCGCGTTCGTTGCCTCGTAGACCGTGCCCGCGATGAGGTCGGGAAGGTAGGCGGCATATGTGCGCCACTCCGGGGTGACGCCGAGAAGGATGTCAGGCGCGGCGTGGTTGTGGGTCGAGTTGATGAGTAACGACTCAGCCGGGATGCCGGTGAGACCGCTGACCTGCCGTTGGATCTCACGCATCGTCTCCGCAGGGATGCCGCACACCTCCATGGAGACGATAGCCAGCCGAGTCTCGCCGTCGTCGAGCACGAGCGCCCTGGAGTAGAGGTCGCGGTGGACCCCGGTCGACCTGCCCTGCCGCAGTCCCCACTGTCCCATCCTGTAGCCAATCGGCGGCGTGATCACTGTCTTTGCGGTCCCGGCCCTGAGATTTACCAAATTGGTCCTCACTTCGCGCCGGCGGCGCGTGCGACCTGCAGAGTGTCCAGTTCAAGATCGACGTCCAGCTCTTCCCCAGCCGCAGGTCCGGTTCCCGCCACATTGGTAGAAACGATGACCCGCGAGCGCGGCATCGCCTTGCGGAGGTGCCTGGCGAAGATGGCCGGCTGCGGACGGTCAACTCCAATGCAGACCAGTTCACCGACGCGCAGCACGCGGACTCCCCTGTCATCATCGGCGGCGGTTTCGGCAGACACGTTCCGGCGGTGCTCGACCTGGCGCGCGGCAGAAGACGCCTGCGTGGCGAGCAGGAGTCCAATCGCCTGGACATCAGGAGCGGCGCGCTCCATGTGCGAGCGGGACCTGTTATCCCTGAACCAGTTGTACGGCCGCACGTCAGCGTCTGAGCCGCGGGCGAATGCGACCGTACCGCCGCCCGCCTGTTCGAGCGCCCAGCTTGCGTACGCTGGAAAATCACCGGTCCAGCGTCCGTCATTCCCGCGGACGATTGCCGGACACGAGAACGAAAAGATCTGCGCTATGCCGTCACCGCCGGCGGTTGCGACTGACGCGACGGTCACCGCGTCGTCTGCCTCCGCCCCGGCGCCAGAGACACCTGTCGTCACTCCGGTGAGTCGCGCCGCGTTGACGCCTATGGCGGCGGGCTTCATGGACTGGCTCGCCTGGACGGCGGCGCCACCGCATAGTTCGGGGAGATACGAAAGGTAGTTGCGATACCGGTCGAGTCCCGGAGCATCTTGCCACGCAGGCGGTGAAGTGCCGTTGCCTGTGCAGGTGACCCAAACGAACGGGGCGTGCGTCGACGCAGCCTCCGCGACAGACTTGCGAATTGCGGTCTGAAGCGCTGGACTGACACCCCAGACATCAAGCGAGCAGATGGCGACTCGGCGGCCTTCGGCGTCAAACACGATCACTCTGGCCAGCAGGTCATCGTCCACACCGGTCGATGGGACAGGAGCGAACTCCGGGCCGCATATTTCAAACCCGGCCGGAGGCGTGACCGGCACACGTGCTGCGCCTGCCCTCAACAGCCCATCGGAGCCGGCGTTTCCTGACCGGCTGCCTGAACTCACCACTCAGACTACTCCCAGTTCTTGTAAGTGCCGGGACTGGTCTTGCGTGACATCTGTATCTGTACGCCGTCCGGGTCGTAGCAGTTGGAGATGGTCCTGCCGGACTGCTGGTTTTCAAACGGCTCGAAGAGAAACTTCACGCCGCCCAGCATCTGCACCTCTTTCGTGGCGTCGCGCGGGTCGGCGACCAGGAATGAAAGGTGGTCGATACCGGTTGCCTGGCCTTCCTTCGCCTGGTGAAGCTCGATGCGCACAGGATGGTCTTCGTCGTTGTTGAACATGAAGACCGTCTCTCCGCCGTCCACCGTTCCTTCCGGAGACATGCCGAACTTCCGGTAGAACTCGATAGACGAGGAAAGATCGCTGACGACAATGTCTATGTGGTCGACTCCCAGGAATCGCATATGGCTCACTTTCACCGCCGGCGCCGCTGACCGGCTCCGGGTTGCTCATGGGTGCGCGGTTTGCGCTCGCCGATGATACTCTGCGCACCGCTTCCATACCGTTGCGGATGAACGCAGACTCGCCCTGACCGGGCAAAAACGATGGACGGACAATATGCCACTCCCGCCAGGCCATGTAGAGGTTTTTTCGGACGAGTTCGAGAGGTTGCTTCGCTCAGGAAACTCTGGACGCGCGCTGACGCAGGTGGCGGCCGGAATGGCGTTCTGTGAAGGAACTCACTGGGTCGAGCCGCGCGGTGGCATTGACGGCTACCTGGTCTGGAGCGACATCCCGAACAACCGGATCATGCGGTGGTCCGAACGGGACGGCCTGTCTGTACTGCGGGAGCCGTGCGGGAACACAAACGGCCACACGACCGATCTTGAGGGACGTCTGCTGTCATGTGAGACGAGTGGCCGTCGCGTCAGCCGCACCGGGCTTGACGGCAGTGTCGTGACCCTGGCAGACCGGTACCGCGGCGGCAGGTTGACATCGCCAAACGACATCGTCGTGAAGTCGGACGGCTCCGTGTGGTTCACAGACCCGGACTACGGCGCGCTCCACCCGGAGCTTGGCCACGGTAAGGCGGCCGAACAGGACCGCAACCGGCTTTACCGGCTGGCGCCAGAGACCGGCAAACTGACGGCGGTATGCGAGGAGTTCGACAAGCCAAACGGAATCGCCTTTTCACCGGATGAGAGCGTCCTCTATGTGGGCGACACGGGCCGGACGCACGGCGAGTTCAGGCCGCACAGGGTGATGGCGTTCGATGTCGAAGGTGACATTCTGAGCAATAGCCGCGTCTTTGCCGATGTCGACCCGTGGGTCCCTGACGGCATGCGCGTCGATGTGAACGGGAACCTGTTCGTCAGCGCAGGCGACGGCATCCAGTGCTTCAATCCGGCGGGCGAGTTGATCGGCAAGATCCGCACTCCGGAGGTAGCCGCGAACTGCTCGTTCGGCATGAGCGACCGGCAGACGCTTTTCATCGCGGCGACAAGTTCTGTCTGGAGCATTGAGCTGAACACCGCGGGCGCAACACGGCCCGCCGCTAAAAATTAACTCTGCGAAGATAACCCGAGCAAACGATCAACCCGAGTATCCGAATGGAACAGCACATGACAGCACCTGCAAAAACATGGCCTGGACGGAAAGAGTACAGGCCTGCATCCGAGCTAAAGTCCGGGTTTGAGGTGATCGACCCGGCTTTCGAGGCGCTTACGGGCGTAGCGCCCGTGCTCGAAAAGCACTGGTCTGGAGCCGAGTGGTCCGAGGGACCTGTCTTCGTGCCGTCTCTCAACTCGCTCGTCTGGTCTGACATCCCGAACAACAGGATGCTCAGGTTTGACGCGGGCAGCGGGGAGACCTCGGTATTCAGGGAGCCGTCGAACTTCAGCAACGGCAACGCGCTGGACCTGGAGGGGCGCATGGTGACCTGTGAGCACCAGACCCACCGGATCAGCCGCACAGAGCCAGACGGCAAGGTCACCGTCCTTGTAGACAGGTTTGAGGGCAAACGCCTGAACTCCCCGAACGACCTCGTTGTCAAGTCAGACGGCTCGATCTGGTTCACAGACCCGCCGTACGGAATCTTGAGCGACCGGGAGGGCAACAAGCGTGAGTCGGAGATCGGCGCAAACTACGTCTACCGGTTCGACCCTGGCTCTGGCGAACTGTCTGTGGCCAGCGATCAGTTCGACAGGCCGAACGGCATTGCCTTCTCGCCTGATGAGAGCGTGCTCTACGTCGCAGACTCTGGCGAGCCGCGTAAGATCGTGGCGTTGGACGTTGGCTCAGACGGCAGCACCCTGTCGAATTTCCGCGAGTTCGCAGTCGTCCGGCCAGGGATCGCAGACGGTTTCCGGTGTGATGTGAGTGGCAACATCTGGACAAGCGCGCATGACGGCGTGCACTGCATTACGCCTCAAGGCCGGACCATCGGCAAGATACTGGTGCCGGAGCACCGGACGGCAAACTGCTGCTGGGGCGGGCCGGACTGGAACCGCCTGTACATCGCGGGAGACACGTCCCTTTACTCGGTACAGCTTGCGGTCCAGGGAGCGCACCGGCCCGGTTAGCCGAGTCGGGAACGCCGGTAGTTGCTGAACGCGAAAGCGCCCGGTCTCTGCAAGACCGGGCGCGAAAGTCAGATCGCCTCGTTCAGTTAGTGCGCGCCGCCGATATGCTGAGCCAGCGACGCGGAATCGTCACAATTTGCCGCTCTTCGAACACCTGGCTCAGGCCCTTCTGCAGCGCCTGCCTTCCAGCGTCCAACGGCACACCCGGCAGGACTCCCTCAATCCAGTCCTTGAAACCGCTGATGTGGAACCAGCCGGACTCCGGAACATCGATGTCTGCAACCTCCGATTTGAGGATCGTGAAGCCAGACTCTTCAAAGAGACTCTCGTACTGCTGCTGCGAAAGGTGCTGCCGGGACTCCACCTTCTGCGACGCGTCCGGCATCATGCCGTACTCACGCTTGAGGATGCGGAGGGAACGCATTAGCCAGCGGCGGAAGAACTCTTCACTCTCGGGCGGGTGCGAGCCGTCGAAGAATGAGGTGTTGATGGCAAGCACGCCGTTAGGCGAAAGCTTCTCCCTGATCTGCGCCAGCAGGTTCTTCTTGTCAGGGACGTAGTGGATGGAGTTGCAATAGACGACGGCGTCCACATCTCCGCTGATGGCGGTCTTCAGGTTCTGGACCGGAGACTGCACGAACCGGATCACCGCGTCTCTGCGGCCACCGAGTTCTGCGACGGCGTCGCGGAGCGCAGAGGCGGAGTGGTCGACTGCATAGATGACGGTGTCTTTTGCCGATTGGAGCCGGTCGAGTATGAGCTTGGTCACTCCGCCGGTGCCGCAGCCGAGATCGACAATGCGCCGCTGACGCCCGACCTCTGCAAGGTCTAGCAGCCGGGCATTGACCTGCCTGTAGAAAGGAAGGTTGGAGAATGCGTTAAACGAATACTCTTCGGATGTGTCCGTCGTGTTCGTCGTGTCATTGGAGTCTGGCAATCTGGAGCCTCGCTGACCCATCGGCGGGACTGGTCCCGCCCCGCACAGGATACGAAGTGCGGATAATGATTCAATCTGAACCACGGTAATTTTATCAGAACAGCCGACCGGCCAGTCAGGTATTCGGAAACGTTGCGGCGGATAACCACTTGATGTCTCCAATCCGGCGATCACTGCGATGGCGCCCGCTATCCCTCTTATTCTCAGCGCTGACGTTGCTCTCGGTGGCGTCGGCCTGCGCCAGTAGTGACGGTGATAAGCCACTCATCTTTGCCGCAGCGTCGCTGGCAGACGTACTCGCCGAGACGGCAGACCTTTATGAGCTGCAAACTGGCTCATCCGTTGAGTTCAGCTTCGGTGGATCGAACACCCTCGTCAACCAGATCGTCAAGTCAGGCGCGCCCGCAGACGGGGTTGTGCTGGCAGGACGGCAGCCGATGGACCTGCTCATCGAAGCGGGACGGGTTGAAGCGTCCGGGGTCGTGACGGTCGCGGTGAATTCGCTGGTAGTTGCCGCCGCCGTTTCCGGTCAGTTGGAGGGACTGGAAGCTCTCGCGGGCGGCGAGTTCAGAGTTGCGATTGCCGATCCTGACCTTGCGCCCGCCGGGCAGTACGCTAAAGAGGCGCTGCAAGCGGCGAACGCGTGGGATGGCCTGCAAGGGCGGCTTATTCCAACGCTGGATGTGCGGCCTGCTCTCGCGGCGCTGAGCACAGGAAGCGTCGACTATGCGATCGTCTATGCCACAGACGCTCTTGCTGAGCCCGGCGTAACCGTCGCTCTGGCTATCGACCCGGCGCTCCACGGACCTGTCACCTACCCGGCCGCGGCGATAACCGGCTCACCGGGCGCAGAGACAGCAGCTAGATTTTTCGACTTTTTGCGAACCGATGTGGCTCAGCAGATATTTGCCCGTCACGGATTCCCCGTTGGTTGAGCTCACGGCGGAGGGATTAATCTCCGCTATCCGATGGAACATGCTCTGCCGGGCTCTGCTCCGGCGGTAGACTGAACGCCCTATGGGTCCAGACATCTCAATAGTGCTGCTTTCGTTGCAGATCGCCGGCCTTGCCATGGCGATTGTCATTCCTGCCGGGATCGCTACCGGTTGGCTGCTGGCGAGAAAGCGTTTCCGCGGCCGGTTCGCGCTTGAGGCGATTACGACGCTGCCGCTGGCGCTTCCGCCTGTGCTCGTGGGGTTCGTCCTGCTCTGGGCCACAGGCGGAAACAGCTGGCTCGGCCGTGCGGTCAACGCGGTCTTTGGAGTGGACATCGTCTTCACTTGGGTCGCGGCTGCGGTGGCGGCTGCGGTTGTCGCCTTCCCTCTCAGCGTCAGAGCGTTCACCTCCGCAATCGCGGGCGTTGACAGCAGGTTGGAAGTGGCGGCAAGGGGACTCGGCGCAGGACCCATGCGGGTCTTTTTCACGATCACACTGCCGCTCGCATACCGCGGGATAATGGCGGGAGTCCTGCTCGGGTTCGTCCGCGCGTTCTCAGAGTTCGGCGCAACGATTATCGTTGCGGGGAACATCCCCGGCCGTACTCAGACGGTGCCGTCTGCGATCTTCACGCGCATCTCTACCGGTGATGACGCGGCGGTCTGGCGGCTGGCGATCGTCTCGGTCGTTATCGCCGTCATTGCGCTCGGCACTCACAACTACCTGCTGCGACGTTCGGATGGCGAGGCAGGGAGGGCTGCACCTTGACCAACGGCGCGCCTCTGACCACTGGCGGAACCGGCGGCCCCGGCGGTTCAGGGCAGGCGGTCCTGGAGTTCGATATCCGAGTGGAGAGGCCTGGCTTCGTGCTTGAGGCCGCGGGCTCTTTCGGCTCAGGGACCACCGCTGTGTTCGGGCCGTCTGGCGCGGGAAAGTCGACTCTGCTCGGAGTTATCGCCGGCACCGTGAAGCCGTCCGCCGCGCATATCTCGCTGAACGGCCGGACCCTGTTCTCATCCCGTGACGGCATTGACCTGCCTCCTGAGCGGAGGCGAGTGGGGTTCGTTTACCAGGATGCGGCGCTGTTCCCGCACATGACCGCCGAGCGGAACATTCTCTACGGCTACCGGCTCACGCCGGAGTCTCGCAGGCGCCTGGAACCTGCCGACCTGGCCGGCCTGCTGGACATCACTCACCTGTTGCACAGGAGACCGGGCGAGCTTTCCGGAGGCGAAAGACAGCGCGTGGCGCTGGCGCGGACCCTCGCCACATCTCCGGAATTGCTGCTGCTCGACGAGCCGATGTCGGCGTTGGACCTCAGGCTCCGCGGCATCGTCCTCGGTTACCTGAAGACTGTCCACCGCGAGTTGAAGATGCCGATGGTCTATGTCTCCCATTCGATTTCAGAGGTAATCGCAATCGCCGGGTCCGCGCTAATTCTGGAAAGCGGGCGGGTCACGGCGTTCGATCAACCGCGCCGTCTGCTGAGCCGGGCATCCGAGGCTGTAGACGATTTGGGCGTGGACAACCTGCTTGACGGACAGGTCATTGAGTCCCACTCGGACGGCAGTCCCGGAACGGTCAAAGTGGGTGGCGCCAGGCTGATTGCGCCGACCGGCCAGCGGCAGTTCGGCGAGAAGGTTGTGCTGGCTATTGGGTCACGCGAGATAATCATCGCCACAACTCCCCTCACAGGCATCAGCGCACGGAACGTGCTTCCGGGAAAGGTGAGTTCGGTGGCTGGAGACGGGGTCCGCCGTGTGGTGACCGTCAACGCCGGCGCTGAGTTCCTGGTGGAGGTCACGGCGGCAGCGGTCAGCGAGCTCGGCCTGACAACCGGCTCAGAGGTCTACCTCGTGATCAAGTCGAGCAGCATCGCCGTGATGGACGCTTTCGGGAACTGAGCCGGCAGAGTGTTCGGCTGCCGATCAAGTTGCCGCGCAAAAATGTTATGTTTCGGGTTGTGAGTCCGGTCCTTTGCACGTCACCTGACACTGCAATTCACGTTCTACCCGTTAGGTAGCCCCTGGGAATACCGGCAGACAGTTAGAGCGTCATCTCCTGTTATTGATATGCGGAGCCGTTGCTGAACTGCTCCTGAGCCGCACACGACTACGCCCATGGAATCTGAAGCAAACCTGCTGAAAGACTTCGCCATCATCATGGCGGTTGCGGGCGCGGCCGTCGTTGTGATGCGCCAACTCAAACAGCCATAGATCCTCGGCTACTTAATCGCCGGCGTCCTGGTCGGTCCGTTCACGTTCGACAACCCGATCGTGGCGGACGTGCCGACCATCAGGCGGCTCGCAGACGTGGGTCTGGTTCTGCTCCTGTTCGGCCTTGGCCTCGAGTTCGGGTGGGAGAGGATCCGGCAGGTCGGCCTCAAGGTCCTGTTCATCGGCGCTCTCGAAATCACCTTCCTTGTCGCGCTCGGGTTCCAGATTGGTGTCGCGCTCGGGTGGACGGACACAGAGGCGATATTCCTTGGAGCGGCGATATCGATCAGCTCCTCCGCCGTTCTGATAAAGATGCTGGGCGACTCGGGCGAACTGCTTTCGGCAAGGGGCAGGATGATCGTCGGAATCCTTGTCGTCGAAGACTTTGCGGCGGTGATCCTCCTAAGCATCCTGTCTGGAGTGGCCAGCGGCGGGACCGCGAACATCGGCGAGATTGGCCTCATAGCGGGCAAGCTGGCCCTGTTCACCGGCACTGCGCTGGTGGCGGGCGCGCTGGTGGTCCCGCGCCTGATCGACTTCATAGCCAGGTCTCGCTCAAGCGAGACCCTGCTCGTCGCCTCACTCGCGTTGGCGTTCGGACTTGCGCTGGTTGGAGAGCTGCTTGGCATTTCGGCGGCGGCGGGCGCGTTTCTGATCGGCGCGGTGCTTGGCGACACGAAACACGCTCACGCAATCAGCGAGCGGATGCAGCCTGTGCGAGACATGTTCGGCGCACTGTTTTTCGTCTCGGTCGGGATGCTGGTGGACATTCACCAGATTGGGGAGTTCATTGTCCCTGCGCTGATCGTGTCGGCGGTGTTTATCGCTGGAAAAATAGTTGCCAACACGATCGGCGTATTCGTAACCGGCACAAACGGGACCGATTCGTTGAGGGTCGGCATGGGAATGCCGCAGTCAGGTGAGTTTTCGCTCGCCATGGTCAAGGTAGGCGCTGACCACGGGGCGATCGGCCCGTTCCTGTACCCGGTGATAGCGGTCGTGACCGGCATCACGTCGGTTCTTTATCCTCTTTTCTACCGGTCTTCGGAAGGTGTGTCAGGCTTCCTGAACCGCAGGTCTCCAAGGGTCGTGAAGTCATACGTCGACAGCCTTGGCGAGTGGCTTGCCGCGCTGCAGAAGTCGTTCCAGTTCAACAGCCCGTCTGCGAAGGAGATCCAGCGGTCCGGCCGCGTGCTGCTGGTCAACCTGGCGCTCATGGCGCTGTTGATCGGCGTCGGCACGTTCGTCCTCAGGTTCTCTGAGGACCTCGGCGAATTCATCGGCGTTGCGGAGAGCATCATCGGACTGGCGATCAGCGCGAGCGTGCTGGGACTGTGTCTGCCTTCCGGTGTCGTCGTCTGGCGCGAGTCAAGCAAGCTGGCGGACCTGCTGACCGCATCTGCGTTCAGGCCACGGACTGCCGAATCGCACCGGTGGCGTACAGAAGAGATCAGGCGGGTGCTGCGTGACTCCATTCTCGCGGCCTCCGCGGTTTTGTTGGGCGTCTGGGCCGTGCCCCTGTTGAGCCAGCTGCTCTCACTCGGTGAGTTCTCTGTGCCGATACCGGTGATCTTCCTTGCCGGAATAGCGTTTGTGCTTGCCCGAAGTGTGCTGAAATTGCACTCGGCGCTTGAGAACACGCTGGAGCGCACGATGCTGGGGCCTGCCGAGACATCACCGGCCACCGCAGCGGCCGCGGCTACAGTCATGAGCTCTACCGCTACTCCCGTGCCTGGCGTAGGCGTCACCCTGGGACAGGAACGCGAGGTTGGTCCACAGGCGGCTGAAAACACCGTCCCTGCCGACGGGGCCAGATTGCAGCGCACTCCTCCGGCGCCTGACCCTGAGCCCGGCCCTGAGCCCGGCCAGGAACCGGACAAGGTGGTGAGTGCGGCGCGTTCTATTAAGACGCTGAGGCCGCGGAGGCAGAGAAACTCGTCACCTCCGCCGTCTGACGCTGAGCGGCCGCCTGACGCTGGCTGACGGGGGCCGTGCAGCGCTTGCGCCCGCATTTGCATATCCCGCGAGTGCTGCGCCGGTGTTAACGTGTCGCATCACACCTACGGCCTTTCCCGACCACAGTCACCATGCGTTGGAGAACTCGCTTGCCGCTTCATCCCCAGATAGTCGCAACCATGAACAAGCTGGCGGCTCTGAACCTGCCACCCGCCACCGAGTTGACGCCAGAACAGGTGCGGAAGAACTCGGCGCTCTCGCGGGCTGCGGTAGAGCGGGAGAGAGAGTCAGTTGGCAAGATCGAAGAAAGGTCGATTCCCAGTCCGGCCGGAAATATCCCGGTCCGCATCTACCGGCCTGAGTCCGCCGGCACTCACCCGCTGATAATGCTTTTTCACGGAGGCGGCTGGGTCGTTGGTGATCTGGACACCGAAGATGCGACGTGCCGCGGTCTGTGCCGGAGAGTAGGCGCAGTCGTGATATCGGTCGACTACCGCCTCGCGCCAGAGACGGCGTATCCGGGCGCGGTAGACGACTGCTTCGCCGCAACCGTCTGGGCGATCGACCATGCGGGGGAGCTTGGAATCGACGCGTCAAGAGTTGCGACGTCCGGCACATCCGCAGGCGGGAACCTGTCCGGCGCAGTGGCGATGATGGCCCGCGACCGCGGAGGACCGGCCATTGCCCACCAGTTGCTGTTCTGCCCGGTGATAGACGCCGATTTCGACCGGAGTTCATACATCCGCAACGCAACGGACTACGGCCTGACCAGGGACGGCATGATCTGGTTCTGGGACCACTACACAGGCAGCGGCGAAGACAGGTACGAGCCGTATGCGTCACTGATCCGCGCCGAGGACCTTTCGGGGCTCCCTGACACAACGATCATCGCGGCAGAGTTCGACCCTCTGGTGGACGAGGCTGTTGCATACGGCGACGCTCTTAAGGCGGCCGGCGTGAAGACGCGGTGCACTGTCTACGATGGCATGACTCACGGGTTCAATGGCTACGTTGGCGTTGTTGACGCAGCGAAGGTGGCGCTCGACGAGGCGGCGGCCGGGATCAGGGCGAGCTTCGGAATCGCCTAACCTGTCACCACCCGCTGCCACCCTGTTGGACAGATGTCCAGGAGACAGCAGCGCTGGCACGCGGGTGACCGGCTTGTGCAGGTGCGGGCGCCATGGCCATCGATCACCGCGTGAAACTCGTTGAACATGGGCGCGTCTGCTGGCAAAAGTTCCTCGAACAACAGCTTGTAGTCGCCGTAGCGGCCTCTGCCGCCGACCTTCCAGCCCAGTCTGTCCACTAATCGCGTCGTGTACCTGTCGATCACAAACGTCGGTTTTCCGGCCGCGTACAAAACGATGTCGTCTGCCGTCTCCTCACCTATTCCCCAGATCGCCAGCAACAGGTCACGCAGGTCAGGGACAGAGCGGTCGAACATGGCGTCGAGGCTTCCGTTGAACCGCTCTTCGACAACGGCGGCGAAGGTCCTGAGTTTGCGAGCCTTCGTGTTGTAGTAGCCGGAAGGCCTTACCGCCTCGGCAAGCAACGCTTCGTCTGCGTTGTGGACCGAAGGAAAGCTCCAGAAGCCCCGGGCCTTCATGTTTGCGAGCGAGCTCTCAGCGTTCCGCCACTGAGTGTTCTGGGTCAGTATTGCGCCGCAGATGACCTCGAAGCGTCCGCCGCCGGTCTCCGGCCACCAGTTGCGCGGACCGTACTCGGCGTACAGCCGCTCGTAGAGATCGAGAAGATTGTCGGTGGTCGGTTTCAAACGTCGAAGGGCCTATCGCACGGCGCCAGCCTGAGCCGGGGCACCCGGTCCGGAGACAGGGTAGCCCGCAATGATGTCAACAGGGCAGGCTACTCCGCATCCTCATCATCGCCCGGCCTGCGCCTGCGCGCCATTACTACCAGTCCGACGAGTCCCAGCCCCATGACTGCGTAGTCGCCACCTGCGACGCCAGCGTTCGCAAGCGGCAGACCGCAGCCGTAGAACGTGTAACCGGATGTCTCAAGATCCACCGGCAGGTTGCCCGTGCCACCCGATCCATCGCCGTCGCGGATCGCCTGCACCGTTGCCTCAAGGTCAACCTGCGGCAAAGGAGTCGCCGTTGCTGCCTGGTCTGGAGCAGGCGTTGCTGTAACCGCCGGGTCGGGAGTTGGAGCAGCCGTGGCAACAGGGGACGGCACAGCAGGGGCCTCGGGGACCGCGGTAGCCTCCGGGACAACTGTCGGACCGGGCGTCGCAGGCGGATTGGGCGTCGGCGTGCCTACAAGCTCCGGTGGCGGCGTCCCGCCCGGCTCCTCGAGGGCAACCTGCGTCGGATCAGGAGTCGGTGTCTCGGTGGGCGCAGGTGTCGGCGTTGGCGGCGGGTCAACGATGAATCGAAGCACCGGAGTGCCGTGGATATTCCCGGCATCGTCCCGTGACTGGATCACGAACTCATGCGGCCCTGGAGTGAGAGAGCCGGGCTGATACGTCCACGAGCTGGCTGTCCTGGCCTTCATGAGCGAGGTCACGTCGAAACCGTCCAGCTTGGCGCTCACAACCGTGACCGAGCCGTGCGTGTCTCCAGGGTACTCAGACGCCTCGTCTGCATACGAGACCGTGATCACGGGGTCGACCACCGTCACGGTGTCGTTGGCGGCGGGCAGAATGACCGGCAGCTTGATCTTCCGGTCCAGTTCAAACAGGTGCGCGTTCGCCGGCCAGGCCGGGTCTTCCCGCCGCACTCCGCCGTGCGCGCGGTTGCTCAGCTTGTCGAACCCGGCGATCTCGACGTTCTTGACGCCGTCCCCGGCAGCCGCTCCCGTCAGAAGGTCGTCGTCTATCTCGATAATCCACTCCCGCGCCAGCGCAGTCGGTGTCATCGCGCCGAAGGTGACGCCGTTGATTTCGACTGTCGGTGGCGATGCCAGGTCTTCTGGCGAGCGGGAGGTGATGGTGACCTTGTCCCGCGTGATCACCGTGTCGAAGATCACCTCCATGGTTGGGCCGAGCCTGTCTATCACCGGGACGATGAGCCTCTCTGAGTCGAGTCCCAGCAGGTCCTTCACCGCTCCCGCCAGTACCTGCATCGGCTCTGCAATGCTGGGCAGGTCCTCATAGGTCAGGAACACCGCCGATGGCAGGTCCTCGTAGACCGTGGCGGAAATCGCCGGACGGCTTCCGGAGAGGAACCGGCCCGCGACGATTTTGTTGGGGTCGACCGGCTCGCTGAAGTTCACCCTGGCCCGGTTGGGCTGGTTGGTTATCGTCCTGTCCTTCGCGTCCTCGTAGTCATCCCCGAGCAACACATCAACCACTGACGGAGGAACCGTGTCTATCTCGAACGTGTGGTTCTGACTGCCTGTCGCGGCGGCGGAGTCGGTCCTGGCCGGGTTGCCCGCCACGTCGAGTACAGACGCGTACCACGTCACCTTGCCGTCTTGCATTGACGGAAACTGAGCAAACGCAGCCCAGCCGCCGTTGATGCTGGATGAAAACTGCGTAGACGCCGGGATCACCTCTCCCGCCTCGCCAAATACGCCGTCCCTGTCAATGTCGATAGTAAACGTGATGTCAGACAGATTGATGCCAGACCGCTCATCGGTCACGTCGACCGAGACCCAGTTCTGGGCGTTGCTTGTGGTGACGCCGTTCGCAGGCTGCCGAACCTCGAGCGCCGGCGGCGTAGTGTCGATCACAACCGCGTCGCTGACCAGCGTCGGAGGCGAGGTGTCTGTGTACTCAACGGTCACGATGCCTGCGTCCGCCACCTTTATCACGGGCCGCGTCACAGCCGAAGGCGAGCCTGCGTTGGTTACAACCGTCGCAGTGCCGGTTGCGAAGGTGGCCGTGTAGATGTTCGTTGAAGGCCCCGTCTCGAGGAGCGTCATCACGAAACCGTCGATATCAGACGAGCTCCGGATCTCGACCGAGGTCGTGTCCACGACCTCGCTCCGGTATGTCGTCGTGAAAGAGGTCGGTGAGGCGGTGGCAATGTACTGCGTCACGGCGAATGTGCCGTTCTGAGTGTTCAGCCAGTTGACAGACACGTCAGGCAGCGTGATCAGGATGTCGTTGCGGTCAACTGCGCCGTCACCATTGAGATCGGCGATCGGGCCGTTCTTGACCCGGAAGATATGCTGCTGGGCAGCGCCCCCGGCAGGCATCGAGTAAGGGTTGCCTGTGAAGTCGCTCACCTCTGCCGAATGAAGCACACTGGTCCCCGGGCTCGTGTCGTCAACGACCACTGTGACGGTCTTGCCTGAGTTTGCGAACGGTGGCGTTACGGTGAGTGTGCCTGACTCGTCGCCACGCACCATGGGAACGCTCACGGCGAACATGCCTTCGATGACTACGATAGCCGCGATCAGTGCGATGGTGGTCAGGCGGACCGGTGAGAGGGAGAGCATCTGCAATGCACGCGCAGCGCCGAGGCGTGCGGGAAGGGGCGCACGCGCTCTGCCGGGGCCAAAGAGAAGATCGAAGCTGGCACGGTCCATACTCAAACTGTATTGGGCCGCAGTTGGAACCGAATGAGGCCGCTCCACCACCAGCACAGGTGCTCCAACCACACCTCGCAGTCCGTGAGACTACTGGCAGCTACGTCAAACCGAACTGTGAGCAGACTATGGCGCAGACCCTGAATCCGGCCCTGACCGGGCATGTTCGCTGGAGTTCTGAGTGGCTCGAATACCATGCCGGAGGCGCCGTCGTGACGTCGAATACTTGCTGCGATTGAACGTCGTCGCCACGCACGCGCCTCTCCAATGCCTCCGCCCTCCTCGCAACAAAATAGGCCCCTGCAAGAAGCCGCCGCGCACTCTGGCGGGCAACGTCCGCAGGGGCCAGATCGATCAACGTGGCTCTCAGAAAGCCAGGACCAGCGAAATACCTACGGCATCGCCTGGTTCAGCTTGATCACCGAGAATATCGCCCCCTGTGGGTCCACGATCCCGGCGAACCTGCCCACTGGCGTGTCCATTGGCGGCACCATGATCTTCCCGCCGAGCGACTCCGCCTTAGCATCCGTCGAGTCAGCGTCATCTACCGAGAAGTACACAATCCAGACGGTCGGCATCGGCCCCATATCGGGCGACTTCGCCATCATCCCGCCGACTGGCGCGCCATCGACGCTGATCATCGTGTAAGGAAACGGGTCTGTCTGGTTGATGACTCCGACTCCCAGCACCGCCTCGAAAAACTTGCCAGCCTTGTTAACATCGTCTGTGATCAGCTCGTTCCAGGCGAACGCGCCCGGCTAGTTGACGATCTCTGCGCCGATGTGCGCCTTCGGCTGCCAGAACGCAACGACGCCGCCCGTCGGGTCGCTGACCACCGACATGCGGCCAGAGTCGAACACGTCAAATGCTGGCATCATGACCTTGCCGCCTGCCGCCCCCACTTTGGCCGTTGTCACATCCACGTCATCCACGGTGATGTACGTCGTCCAGTGCGGCGGGATGCCATGCTCCACCTCTTCCGCACGCTGGGTGAACACCGCAGCGGCCGTCTTTCCCTTCAACTGGGCCATTGAATAGACCGACCCGTCACCCATGTCATTATCGTCCCAACTCCAGCCAAAAAGGCTGCCGTAGAAGCTCTTCGCCTTATCCTGGTAGCTGGTCGAAAGATCCACCCAGGACGGCGTTCCCTGCTTGTAGCCTGTGCGTATTCCCATTCACTCGTCTCCCGCGCCTGTGCGCTTCTTACCTGTTCGGGTCCTTGACTCGCCGCCTGCCCGCGACTTCCGGGTGGGCAGGCCGCCTCATAACCTAACGACGTATGCCGTCCGCCGGTTTCGACAATGTTCTGTCCGGAAGCCGGAATTGGCCGCCGGGGACGTAAAGCGCCTCGGCGAGCCGTTCGATCTGCGTCCAACCGGTTCGGCCGCCCGGCCGTCTGGCCGGCCGCATGGTTGAAGCGCCGTGCGGCGGCATCGTAGCAAAGCCGGTCGACAAGTTAGAAAAAGTGTCAGTCCCCAAAGCTGTACACGAACCCGTCGTGCGACCCGAAGTAGAGCCGTCCGCCCACAACCGCGGGCGAGCTCCAAACGAAGTCGCCCGCCTCCACAGTCCAGTTGATAAATCCGGTCTCACGCTCAAGCGCGTAGACCCTGCCGTCGCTGGAGCCGACGTATAGCTCACTGCTCGCGACAGCCGCGCTGGAAAGGATGTCGCCACGAAGAGACACACGCCATATCGGGTTCCCGTTGAACAGGTTCAGGCCGAACATCATCCCACTGCGCGACCCCGCGTAGAGCCAGCCGTCCTCAGTCGCGGCCGGCGACGCAAATACAGGGCCTCCTGTGTCGAACCGCCAGATCAGCCGCCCGGTCGCCTTCTCAAGCCCATAGATAAAACCATCGTCTGAGCCGACCGCCACTATGTTGTACGCAACAGACGGCGATGAGACCACGGCGGCGCCTGTGCGAGCCGACCAACGTTCTTCGCCCGTCGCCGCGTCGAGCGCGTAGACGACGCCGTCCGTCGAGCCAATGTAGAGCGTGCCATCGAGTACCGCAGGCGATGAGAGAATCCCACCGCCTGTCTCGAAGCTCCAGACCAGTTCGCCCGACGCTGCGTCAAGAGCGTAGACGTTACGGTCGAACGCGCCGAAGTACACAACGTCGTCCACTATGGCCGGTGAAGACTGCTCGCCGCCGGGCCCGAGCGCAAACCGCCAGCGCGCCTGACCTGTCTGTGCGTCAACTGCGTAAAACAGGTTGTCGTCTGCCCCGAAGTAGACGAGTCCGTCTGAGACCGAAGGTGAAGCCCGCAGCAACCCACCGACCCGAAAGCGCCACAGCTCATCTCCGGTCTCGGCGTCGAGCGCGAAGAGGGTGTTTGAGAACGATCCGACGTATAAGACGCCGTCCACGACCGCAGGCGACGACTCAACGGCGCCGCCGGTCTGGAACCGCCAGCGAAGACCTGGTGTCGCGTCTTGGCCGTCTCCCGGCAAGACCTCTGTGCCGTCCGGCGTCCCTGTGTGGAACGGCCCCGACCTGAATGCCGACCAATCTTCCGGGCCAGCCTCTTCACCAGCCGAGCCTGCGGGTTCCTCGATCAACCTGTCCGGGGCCGGCGTACTTGCGGCGGTTTCGGGCGTGGGCGTAACCGGCGCGCCAGTAGCGGTCGGAGTGATGTCGATGGTCGGTAGCGTCGCACGCGTTGGCTCCCCGGCCGGCGAAGAGCATGCGACTACGAGGGCCGAGCCGGACAGCGCCAGCATGAGCCAGATCAAGCCGGTCTTTGCAGTGCCCATGGTGGTAATCAGATTTCGATCTCCGAGGTCAGACGCCTGACAGCAGACGCTATAACTGGCGGTATGCGAGTTTTTCTACGAACCTGGCCTGGGGACAGACGTATTCGTTCCCTGGCTGCGGCCCGGACTCTGGCTAGTACTTCCTCGCCGGGTAAGCAAGGTGGCCGGTCATCCCGACGCCGGTCGCGCGGTAGACGAAGCCGGTGGCGAACGTCACATACAGGTCGCCCAGCGACCCGCCGCCAAAGGTGCAGTTCGTCGGCGACTCGGCGGGCGTGCGGTGCGTGGACCGCACAAGTCCGCTCGGCTCAAACACGTAGATCATCGATCCCGGCCCCGCATGCGGGCTTCCCGCCGTCGCCACAATCATGCCGTCCGTCGTCAGCGTCATGCCATCGATGCAGCGCGCCTGTCCGAAGTCGAAAAGCTGCGTGCCGGCGCCGAGCGTCCCGTTCTCCAGCACCGGATACGCCCTGAGTTGCCGCGGGACACCCGGCGCGCTCGGGCTCTCGGCAACGTATAGCGTCTTCTCGTCACGGGAGAGCAGGACGCCGTTTGGCTTTGTGGTGTCGAACGTGACACGCGTCACGCTCCATGCGCCGCCGAAGCTGTGCTCGGCCATGTAGACCGACTCATGCGGCAGGTTGTTGGCGTTCGAGCTGTAGTTGGGGTCTGAGAAGTAGACGCGGCCTGTCGCGGAGACTGCAAGGTCGTTGGGCCAGTTGAGCGTCTGGCCTTTGTACGCGTCCGCAATGACCTGGGGCTCTACGTTGGGGTCGTCTCGATTGATCTTCGTGACACGGTGCGCGTCGCCTTCACAGGCCCAGAGACCTCCTGAGCGGTCGAAGGTCATGCCGTTGGCTGCGCCGGTCTTCGTGCGCCACACCTCGGACTTGCCGGTGGCAGGGTCCCAGCGATAGGTGGTGTTAGCCGCACACTCGTTGTAGAGCAGGGAAGAGCCGTCCCAGACCGGCCCCTCGGTGAGGCTCTTGTGGCTGGCGATCTGCTCCCACTTCCATTCGTTGGTCACGAGTTTTTCCTTGTATCGAGATTTGCCACGTTGAACTTGATCGGCTTTGTTGGCGTCATCGCTCCCTACCAACGAAGAGTGATAGAGGGTGGTCTATTTTGTCATTCTGAGCTTGACTCAGAATCTCTCGGCCAACCGGTTTCCTGAGAGATGCTGAATCGAGTTCAGCATGACAGGCCTCCCGGCCGACCGGTTTCCTGAGAGATGCTGAATCGAGTTCAGCATGACAGGACTCTCGGCCAACCGGTTTCCTGAGAGATGCTGAATCGAGTTCAGCATGACAGGACTCCCAGTTGCGCACCCTTCGACAAGCTCAGGATGGCGACTCAGAATGACAATTTCTTCCAGCCTCCGCTTCTGATAAACAGGCAGTGCATTCCTAACATTCTGATCTTCGGGTGCCGATATCGGCTCCGGCCCTCGCTATTCGCACGCCGGTTGTTATGCCCCGTCTAGTTCGGGTACAGCAGGTAACCCTTGAGGCCCGTGTTCCTTGCCACCAGCGTGTGGCCCTCGATGCTGCTCACGTACAGGTCTGACAGGTCAGGCCCGCCGAACGTGCAGTTCGTGGGCCGCTTCGCAGGCGTCGGGTGCTGCTCCACGATGCGGCCGCCCGGCTCGAACACGGTAACGTTCCCGCCCGGCCCAGAGACCTCCCAGCCGGTGCAGGCGACGATCTTCCCGTCGTCCGCCAGCGTCATCCCATCGATGCCCCGGTGCCGCCCGAAGTCGTGCAGCACCTGCTTCTCGCCCAGCGAGCCGTCGTCGTTCACCGGATACGCCAGCAGCGCACGCTGCTCGCCGGTGCGGTAATCGCTCTGCGCAACATAGAGCGTGCGATAGTCCTTCGAGAACAGAAGGCCGTTCGGCATCGTTGTGTCGAAAGTCCGGCGCACGCAGGTCCACGAGCCGTCTGCCTGTGGCTCGGCAGACAGAATCGCCGAAAACTCGATGCCGACCTCAGGATTGATGTCGCCTGCGCGGTCCGAGAAGTAGATGCTGCCCGAAGGCGTGATCGCCAGGTCGTTCGGGCCGTTTATGCGGCGGCCATCGACGCTATCGGCAATCGTTGTCATTCCGCCGCCCTTGTCAAAGCGAACGATCCGCCGGCCGTTCCCCGCGCAGCCGTACAGGTTGCCTTCTCTGTCAAAGTTCAGGCCGTTCGTGCCCTCCGTGCCTTCCCGCCAGACGGTGAGCAGGCCGCTCTTCACGTCCAGCCGCATGATGCGGCTCATCGCGATGTTGCTGAACAGCATCGCCTCGCCGTCCCAGCAGTTGCCCTCAGTGATGTGACCGAGGACCGGCGCGGCGTTTTCAAACTTCCAGGGCATCAGTCGCTCCTGACATATGATCTGGTGTTACGGAACGCCGTAGATCAAGCAAAATCCGAGCTTGACCGCGGCGTCCGGCGGCATTATCCGTGCTCGCTCCCCAATTCTGCAAACACTGCAAACGTTGCAAACGAGGCCTTAAACGGGGCCTTAAGCGGCGCCTTGCCTACACGCCCATCCTGTCCGCGAACTCCGGGTAGTCAGCCCCTGCGACGTTGATGCTGCTGTCCGCTTTCAGGTCAGGCTTGCGCTCGCCGCTGCCGTATTCGGTTGGCCTCGCAACGAATCCTGTGCTCAGCCCAACCTTCGCCGCGCCGTGGAGATCGTGTAGGTGCGCGGCACACATCATCACCTCATGTGGCTCAAGACCAAGGAGCTCGACGGCTTTCAGGTACACCTTCGGGTCCGGCTTGTAGCTTCTGACGAGTTCGCCTGCAAAGACGACGTCCCACGGCAAGCCGCCGTACTTTGCCATGTTCACCAGCAGACCGATGTTGCCGTTGGACAGCGTGCCGATGATGTATTTCGACTTCAGCCGTGTCAGACCGGCGACGGCGTCCGGCCACGGGTCGAGCCGGTGCCACGCCCGGTTCAACTGACGGGTCTCCTCTTCGGAAAGCCCGTCCATGCCGAACTCGGCAAGCAGGATGTCCAGCCGCTCCCGGTGCATCTGGTCCGCCGTCACCCACTCCCGCCGGCCCTCTCGCACCTCTCGAGTTCCCTCGGAATATGCCGCCCGCCAGCGGTCTGCGAACTGTTCCCAGTCCTTCGCATCTTTCGTGACACCGAGCCGTTTGCCGGCCGCGCTGACCTCCCTGATGATCGAGCCGCGCCAGTCGACTACCGTCCCGAACACATCGAAGACAATCGCCTTAACCTGCGAAACTTCAAATGTCATGTCTGCTCTCCCTTTTACCCGTCATCTGCCATTCCGAGGTGCGGAGCAATCCTGCGCTGAGCGAGAGGTGTTTCGCCCGGACCGTCATCACGAGCCATAAAGATACGAGATACGAGAATGGTGCGGTCACACGTCGAGATTGCCACCTGCTCGGCTCGAACCGCTTCACGGCCGCCCCGGTGGCAGGCTCGCTCCAATCCCGGGTTCGACCCCATTTTTACAGGGAGTCACAATTCAAGGCGACCCTCGGCCAGCAGGACGGAGTCTGACAGAAATTCGCCGGTGGTGTGCGATAATCGATTGAGTCAGTCAGCAACAATCTTGAGCATGCGCCAATGGACTCCTTTGCAGCCAGGCTAGACGAAGTCGCAGCCACAAAAAACTCGATGGTCTGCGTTGGCCTCGACCCTGACCCGCGACGGATTCCGATCGATGACGTGAGTGAGTTCAACCGCCGCATCATTGACGCCACCCACCCGTTGGTGGCGGCGTACAAGCCGCAGATGGCCTACTACGAGGCTCTCGGCATCCCCGGCTTGCATGCCCTCGAGGACACGATCAAGCACATCCGCGATGTTGCGCCGGACGTTCTGATCGTTGGCGACGGGAAGCGCGGCGACATGGGCCCGACCGCCACGGCATACGCCACCGCGATGTTCGATGTCTGGGACTTCGACGTTGTGACTGTCAACGCGTATCAGGGCTCTGACGCCGTCGAGCCCTTCCTGCAGTACCCGGGACGCGGCGTATTCATCGTCTGCCGGACATCCAACCACAGCTCCCGTGACTTCCAGGACCTGCGAATCGCGGAAGAAGGAAAGCCGCACCTGTATGAGAAGGTGGCTGATGCTGCTGAAAGATGGGATATCGGCGGGAACATTGGACTCGTAGTAGGCGCGACGTTCCCGATGGAGTTACGACTTTTACGCGCGGACCACCAGACTATGCCGTTCTTGATACCTGGCGTCGGAGCGCAGGGTGGAGACGTGGCGGAGGCGGTCAGGGCCGGCGCAGACGGCAACGGTCGCGGGATGCTTGTCAACTCCAGCCGTGGCATCACCTACGCGTCAGCCGACCCGAAGGACTACGCGCGCTACGCCAGGCTGGCGTGTGGCAGTCTCAAGAGGGAGATAAATATGGCCCTCGAATCCACCGTCGGCTCCCCGGAATGACCTCTCAGGCCGGTCAGGCTGGCAAAGAACGCACTCCATTCGAGGTTGGCGACCGTATCACCATGAAGAAGCCGCATCCGTGTGGTGGCCGTGAGTGGCTCGTGTACCGCATCGGCGCTGATATTGGCGTGCGGTGCGAGACGTGCGATAGACGCGTGATGCTGCCTCGTAGAGACCTTGAGCGACGAATGAAGGCACGTATGCCGCAAAGTCCACAAGTGTAGGAATCAGCGCGCTGCCCCACCGGTCTGCAAGCAGAATTTAGTGGTTGCCAGCTTCGTTGACTGGTGAGAACGGCAAGCATAAGGTAATTGCACTCGTACTCCGAGCAGATCTAATCGATCTGGCCCTGGATCCCCGGAAAGGCTGCTCTCAATGAACGAGATGGAAATAGATAGCATCCGTGTCAGCCTGGAGAACTACCAGCGAGTAGTCATCCTCAAGCAAAAGGGTGGCGACCGGTACCTGCTGATCTGGATCGGCACGCACGAGGCCGAGGCAATCGCCGTGCGCCTGCAGGATGTGCAGGTGCCGCGTCCGCTCACCCACGACCTGCTCCACAACGCTATCAAAGACCTTGGCGGCACGATTGAGAAGATCACTGTCTCAGGACTTGAGAACGACACCTACTTCGCACGAATAGTGGTCAGAGTCGGCGAGAAGACCGTCGACATCGACTCCCGCCCGTCTGACGCGCTCGCCATCGCAGTCCGCGCAAAGGTCCCGATCTACGTCGAGGACGATGTGATGGAGAAGGCTGGCGTACTGCTGGACAAAGAGACCGGCAACGCGATAGTGGGCAACGAGGGCGCGTCTACAGCCGAGGCTTCTGCGCCGCGTGAGCACCGCGCTCCGGTCGGAAAAGAAGAGTTGAAGAAGCTCTCTGCCTTCCAGGACTTCATTGAGTCGATGGACCTGGGCGGACTTGGTGAAGATGGCGGAGCAAGGGGCGCCGGCTAAAGCCAGGCGCCTGCGCTGTATTGCGGCTCGACCCCGGCCCGGCTCGGCTCGGCTCGGCTCGGCTCGGCTCGGCTCGGCTCGGCCCTTGAAACGGTACACTCACAAGGACTATTCTGTTTCAGTCGCGTTGCCAGACACCGTTCACCGCTTATCTGTCTGACTACCATGCCAGAGTGAATCGGGCTTTGAGCAGCCGGGACGCGGCTGCTAAAGTAGAGAAGTCTCGTTGCCGATTCGTCTAGTGGTAAGACACCAGACTCTGAATCTGGGTACCTAGGTTCGAATCCTAGATCGGCAGCCAGTGGCCCCTTCGTCTAGTGGCCCAGGACGTGGCCCTCTCAAGGCCAAAACAGGGGTTCGACTCCCCTAGGGGCTACCAACCTTCGGTAGCAATGAAACGGCCGCCCTGTACTGAACAGGGCGGCCGTTTCACGTTTATCTGCGATTGCGTGGCGACGAAACCGGCACCGCGCAGCGCGTCCAGCGTTACCATCGAACGAAACCAGACGAACGCGCAACGCAGAGGCACACCTTACTCATGATGCGAGGCGGACACGGAAACGGGGTCGGCATGAACGCGTCCATCCTTGACGGGACATCGGACGCGCCCAGGCGAAAACTGCGCCAGGGCACCCTGCGCCGGGTGCTACGTCTCTACGAGCCATACAGGTGGCAGCTCACCACCGTCATTGTGCTGGTTCTCGTCACAGCCGGTCTCGGAATCGTCACACCGCTGCTTATCAAGCGGTTGATCGACGATACGATTCCGAACAACAACCGGTCTGAGCTTGTGTGGCTCGTCGGCATAATGATCGGCGTAACGGCCGCCAGCGGGGCGTTCAACCTGCTCCAGGCATACCTGAACACCGGCGTCGGGCTCAGCGTCATGCGGGATCTGCGCAGGCGCGTCTACAGCCACCTGCAGAAACTCTCACTCTCGTTCTTCACGCGCACCCGGACAGGCGACATCCAGTCCCGCGTCTCGAACGACGTGGCATCTACCGAGCTTGTGCTCACAGACACAATCAGCAACGTGGTGTCGAACTCGGCGGTCGTCATCTCTTCGGTGATCGCCATGCTCTTACTCTCATGGCAGCTGTCGCTCGTTTCGCTGGCCGTTGTGCCAATCTTTGCGTTCTTTACGGTGCGCGTCGGAAGGAAGCGGAGAAGGCTGACCGGCGAGTCGCAGCGGGCGCTGTCAGAATTGACAGCCCGGACCGGAGAGACGCTTTCTGTCTCTGGGGTGATGCTGGCAAAGACCTTTGGCCGCGAGCAGGAGCAGATGGAGCGGTTCGAGGCGGACAATGACCGCCTGACCGAGATCTCAATCAGGCGGCAGATGACGGGGCGCAGCTTCTTCGTTGTCGTCCAGACGTTCTTCACAATGGCGCCGGCGCTTGTGTGGCTGGCCGGCGGCCTGATCATCGCAGGCGCCGTGCCGGACGAGTCCACGGTGACCATCGGCGAGATTGTGGCGTTCACCACTATCCAGGTGCGCGTGCTGTTCCCGCTGTCAGGGCTGCTGAACCGCGGCGTGGACGTGACGAGCTCGCTGGCGCTGTTCGACCGTATCTTCGAGTATCTCGACATACCGCCTCGGATCAACGACCCTGAGCAGCCTGTCGAGTTGCCGCTGGACAGGGTGCGCGGCGATGTCCGTTTTGCCGATGTGACGTTCAGATACCCTGCGGACGAGTTGCCGCGCGCGGCGGCAGCCGCAATGCAGAACGGGGCGTCACCAGCCAGTGGCCGCGGCGGACGGGGACGCGGGCCCGAAGATGGCGGTGAGCGGCAACCGTCTGAGAGGCAATCCATAGACGAGCCGCTCGACGCGTCGTTCCGGCTCGGCCCGGTCTCCTTCGAGGCGAAGCCGGGGACGCTCACCGCTCTTGTAGGTCCGAGCGGGTCCGGTAAGACGACGACCGGTTATCTGCTGTCGCGGCTGTACGACCCTGACACCGGCTCGATCAAGATCGATGGTGTGGACATTCGCGACCTGCGGCAGCGTGACCTTGCCAGGATGATCGGAGTTGTCTCACAGGACTCTTTTCTGCTGCACACCTCCGTGAAGGAGAACCTGCGGTACGGGAAGCCCGATGCGACGGACGGTGAGCTTGTCAGAGCGGCTGAGGCGGCGCAGATCCACGACACGATCGCGGCGATGCCGCACGGCTACGACACGATCGTCGGTGAGCGAGGCTACAGACTTTCAGGTGGCGAGCGTCAGCGGATCGCTATCGCCCGCGTGATGCTGAAGGACCCGCGCGTCCTGCTGCTTGACGAGGCGACAAGCTCTCTGGACACGCTGTCTGAGAGACTCATACAACAGGCTCTCTCCAGGCTCATGGAGGGCCGCACAACGGTTGCGATAGCGCATCGTCTCTCCACCGTCATTGCGGCGCAGCAGATCCTGGTGATGGAGGGCGGCAAAGTGCTGGAGCGAGGCACGCACGCCGCTCTGCTTGAGTCTTCAGGCCTGTACAGGCGACTGTACGAGGAGCAGTTCATCGCTGTGCCGACGCTTGGCGCGACGACGTGATTACGCGCCAGTCTGGTCGCCGCGGTATTGCGATGATCGCCGGTGGGATTTAATCTGCCGCCATGACACAACAACTTCGCCCTGTAATGCTGGTCCGGCCGCCAAACGCGATCTTGCACGAAGAGTCGTTCTGGGACGAGCTCGCGGCAGCCGGAGTCCGTGAGCTAGCGCTCCAGTGGCTGTGCCTGTTGGACGACCAGGGTCCGGATAAAGGCAATATCTACCCGCAGCCAGAGGACACGCACCCACGCGGCATGGCCGCGGTTGGCGGATCGCCCGTCAGGCGTGTGCCGGTGGCGGCGTACCGCCCGAATCCGGAACTTTACAGAGGGCTGGATTGGGAGCCGCCGGACATGCCGGCTCACATGGAGCCGCAGCAACAGGAGCTGCGAGACGCTTTGCGGCTGGGCGTGCGCAAAGGTTTCCGCATTTATACAACGGATGACAAAGGCTACTTTCTGCATGGCGGATTTGGCACCGGCCGGCTCAACCAGGAGGTGGCGCGACGCTCGCCGAGTGTGACTGATGAAGACGGTCCTGCGATGACGGCGGCGCGGATACGTGACACCGTTGCGAACTTTCCGGAGATCTCTGGGCTGCTCCTGGACGGCCCTGACTTCAAGTGGGAGATCAAGCCGGGGCACCGTGACGATATGTGGGTCGAGCCCATCGACACGCCTGCAAACCGGGCTTTCGCGCAGGCGAACGAGATCGACTTCGATGATGTGCTGGATGGCAGAGAGCGGTTCCGTGAGTTTCTGCACTCGTTCAGCCCGGACGCGGCCCGCCGGTTCATCGCAGAGCAGCCTGGCGCGCTGGCGGAGCACGCTTGGTGGTCGCTCCACCCCGAGTTCTCGCCGTGGTACGCGTTCAAGCAGAGGGCCGTTGAGTGGAGCGTCAGCAACTCGTACAAGGGCGTGAAGACGCACCTGCCGGACGTTGCGGTTGGCAGCTCTTCCAGGCTTCCGTTCGCCACAACACTCACAGGTCACAACCCGTCCAGAAAGAGGAACTACACCGATTTCCAGATGCCGAAGGAGTACTGGTGGTCTGAGGGTGTGGCAGGCTTCAGAGGCACCGTGGTCAACTGGGTCGAGACCCTGGTCGACTGGAACCCCGGGCTCGACGAAGACCTGGCCTCTGAGCTGTTCAGCGCCATGTTCGACTACCCGATGCCTTCGGACTATCCGGTCTCTCGCTACAGCGAAGAGGCTTCGGACGAGTGGTTTGCGACGTCTGTGCGGGACCAGACCGTGAAGATGTTGCGGGACTCAGGAGGCCAGGAACGGTTCGTGCCATGGGTCGGGTTAGAACACTTTGGAAGCAACTGGCTGACGCCGTCTGAGCTGGACAGGCTGCTTGGCGAGATGCGAGCAGCCGGTGCGACGCGTTATTGCTACTTCGTATACAACTCGCTAAAACCGGAATACTGGGACGTCATCCGGAAGCACGCGTCTGAGTAAGACTCAGCGGCACCACGCGCCATCGTCGAACCATGCGCCCTGCGTGAAGATGTACGTCTCGCCGACCTCCTCGGTACGGATGTAGGCTCCATCCTGGTACGCGTCCCAGCGGACTAGCACCCGGTCCGGGGCTCTGACAAACGGTTCGACGTTGCGCGCCTCAAACCCGGGCACGCGGTATCCGTCCCTCGCAAACTGCGAAATCGCGTCCGCCACATAGCGGCTAAGGGTACGCGACGCACGAAACTTCGGGCTGCAGGTCTGGTACACCGTCTCCCAGTCCTCCCGCTGAATCGCCGCGACCTGGGATGCGAACAGATCCGAAACCCTGGTTTTGGCGAGCACTTCCTGGTTCGGCGTTGATGTCACCTCAGCGGTCCGGGCGGGACGCAATGTGGGAGTGCCGATGGTTTCCTCAGCACAGGCTGAGAAGAAGACCAGCAGAGTCGCGGCAACGCCCGCTAGCAGCGGAGTGCTGCGTTTTGAGAGGAATCTGTGCAAGATTGGAAATGCTAACTACGGGACAGGTTATTTGACCACTACCGCCCCGCAGTGCGAGGGTCGCGCTTACGCCGCACTTATGTCATACGATCCGGACGACGAAAGGATTCAGTGTGACAACGGCGAACAGAGTCACAAGTTTAGTCCCCGCCCTGTTTCATGGCGTTGATGAAGTCTTCAGTCGGGATGGCAGGATAAGTCTGTGTCTCTATCGTGCCGCGAGCGCCAAGCTCAATCGCAAGCCTGTGCATCACCTCGTTGCCTGGCGCCTTGATTATCGTCACAAAATCGAACTGGCCCATCAAAGCATACTGCGCAATCACAATACATCCCCGCTGCTCAACCTCGTGGTTCACCTCAAGAATACGCTCCGGATGGTTCTTGATGCGGTCGCGCCCACGCTCTGTCAGCCGGGACAGCATCATGTAGACCGGCATGTCGTCGTCGTCGTCTGTCTCTCGCCCGAACCGGCTCGGCTCGGACTCAATAGACGACTCGACGCCTTCTTCAAACTCAGACCAGGGATTTTTTGGCCTTCGAGGTTGTTCCATGCTCATCGGTCGCTCCAGTGCGTTGCCCGGTCAATGTCAAGTCAGTTGCGGTACAAAAAGATGATATCGGAAGCCGCCAATGCCGTCGCGGCTGGACCAGCCTCCGCCGCACAGGTATTTGCTACTCCATCTTCGAGCCAACGAACCTCGATATCGCACGCGCCGTCGGGTCCGTCCGGACGTTGACGATACTCGGCTTGCCGGACGCGAATGCGCGCTCCAGCGCGGGGCGAATCTCCCTGGGTTTCTCAACCAACTCGCCGTGGCCACCAAAGGCTTTAGCAACCTCATCGAAACGTGTCAATCCGAGCTCACGGCCGGGCTTGCGAATGCCCTCGACACGCGCTGTCCAGCCCTCGTTGTTGGAAACCACGACGACGATCGGCAGGTTGTGGCGGACCGCAGTGTCGAAGTCCTGGATGTTCATCCCCAGTGAGCCGTCGCCGTGCAACGCAACGACCTGCTTGTCTGGCTTCGCAAGTTTGGCGCCAATCGCGTACGGCAACCCGACGCCCATGCAGCCGGTCGGCCCTGAGTTGAGCCTGTGTCCGGGCTCATACGTTGGAATGGACTGGCGGCCGTAGTGAAGGATCTCGTTGCCGTCCACGGCGAGTATGGCGTCGCGGTCCATCACCTCCCGCAGCTCTTTGCAGAGCCTGAGCGGGTGGATTGGGACCTGGTCAGAGTTCTCCAGCGGCGCCACTCGCTGCCTGCGCTCAATGTCTGAGTCCCTGAGGTGGGTAACCCACTCGCTTGCGGCACGGGTCTTAAACCGTGCGCGGGAGACCTCACTGTTGAGCTGGTTGAGGACCGCGCCGGCGTCTCCGACGATACCGACGTCGACACTGCGGTTGTGGCCGATCTCCGCCTCGTGAATATCGACCTGGACGATCCTGGCACGCTGGTCGATCCGGCGCCCGAAGGTCATCATCCAGTTGAAGCGGGTCCCGACGACGATGACGAGATCGGCCTCTGCCAGCGCGGTCGAGCGAGCAGCCGGGAAGGAGAGCGGGTGGTCCTCAGGGACCAGGCCGCGCGACATGGGCGTTGTGTAGAACGGGATGCCTGTGCGGTCAACGAACTCTCGCATCTCTTCCCACGCCTGTGACCACCAGACGCCGCCGCCGGCGAACAGCACAGGCCGGGTCGACTCCCGGAGCAGACGCACCGCTTCCCTGACCATGTCAGGGTCACCGGAAGGTCGGGCACGCTGCTTTGCGCGCGCTGGCGGCGGCGCGTCTGCCTCCTCCACCTTGCCGTACAGGACATCCTCGTTGCAGTCGATGTAGACCGGCCCCGGCCTGCCTGTTGTGGCGATTCGGAACGCGGTCGAGACCTGCTCCGGGTAGCGGGCAGGGTCTGTTGGCCTCATTACGGCCTTGCTGACAGGCTCGAAGATGGCGACCTGATCTATCTCCTGGAACCCGTCGCGCCCGAAATCAGAGATCGGCCCGGCCCCTCCGAGGGTGATCATCGGAGCGCAGTCGACAAATGCGTTGTACTGGCCGGTGAGCAGGTTGAGCGTCCCCGGGCCGGAGGCGGCGGTTGTGACTCCGGGCTTTCCTGTGACGCGGGCATACGCGTGCGCGGCCATCGCCGCCGCCTGCTCGTGACGGAAGTCGATCGTCTTGATGCCCATGTCTTCGGAGTTGTTGACGATCTCGTAGTTGGGGCCGCCCATGAGGAAGAAGAGGTGGTCAACTCCCTCTTCCTTGAGGGTCCTTGCGACGAGATAGCTGCCGTCTACTTTTGCCATGCCGGTTCCGTTAGCCTCCGTTAGTTTTCTTGCGGACGGGCCGTTTGCTCATCGGGAGTCAAATGTGAGATCACCCTGTGACCTGTTTCCGCCGATGAGGATACAGGCTGCGTCCGTGCCTGAGCGACGGCCTGACTCAACGGTTTCGCAGCCAGTGACGCTCCTTGCTGCCAACAGGTTGCCTGAGCCGTGTCGTGGCTGTGCTGGCCGGCGCCGTTCCCGCCAGCTTCGCCGCTTCGGCAGCCAGCAGAACACCGCCTGCGAAGTCGTCCAGCGAGATGTACTCGGCCACGATCGTGTTGTCAGGACCTGCGTTGTGCCATGCGCCGAGCGGATAAGCCATGCCGGTCACGGCGTAGCCATGCGCGGCAAACGCGCTCGCCTCGCATCCGCCTGCGGCCATCAGTTGCCGCTGAGATTTGAACTCAGGGTCGGCGGCCAGCAAATTGGCCCGTGCAGCCATGAGATATGCCTCGGCCGAGTTGTCGAACGTCGTGGCGCGGTCCCCTGTCCGGATGACCGGGCCGTTGCCCTGCTCCGCCCCCGGCAGCGCAAGGCTCGTCTCGACCGACACGATCACTGTGTCACGGGGCAGCAGAGCGTCTGCGGCGGCGAGGAGCGCGCCAACCAGCCCGACCTCCTCTGCCCGGGTGAACAGACCGTACACCGCTCCCGGAGAGTCAAAATCCGCCGCGGTTGCCATTACGGCTGTGACTGTGGCGCACCCGGCCAGGTCGTCCGCAGCGCGCATCCTGATAAGCCCGTCGCCGAGATCGAAGTCAGGGAGATCGAAAACTATCGGTACAGGCAGGTCGGGGATCGGGTCGTCGAACCGGATAATCACCGAACGCTCGCCGGCGACATCGGCTTTCCCAACTATCCTTCCGGAGACACGTTCCTGTCTCGACCGCAATATGTCCGGCTCGTCCGGGTCACGGATGATCGCAAGCACCGGAGCGCCAGACTCCTCCGCCCACGGCGGAACTCCGCCAAGGACCCTGGCGATGACATGGTCGCCTTCCTGGGCGACGGCCTCGAACCCCGGATGGTCCATGTGCGCAACGAAGGCCAGTCCGGGAGCGCCCGGCTCTGACCCGGGACGGGACGCAAGGACATTGCCCCAGATGTCTTCCTGGACGTCCACTCCAAGCGACTGGCAACGCGCAGACAGGAACGCGGCGGCAGCGTACTCGTGGTAAGAGGTGGCCGGAAGGCGGCCCAGCTGGCTGAGCGTCGTAAGGGCTATTTCACGGAGTTCTGCGTTGTTCATCTTTTGCTGACCATACAGGTTCCTTAGTTGACACCGTTCCGGCAGGGCGGCATGGCCGGCATGGAGGAGTTAGAGTGCGATGCCTGTGATGTGGTAGCCGGAGCCACTGCTGACGTCGTTAGAGTAGCGCCTGTTGCCAGGCTCAAACCCGGCGTCACGGAGTGTTAGCAGCCAGGTCTCAAGCGGGAAAAGACCGTGCCGATGCCTGTCCTCCTCTACTCTCACACCTGGTCTCACACCTGGTCTCACACCGGGCACACCATTGTTCATCTCCGGTATGAAGAAGGTGAAGATCACCTCAACCTCGGTGTCATCCGGCTCCGGATCATGCACATACTCGGCGTAAGAGAGTTCGCCAGGGCTGCCCAGCTTGCAGGACAGGTTCGGCATCGGCGTGACGCCCCTCATCCAGTCTGGACCTGCGATGAACACGCCGCCCGGCTCGAGGTGAGCCCTGGCCGTCTCAAACGTGCGGCGCAGGTCATCGACGGTCAAAATGTAGGAGATGGCATCGTGAATGAGGACTGCGTCGAACTTGCGGCCCAGTCTCATGGACCGCATATCACCGACCACGTGTTCGACGCCCGGGTTAAGCTGCTGAGAAATTTCGATCATCCGTGGAGAGATGTCTGCGGCAACGGCGTCGATAAAGCCGGTCATGTGCGACAGGTTGTTTCCGCCGCCAACGCCCAGTTCCAGCACTGTCGGACGGTACGGGCCAGGACCGCCCTGGAGGAGGTCAAAAAGCACCTCTCGCAGTTCGGCAGCCTCTTCGGCATAGTCTGCGGGCGCGCTGATCTGGGTCCACAGGTGCGCAAACTCGCCATACATCCGGTAGCCGGTCGGGTTTTCTGGCGAGGGCTCTGGCGAGTTTTCGGTCATCCGGGAAAGTGTACGCCGGGGCCAGCCGACGTGTGACTCGCGCCGGAGTAGAATGCCGACCGTCCGGATGGCTGATCTATGCTGACGCCTCTCAAGACGACATCCAGCAATGAGTGAGAAAAACATGCCGAACGTCCTTGTGTTTTCCGGCCCTGCGTTGCCACTGCTAAACATGGCGGAAGAGATGAAGCCAGACGGCTGGGAGTTGAACGTCGTCATGCCGTCTAACTCAGCCGAAGAGGTCGCGGCAGGCGCGGCGAAAGCCGATTTCGCCCTTGTCTTCGGCCACGGCGTTTCAGATGCGGCGTTACGGGCCGGCAAGAACCTGAAGCTGGTGCAGCTGTGCTCCGCCGGTTTCGACGGTGTGAACACCACGCTGGCAGGCGAACTCGGAATTCCGGTGGCCAACAACGGCGGAGCGAACGCGATTCCTGTCGCCGAGTACGCGATGACGTTGATGTTGAGTACGCTGCGGCACGCCGTGATTGCAGACCAGGACACCCGCGCCGGCCAGTGGATGCGCGACGACCTCGACGGCCGCGACACGTGGGAACTGTTCGGCAAGACTGTCGGCATCGTGGGGGCGGGCAGGATCGGGTCGACAGTTGCGCGGCTGCTGCGCGGCTTCGAGACAAACACGCTCTACACCGACATCGTGAGGAGCGAGAAGGCTGAGAGCTACGGAGCAAAGCGCGTTGGGCTGGATGAGCTCCTGAGCGAGTCTGACATCGTTACGCTGCACACGCCGCTCGACTCCGGGACACGCGGGCTTATCGGCCGTCGAGAGCTTGGTCTGATGAAGCCGACTGCGATCTTGATCAACACATGCCGCGGGCCTGTTGTGCGTGAGGCAGACCTGATCGACGCGCTCACTGGCAAGCGGATATGGGCTGCTGGCCTGGATGTGTTCGAGCAGGAGCCGGTTGACCCTGCGAACCCGTTGCTCAAGATGGAAAACGTGGTGGTTGGGCCGCACGTCGCAGGCAAGAGCCAGGAGAGCTATCCGAGGCGGGTAAGTTTCGCGTTTGAGAATATGCGGCGAGTCTGGGACGGCGGAAAGCCGGAGAGCGTTGTGGGTGTGTAGCTGTGCAGGCGCCGGGCTGCAAGACGCGGCCAGGCTGTTAACTTCAACGTCCACATCCTTGACCAGTCCTTAACCGGCAAACACAACTGAAAGGCAACCGATGGCAGCAGAAAATATCCGAGTCCTGTACCTGGGCCCAAGACGACCCGGAACCCACGACGCGTCGAACGTCGAGCAGCAGTCGCGCGCCGTGATCGAGGCCGGCGGAGAGTTCGTGCGCTACGAGGGCGACTCAGACGGGGAGTTGATCGAGGCGCTCAAGGACGCTGACGTCGCCATCAACCAGGGACACGGCTTCAAGCCGGAGTTCTTCGTCCACATGGGTAATAACGGGCGCTGCAAGGGCCTTGTCTCGTTCGGCCACGGTTACGACGCCATGGACCTGCAGTCTGCGGTCGACAACGGCGTGGTCCTGGCCAACACGGCGTCGTTCGGCACTGAAGAGGTCTCCAACCACACCATCATGATGCTGCTGGTCTGCTCCCGGAAATTCGTGCTCCAGGACAAGCTGACAAAGAGCGGGGTGTGGACGAGAGAGCACCTGCCACCGATGGGCCATATTTCAGGGCAGACGCTGGGCATCATCGGCCTCGGGAACATCGGCCGCGCAGTCGCCCGCAAGGCCCACGCATTCGGCCTGAGCGTGATCGGCTACGACCCTTTCGTGTCCTCGTGGGACGCCAAAGAGTACGGCGTTGAGATGGTGGCGACTCCAGGTGAACTTGCTCGCCGCTCCGACTACGTCTCATCGCACACGTACCTGACGGATGCGACACGTCACATGGTGGGCCGGGAGTTCATCGCGCAGATGAAGCCAACCGCCTACGTCATCAACTGCTCGCGCGGCCCTGTCGTGGACGAGGCGGAGCTGATAAAGGCGCTGCGGGAGGGGCGACTGGCAGGCGCGGGACTCGACGTGTTCGAGAAGGAGCCGGTCGACCCTGCGAACCCGCTGCTCAAGATGGACAACGTCGCTGTGACGAACCACTACGCCTCGTATAGCGAGGTGGCGTGGGAGCGCGGCAACACGCAGCTTGGCGAGGAGGCGGTGCGGATTGCGGTTGGCCAGTGGCCAATGTCGCTGATCAACCCGGATGTGCGCTCCACCGTCCCCCCGCGGCCGTGGCCACAGGAGTGGAAGGTGCTCCTGGCGGGGTTGGGGAAGAGCTAACCGGGCGGTTACTGGCGAGACATCCTGGCGCGGCAGAGCTAATGGTGGCGATGGCGGGAAGCTCGGACGGCTGAAGCTTCGCCGGTCCGGCGCATGTCTCGCGCTACGCAGCCCCACGCGGTGATGACAGCGCCGTTCGGTAGCGCTAAGTTATCGGACAAGCCCGTCGCAGCGGCTTCGTGAAAACCAAATATGTCTGTTACGGATTGTTCCCAGGGTCCGTGCGCATGGCCAGACGGCCGTATCGCGCCGCATATGCAACAGCGCTGAATAAGGAGAGTGTTCCAGATGGCACGACAGAAGGTGGTTGTACTCGGCGGCGATGTCAACGATCCGCTTGAGCACGAGCGCGCCGAGATGGCCGACCTCGACGTCGAGTTCATCCTTGTTAATCCGGCGAGCGAGGGCGAGGCGATGGAGGCGGTGAAGGAGGCCGACGCGGTGATGATGCGCGGCAACTGGGGCACTGAGCAGGTGATCAAGGCAACGGACCACTGCAAGGTGCTTGCGGTCTACTCGCACGGCTTCAACCACATCGACGTTGACGCCTGCACAGACAAAGGCATCATCCTCACAAACGGCGCCGGAATGTGCGCTGAGGAGGTGTCGAACCAGGCGGTCACGATGATCCTCGCCCTGAACCGCCAGATCGTCCAGACGACGAACGATCTGCGCAAGGGCATCTGGGATGCGTCGAGGGCGCGGCCCATTGGCGCAATCGACGAAGAGACGCTCGGCATCGTCGGCTTCGGTAACATCGGCCGCCAGGTGGCCCGCAAACTTGGCCTCGGCTGGCGCATGAAGACGCTGGTGTTCGATCCGTACGCGCCGCCGTGGATTATCAAGGAGTACAACACCGAGCAGGTGTTCAGCATCAACGAGCTGTTCGAGCGCTCCGACTACATCTCGGTGCAGGTGCCGCTGAACCGCGAGACGTACCACATGATCGGCAAGGAGCAGTTCAACGTGATGAAGCCGTCCGCGTTCTTCGTGAATGTGTGCCGCGGCTCCGTTGTGAACGAGCCAGAGTTGATCGATGCGCTCAGAGCCGGAAAGTTGCGTGGCGCCGGTCTCGATGTGTTCGAGCAGGAGCCTGCAGATCCCGCAAACCCGCTGTTCCAGATGAATAACGTCATTACAGCGCCGCACCTGGCAGGCTCATCTGTCAGGTCAGCCTGGTTGAGCAGGCAGAGAGCGTCGCAGCAGGTGGCCGCTGTTCTGCGAGGCGACTGGCCGACTGCCGCCCAGAACCCCGAGGTTGCGGCCTCCATACCGGCGATGAGTCGCATGCGCGGCTCAGAGGGCAAGGTCACCGGCTGACATTGCCCTCTTGACCTGATCATCAGCCCTTTGGCTCGTTCGAAGCGGGCCAATCGTTGATTTCTGTTGGGTGTAATCCCCGATTCGGTGTTTTGTGCCCGAAATCACAATTGAGGGATGAGATTCTTCAGGTCCAAGAAGGTGGCCACCGATGTCGGCATCGTTGCCGCAGTCGGGCTGTTCTTCGTCGCCGGAATCTTCTTTGAGTCGAAGCGCGCTGGCGGACGCGTCCCGCAGGTAATCAGTGACGTGGGCGCTGTCTCCGTTCCCACGCCTGATGCCAGTAGCGAGCCTGACAGCCCTCGCAGCATGGACGGGGTTTCCCCGGCCGCTGTCGCAGACGGCGCCGCGAGTGGCGCACTTGAGCCGACGCCCAGGCCAGCTCTGCCGGGGACGCCTGATCCGGAGGCTGTCGGGAAGCAGGTATTTCTTGAAATCAGCGGCATCGAGAACGAGTCGGTCATTGACGCATCGACGGTGACCATCGTCGGCGCAACCACTCCCGATGCCCTTCTCTCTGTCAACGGTCAGGCCGTTACGGTGGAACTGGACGGCTCGTTCACCATCGATCTTGAACTGGAGCCCGGGCCGAACTTCATCGAGTTCGTCTCCAGCAACCTGAGGGGCCAGGAGACAAGCAGAGTTTTCAGCGTTGTTTCCATCCAGTAAGGACCACTCGACCATGACACACCCGTCAACTCCGGCCGCGACTACAGCGAATCCCGAGCATCGTCTCAGAGTCAACCTGATTGCCCGCGCCTCAAGACGCAGGCAGCGGTGGGACGCCAGGACCTGTGCCGTTTACCATCAAAGGGTTCGTGAAGTCTTTCGACGGAGATGTCATCGTCTTTGACGGCGTCACGCTTCCGAAGAGTGCTGGCTTCGCTCTCCCTGAAGGCGTGGCAGAAGGGTCAGAGGTCGACCTCGTGTTCACCATCGCAGAGGATGGAAGCGTCGTGCTGACGGAAGTCCTGGCGCGGTAACCGACTCACTGACAACCACATGATTTCTGTCGAGGAAATCAGGCACATCGCACGGACTCACTGGGCGAACTCACCGGGCGTTACTTGCCCGCACCGCATCCACCGACTCTGAGATCAGCTCCTTCAGAGCCGCGATGTCCACATCGGCCAGGCTTTTGAGATAGAGGCAGGACTTGCCCGTCCTGTGCTTGCCAGGCCGGGCCAGCAATTCGTCGTAGCGCCCGAAGCCCTCCATGATGTAAACGGTGAGGTTCTGTTTGCGCGGCGAAAAACCGGTCAGGAACCACTCGCCGCTCTGACCCGACGCATACGTGTAGCTATACTTGCCGAAGCCGACGATGCCAGTGCCCCACATGGCGCCGTCGTCACCGGTCGCACCCTTCATTAGAGAGCGAAGGGTTAGACAGTCTGCTCGGCGTGTCTCTGGCTCAACGGCGGAGATGAACTCGTCGACGCTTGCCCTGTTCTTCTTCGTCTTTAGCTCGTATGCCACTCGGCGCCTCCGGCTAATCACCTCAAGAGCTTCCTGTAGAACTCCTGCCCCGCCCGGTGCAGGTCCAGCACCTCGGCGCGCTGGGTGTCTGTATAGAACTTGCCCTTCTTGCTGACCCAGTCAATCGCCTCATCGATCCGGTCAACGAAGTACTTCGCAGACAGTGACCGCGAGGTGGCAGGTGTGCCCGGCCCCTGGACGTAGACGGGCGAGGTGTGCGCCCAGATAGGCTGGTTGAATGAGTCCCGGCGGCCGCTCGCAACGCGCGCCGCGATCCAGCCATCGGATTCGACCTGCACATCCGCCTCGAACACGCCGTTGCCTTCACGCGCGTCTCTGCGGGCCACGACGACGCCGTTCGAGACGATCTCGACCCGCTGGACCTCGTAGTGAGACTGCCATGCGACCCGCGCCTGCAGCGTGCGGCCGCGGGAAACCTCGACCGTCTCACCGGGCGCGGCGTCACCCACGCTGAAGTACAGCGCAGGCCCGTTCGTGATGAATGTCCGGCCTGCCTTGACCGACTCCATCCACGGCTCGTACTCGAACTCAGCGCTTCCCTGCGCATAGACACGGTTCGCGGAGGATACGAACCAGTCTGAGCCGGTTGAGGCGGGAAGTTTGATGCCACAGTTGAGCATGTGGTACCAGAGGTCGTACTCGACATCGTTCCAGTAAGGGTCGAAGAGATTGATCGCATGCAGCTTCCCAAGGGCTGCGGCGACCGGCGCCTCCATCCCGCGGCCGTTGTGACACCAGATCACAAGGCCTCCCTGCGCCGCAGCGTCGTCACACACGTAAGACAGCGGCGGATAGTCGGGGCTGAACGGATCGATCAGCAACCCTCGCGACACCGGCTCGACGATGTTGCGGATGTTCAGCAGCATCACGTGGCCGTAGCCAATGTCGTGCGGATTGTCCGGGTCGTGGTTGTGCCGGGACTCCTCACCGGACTGCACATGATGATGGGTGTCCGTGAACTCCGTCAGCACACCCGGCGGATACTTGTTCGTGGCGTAGCCCAGGTCCCAGCGTTTCAGGACGGAAACGGCCGTCATGCGCAGGTTCTCGACCCGTGAGTCGTAGGCAAGACGGCGGTCGGGGTCGGTCTCCTTTTCATCGTAGTGGATGTGCGTGTTGCCGGGATGCCAGCCGCGCTCAGGCAGGTCTCCCCATCGCTCCAACTGAACGTCCAGGGCGATGTCGCCTGACCGGGCTGTTCCGGCCGTACCGCCGGACCCGGCCTCGACCGTCTGCCGCCACGGCGTGAACTCGGTGCCTCGCTCCACAAGGACCTGGGAGTAGCCGCGCGGCGCGTCCACTGAGAACTGCCCGTCCGAGTAGAAGAACGGCTCGCCCGGCCCGCGCTTCCACATGGCGCCGTCCGGGGCGATCGGCTCGCCTGCCGGGCCAATCACCTGGACTCTGGCCTGCACGATCTCGCCCGTCTTTGCGTCCCGTATCTCACCCGTGACTCTTGGCATATGCCGCTCCGTGGGGTTCCATGCGTCTTTAGGCCGCGACAGGGTACCGCTTCAGCGATGTTCTGTGACGGCTTTGCAGACTGCCTTGTGTCACCGGGTTCAGGCTGAGTTAAGCCGGCTATCGGCAGGCCAGCCCGGCCGCGACGCAGGCTACGCGCCGAGTGCGCGGGCAATCAGCACCGCCGTCCCAAGCAGGGCGACGTACACGATGAACGGTCTGAACGAACGGGTCCGCAGGACCCTCATCAGCCATGCGATAGCCAGATAGCCCGTTCCGAACGAGATGGCGGCGCCGAGCATGATCAGTCCCCACGGCCGGCCTGAAACGCCTTCCGCACTGATGACGTCTATCAGCAGGAACACGCCTGACCCGCCGATTGCCGGCACCGCGAGTAAGAACGAAAGCCTCGCCGCCGCGTCCCGGCTCAGGTTGCCCAACATCCCGCCAGCCATCGTGGAACCCGCCCTGGACACCCCCGGAATGACCGCTACGGCCTGGAAGAGGCCGGCCAGCGTGGTGTCACGCCATGTCGCGTCAGCCAGGCGCTTGGTACGTGCGCCGAAGACCTCTGCGAGAGTCAGCAGGCCCGCAGTGGCGAGAAGCGAGATTGCGACGGTCTCTGGCTTCCGAAGCGAGCTTTCCAGGGAGCTCTGCAGTACCAGTCCAAGCGCCGCAACGGGAATAGTGGCGATCACTATGAGCGCCAGCAGCCTCCGTGCGGGAACGCTGGCGCTGGTTTCCCCGTCCTCCATCAGGAACACCGCGCCGCCGCTGAAACAGCCGCTGGCTAGAGTTATCCAGGTGCGCCGGAAGTAGATAATCACCGCTGCCAGGGTGCCGAGATGGACCGCCGCGTCGAACACCAGGCCCTGGTCCGGCCAGTTGAAGATCCATGAGCTCAACACGAGGTGGCCGGAACTGCTGATGGGCAGGAACTCGGTGACACCCTGCACTATCGCAAGGATGATCGCCTGTTCTACAGACATGCTTTTCTCACTGCGTTCGTGGAGCCGCCTGCAGTCGATGACGGTGGCAATTGCGGCGCCGGGACAGGGACCGAAGGAGATTTCTCAAGCAGACATGTAACGATTGTGGTTGTCCCGGAGAGGCAATTTGAGATTCGCAGGGTGATTCGTCCGAACCGGCAGGCTCACATTGTGCCGAGCGTTGGCCTCTGATGGGATGCGGTACAACACCCAATAATCGCGAATACAATCCTACTGCCCTGGTCCTCAACGGCCCGTCTGCGCGGCAAACGGCCGAATCGCAACACAAGTTCCTGGAAACACACATGCCCAGCAAGAACCCGACCGTTACCAGCATTGAGACCTTCCGGAACCCGGAGTACCCGCGCATCGTCTGGGTGCGCATCGGTACCAGCGACGGCCTGTTCGGGCTGGGCGAGACGTCGTTCGAGCCTGCGACGGTCGAGACCTGGGTGCATGAGAATGCGGCGAACTACCTGCTTGGCCAGGACGCGACGCAGCTTGACCTGCACTGGGACAAGCTGAACAGCCACGGCGCACGCCACCGCGCCCGCTCATCGGACATGAGCGGCATCTCTGCCGTGGACATGGCGCTGTGGGACCTGTACGCCAGAAGACATAACGTGCCGCTGTACGTTGTGCTCGGCGGGCTTTCGAGAGACCGGATCAGGGTCTACAACACCTGCGCCGGATACTCGTACGGGGTCAAGCGGGCAGGGCGTCTCAAGACCGGCGACGTGGACTACCGGCCTGAGCAGCCGTACGAAGACCAGCACGCCTTTCTGACAGACGCAGGGGCGCTCGCAGACGATCTGCTCTCGGAGGGCTTCACTGCCATGAAGATCTGGCCGTTTGACCAGTTTGTTGACAAGACGAGCGGTCAGTTCATCTCCAAGACTGACCTTGAGGAGGGCACGGAGCCATTCCGCAAGATCAGGGCCAAGGTCGGCAACCGCATGGACGTGATGGTGGAGATGCACTCCCTGTGGAACCTCCCGTCCGCCGTGCGAGTCGCCAAGTCTGTCGAGCCAACTGAGCCGTTCTGGTTCGAGGACCCTGTGCCGATGGACAATATCGAGACGCTGGCGGAGTTCCGGCGTTCGACTCACATCGCGACCACGGCGTCGGAGACGGTTGCGACCCGGTGGGCGTTCCGCGAGATGATGGAGAAGCAGGCGATGACGATCTGCATGTTCGACATCTCATGGGTCGGCGGCATCTCAGAGGCGAAGCGCATCTCGACGATGGCGGAGGCTTACCGGATGCCGATAGCGCCGCATGACTGCGTTGGGCCTGTGACGCTGATGTTCTCCGTGCACCTTTCGCTGAATGCGCCGAACGCGCTGATCCAGGAGACGGTGCGGGCGTACAACGCAACCTGGTACAAGGACATTGTGAACAACCTGCCCAGGATAGAGAACGGCTTCGTCTATCCGCCGGAGGGCGCCGGCTGCGGAACGGAGCTGCTCGAGACGTTTCTCAAGCACGATGACACGACAAGCAGGCTGAGCGAGGTTTAGGGAGCTCTGATCGCAACTCCTCACTTGCTCTTCATGCGCGCTGCGCGCGCGCCCCTCTCGCCGCTGTAAGATGCCGCCGGACGACACAGTCCGGAGTCGCAGACCCCAGAGCCACCGACCACGGAGGATCATATGGCGGACGCCACCACGAAGTTCACCCTTCCCGAGAGCGACATCCCGACGCACTGGTACAACGTGCAGGCGGACATCGAGTGGCCGCTGGACCCTGCGCTGCACCCGGGAACGCACCAGCCCGCAGGCCCTGAAGACTTTGCGCCGCTGTTCCCGATGGCGTTGATCGGCCAGGAGGTGAGCAAGGAGCGGTGGATAGAGATACCGGACGAGGTACGCGACATCTACCGGCTCTGGCGGCCGACTCCGCTGTTCCGCGCGCACAGGCTCGAAAAGGCGCTCGGCACTCCGGCGCGTATCTTCTACAAGTACGAAGGCGGCAGCCCCGCGGGCAGCCACAAGCCAAACACCGCTGTGGCGCAGGTCTACTACAACAAGCAGGAAGGCACGAAGCGCATCACGACCGAGACCGGCGCGGGCCAGTGGGGATCGGCGCTTGCATTCGCCACAAACCAGATGGGCATCAAGGCGAAGGTCTACATGGTCTCCGCCAGCTACAAGCAGAAGCCGTATCGCAAATCGATGATCGAGACGTGGGGAGCGGAGGTCGTGCCGAGCCCTTCGCCAGACACAAAGGCGGGACGAGACATCCTGGCCGCCGACCCTGACTCGCCTGGCAGCCTGGGCATCGCCATCTCGGAGGCCGTTGAGGACGCGGTGATGCGGGACGACACGAAGTACGCGCTTGGCAGCGTTCTCAACCATGTGCTGATGCACCAGACGATCATCGGCCAGGAGGCTATCAAGCAGATGGAGATGGCCGACGCATATCCCGATATGGTGATCGGCTGTGTAGGCGGCGGCTCGAACTTCGCCGGGATCGCGTTCCCCTTTGTGCCTGACCGGCTGAAGGGAAAGAAGATCAGGTTCATCGCTGTCGAGCCAGAGGCGTCGCCGTCGCTGACACGTGGCAAGTTCGCGTACGACTTTGGCGACACGGCGGGCATGACGCCGCTTATGAAGATGCACACACTGGGACACACCTTTGTGCCAAACCCGATTCATGCCGGCGGCCTGCGCTATCACGGGATGGCGCCGCTGGTGAGCCTGCTGGTGGCGCACGGCCTGATAGAGCCGAGGGCGTATCACCAGAAGACCGTGTTCGACGCCGCGGTCCAGTTCGCCCGCACAGAGGGGATCATCCCTGCGCCTGAGCCGTCGCACGCCATTCGCGCAGCCATTGACGAGGCGCTATTGTGCAAGGAGTCAGGCGAGGCGAAGACGATCCTGTTCCACCTGTGCGGCCACGGCAATTTCGATATGTCCGCATACGAGCAGTACTTCTCCGGCGAGATGGTTGACTACGCCTACCCGGAGGAGGCGATTGCGAGGGCGATGGAGTCTGTGCCCGTTTTCTAACAGGGCTGGCGCAACGTGCAGGCCGCGGTAAACTGGCGTCGATCTCCTACCACAAGCTGATCAGGAACAGAAAACCATGCCGCATAAAGTCGCAACACCGGTTCAGATGTTTGTCGCGCCCGGCCCAAAGCCGAACGGTCTCCAGGCCGCGGAAGACGGTCTCTGGTACATCGACCAGGGCAACAACTACGTCTACAAGCTGGACTGGCAGACTGGCGAGACGCTGTTCGAGGCGCCGACGGAGACCGTTCACTCGAGCGGCATCACCATTGGCGATGGCAAGCTGTGGATCGCCTCAACCTACAGCTGTGAGATCGTCTGCTGCGATATCGAGACCGGCAAGACGATAGAGAGATACGCGTCTCCCGGCGCGGGCATCAACGCCACCCGGGAGCACCTTGACGCGGCGGCGGGCCGCAAGTCGCAGCCTACTGGCGATCACGGGCTGGAGTGGAAGGACGGGCACATCTACATCGCCTCACCGCCTTCGCAGTTCATACATGTGATGGAGGCGGCCACATGGAAAGAGGTACACCGCTTCAAGGCGCCCGGTTTCCGTGTACACGGAATCGCATGGGCGAAGGAAGAAGGTACGATGTGGGTGGCGGACACGTCGCTGGGAACGGTGAGCCGCCACCGTGTTGAAGACGGCCGCTGCTATGACGCCTTCAGGGTCCCAGACCCTTTGCAGGTGCATGGGATGACGATCAAAGACAACCTACTCTGGTACGCGGATGACCGCGGGCCGATTGGCAGGCTGCATGTGAGCATGGAGCCGGACTTCTAGCGGTCCTGCCCTGTCAGCGCTGCACGTTGCGGACTCACGCTCGTCACTGGTCTCCTGCGCCGCGCGCACTCTTCCAGCCTGACTCACGTTCGTTGCATGGGGTCAGGCCGTATCCTTACAATTCGCTCTTTCACCAAACGGCGAGTCCAATTGGCGGACCTGAACTGAGTGGAGTAGATAAGATAGACATCTCAGCTGTAGCCGCAGGCACACGACTCGGCCCGTACGAGTTCTCGTTCAACGCGGACCGAGCCTCAAAGTACCGCTCAGCTATCGGCGGCGATGAGTCGCCCGGTTACGGCGGGGCGCTTCCACCCGCGGCAGTCGTTGCGGAAGGCCTCTCCCGGCTTATCGAAGAGCTTGATCTGTTTGGAGAGGAGATCCTGAAGGCAGGCGGAGTGGTCCACACTTCCCAGGAGGCCGAGTTCCTATCGCCAGTTATGCCGGGAGAGTTAATCACCGCCAGCGCCAGGCTTGCAGGTAATACTGTGCGGAAAGGCTCACGCTTCATCTCAGTTTTCACCGAATTCCGGAACGCCTCCAACGCCCTTGTCGCAACCGCATCCAGCTCAATCATGGTGCCAGGATGAACGGAGACCGGCCACAGCGCAGTCTCCGGCAGGGAGAACGGTTGAGCGGATTCAGCCGCGAGGTGACTGTTGAGCGGATCGCCGCTTACGCCGACGCCTCAGGCGACCACAACCCGCTTCACCTTGACCCGGAGTATGCGAAGTCGACCCAGTTTGGCGGCGTCATTGCCCACGGAATGCTTAGCATGGCTTTTGTTTGCGAGCTGATGGCGATCAACTTTCCGGACACATGGCATTCAGGCGGAAAGATGAAGTTGCGCTTCAAGGCGCCGGTTTTTCCCGGTGAGACCGTAACTGTGTCCGGTGAGATACAGTCTGTCAGTGAAGACGATGGAAAGAAGACGGCAAAGTGCTCGGTCGCCTGCGTTAAGCCTGACGGCGCTGAGGCCCTGAGTGGAACGATATCTGTCGCGCTGCCGTAGCGAAGAGTTGACAGGTGACGGCACGCGATCACCTGCCGAAGGTCCGAGGAATGTTCGAATATGAGTGACAAGCTTCCTGAAGGCATGATCACGATTGCGCTTGACGCTATGGGCGGTGACCACGGACCGCCCGTGATGGTGCCCGCCGCGCTCAAGGCCATTGGCAAAGGCGGAATAGCGGTGGCGCTCGTTGGCGATGCCGCAGCTATCGAGTTAGAACTCGCAAAGTACGACGCGCCGGCGAAGAGGCTTGTGCGGATTGTCCCGTCTGATGGTGTGATCCCGGAAGGCGCCAATCCTGCGCTGGCCTTGCGCGCCCACCCGAGGGCTTCGGTGCTGGTTGCGGCCGGCGCCGTGAAGGCGGGCAAGGCGGACGCATTCGTCAGCATGGGTTCGACTGGAGCGTCGATAGCGGCTTCCACTGTTTTGCTCGGCACGATCGACGGCATCGACAGGGGCGCGCTCGGAGGCCCGATCGTCGGCTACGCCCCTGACACAGTCATTATCGACCTCGGCACGAACGTCGACACGCGGCCCGCTCAGCTTGCCGACTTTGCGGCGCTCGGCAGTCTCATGTCCCGGCTTATCTACGGCAAGAAGAACCCGCGGGTGGCGCTGCTCTCGGTCGGATCGGAAGAGGGCAAGGGAAACGCGCAGGTGAAGGCCACAACATTGCTCCTGCGTGCCAGCAGCCTGAACTTCATTGGCAATATCGAGCCGCACGACCTTCCCGCAGGGAAGGCTGAGGTGGTGGTCTGCGACGGCTTCGTAGGGAACATCGTGCTCAAGCTCACGGAAGGCCTGGGCCGGGCGATAGCCGCTCACATCAGGTCTGCCCTACCCGGCTCGCCTGAGGCGGACGCGCTCGCGGATGAGGTGTTCGCCCGCACAAACATGCTTGAGGTGTTTGGAGGAGGCCCACTCCTTGGCCTGAAGGGTGCGGCTATAGTTGGACATGGATCGTCCGGTGTCGACGCGGTGGCCGGGGCGATTGCCACGGCAAAAGTCGTTATCGACAATGGCTATATAAACGCGCAGCATGGTGAGCTCGAACGGATCCGCTCCGAGATTGCAGTGACGTAACCGCCAACCTGTGGCACAACGCCTGAGCCCGGCTCGCGAGCACGCCCTGTGAGCGCGGGCGAGTGGGCGGTAGTAAACTCATCCGGCCTACTCTCTAGACCACGAACCGAACTGGACCCGCTAATTGCCTGACGCAGAACGGACAGCCCTCATCACCGGCGCATCGCGCGGAATAGGCAGGGCGTGCGCCATCAGGCTGGCGAGCCTCGGGCATCGGGTTGCCGTGAACTACAACACACACCAGGAGGACGCTGACGAGGTGGTGGAAACCATCCGCAGGGCTGGTGGAACTGCGATCGCAGTTGGCGGCAACGTTGCCGACCGTTCAGCGGTGGAGAAGATGATTGCCGCAACTGAAGAGGCGCTTGGCCCAATTGAGATCCTCATCAACAACGCGGGCATCATCTCTGACTCGCTCCTGATGCGCATGAAGGATGATGACTTCGACCGGGTTATGGACACCAACCTCAAGGGCACGTATTACTGCACGCGGCTGACCGTTCCTGGCATGATCAAGCAGCGCTGGGGCCGGATAGTCAACGTGTCTTCCGTGGTAGGGATCCGTGGCAATGCCGGACAGACCAACTACTCCGCGTCTAAGGCCGCAGTCCACGGATTTACAAAATCTCTGGCTAAAGAGGTTGCCGGCAGGAACATCACCGTTAACGCCGTCGCGCCAGGCTATATCCGGACCGCCACTACCGACGTGCTGAGTGAGAAGGTGAAAGACACCGTCCGCTCGTGGATCCCGATGGCCAGGTTCGGCGAGCCGGAGGAGGTTGCGCCTCTGATCGTTTTCCTCTGCTCTGAAGAGGCGCGGTATATGACGGGCGACGTGTTACGGGTCGACGGCGGAATGGCGATCTAAGCACGCCGGCAACCTGACCCGCCGGCCCTGACCCGACGGCTAACCGTTCCGGTCCCCTGGGACACTCTGTCATGCCAGAAGAAGCACTCGCAAGCCAGTTCAAAGGACAGGTGGCGCTTGTCACGGGCGGATCGCGCGGGATCGGCAGGGCCATTGCGGTTGAACTTGCCAAACGCGGCGCAAGCGTGGCTTTCAACTACCTGAAGAACCACGAGGCGGCCCGTCAGGCTGAGGAAGAGATCAGCGCGACAGGGGCAGAGTGCCTGCGGCTCCGGGCGCATGTCGGAGACGAAGAGGCTGTCGAGGCGTTGGTTCGGCAGGTCCATGAGCGGTTCGGCCGGCTCGACATCGTTGTGAACAACGCCGCCTCAGGTGTGATGCGGCTGTCGACAGAGCTTTCTCCGAAGCACTGGGACTGGACGATGGACATCAACGCGCGGGGACCATGGCTGGTCACGCGTGAGGCGGCGAAGATCATGGGCGCTGGCAGCCGGGTGATCAACATATCGAGTCCGGGCTCTAAGATGGTTCTGCCGTCCTACTTCGCCGTCGGAGTCTCGAAGGCGGCACTCGAGGCGGTGACTCGCTATATGGCAGTGGAGCTCGCCGGCCAGGGGATCTCGGTGAATGGCGTGTCTGCCGGGTACATCCAGACCGACGCGCTGGACGCTTTCCCGGACGAGCTGGGCGTCAAGGAGCTTGCGCAGAGGCCGACGCCGGCGGGACGGCCGGTCCAGCCACAGGACGTGGCGAACGTCGTGGCGATGCTGTGCGGGCCGGATGCGGCAATGATCCGCGGGCAGATAATCACCGTTGACGGCGGCGAGACGGTGTTTCACCGTTAAGGGCCGGACAGCAAGAGCGAGAGCTAACCTGTGGGAACTTCCCGCACGGTGACGGTCGCTTCGCCACACTGCAGCTTCGTGCCAGCGTCCCAGTAGCCGCGGCGCACATATCCCAGTGCGAGAAATTTTCCGGACACCGGTAGCGGAGAGACTGAGGTCACCTTGCCCGCCCGTTTGCCGTCCGCCGTCAACTCTGCGCCAGCGGGCAGATCTCGGTCGAACTCCAGTTGCGCCAGCCGCTTCTGAAGCTTGTCGTACGTGTCGAGCCTCGCCACTACCTCCTGACCGACGTAGCAGCCCTTGGTGAAGCTGATGAGGCTCTTGAGTCCCGCTTCGAGAGGGTTGATCTCGGTGGTCAGCTCGCAGCCGGGGAATGGAACGGCCCGAGAAATTCGCTTAGCGTGAAACGCCTGTTCACCAACAGGCGACGCTCCCGCCGCAGACAACCTGTCCCATGTCGCCTCCGCTTCAGACGCCGGAGTCACGACGTCCACGCGCGTCAGCTCTCCCCCGTTTAAGGCCCAGTTTGAGGCCACCAGCACCGTGTTTTCCGGCGCTCCGGCTGGCGACACAGCGTCTCCGGGTCCGAGTTCCACGTCGAAGGCTGAACGGATGACGGCAGGCGCCGCGGGGCCGATCACTGCGAACCCGGCGAGTTCTCCGGACACGTCACGGACGGCCGCGTCCTCGATGATGGTAAACCGTTCTATCCATTCGACCGCCGGTAGCGCGCTTCGCGACTCAGACAGCAGCAGCAGCCTGTCTTCTCGAAGGCAGGCTACGTTCAGCACATCGATGATTCGCCCGCGCTCCGAGGTCAGGACGGTGAGCGCCGAACGCCCCGGCTCAAGTTGCAGCAGGTCGTTCGTTGAAAGCCGGTGCAGCAGGTCCAGCGCGTCCGCGCCGTCATGGACCATGCGGCTTGCGCCTGCGCCGCTTACCAGTGCCGCCGAACGTGAAAAAGCGGCAAGCTCAAGCGACGGGTCGCCAAAATGGAGCGGGCTCTTAGACCGGCCGTCCAGCACAGCGCCACGAGATGCCAGGAAGGCCGACTGCGTTCGGACTGTCGCAGGCTTGTTCATGCGATTTGATCCGGTCTGGCGAATCGTGAGCCAACAAGAAAAAGCGGGCTTCTGGCAGAATGCGCCGAGCTGTGCTCAGACCGAGAACGAGGTGCCGCAGCCACAACTGGTCTTGGCATTCGGGTTAGTGAACTCAAAGCCCTTGCCGTTAAGCCCGTCTGAAAAATCCAGGACTGTTCCCGCCAGGAACACGAACGCTTTCTTGGGGACGTAGACCTCGATGCCGTTCTGCTCGATCACCTTGTCGTCTTCGGCCGGCCCGTCGACGATATCGAGGACGTAGGTGAGCCCTGAACAGCCGCCGCCTTTGACCGCAACCTTGAGACCGAACTGCTCTCTCCCGTCGCGCTTGGCAAACTCCCGCACTTTTCCTGCCGCCTTGGGAGTGACGTGGATGCTGTTGACCGGCACTTTGGGCTTTGTGTGAGTTGTGGTCATGGCTGAAGAGTCTACTTTGCCGTAAGTCCGCCAGTGTCTGCGCCTTCTGCCCCTAATGATACCTCTTAAGGTCAGGAATTCTAATACAGGCTGCCCGTCAAACTTGAAATCGGCCTGAGAAGCGCCTGACAGCGGGGCATTCGCAACTACAATTGAAACTTGACCAATCGACGGGAGACCCAGATGCAATCCGGATCAATTGCCACTCGCACGGGCGACACGGGCGATACAGGCCTTCTCTACGGCGGGAGAGTCCGCAAAACGGATGCCCGCGTCGAGGCTTATGGCGCAGGAGACGAGGCGGTGTCTGCGCTCGGAATGGCCCGTGCCCTCTGCAAGGACCAGTTCGTGAAGCAGCGCATCTTCGCCTTGCAGAAGGAGATTTTCACCGTCAACGCTGAGCTGGCAACCGCCCGTGACTCCCGGCGCCTGCTTGAAACGCATTTCCCAACTGTGACCGCCGAGATGACGTCCGGACTGGATGCGCTGCTGTCAGAGCTGGAAGCTCAGGTTGAACTGCCGCGATCGTTCATCGTCCCCGGAGGGTCGGCAGGTTCCGGGGCAATCGATCTCGCACGGACAATCGTCAGACGGACAGAGCGCGCCGCAGTGGCGCTTTTCGACGCAGGGGAGCTTGCGAACGCCGAGGTGCCTCGATACCTGAACCGCCTCTCTGACGTGCTTTTCATGCTGGCTCGCTACGAGGACCGTGACCTGCCGTTCGAGGCGTACAGCAGCCGATCGAGTGACGAGAGCGCTGATGACGGGAGCACGAAGTAGATGTCTGCACGGATTGCGATCATCAATACGCGTGCGGCGAACCTGCACAGCGTTTCGAAGGCGTTGGAGAAGGTAGGCGCGTCCGCAGAGGTTACTTCAGACCCTGAAGCGCTCAAGAACGCGGCGGGCGTCGTGCTGCCGGGCGTGGGCGCAAGTGACGCGGTGATGCGAGCTATCAACAGCCAGGGCTTCGCTGGTCCTGTGAAAAAGTACGCGGCCTCCGGGAGACCGCTGCTCTGCATCTGCGTCGGGATGCAGGTGCTGTTCGACGGCTCAGACGAGGGCGAGATTCCGGCGCTCGGCCTGCTGGCTGGGCGAGTAGAACGCTTCCCCCGTGATCTGCGTGAAGATGGAAAACGGCTTAAGGTTCCGCACATGGGTTGGAACTTGGTGAAGTTCACGCCTGAGGCGGCATCTGACTCGGTGTTCTCAGGGATACCCCAGGATTCGTACTTCTACTTCGTTCACTCGTACCGCTGCCTTCCGGCTGACCCATCTGTGATAGCGGGGACGACGCGCTACGGCGAAGATGTGTGTGCCGCTGTGCTGAGTGGCGAAGTGGCGGGCACGCAGTTCCACCCCGAAAAGAGCGGCGACCTGGGGCTGGAGATCTATCGCAACTTTGTGCGCAGGGTGGGCTGAGCCGGCTATGGAAGTTATCCCTGCGATAGACCTGCTTGGCGGCAAGTGCGTGCGCCTTGTTCAGGGCGACTACGAGCAGCAACGGGTATTTGACGACGACCCTGTTGGCGTGGCGGCGCGCTGGACGGCGGCTGGCGCCACTCGAATACATGTTGTCGATCTCGACGGCGCCAGGGACGGTGTGCGGGCCAACGCAGGGGCGGTGCAGGCGGTCGTAAAGTCGGCGGGAGTGCCGGTCCAGCTTGGCGGCGGAATCCGGACTGCAGACGACGCCGAACGGTTACGTGAGATCGGCGTAGACAGGATCATATTCGGGACAGCCGCCGTCACTGCGCCGGAACAGGTCGCAGCCGCGGTTGAGCAGATCGGCGCGGAACACGTAATGGTCGGCGTCGATGCCAGGGACGGCCGGGTCCAGACGCGTGGCTGGACCGAGACCTCCGACCTGATGGCGATAGACCTGATTCACCGCATGGGCAATCTCGGGGTCCGGCGGTTCATGTACACAGACACCTCCCGTGACGGCACGCTTTCCCACCCGAACTTCGAGTCTATCGCCAGCATTATCTCCAGCGTCAGGTACCCTATAGTTGCGGCAGGTGGCGTTGCCTCGATCGGCGACCTGCTCCGGCTCGCCCGGTCTGGAGTGGAGGCTGCGGTGACAGGGCTGGCGATATATTCCGGCGCTATTGACCTGAGGCGTGCCATTCGCGAGGTGAACGCACTGGCGGCGAATGATGGCTGAGCTGAGTTTCAGGGAAGACTGGCCATGCGAAAGACCGAAACAGACAGGACGAACCGTTCCAGATGCCCACTAAAACCCCAGTTGCGAAGGCCGAGCAATTGATCAGACCAAAGCTCGACGAGTCATACGACCCACAGTCGCTGATCGCACTCGTCCCCATCCACACAGACCAGGTTGTGGCAGACGTCGGCTCGGGACCTGGCTGGCTGTCCATACCCCTTGCGAAGTACCTGTACGGCGGGAAGCTCTACGCCGTCGATATCCAGGAGGGGATGCTCCAGAAGCTGGCTGAGCGCGCCGCCGGGTTCAGGATGTACAACATCGAGACCGTGCTCTCGAAGGAGAGCTCTATCCCGCTCGATGACGACATCGTCGACGGGCTTGTCCTCTCCGGCACGCTCAACGAGGCGACGCGGGCGAAGTCGCTGTTCAAAGACTGCGTTCGCCTGCTGCGGAAGTCCGGCTGGCTCGCTGTAGTCGAATGGCTGCCTGTCGAAGATGACCAGGAGATCGGCCCTCCGGCCAAGCAACGCCTCTCTATGGATACTGTGATCGAAATGGGCGCCGAGCTTGGTCTGACGAAGGTCCGCAGCCGGCCGATTGGCAACGCGCACTTCGTCGTAGTGTTCAAGAAGTAGCCGGGGCCGCCCATGCTTACTCGCCGGGTGATTCCCTGCCTCGACGTAGACGCTGGCCGGGTCGTCAAAGGCGTCAGCTTCGTGGACTTGCGAGACGCGGGCGACCCGGCGGAGCTCGCCGCGCTCTATGACTCCGAAGGCGCAGACGAGCTCGTCTTCCTGGACATTACCGCCAGTTCTGACAATCGAGACACGATGGTTGATGTTGTCCGGCGCGTCTCGTCTGAGGTGTTCATCCCGCTCACTGTCGGTGGCGGTATCCGCACAGTTGATGACATGCGCCGGATGCTGGAGGCCGGAGCAGATAAAGTTGGCGTGAACTCTGCGGCGATCAGCGACCCTGACCTGATCAGCCGGTGCTCGAAAGAGTTCGGAGCACAGTGCGTCGTGCTGGCAATTGACGCAAAGCGCGTCATTAACCCGGCGATCTTAAACATCGAAGGCGAGTTGCCGCAGCTTGCGGAGTCGCCGTGGCAGGTATTCACGCACGGTGGCCGCAGGCCGACGGCTGTCGATCCTGTGAAGTGGGCGAAGCTGGCGGAGAAGCTGGGGGCGGGCGAGATCCTCCTCACGAGCATGGACGCGGATGGCCAGAGGACGGGTTACGACTTGCAGCTGACGGCCGCGGTGTCTGAGAACGTGGGGATTCCGGTGATAGCGAGCGGCGGGGCGGGTGAGATGGAACACTTCTACGATGCTCTGGAGACGGGAAAAGCCGACGCCGTGCTGGCGGCGAGCCTGTTCCACTTTGGCGAACTGCGCGTCAGCGAGGTCAAGTCATACCTGGCAGAGCGCAGCATTCCTGTGAGAGGTGCATAGAGTTGGTGATCTTGAATGGGCCGCTTGATGCGGCGCCGCAGGCGGTTGCGTTCGACTGCTACCGGACGCTTGTAAGCAATGACCATGATGAATGGCGCGTGATGTTCGGCAGAATCATCAAGGAGCAGAGTCTTCCGTTCACGAAAGAGGACCTGTGGGACCGCTGGCGGAAGTATGAGCTGCAGTTCAGGGCAGAGCGCACGGTGCTGGACGACCCGGCAAAAAACCCGCCGTTCATGTCATACGAGCAGGCGTGGAGCGGCTGTTTTGCGAGAGTTTTTGAGGATGCCGGCGTCGAAGGCGACGCGGCTGCCGCGGGCCGACGGTGCGTGGAGCACCTTGCTCGCAGACCGCTGTTCCCTGACACCGTGCCTGCGCTCCAGGCGCTGATCGGCAAGGTGAAGGTCGGCGTGTTTTCGAACGCAGACGACCGCTCACTGCGGCCCTTGCTGAAATCGACTGGCATCCGCTTCGATGCCATCGCCAGCTCTGAGTCGGCGCGCGTCTATAAGCCGGCGCCCGCCGCGTTCAACCATATTCTTGAGATGCTTGGCGCCAGCCCGGAGCGGACGTGGTACGTGGGTGATCACCTGTACGATGATGTCGAGGGTGGGAACCGCGCCGGCATGACCACCGTGTGGATCAACCGTACCGGCGCAAAGGTGGGACCAGACGACGCAACGCCATCGATCGAGATAACGGACCTTCGAGAGCTACCGCAGATCATCGCCTCTATCGGCAAGTGACGGCCGCAAGCAGACCGTGGCAAAACCGGCTCTGCTCAAGTACCCGGGACGGACAAGATGGCCGATCTATCTAACCTCAGATTTGACGATAGCGGACTGATCCCGGCGATTGTGCAGGATGCGGGCACGCGCGAGGTCCTGATGGTCGCCTACATGAACGCAGACGCGGTTGAGAGGACGCTGGCCGGGCCGGATGTCTGGCTCTTCAGCCGCAGCCGCAACGAGCTCTGGCACAAGGGCGAGACGTCAGGCAACTTCCTGCGCGTCGTTGAGGTCCGCCTTGACTGCGACGGTGACGCCCTGCTTGTGCTGGCTGACCCTGCCGGCCCCGCGTGCCACACCGGCAACCGGACATGCTTCTTCGGAGACCCGCTGGCGGGGCCAGCCGGGACAGCATCCGGAAAGGCAGGCGGGACGACCGCCAGTGTGCTCGACCAGCTGTACCGGGTTATCGAGCAGCGGAAGATCGAACGTCCCGAAGGCTCTTACACCGCAAAGCTATTTGCAGACGGCACGCCGCGGATCGCACAGAAGGTGGTGGAGGAGGCCGGAGAGGTTGCGATAGCGGCCGTTGCCAGGGATGGCGGCAACACCGGAGAGGAGGTCGCCGACCTCCTTTACCACACACTCGTCCTGATGGCGGCTACCGGTGTTGACCCGGCAGAGGTGTGGGCCGAACTCGAAAAACGCAGGAAGTAGCAGGCGCCGGCCCGGTCAGCCGCCGGCCGTGGGCTCCGGCTCATGTGCAGTGCTGACGTCCGCGCTGCCCTCAGGCTCATAGGTCACGCCGTCCAACTCCAACGCGTACTTCATCGCGTCAATAGCCACCTCGATCATTCCGTCCTCCGGCGGGCGCGTAGTCAAGTTCTGCAGCCACAGGTTTGGCGCGCCGAGCAGCCGCACCCAGAACAGTGTCGGGTGTGTGCCCGCGTACCTGATCAACTCGTAGCTGATGGCGCCGATCACCGGAATCAGCACGATGCGGGAGCCGACCAGCAGCCACACCGGATCGCGCGGGATGAATATGAAGATGAGAATCGATACGACCACGACGGTCATCAGGAACGAGGTGCCGCAGCGCGGGTGAGCCTCAGGGAAGCGGCGCACTGACTCGACTGTGAGCGGCTCTCCGGCTTCGTGGGCGGCGACGGCCATATGCTCTGCGCCGTGGTAGCCGAAGACGCGGCGGATATCGCTCATCCGCCCGATCAGCCAGATGTACCCGACGAATATGGCGAGCCTGACTGCGCCCTCAATGACGTTGGCTGTGAATGCGTTGGCCCCCGCGTTCTCGGCGAGCCTGGACAGCCCGAGCGGGAGCAGGAAGAAGATGCCTATTCCGGCGACCAGCGAGATGAGCAGCATCACGGCCATACTGCCTTTTCCGAACTCTTCCCGTTCACCTGTCTTCTCGTTCGGAGGGGCGGCTTCTGAGGCGGAGATGGACAGCGCCCGCATTCCGACCATGAGCGTCTCGGCCAGGACGACGACGCCTCGCATCATTGGGATGCGCCGGGCCCGGACTTTACTCCAACTGGTCAGGTCGATCTCGTGGCGGGCAATCGACTGATCATCCCGCCTGATCGAGAGAGCGGCATGGTCTCTGCCACGGATCATCACGCCTTCGACGACCGCCTGCCCTCCATAGAGGACCTTGCGCTCAGCCTGGGGATGTTCGAGTGAAGTTGACATGTGTTGTGTTCGACGCTCCGGCCCGGCCTGCCCTGGCAATTCTGACACAGGACGGAGTGAGGCGCCGTCACGGTCTTGTGATCACGCCTGCTGAGCGCGCTGCTTTCGACTCGGACCGGTCGAACTGGCCTTGTCCCTGATAAACAGAAGCCCGGCCGGGGCCGGGCTGTGTTGCAAATGCCGACAGGTCTCTGCTTAGCCGTTCGCCGTGGGCTGGCCAAGGTTGAACCGGCGGCGCATGCGCTCAACACGGCCTTCCGTGTCCACAATGCGCTGTTCCCCCGTCCAGAACGGGTGGCACTGGCTGCAAACCTCGACGACCAGCTCCTGTTTTGTGGAGCCTGTCTCCCACTCATGTCCGCAGGCACAGCGCACATGAGCGTTCTGGTAATAGGTGGGATGAATATCTGTCTTCACGGTCTCTTCTCTTGTTCCAGCCCTGGCGATCAGGCCGATCAGGAAATAGCGTCTACAGCGTCTATGTTGACGCGGCGGCGGGCTTTCTGCGAGTAGTCGAAGCGGACTTTGCCCGTTATCAGCGCGTAAAGGGTGTGGTCCCGGCCAACCCCGACGTTACTGCCGGGTGTGAAACGGGTGCCACGCTGGCGGACGATGATAGAGCCAGCGGGCACGGCCTCGCCGCCGAATTTCTTCACGCCAAGCCGCTGGCTTGCGCTATCACGGCCGTTGCGGGAAGTGCCGCCACCTTTTTTGTGTGCCATATCTGCCTCTTCTCAATCTGTGGGCGAAACGGTGCTCAGCTGCCCTTGATGGCCGTAATACGCACAGAGGTCAATTTCTGGCGGTGCCCGGTCTTCACATGCTGCCGGGTCTTGTTCTTGTACCGGAAGCTGATCACCTTGCGTGCCTTGTCCTGTGACGCGATCTCGGCCGTGACCTCTGCTCCGCCGACGGCGGGCTTGCCTATCTCGACTTCGCCGTTCAGGCTGGTCAGAAGGACGCGGTCAAAGGTGACTGAGTCGCCTGGCTCGCCAATGAGCTTTTCGATCTGGACCGTATCGCCTTCGCGCACACGGTATTGCTTGCCGCCGGTATTGATTATTGCGTAGTCGTCAGTCATTCATGTGTCTCTTTCAGGTTCCAACCTTCTTATTGTAGAGACGGATTCATGGGCCGGTCAACGCAGATATTGGTGGATGGAGCCGGAAAAGGGTGAAAACAGGCCAGATGCCCGCAGGCCCGAAGGCCGTTTCCCCTGTACACAGATATGGCTCGATGCCGCGGGTGGCCAGCGTTCACCCTGCGATCAGCAGATCCATATGACGAAATATCATCAGAGGTGAGCGATGGCTGGGGATGATCTTCAGATGTTGGAAGGGACCGTTGCACGTGTCAACTCGGCGATTATCGAGTTGGGCATCCGTGACGACATGCGGGACGTGATCATTGAGCCGTGGCGAGAGTTAACAACATCACTGCCTGTCCTCATGGACGACGGCACGGTCAAGGTTTTCAAGGGATACAGGTCGCAACACAACGCCGCCAGGGGGCCTTTCAAGGGAGGAATTCGATTTCATCCGGCGGCTGACCTGTCCCACACGCGGGCCCTGGCCATGCTGATGACGTTCAAGTCGGCGCTGGTGAACATACCGTTCGGCGGAGCGAAGGGCGGCGTCCAGGTCGATCCAAACCAGCTCTCCGAACGTGAGCTGATCGCACTAACCCGGCGTTACACACGGAGCATCAACCACGTCCTCGGTGTCAGCAGGGACATCCCTGCCCCTGATCTTGGCACGAACTCGCAGACAATGGCCTGGATCATGGACGAGTACAGCGCAATCCACGGCTACACGCCGGGCATAGTGACCGGAAAACCGGTCGAACTCGGTGGGTCGGAGGGCCGCAGCGAGGCGCCCGGCAGAGGGGCGGCTATTGTCAGCCGGATGGCGGCACAGGACCTTGAGATCGGTGGAGAAAGCCCGACCGTGATTGTGCAGGGTTACGGGCAGGTCGGATCTTCGGCGGCACGGAAGTTCGTCGAGGACGGCGCGCGAGTGGTCGCCGTCAGCGACGTCGCAGGCGGGCTGTACAACTCGAAAGGGCTCGATATCCCTGAACTCGACCGGCTGCTGAGTGAAGGCGGCAGGCTGTCCGAATCCCGTGACGGAGAGCAGGTGTCGAACGATGAGTTGCTTGGACTGCAGGCAGACGTACTGGTCCCGGCGGCCATCGAGGACGTGATAACGACTGACAATGCCAGCGACATCAAGGCAAGGCTGGTTGTCGAGGGGGCGAATCAGCCTGTAACCGTCGGCGCAGACGCGATCCTTGCGGACCGTGGCGTAACGGTGGTGCCGGACATCCTGGCAAACGCGGGCGGCGTTGTCGTCTCGTACTTCGAGTGGGCACAGAACATCCAGCAGTTCAAATGGAAGCTGGAACGCGTTAACGATGAGTTGGAGTCGATCATGGAGACTGCGTACCGGGCGACTTACAAGCACTCGCAGCAGCACGGGACCAGGATGAGGGCGGCGGCGTTTAACATCGCAGTGGGCCGCGTGATGAGGGCGATTGATCTGCGGGGTTTCCTAAAGTGAGCCGAGTTGCGCCGTTCAGGCACCCTTTGGGGCAATGGCGCCGTCTGGGACGATCGAGTGTTACGCAGGGACGATAAAGCCATGTTTGCGGGCGCGATCGAACTCCAAGTTGAACCCGTGGCTCGTCCGGTCAGCCGTGAAAGCCGCCCGCGTGCCGCTTTCTCTGAGCATTGCGGCAAGGAGTGGGAAGTTCTCGAACCCTGCGAGATAGTCGTGGTAGATGCGGTCGCGGTCCAGGTAGCACCACGGAGCGAGCCGCCAGCTCGTTGCCTCAGCAACCGGCGAGGTTCTTCGAGTATCCGCGCCCGCGCCCGGCGGCAGCGCGCCAGTCACTGCCTCAACATAAGCCGCACGCATCCTCCCGATGTCGTAGCGCCCGGTGACTCCGCGAGCCGCCTGCTCAGCGTCGTAGGGCTGCGAAACGGCCTCAATCACGGCGTCCGTGGCGGCTGAGATGTCGCCGTAGTCGAAGTGCCTGATCCCTTCGACGCCCTGCTGCTCCCGGAATGCGCCGGCCATGGCACAGACAGCGGGAGTCCCTGCGGCAACAGACTCCAGCGGCACGAGACCGAACGCCTCGACGAAGCTGCCGGGGCACAGGGTCACATGGCCGGCGGAGTAGTATCCCGGCATCTGGCCCATATCGAGCCATGAGTGGAGCTCAAGGAGCTTTTCCGCTCCGGTTGACTCCGCAAGCTCAAGCACAGAGCCGTCTGCAAGCGCTGCATCGTCGGGTGAGCCGTCCCGCCGCAGGGCTGGGACCAGGAGCCGGACGTTGCGTTCCGGCAACCGCCTCTGCACCTCGGCCGCAATGAGCATCGACTGCTCGATGCCCTTCTCCCTGTGCAGCCGATGCGGGTGGAGCAACACCAGGTCAACGTCTTTGAGCGGTCTGAGACCTGCGGGAAGGCGCGGCTCGACCGGTTTCTGGGGAACTGCGACTCCATTGGGGATAACGATGATCTCACTCTGGTCCGCGACACGCCCGGCCGATGCGACGATGCAGTCTTTGAGGTATTGCGATGGCACGATCGTCCTTGCGGCGGGCAGCGTGAATGCTGACAGCAACGCCTCCTCGTACACGAAGTCGTGGAGTGACCTGACGATGGGCAGGTCTCCAAGCGCCGAACGCATGTAGACCGCATCGGCGTGCAGGTATGCGCGGCCGGCCCACGACGCTCCCTCCGACAGCCGCTGCCAGGCAGACTGCAGACGGTGCGGGGCGGTCTGATACGGGGCCGGGAATGCGCCTCGCAGTTCCAGGGAAGGCTCAATGCTGGCGCCGTTTGGAGTTTCGAACCCGGACCCGCCGCCAGACGAGCTCGAGCACAGCACGCGAACTGTGTGCCCTGCCTCAGCCAGCGCGTCCGCCACGTCGCTCAGGATTCGCTGTGAGCCGCCTGTTACCCGGTCCGGGAACAGCGGAGCGACGGACACGGCGAGTATGCGCATAGGTTCGGCGCCTTCTACTTGCCGGGGTGGCTGATGGCATGGTCACCTGCCTGACCGGCGGCGAATCTGCCGAAACGGCCCTGGTACCACAGCATCGGCTCACCCTTACCAAGCCTGACGTGCTCAACCTCCGCAATGAACAGCGTGTGATCGCCCTCTTCATGCTCGGCGACGACCCGGCAGTCCATGGCGGCCAGAGCGCCGTCGATAACGAGCGACTCTCCAAGCTCGGCAAACGGGATGCCATCGTCCGGGTCACGCTCTTCCGGCGGTTTCGTGAAGTGCCGTGCCACGGCTTCCTGGTCTGCGCTCAAGATACTGATGGCGAAGCGGCCATTTGCCTTGATTAGCGGATAACTGTTCCGGTTGTGCCCGACCGACACCAGAGCGAGGGGCGGCTCCAGAGAGACGGAGACGACGCCGTTTGCGGTCATGCCATGCACCCTGGCTCCGGGGTTGGAGCCTCCGGGTTCAGGCGTCGTGATGACGGTCACTCCGGTGCCGAAGCATGACCACGCTCTACGAAAGCTGTCTGCGTTGACCGCTTCTCCTGTCAAGCCGTCCCCCTGCCCGTAGTGGATGCCCGAACTTCCTCCATGCCACCCCAAGTAGCGGTGATTATACGAATAGCGTGCCCGGTCGGTTCGCGTCCTCGTGCCGAAACAGCACGAGTCACGTGGCTCACCTGCTCACGGAGTCTCGCGCCAGGGGATGCTTGCAGGATTCACGTAGCCGGTGAGTTCCACGTAGCCCGGCTGCTGAATCTGCTTGCCCCGGTAGGCGCCGTCAACCCTGACCTTGCCCTCCCAGTAGATGGCGGCTTCTGGCACACCCTCGTCCACCTCCTGGGCTGCGACGACAGGTTCTATCTCGACATCGAGGTCCAGTCCGTCGACCACCAGTCGCCATCGAGACGGGTAATCGGCCCCGGTCTCCGGGCTGTGCCAGGTGTCCAGCACTTCGATTCGGATGCCGTCCGCTTCAGTCAGCGACCGAGTACGACCTGGGCCGTCTGCCCAGGTGCCGAAGACGGCCTCGACGGCGCCGTCCAGGTTACGAATCTCGGTGACCATCAGGGTCTGCCCCTCACCAAGGTGCAGGCCCATCCATTGCCAGCCGCCGGGCGCTCCCAGGGCGAAGAAATCCCCCCACTGGTGGTCGAACCAGCCTGTGCCGGTGACGGAATACTCGCGGCCGCCGACAGTCAGTTTCCCGGTGGCAGGCATATCGGGCCACGAGTAGTAGTAGCTCCAGCCTGTTGGCGTTGCGAACCAGCCGATGCCAGCGTGCCTCACCGGCTCCTGTAACGGGTCAAGGGCCAGGTCAAGCTCCAGCCCAACCTCGTCTTCGACGGACGCCCTGATGGAGTGCGAGTCCGGACCCAGGTCAAGCGACCAGTCACGCACCCGCAGTCCGAACAGATCGTCAGAAGAGACCTCGGCGTCTCCGGCAGTCAGGCGGGAGTCAAGCAGGTGTTCGTCTGCGTCAACGTCTGTAAGGCCAAACTGGGCTGCGTATACGGGCGCGCCGTCGTCATCGAGCGACTGGAAGATCACGAAGTGAAACCCGAACTCCCCGCCGCCTTCGGCTGTCAGGTGCCCGTTGTAGTACCACCACTCCAGCCTGTCCTCGTGGCTGCGCTCGTCCGCGGGTATTGAGATCGGCCTCGGCGCCGGCGTCGGTTGCGCGGGGCCCGGTGTTGGGACCGGTCGCAGCGACTCGCCACTGGCACACGCTATGGCGATAACAGCGATCAGCAGCGCGGCGGCTACGCCAGGTACCGCACGCCGGGTCGCCCACAGCCGTTCAACCGGCATATCGCACCTCGGGAAGAATCCTGTCCAGCCAGCGCGGCAGATACCAGTTCCAGTCACCGAACAGGCGCATCAATGCCGGAGCGACCAGGGCGCGCACGAGTGTCACGTCGACGAAAATGGCTATGGCGAGCCCGAGTCCGATCGCCTTGACCACGACCACGTCCGCCAGCACGAAGCTGGCCGCGACCACGATCAAGATGGCCGCCGCGCCCGTGATGATCAGGCCGCTTTTCTCCAGCCCCTCAACGACCGCGCCGGCGTTGTCTCCGGTCCGCCGGTACGCCTCTGCGACCCGTGAGAGCAGGAATATCTCGTAGTCCATGCTGAGCCCGAAGATGATTGCAAACAGCAGGATCGGTGTTGTCGCCTCGATGACGCCCAGCGGTTGGAAGTTGAGCAGTCCGGAGAAGTTGCCGTCCTGGAACACGAAGACTAGCGCGCCGTAGGCGGCGAATATGCTCAGCCCATTGAGGACGACCGCTTTGAGGGGAAGCAGCAGCGAGCGGAACAGGAGCATGAGAGAGATGTATGTGACGATCAGGACGACGGCGATTGCCAGGGGAAAGCGGGAGTAGAGCGAGTCGACGATGTCCTTGAGGTCCGCCGCTCCGCCATCGACGTGAATCTCGCGGCCGGCGCCGGGATCGAACGACCGTATCCCGGTGACAATCCCCGCCGCCTCAGGTGAGAACGGATGCAGATCGCTTTCGACAATGAACAGAGCGGCGCCGGGCCGCAGAGTGTTTCTGACGAGGCCAGACACCGAGGCGTCAGTGATCGACTCCGGCCGCTGGTACAGCGCGGCATACCGCTCCAGCTCCCAGTCCGGCCCGAGGTTCACAACGCTGGTGACGCGCTCTGCGTGCTCAACCGTCTCCAGCGCCCGGCCGAACGCGTAAAGCGCCGCAAGGTTGTCTGCGGTGAACGGGTCGCCGTCGAACAGCAGCACAACCGGGACGATGGTGTTGAGCGCGAAGCCAAACTCGTCCTGCAAGATGTCGAAGCCCTGCCGCGACTCGAGTGAGTCAGGCAGGATGGTGGCGTCGACGGTCCCGAGCCGCAGGTTCCGCACCGGTAGCGCCATGGCGATAAGTAAGGCTGCGGTTGGAAGCAGGACCAGCAGCGGCCTTTTCATGACCGTGCGAGATATAGGCCCCCAGACCGAGCGGCGCGAGCTCCAGGACGGCCCAACCCTGAGCCGGTTTACGCCGTGTCCCATCACACCTAGCAGTGCCGGCAGCAGCGTCATGGCGGCCAGCAGGGCTGCGAGGATCACCACGACCGCGCCCATGCCAACTGACCTGAGGACCATGGTGTCGAACAGTAAAAGGCTCGTCAGGCCGATAAGGCTGGTGACGGCGGAGAAGAAGATCGCCCGTCCGGCAAGCGTCTGTGACGCCGCCAGCGCGTCCTCCACCGTTTTCCCTTTTGCCAACTCCTCTCTGAACCGGCTCGTGTAGAACAGCGAGTAGTCGATGCCTATCCCAATGCCGAGAAGCGTCACGATGTTGAGGGCGAAGACAGAGACGTCGACTTCGCGGGAGATGAAGAACACCAGCGCCAGCGCAATGGCGACGCCTGCGCCGCCGACAGCCGCCGGGGTGATGGCGGCGATGACTGTGCCGAAGACCAGCAGAAGCGTTAGCGTGGCGAGAGGAAATGCAATGGCTTCGCCACGCCGAAGGTCGTTCTCACTTGCGAGGCTTATGTCGCGATAGAGAGCCGGCCCGCCCGTTGCGCGTAGCGTGAGCGGCGCTGGGTCGACGGTTGCCAGCGCCTCGTCAATGAAGTCGACGGCATCTTCAAGCGGAAGGTCGAGCCCAACGGTCACGTGAGCGATGTTTCCGCTCGCGGAGACTCTCCCTGGATCGGTTGTGTGTGTGCGGACGCTGAGTACCTCCGGCATCTGCCGCAGGTCAGCGACGGAGCGTTCAACCGCAGAGACGAACTCGGGGTCGAATGCGTTGAGCTGTGGGTGCTCGAACAGCATCTCGACCGTGATGGTCGATATTTCGAGCCTGTCGCGCAGAACGGAGCGGGCGACGACCGATGGCAGGTCAGGGGTTGTGAATCCACCGGGCTTCAGTTGGTCCGGCGCCTGCGGGGCAAATGGCAATGCGATCAGCACCACGACGACCCATGCGGCCAGCACCGCGTATCTTCGCCGGTAGACGAGGCGACCGAAAGATTCGAGCATCAGGCGACGTTTCGTGCCACTGAGAGCGAAGATGAAGGCGGAAATACCCGACGATAAGAGAACCGGGCCGTCGAACAGCATACGCCTGTTCAGAGCGGCCCGGTCTTGTTGTTCTTCAGTTGTTCGGCTTCAAACGAGAGCCGGAGGTGCGGCGCTGCTGGTTATTCCTCTTCGCCGCCGTCCTCTTCAAGTTCATCTTCGACCAGTTCATCTTCCGGCTGATCGTCGACTGCGTCGTCATCCGTAGAGTCATCGTCCGCTGACAGGTCACTCTCAATGCGGTTTTCGAGTTTCGCGAGGTCGATTACCTCCGCCGTCTCACGCCGTTGCTCAAGCACTCTGATAGCGCTGATGTTGTCACCGCTCTCGGGCAGTACGATCTTCACGCCCTGGGCATTCCGCCCTGTCAGCCTGATCTCGCCGATATTGGTACGCAAGACCTGCGCCTTCTCGGTCAGCAGGAACAGCTTCCCTTCGGAGTCGGTCCGGATCTCCTCACTGACCACGACCGCGGCGGCCACCTTGCCCGTCTTCGGGGTGACCTTCAGCGTAATCAGCCCCTTGCCGCCACGGTTCTGCGGGCGGTAGTTGCGCAGCAGCGACAGCTTCCCGTATCCCTTGCGGCCGACGATGAGCAGGTACCCCTCGTCATCCACAACGTCGAGGGCGACGATCTCATCACGCTTCTCCAGGCTCATGGCCTTAACGCCGCCAGAGTTTCGCAGGCGAGGCGGGACATTCACGGACGGGAAGCGGATCGAAAGACCTTCCCGCGTCACCAGGACAAGATCCCGCTTTGCCGTCGCCAGGCAGGCGCCAATCAGCTCGTCTCCGGCCTTCAGATTGAACGTGATCAGGCCAGACCGGTTGATGTTACGTAACAGCGGCAGGTGCATCCGCTTGATCTGCCCCTTCCTGGTAACCATTACCAGGAAGGTGTCTTCGAGCAGACTGGAGACGCAGATAACCGCCTGCACACTCTCACGAGGCTCGATATTGAACGACAGGTTCTGGATTGGCGTGCCGCGGCTCGTCCTCGACTGGTCGGCAGGCAGCTCGAACACGCGTGACGAGAACACACGTCCCCGTGTCGTGAAGAAGAGAAGCGTGTCGTGCGTGTCCGCAACCTGCATGTGCGGCGTAACGTCCTCTTCCTTCGACATCCGCTGGCCCTTGACGCCTTTTCCGCCCCTGTGCTGGGCGCGGTAGGTGTCCATGTTGACCCGCTTGATGTAGCCGCTTTCAGAGAGGGTTATGACCACTTCACGGTGAGGCTCGGTGTCCTCACGACGCCACTCACCAAGCTCTTCGTCGTGAATTTCCGTGCGGCGCGCCTGCCCGTACTTCCGCTTGATCTCACGGGTCTCTGTGCGGACAACGCCTCGCACCTGCTCAGGACTGCCCAGCAACTGCTCGAGCTCGCTGATTGCAAGGAGCAGCTCGTTGTACTCGCTCTCGATCTTCTCCCGCTCTAAGGCAGCCAGCCTGCGCAGCTGCATGTCCAGGATTGCCTGTGCCTGGATCTCGGAAAGCGAGAACTGGGACATCAGGTTGTTGCGAGCGTTTTCGACGTCGGATGAACCGCGTATGAGGGCGATGACGCGGTCGAGGTTGTCTATTGCGGTCCGGAGACCTTCGAGCACATGGATCCGTGCCCGCGCTTTCCGCAGGTCGAACTCGGCCCTCTTGCGAATGACCTCTTCGCGGAACTCGATGAAGTGGCGTAGCGCCGCCTTGAGTGTGAGCACCCGCGGCATTCCGGCAACGAGTCCGATCATGTTGACGGAGAAAGACGAGCGCAGCGGAGTGTGCTTGTACAGGTTGTTCAGGATCACCGCCGGAGCGGCCCCCCGCCTCAGTTCAAGCACGACACGCATTCCGCTACGGTCGGACTCGTCCCGTATCTCGGAGATGCCTTCGATCTTGCGCGTCTTGATTAGCTCGGCAATGCGCGCGACGAGGTTCGACTTATTGACCTGGTACGGGATCTCGGTGAACACCATTCGCTGACGGTCTTGCCGGGGAATCTCTTCCATTTCGTGCTTCGCCTGCATCATCACGCGGCCGCGGCCGGTGGCGTATGCGTCACGAATCCCGTCAAGGCCCCTGATCTCAGCGCCGGTGGGGAAGTCAGGCCCTTTCACGAACTGCATCAGGTCGTCGACAGTGGCGTCAGGGTGTGCGACAAGGTGAATGATTGCGTCGCAGAGTTCGCTGAGATTGTGCGGAGGGATGTTGGTCGCCATTCCGACTGCGATTCCGGCGGCGCCGTTGAGCAGGAGGTTAGGCAGCCTTGCCGGCAGGACAGACGGCTCCTTGAGCGACTGATCGAAGTTGTCCGTCCAGTCAACGGTCTCCCGGTCGATGTCGCCGAGGACGAACTCGGTTATCGGCGACAGGCGGCACTCGGTGTAACGCATCGCGGCAGGAGGATCGCCGTCTACCGATCCGTAGTTGCCCTGCCCGTCCACCAGCGGGTGGCGCATGCTGAAGGTCTGAGCCATCCGGACCTGCGCCTCATAGACCGGGCTGTCTCCGTGCGGGTGGTACTTACCCAGAACCTCTCCCACCAGCCGGGCGCTCTTCTTGTACGAAGAGTTCGGCCGCATGCCCTGGTCGTGCATGGCGTAGAGGATCCGGCGCTGGACAGGCTTTAGCCCGTCCCTGACATCGGGAAGCGCCCTCGCGACGATGACGGACATTGCGTAGTCCAGGTAGGAGTTACGCATCTCCTCTTCGATGCCAATGAGACGGACCTCACCAATGCCTTCAGTAACCATTCTGAACTCCCGGCGTCACCGGATATCTGTGGTTGATTTGCCCACCGCTCCAGGCCGGACACACGACGGAGCCGCATGGGGGTGTAGAAGCGCTCTCAACTTCTTTGCGCGCTAAATCGAGGTTAGCGCGTCGGGACGGGAATGCTGAGAACAAATTCAACTCAATCTTACGCTTTTCCCCCTCGCGGCGCGAGTACACCCGCGTGTGCACGCTCAGCGCGCATGCACGCGCGACTCGAGCAGGTTTTTCGGATTAGGTTGTAGGGTGCAGGCCGGATCGTCTCTCTGTAGCCGCATGCTGGAAGCAGTTGACTGGCGCAGGCCGGATGCCGGCCAGATGCCGGCCGGATAGAGGTCAGCGCCGGGGAGTCTGGCTGAGTCTACTGCACGCCCGCGGCCCGCTCGGCGAGCGCCAGCAGCACGCTGTCGAAGCCGGCGGGCAGTGTTCCGACTTCGTGAGCGTTCCACTGCACGCCTATCACCCAGTTGCGGCCGGGGAGCTCGATTGCTGCCATGAACCCGTCTTCCCGGTAGCAAGAGCCAAAGAGTCCATGGCCGAGATCGGCCGCCCTGATGCCCGTAGTGTTGCTGAATGGAACGGTCACCCAGCCAGAGCCGGCGATGGTGTATGAAAGCTTGCCGCCAGGCGAGATGAATACGGGCATGCGCTGCGGCTCACTCGTCGCCCCCGGCACTTCAACTGGACCTGCGCCACCGAGGGCGGAGTTCACGGCGTGCATACCCCATCCGACGCCCAGCACTGGCAGTTTGCGCTCCAGGGCGTCGGACAGGGCGCGAGGGACCTTGCCGTCGAACGGTGAGGTCCCGATCGCCAGCAACGCGCCTGCGCCATCCGGGAGTTCGCCATCCGCCAACAGACCAACCGGCGTCCCTGAGCCGTGTATCACGGCATGGAAGTAGCTGGACGCGTCTTCGCCTGGCGGCGCGAGGACTGCGACTGTTGCTGCGCCTGTTTCGTTAAGTTGCAAATCGAAAGACCGCTCTGAAGCCTTCACATGGCCTCTAGAACGGTATGCCCCAGAGACCCATCCACTCTTCCATGTTCCGCTCGATGACCATTCCCTGGCGCCTGGCGCGTGACGCGAGCGAGACCTCTGTCGGCTTGTCTCTTTCGCCGGTGGCATCACCTGTCGGAACAAACGGATAGAACGACTGGCGGTCGTAGCGGTAGATCCAGTAGGTGCGCAGGCCGGAGCGGAACGAGTTATCGTCGACTGCGCCGGTGAAGTAAAGCTCGAACACGGCAGCCAGGAGATTCGAGGCGGCGCCGTTCGCCCCCATCGCGTTGCCGACCGTGTACACGGACGATACGAGGTCGCTGAAGTCACCGTCCTCCATCACAATCCAGCGCATGCCCTGTTCGTCGTCCTGGATCTCGAACGCCGTCTTGGTGGCGCCGGGACCGGAGTACAGGACCGGGTCAAGCTCCTGTTTGAGGTTGCGCAGGAACGGCACGGATTCGTCGTTCCTGTAGATCAGTCCACCTCTCCTGGAGGGGCTGATCTCACCGCGCGCCATGAGCTTCTGCTCGGCGCTGATGATGCTCGCCATTGCAGACCAGTCTGTCCTGGTCTGTGGACGCTTTCCGAATAATCTGGCCATAACCAATCGACTACTCTCTCCCTACCTCATTCCGAATGACATGCGGCGCTCAAGCTCCCTGAGCCTGCGGATTCGCTCCTCTACCGGCGGGTGCGTCGAGAACAGGCTCGCGCCGCCTCCCGACCGCAAGGCTACAGGGATCAACAGGAAGGCGTTTGCGGTCTGGAGTTTCCGCAGGTCCTGGTCCGGTATGTTGGCCAACTGGCCGCTGATCTTTGCAAGGGCAGACGCGAGCGCGCCCGGGTCGCCGGAGATCTCGGCCCCACTGTGGTCAGCGCCAAACTCGCGGTAACGCGTTAACGCCAGAACGAGCAACTGCCCGACAAAGTAGACCACTATCGTCACCAGATAGACAACCAGGATCGCGGCGCCGTTGTTGTCCCTGCCACGCCCGCCCATGCCCCCGAACAGCATGCTCCAGAAGAACATCGTCATCAGGAAGCTGGTGAGGGTGACCAGGAAATTGCCGATCGCCAGGACTCGCATATCCCTGTTTCGAACATGGGCAAGCTCGTGTGCGAGCACCGCGTCAAGCTCACGCTCGGTCAGCCTTTCGCGAATGCCGGTGGTTACGGCGACGAGCGAGTTAGCGGGATTGCGGCCTGTGGCAAACGCATTGGGGACTTGCGACTGGATCAACGCGACCTTTGGCATTGGCATACCGGCGCGGTCTGCAAGACGCTTGATGGAGCGATGAAGCTCAGGCTCCTGCTGGGCTGTGACCAGCTTTGCGCCGGAAGCCCAGAGGATCATCCTGTCTGACATGAAGTACTGGAACAGCGCGAAGGCCCCGACGATCACGCCGATGAATATGATTGGGAAGGACAATCCCCACAGCACGATGGCGAATATGGCGTACAGGACTCCCAGCATGAACATGGTGAAGTACATGCGGGAGACCAGGCCAGGGTCGCGTTTGAATCTTCGCATCCCGAAACTGGTCACTTTTTCCTCCGGAACTGGTCCGAGACCGTCATCGATGGCAGAGGCGAGGCATAAGGTTATGCCAGAAGCCTGCCGTGGCAGGCGAACTCCCATACGAATCGGTCGTATTAGAATTCTATCGGCACCGCATCACGGGCACAATTCGACCGCGTAACCGCGTCGCCTCACCCACCCGCATCCTGTCATACGCCACACCAGCGCCAGAGGATTGAGAATTTGACTGTCCAGCCTGCTCTGCCGCATTCCGGCTTCCCTGACCCCGGCGCACCGGACCCGAGTCTGCCTGACTCCAGTCTGCCAGACGACGTGACGCTACAGGCCGCCGAGGAACTGGCCGTCCGTGCAGCGCTCGATGCCGGAAGGTTCATCTCGGAGCGGTTCGGTGGCCCGATGGAGGTTATGCAGAAGGCTGAGCGAGAGGGTGTCGACATCGTGACGGACGTAGACAGGGAGTCGCAGAAGCTGATCGTCTCGATGATCGAAGAGCGGTTTCCTGACCACCAGATACTGGGCGAGGAGGACCCACCGGAAGACGAGCCGCCAGCGAAAGACTTTATGTGGGCGATCGACCCCATTGACGGGACCAAGAACTTCGTAAATGGATCAACCATCCACGCCGTGTCCGTCGGTCTTCTGCACAGGGGCGTCCCGGTCGCAGGCGCAATCTGGACACCGTGGCCAGGCGAGAAGGGTTATGCGCTGATTCATGCCCGGTCAGGAAACGGCACGTGGCTCAACAATGAGCGCGTGAGCGTGAGTGAGGCCAGGAGCAACGGTGTGCCTGCGGCAGGCCGGCTGGCCGCGATCCCTGGCAGCCTGCGCGGATCGTTTGACATCCGAAAGCCCCTGCAGGGGAACCTCGGCGAGGTCCGGATGACCGGCAGCACCTGCTATGAGCTGATGATGGTTGCGACCGGATCGATGCAGTACGCGCTGAACGGATACTCGCACGTCTGGGACTATGCGGCGGGGCTGATCATAATCAAGGAGGCTGGCGGCATCTCACTGACACCGTCTGGCGACGGCTGGCGGACGATCTCCGGGTGGCAGGAGCTTTACGCCACCAATGTCGAGTCCTCGAAGCGGATGAGATCCTGGAAAGGCACGGTCCTTTCATCCACTCCGGCGACCGCCAACTTTGTGTCCGCGAACCTGGCGCCCCGGCGCGCCGGACTGTTGAAACGAGCCTGGCGGAACGTTAAGGGTTAGGCGGGCGGGCCTGAGTTGCCGCAGCCGGAAAAGCCCCTGTGAGCGGGATGAACTGTCTCATGACCGTGGCTTCGAGCGAGGCTTTCAGGTTGCACGTGCCATTCCTGATATAAACTGCGCGCCGCCTCTATCCGGAGCTATCAGCCCGGAGCATCAGCCAAACAGCAGCGGCGGCGTGATCATCTGTGCCCGCCACAACAACGGAAGTCATGACCTCACCATCACATCCAGTCCCAAAGCACCGGGCAGCGCGCAAGGTCCTTACCGTGCAGGGCCCGATTGAGTCAGCCAGAGTCGGAATCGCTCTGACGCACGAGCACCTGCTTATCGACTTTACGACTGTGCTCACCGAGCCTGCGGCCGCCAGTCAACGCGGTCTCATGAGTGAGCCAGTCTCTCCAGAGAACCTGTGGTGGGTCAGGTACAACTGGACCAGCAACGTCGACAACCTCCAGTTGCTTGACGAGGAGACTGCGATCAGTGAGGCGACCGAGTTCTTCCGCGCAGGCGGCTCTACGATGGTCGATGTGACATCAGTCGGCATCGGCCGGGATCCGATGGCGCTCTTGAGAATCTCTCGCGCCACTGGCCTGAACGTAGTTATGGGCTCCGGTTACTACATCGACAAGACGCACTCCGAATGGCTCCGTGCGGCTTCCGTGGATGAGATCGCCGACTCGATCATCCGGGATATCGATGAGGGCGTCGATGGCACTGGCATTCGCGCAGGCATCATCGGCGAGATCGGCTGCTCATGGCCCTGGACGGACAGCGAGCGGAAGGTGCTTGAGGCGGCCGTTGCCGCGCAAAGTGCTACGGGAGCGCCGTTGCTGATCCACCCGGGACGGAATGAAAATGCGCCGCTGGAGTTGCTGGCAGCTGCGGACAGGTGGGGCGGGGACCTGCGAAGAACGGTGATGGGTCACATCGAGCGGACGATCTATGACCGCGGCATCCTGGCCGAGGTGGCGGCCACTGGCGCGTACCTGAACTACGATCTGTTCGGTCACGACGAGTCGCACTACCCGCTTGCGCCAGAGTCATACATGCCTGCCGACCACGAGCGCATCGAGCAGATTGAATACCTGCTTGGCGAAGGCCGGAATAGCCAGGTGCTGATGGCGCACGATGTATGCTCAAAGCACCGGCTGAAGCAGTACGGCGGACACGGTTTCGACCACATCGCGACACGAATCGTGCCGCGGATGCGCGCCAGGGGGATCAGCGAAGAGGATATCCGGATGGTCATGGTCGATAACCCGACACGCATGCTGACGTTCAAGGGAGCCCATCCGGGAACGGTCGAGCCGGGCATTCTGCCTACTCACCGCCTTAAGCGTGTGAACAAGGGCCTGGAAATCTGAAGTGGCAGGCCGGGCGTAGGCTCCAGATGGCCCTTGAATGCCGCTGGCCCGGAGATGGCCCAAAGAATCGAGCTTGAGAATCCGTGTTTAGCCCGAGCCGTAGTCTCGCCGCGCGACCTGTCTATTTGGCGTTATTTATCATCCCGCTGTCGCTATTCGCCGCATGCGGCGGGTCTTCGTCTGCAGGCTCCGGCTCGCCCGGCGTTCTTGCTACCGCCGCCCGGTCCGCCGAAGATACCCTTTCGGTCCTGCTGATGGCACGCGACGTCGCAGTCGGAGACGCGCGAGTGCCGATCGTGGTGCTACTTTCGGACGAGGACCGGACCAGGCTCGATGACCGGCTATCAAACCTATCGTTCAACTATCGCCACGCAGACGAGGAGTCGTTCAGTCCATTGCCAGGCGTCGTCTGGCGGCCGTGGCCTGTCCGGGGCGGCGCATACACCGGCGCCCCTGAATTCAGCAGGCCGGGAGTATGGGAGTTCCAGGTGTCGTTCGACGATGGCGGACGCACCCGCGTTGGCAGCAGCTTTCTGCAGGTTGAGCAGGACTCGTCTGCGCCGGGCGTCGGTGACGCGGCGCCGGTCACGGTGACCAGGACCGCCAGCACTGCCGATGAGGTGCGGCTAATATCGAGCGCGTTCGTCCCTGACCCTGCGTTCTACGCCATAAGCCTGGACGAGGCGCTCGGCAACGGCCGCCCGACAGCCGTCCTCTTCTCTACCCCTGCCTTCTGCGTCACCCAGACCTGCGGGCCGCAGCTTGAGGCGCTGGGAGAGTTGCGTAACCTGCACGGAGACCGGATGGACTTCATCCACGTCGAGATTTTCGACAACATTCGTGAGATGCTCGACACAGGCGATAGCTCGATCGGCAGGGTCGCACAGCCGGTAAAGGACTGGGGCCTGATAACTGAGCCGTGGACCTTCTTCGTAGACGCGAACGGTACTGTCGCCGCAAGGTTCGAGCAGTTCACGACCCTGGAAGAGCTCTCCGAAGCGGCCGAGTCTGTGCTCTCGGCCAGCTGACGCGGAGACCGGCTTCAAGTTCCCCAATGTGCCGAATCACTCCTTTTCCCGCCTCACACGCAGAATTCCTTGACGACTGTCCGGTCAGCGTCAGGGTAGACTGGCGCGCCAGATAGGGTCTGGGGGACGAAACCGGATGCAAGCGTTACTGCAAGCGAAAAAGCTGACAAAACACTACGGCCCCGTGGTCGCGCTCGAATCCGCAGACTTCGAGGTGACCGATGGCGTTACCGGGCTCCTGGGCTCGAACGGCGCCGGCAAAAGCACCGCGATCAAGCTGTTCCTGGGACTGCTCAGGCCAACATCGGGCTCGATGGAGGTACTGGGAGTCGAGACTGCGCAGGACGTCGAAGTCCGGGCCCGGCTTGGCTACATGCCTGAGCATGATTGCCTCCCGAACAACGTCTCAGCTGCCGAGTTTTTGACTCATATGGCGCAGGTGAGCGGCCTTCCTCCCTCACAGGCCCGCTCCAGGGCCGCAGACACGCTCCGGCACGTCGGGCTCTTCGAGGAGCGCTACCGGCCGATAGGCGGCTACTCAACCGGAATGAAACAGCGGGTGAAACTCGCCCAGGCGCTGGTGCATGACCCGGTGCTTATCCTGCTTGACGAGCCGACCGCCGGTCTCGACCCTGGCGGACGCGAGGAGATGCTGGACCTCGTTCGCAAGACTCACACCGAGTTCGGAATCAGCCTGATGCTGTCTTCGCACCTGATGGGTGACGTTGAGCGGACCTGCGACCGGATCATCGTCCTGGAGGACGGCCGCGTTGTCCGGCAGGGTGAAGTTACCGGTTTCACCGAAGAGTTGGAGACGCTTTTCATTGAGGTTGACGACAAGCGTCAGGAGTTCATCTCTGCGCTTCGAAGGCTGGGAGTTGAGGCGACAGAGGAAGACTCCGCCGTGATCATCCCGAAGGCGACCGAAGGCACATACGAGACGATCTCACGTGCTCTCGTGGAGTCAGAGGCGCCACTTCGCAGGCTGGGCCCACGCAGACACGCGCTGTCCGAGATATTCAATGACGCAGCAATACCGGCGCAGAACGGGCAGCCAGCAAATCAAGAGACGGCGTTTGGTGTGAGTGTGAGTTCCGGGGAGACCGGCGAATGACCTCGTCCACCGGAGCGGAGCCGCGTCAGGGCAGGGAAGGCAGGGTCTTTGACCTTGGCTACCAGAGATATGAGGGCCAGCGCGAGGGCCGTTGGAGGGCCAGGAAGGCCGTCTATGTCGATGGGCTCAGGATCGCGCTCGGCATTGGCAGAGGAGGCCGGGCAAAGATACTGCCGTGGCTCTTTGTAGCCGTCGCGATTGCGGTCGGGTTGATCTTTGCGCTGAACGCAGGGGCCGTAGACCGGGTTGTCGGGGAAGGCGCGGCAGAGGCGGCTGACCTGCCGAGCCACTCCGACTACTACGCGTTCGGGGCGATCCTGCTGTTTCTGTTTGCGGCGGTTGTCGGCCCGGAACTGCTCTGTCCGGACAGGCACAACAGGGTCATCAACCTGTACCTCGTTCGCCCTATCACCTCGATCGATTACGTCGCAGCCAGGTTCCTCGCCTTTCTAACGATCATGCTGGTCGTCGCGTGGCTCCCGCAGATCGTACTGTTGGCAGGGCTGGCGTTCGGAGCGTCGCAGCCGGGAGACTACCTCGTAGATAACTGGCAGGACATTCCAAAGTTCCTTGCGGCAGGGGCGGCAATTGCCGTGTACACGACGAGTATGGGGCTGGCCGTGGCGGCGTTCACAACACGACGCGGCTACGCGTCTGTCGGGCTCGTAGGCCTATTCGTCATCTCCCAGTTCGCCGCTGGAATCCTGGGCGAGGTGGCCTCAGGCGCCACTGGTGAATGGCTTGCGCTCATAAGCCTGTCTGACGTGCCGCTGCATATCAATGAGATCGTATTCGACACGAGTGACACGCTTGGTGGTGGACAGGCGGCCCGCGGGCTTCCTACTGGCGTTCGCGTGGCGGCGTTCTTCGCATTCACGCTGGCTGCCATGGGTGTGCTCTGGAACCGGTACCGGAGGCTGACCGTATGACGACGCCAGAGGTCATTGCGCCGGCTCCTCCGCCACTCTCCGCACAAGCCTCCGCCCGGGAACCTGTGGTCAAGGTCGATGGCGTCTCACGCTGGTTCGGCAGCGTCGTCTCAGTGAGCGACGTTTCGTTCGAGGTCTATCCGGGCATTACCGGCCTGCTTGGTCCGAACGGCGCAGGCAAGACGACTCTGCTACGAATGATCACCGGACTGGCGAAGGCGTCAGAGGGAACAGTCACCGCATTCGGGCAGCCTGTCCGCAACAACCCGGACCTGTACCGCCGGATTGGCGTTATGGCGGAGCATGAGGCGGTCTATGACTTCCTCACGGGACGGGATTTCGTACAGTTCGCTGCGAAAATGAGGGGTGTGACCGATCCCGTGAACGCCGCCGCAAGAGCCATCAGTGAAGTGGGGCTGGAGTTTGCCGCAGACCGTAAGATGGGCGGCTACTCACGCGGCATGAAGCAGCGTATGCGGCTTGCGGCGACTATCGTCCACGAGCCGGAACTGCTGATCCTGGATGAGCCGTTGAATGGCGCCGACCCGCGCCAGCGCGTCCACTTTCAGAACCTGCTGCGTGAGCTTGCCAGGCAAGGCCGCACGATCGTCATCTCATCTCACATCCTCGAAGAGGTAGAGGCACTGGCGGACCGGGTCCTGCTGATTGTGAATGGTAAGCTGGCGGCCTCAGGAGACTACCGGTCGATCCGAGCAGCTTTAAACGAGCGGCCGTATCACATGCGGATCGTGTGCAGCGACCCGCGCACGCTTGCGTCTGACCTCGTACGGCTTGATGAGGTCGAGGCGGTCAACATCGACCCCGATGGCGCGTTGATCGCTCAGAGCAAGAACGTGCTTGCACTGCAGATGGCGTTGCCGAAGCTGGCGCTCGAGTCGAATGTCCGGCTGCTGAGAGTCGAGCCGCTCGATGACTCACTTGAAAGCGTATTCAGCTACCTGGTGGGTCAGTAGCCATGAGTACTCTGTACCTGATCTCGTTGCGCCAGCTCACAGGCAGACCGCGCATGGTCATCATCGGGCTGATTTCGGCCGTGCCGATATTGATGGGACTGGCGGTGAGACTTGTCGATGACGGACCGAACGCGACTGAGCTCGACAACACTCTCCTGGGACTGCTATTCGGCGTTGCGGTACTGCCCATCATTGCGCTAACCGTTTCGACCGCAGCCCTGGGCAATGACCTTGAAGACCGCACGCTGAGCAACCTGACGCTTACTCCGTCGCCCCGGTGGCAGATCATCCTGCCGAAGCTGGCAGCGGCAGTGACCGTAGGCGCTCCGCCGATTCTTATCAGTGCGGTGGCCGCAACCTTCCTGGCCTATGACGGGGAGGCCCAGACCATTGTGGCCGTGGCCGTTGGCATTGCGCTGGCGTTACTGGCGTACTCGGCGGTATTCCTGTGGCTTGGCCTTTCGACAGGCAGGGCGCTCGGTTACGGCCTCATGTACGTGTTCCTGTGGGAGTTCCTGTTCACAGGCTTCGTTTCGGGAGTGCGGTTCCTCAGCATACGGGCCTACATGATCGGAATCATCAGGGGTATTGATGACAACCGCTTCACGGAGGATGCCAACCAGGTAATCAGCTTCCCTGTCTCGATCATCGTGACCGCCGCAGTGATCGTCATCTTCACGCTTCTCACGGTCCGACGGCTCCGCACCATGGATGTGCCCTGATCGAACTGCCGGCGCCTCTCCCGGATTGCCAGCCGGCCAGTTGATAACCGGGCCAATGCCGTCGGTCTACTGTGGAACCTACCTATCCGCGACTGACGTGTTCCCGGTGCGTTCGCCGGCACATCAAGTCCACACTCCTTGGTTGGGGGAGAGAATGACTGGCTCTGGCAGTTCTGCTGTTCGGCGCCAGCTTCATGTAGAGAGGGCAATAATATGGCGAACAACCAGACGGCGATCTCCGAGCGGCAGCTTGTCGTTTTTGATCTTAACGAAGAGGCCTACGGGGTCGACATTGGCGCGGTCAGGGAGATCATCCGAATGCAGGAGATCACCCGGGTCCCCCGAGCTCCCCGGTTCATTGAGGGCGTGATAAACCTGCGCGGCAAGGTGATCCCCGTTGTGGACCTGCGCACGAGGTTCTCAATGCCAGCCGGCGAACGGACAGACGAGCACCGGATAGTGGTGGTCGACGTCGTGGGCCAGGATATCGGCATGGTCGTCGACGCGGTCACAGAGGTGAGCCGGGTCTCGGAGGCGTCGATCGAGCCACCATCCACGGTTATCACGACAGAGGATTCAGACTATCTGACGGGAATCGTGAAGACGGACCAGAAGCTGATCATCCTGCTCGATATCGCCAAGGTCATCTCGGCGGACGAGGCGGGACACCTGAGCGAGGCTGCCAGGCACGCCGAGGCCGCTTAGGCTTCAGCAAGATTCAGGCGAAACGAAAGACCGGGCAGAATGTTCTGCCCGGTCTTTTTGTATTCAGCGCGCGCCAGTTACCAGGCGGGCTTTCCGGAGCTCCAGCCCCAGTTGTCTGGCGGCCAGATATTGCGGCCAACGCGCCTGCCAGTGCTTGCGGCACGCCGTGGCTCGTCATACCAGTCCTTGACCGTGGCCTGCCATTTCTTGATATGCGGCGTCTCCCTGTGGTAGTCAAACGCGGCGGGGTTCACGTACACCTCGTACAGGTATAGCTCGCCCGGATCGTTCACGTTCTGGTACACGTCGAAGCGCAGGCACCCGGGCTCTTCATGGGTTGAGCCAATGCCGTCGAGCGCAACAGCCTCGATGAACTGGTCGACGCGCTCCGCTTGCACATACTGCGGAGCATGAATCACATGGAGGGAACTGCCTGAGAAGTACGCGTGGTCCACCGCGCCTTCGGCCCTCACGGCGTCCCAACTGGCATCTCCTCGCGGGTAAACGGGGCGGCAGAAGGAGACGTCAACAGCGCCGTCGAACATGTCACGCACCTGGCTGTCCCACTCTTTGAAATGCGGGTACGTCTTGTGAGCATTGAACGCCGCCTCGTCGTTGTAGACCTCAGTGAACCCGAAGAGCGTGGGGTCTCCGGCATCCTGGATGATGTCGAACCGGCGGCAGCCAAGTTCGTTGCGGACCGACCCTTCAGCATCACCTATGGAGGCTCTGATGAAGTCGTCAATCCTGTCTTTTTTCACCTTGATGCGCACCATCAGGATGTACATTGCAATCTCCACTGACTGTTGGGACCGGTAATTGGCCGGATCGATTCATGAGCTGACAGGTAATGGCCAGCGGGCGGCAGTATACAGGGGGAAACAGCGCTGACGTTGAATCCACCGGTCGGCCCGAGGCGATAAAAGAGGAGTACTGCTCTCATAAGTGGCTGCGAGCGGCTGCATACTTTGGCTGGGATTCGCAGGAACGGAAACATTGAGCGGCATTGAGGCAAGTCCTGGTGAGCGAACAGAGAGTTGAGGCTGCGGTTTTACCGGGCACTCAAGCTGGCGCCGCTGTCCGCATCGAGCGGATGAGGCTTGATGTCCAGAAGCTGTGCGCGTCACCTCGCCACAGCGGTGAAGACGCTGCGACGCATCGCGGGGCGGCCAACTACATCGCAGATCAACTCCAGGCGGCGGGCTGTTCCGTTGACCTGCAAGGCTTCACGGTCCCGTCAGAGCCGGAGACGCGGCCTGGACTCAACGTAATTGGCACTTTCGAGCCAGATGTGCGCCAGGCCGGCGCCGGCGCTGGCAACACGGATTCCGCGCTCCTCATCGGCGCGCACTACGATACGGTTCCCGGCTCTCCCGGGGCCGACGACAATGCGAGCGGCGTGGCGGTCATGCTGGAGTGCGCCAGGTTGATGAGCGAGGCGAGGCGCCAGACACAGACCCGGATTCGGCGAGGCAGATCGATCATCTTTGCCGCTTTCGACGCCGAGGAGCGTCAGCCTGAGGTTGGCCTTCACGGCTCGACCGCATATGTGAATGGACTCGACGCGGCTTCCGGTGCGCCGACCATCGCAGCGGCATACATCCTGGAGATGGTCGGTTTCTCTGCGCCTCCCGGCGCTCAGAAGGTGCCTGCCGGACTCCAGCTGGCGTTCCCAAGAGCGTTCGACAGGCTCAGGGAGGAGAGGTTCGCCGGCAACTCGGTAGTCGCTATCTCAAACCGTCCTTCCCGTTCGGCAGGGCGAGCGCTGGAGAAGGCGGCGAACAGCGTGAGGGACGGAGTCGTAGTCCTGCCGATGGAGATACCGCGCTGGATGCGGGTCCCGCATAACCTGAGGCGCTCAGACCATGCGCCATTCTGGAACGCGGGCATCCCTGCGGTGATGATCGGGGACACGGCAAACTTCAGGAATCCGCACTACCACAGCGCCTCGGACACCCCTGACACTCTCGACTACGATCTGATCAGCCGTGTAGCCCGGACGGTTGCAGCGCTCTGTGTTGAGCACGTATCTGTTACCGAACGGCCCCGCCGCTAGACTGCCGTCCCAGGCCGGGATTCGCCGCTCCCGCTCTCTTCGCTTCCGACCCCGGCCAGTGGCTCGCCGCCGACCCCGGCCAGTGGC
>JAQBUH010000022.1 GCA_027624075.1 Chloroflexota bacterium
CGGCTTCCATGTCGCGGCGCTGGTTGAAGAGGTCACTTCCGGCAACGCGTACCTCGTCCGCTGTGAAAATCCCACCTGCCCGCGCACTCCGCTGTTCAAGGTGGACAGACGTGGGGTCAAGTACTGCTCACCTCAATGTGGCACTGCCGAGCGGCAAAGACGCCATCGGATACGGTCCAGCGCAAGGAGTAAGAAATGAGATCGCGAGGCTCAATCAGGCCTACAGATAAGCCAGACGTGTGGCGCATCGTCGCCAGCGTGAAGGATGAGAACGGCAAGAGAAAACGCATCTGGCAGACCGTCATAGGTAACCAGACTAAGGCACAGGACGCACTCGCCGAACTCTTGAGTGGCATCAAGAATGGCAAGGTCACGGCAAAGGGGTCGGAGCCTGCACCAGAGCCACAGGAGCGCCCGATGCTAACGCGTGAGTGGCTCGCCATGTGGTTGAAGTCGGCACAGTCGGATGTGCGCGCATCAACAATCCGGTCGTATTCCCAGCACGTCAGAGACCACCTGAACCCGGTCATTGGTGACATCGCACTGACCGATCTCAGGCCAGTGGATATTGAAATGGTCAAGGCACAGACACTTGAGTCTGGCTGCTCCCCTGCCACCGCTCACAGGGTCTTTGCCACTATCCGCCGTGCGCTGGTTATAGCGGAGCGCCGGGAGTTGGTAACGCGGAACGTGGCGAGAAACGTCGAACCGCCTAAACAGAAGGTCCGGCGGCAACGGATAGACCTGGCCGTGATTGAGCGAGTTCTTGATCTGACAGATTCCGAACCGCTGCTCGGCAACTACTACCGCGTGGCCTTTGCGACCGGCATGCGCCGCGGGGAAATGCATGGCACGACGTGGAGCAATACCGACCTTGACCGCGGCATGATCTATGTCACACAGACTCTTCAGCGTGAACCGGGGAACGGACTGGTAGTTGGCAAGCCGAAATCCGATACATCGAGCAGGCAAGTGCATCTTGACGCAGGCACCATCGCCCTGCTCCATGAACAGCACGAGCGGCAGAACATATGGCGACAAGATCATCTGGACGTGTGGACGGAGACCGGGTACATCTGGACCGACGAACTTGGTGTTCCGGTTTCCCCGGAGCGGCTGACGAAGACATTCAAGCGAGCTGCTATCGCTGCCGGTCACCCGGAACTGCACCTACACCATCTCAGGCACGCGCACGCGTTGGCTTTGGTCGAAATGAAGGCACACCCCAGGACGGTCCAGCAACGATTGGGACATTCATCAGCAGCATTCACGATGGCAGTGTACGTGAGCGACTCAGACGCACTCGACGAAGAGGCAGCGAACCTGTTCGGAATGCGTTTCGGTAGACGTTCGGTAGAGAAACTGCCTAATGACGCCATAGCTGAGGCCGCAGAAAAGGCAACCGAACACGCGTAGTTGAACTGGCGGGAGTGCAAGGGAGTCGAACCCTCCTTCCGACAGGAAGCTGCCGGAACAGCGGATTTGAAGTCCGTGGAGCCCACCGGGACCCATCCACTCCCCCGCCGCTGATTTCGATGCGCCGGTCTCTCTTCAGAGTACAGCCACGCGCAGACCGACCAAACTACCAGATTCGGGCCAGCAAAGCGGAGCGAGTTTGTCGATTTGACCGGACCGCGCGAGAAAAGCGGCCGTGACTCAGACTCGATTGGCAGACTCGACTGGCCCCGCCGGCGGTGCGGATTGACAGAATGCGGCACCCATACTGATAATAGGTATCAGGAAAAGAGGATGAGTCCACGATGACGACCCCGGGCGCGCAACGTCACGACCTGATAGCCACCCTGGAGGACCGCGGCTTCCGGCTCACCGCGCCGCGCAGGCGAGTGGCTGACTCCATCGAGGAGCAGCGGGACGCCTTCACAGCAGAGTACCTGTGCGAGTCTGTGCCGGGCGTTGGGCGGGCGACTGTCTACCGCACCATCAAGCTGCTTGTTGAGTCCGGCGCACTCTGCAAGCTGGCGATGCCGGACGGAGCGCCAAAGTACAGCCTTGCGCGCGTCGGCCACCACCACCACACCGTCTGCGTCCGCTGCGGCAAGGTCGGAGACTTCCGGGACTCGACCGTCGAGCGGATGTTCCGCTCTCTTGCGAAAGAGGTCGACGGAGAGATCGTCGGGCACCGCATGGAGGTCTACATAGACTGCTCAGACTGCGCCGCGACGTAGCGCGCCACCCTCGCCTTTTCACACGTCAACGCACCTAACTATATGATACATAGTGTCAATAACAGTCCGAATACCCCTGGCTCAGCCTCTGCCGAGCCGGTGCTCGAGTTCAACGAGGTGTGGTTCTCGTACGATAGCGAGACGGCCGTCCAGGACATCACGTTCTCCGTCACAAAGGGCGAGTTCATGGCGGTGCTCGGCCCGAACGGAAGCGGCAAGACCACTCTCCTCAGGCTGGCGCTCGGGCTTGTGAAGCCGAGCCGCGGGACTGTCCGCCTCTTCGGCCAGGACCCGCGGTCGTTCGACAACTGGTCGCGCGTTGGCTACGTGCCGCAGCGCGTCGAGGCGGTGCAGAACCGGTTCCCCGCGACGGCGCGAGAGGTCGTGGCGTACGGCGCGTACCGCGGGTTTGACCCATTCCGTATATTCCGGAGGTCTTCAGGCGGAGAGGTTGAGGCCGCGCTCGATATGGTTGGCATCCCCGAGCTTGCGGACCGCAGGGTCTCTGACATGTCTGTGGGTCAGCAGCAACGGATGCTTATCGCCCGCGCCATCATCAGGAAGCCCGAGTTGCTGTTCATGGACGAGCCGATCGCTGGCATCGACGCGGCGGGGCAGCAGGCGTTCCACGCTCTCGTCAGACGGCTCAACACAGGCATGGGCATGACTGTGATGCTGATCTCACACGACATTGGCGCGGTGATGCGGGAGGCGACTACGTGCGCCTGCATCAACCGGCAGATCGTCTTCCACGGCGGCGTCCACGACATCCGGTCGACCGACCTCTCGAAGCTCTACGGCTTCCCCGTCGACATCCTTCTCCACGACCCGAACCACACGCACAGGTAGCGGCCCAGATCGGCCCATATCGGGCCACGCGGGCCACACGGCCCAGGTGAGACAGATGCCCGAAATACTGGAATACGACTTCATGCGCAGGGCGCTGCTGGCCGCCGTCCTCATCGGCGCCATCGCCCCCGCGTTCGGCGTGTTCCTGGTGTTGAGGCGGCTCTCGCTCATTGCGGACAGCCTCTCGCACGTGGCGCTCGCAGGAGTCGCAATCGGCCTGTTGACCAACCTGTATCCACCGTACATCGCACTCGCCGCCACCAGCACGGCCGCCGTTTCGATAGAGGAGCTGCGCGCTCGCAGGATGCTGCCGGGCGACGCCGCGCTCGCCGTATTCCTTTACGGCTCGCTTGCCATAGCGGTCGTCATCATCTCGATCGCCGGCGGCTTCAACTCGAGCCTCTTCGGCTTCCTGTTTGGCTCCATCCTGACAGTCAGTGGCCCGGACCTGTGGCTGATTGGAGCGCTGGCGGTTGCGGTCGTGCTGTTTGTGACCGTCTTCATATCGGAGCTTGCACAGGCGTCGTTCGACGCCGATCTTGCGCGCATCAACGGCGTGCGAGTCCACGCGCTGAACATCGGACTTGCCGTGATCACAGGAGCGACCATTACGCTCGCCATGCGGGTGGTTGGCGTTCTGCTCATAGGCGCGTTGATAGTCGTGCCGGTCTTGATCGCGCTGCGGGTGTCGACGGGGCTGACGCGGACGGTCTTCACGGCATCCATCATCGGGATGCTCACCGCGGTCACCGGCATGGTGATCTCGTTCTACGCGGACCTGGCGCCCGGGGGGGCGGTAGTGCTCACCGGCATCGGCCTGCTGCTGGCGGTTGAGCTGGCAAACCTGGCCCGGCGCACGCTGCGGGGCCGGCGGCTTGCTACAGAGGTCCCCCACTCGCACGGCCACATCGTCCATTCCCACGCGGGGCCATCGGCCGGGGCGCACGCCGGGGTAATGGGTCAGGAACCGGCGGGCGGGCCGGGTGGACCTGGCGGCGCCTCAGCTTAGGAAGCTCGCAGGCCAGGCGGCACGGTTCTCCCTGCGGACGACGAGGCGAAGGCCTGACCACGTCTCGTCGATTGCGCAGACCTTGTTGTCGACCATTCCGCGGGGAAGCGCGACTTCTCGGACGCGGTCCTCTGTCATGTCGGTCTTAATGCCGGACGACCGCCTGGGCCACGCCACCCAGATGGCCGCATCGGCTTGAAGCGCGGGGCGACGTGCTCAAACCGGTCCCTCAGCGCCGCCACAGACTGCACGAACAGCAGCACGATGTCCGGCTGCGCGCCGACTTCGCCATCGAACGGAGGGTCAACCCTGCGCAGCGACACCGGCTCCGGCAGTTCGCCCAGCACCAGTTCGAAGCCGGCCGGCGCTTCTGACAGGAACACGGTGTGGCCGTGCTTGATGCCCAGTTTTTTTAGAGCAGGAGTGCCTGAATATCCTGCTGGCAACCTGACCCTCGCTCACCAGGTCCGGGGTTGGAGCGCCCGGCGCGTCACCATCCCATCCTCAATACAGATCTGAGTTCACAACAATGTGCCTGTCAGGTTGCATCAACCAAACACGATGCTTCATGTTCCAAACAGAATCCCCTATTCCTGTGACGAAGACGTCTGGTTCGAGGGCTCGGAGTACAGCTCCTTGTTCAGGTGCCATCCAACAAGTAAGGACTTCAACGTCGGTTGCCTTATACAGCCGGCTCAACTCCCAGTTCTGAGGTGCAGAACGCACACTTCAGCGCCTCAATACTGATTTTTGAATGGCAGAAAGGGCAAGTCTTGGTAGATGGCGGCGCCGCAGACGCCGCCTGTTGGTTGCGCTCCTGCAGTTTCTTAACGTACCTGACGATCAGGAACATCCAAAAGCCAATAATGAGGAAAGCAATTACCGCATCGATGAATGTGCCGTAGTTAATCGTCACGGCGCCGGCTTCTTGTGCCGCCGCCAGAGAGCTATAGGGTCCGCTGGTTGACCCGCCGTCTTTCAGCGTGATGAACCGGTCGGCCAGTGAAATATCACCAAATATTAAACCGACCGGCGGCATGAGAATATCGCTTACCAGCGATTTGACTATGACTGTGAAAGCGGCGCCCAGCACGAACGCCACAGCCAGATCGAGGATATTGCCTCGCGTTATGAAATCTCTAAATTCTTTCAGCATCGCCTTCCTTCCTGCAGTGTTGTCCCAATGCGCGGATACGCTGACCGAGCACTATACATCGGCGAACGGCGTGGTTAGTGACTCCCAAAGCATCCATCTCGAGTACCGAAGCAAGTAACTCTCACTCACTTTTTTTGTCAGGCCTGGCACGCTGCCGATGTTTGGAACAGGCGGCGCCTGCTACGTAGAAACCCCGGCCCGGATGAGCCACGAGGGTCACAGCTTGCGACCTGATCAGCCGTCACTGCGCCATCACCGGCTGGCGCCGCACTGCTGCCGGCGCGGCAGTTGCAGATCCCGGATGGCCGGGCGCTCCGAACATCGGACAGCCCGTGCATGACGAGCGGTCTGCGCAGTCGCCGTGCTGACCTGTCGGGGCGGCCTGAGAACCCGCCGCGCTCCTGCCCGATAGCGTCGCCATCGCCTCCCGCCTCACATCCCGCAGGTCAAGGCTCGCCCGCGGCTCATCATGTCCAAGCATCTGAAGCCTTAGCTGTCTTGCCGGCTCAGGCCGGTGGCCGGGCATCACGACGAAGCCGGCCGCCTTCTTGCGCACCACGCCCATCGCCTGGAGGTCACGCCAGTTGTCGATCGTGAAGCGGCGCCTGTGCCGCATAATCCTGTCCGCTGAGACGGGGCCGATACCCGGCGTCCGCAACAGCGCCGGCAGGTCGGCGCTGTTCAGGTCAACGGGAAACTGCGCCGGGTTCTCCAGAGCGATCACAGCCTTCGGGTCCTGGTCGAGGTCGAGAAAGCCGCGGGCGTCGAAGGCCAGCCGCAGCTCATCGTCTGCAAAGCGGTACACCCGTTTCAACCAGTCCACCTGGTAGAGACGGTGCTCCCTCTCTGAAGGCGTTGGCGCGTGCTCCTCCATCGGCGTGTAGCGCACCGGGCGGAACGGGACGTAGTAGACCCGCTTTAGCTTCCAGTCACCGTAAAGTTGGGACATGCGGTCGAGGATGTCCGAATCCGACTCCTCAGCCGCGCCCACGATCATCTGGGTCGCCTGGCCAACCGTCTCGCCAGTCCTGGCCCGCGTCAGACGGTCGATCCAGCTCATCGGCTCCAGGATGCCGCTGCCCATGTCCTTCATAGGGCTGAGACGCTGTAGACCGGGGTTGGACGGCGTCTCGATGTTGACCGAAAGGCGCGTGCCGAGACGGTGCGCCGCCTCGACTATGTCACGGGACGTGCCCGGCATCACCTTGAGGTGTATGTAGCCGTTGAACTTGTAGCGCTTGCGGATCACCTCAACGGTCTGGACCATCTTCTCTGTTGTGCGTGACGCGCCGCCGCCCATGATGCCGGATGACAGGAAAAGGCCGCTAACCATGTTCCGCTCAACCAGTTCGGCGAAGGTCTTCGCCAGCTCATCAACCTTGTACGCAAAGCGGCGGCGCGGCACCCAGTGGCTGTTTGGGCAGAAGTGGCAGTCCATCATGCAGTAGTCGGTGAACATGGTCCGCATAAGGGAGATGGTCTTGCCGCCGGGCATCGAAGCCTTGTAGATGCCCGGCATCGGGTTCTTGTCTGGCCGCGAGTAAGGGTCGCGGTAGGTGCGGCCGTCCTGCGACGGCGTCTGGTCCCTCCTGAACTGGGAAACGGGATCGGGACGGCCCAGGACGTCATCCGCCGCCATTGTGCTGAGCGCTCTGAGCTTCTCGTACCGGTCCGGCTGAGAACTGATCACGATAACCACACCGCCACCTCCGCTGCGCTGATTTCCGAGTCCACACTGGCCTGGGTCGCCGATAATAGCACATATGTTCTAGTACCGGGAGGCGATGTCACGCCGAGCCGGATCCTGTCCGTAGCCGGAGACCGGGCCGGAGCAGCGTCTTTGAGGCGGTCACGCTCCCCTGGCCCGCCAACGGGCACTCAGGCACAGGGTGGCGGGCGGGATGAGGAGAGCGTGCCTGATCTGTCATTCTGAGCTTGACTCAGAATCTCTCGGCTGACCGGCCTCCTGAGAGATGCTGAGTCGAGCTCAGCATGACAAGCCTCCCAGCCGCGCACCATTCGACAGGCCTTTCGGCAGGTCGACAGGCCTTTGACCCGCAAGCGGGTGCCCCGGCGCAGACCGCGGCTCGGGACAAACGGGCCGGAGGCCCTTGCCCAATGGCCTTCACAGGGACAAGCTGACCCACTCGCTACAGTCTGGCTATGGAGCCACGCCGAGATGCCACGCCAACGCGGCTCACCCGGAGATGAGGCGGCAGAAGGAGGGAAACCGGCCTTCGGGGTCGGAGAAGTCGGCAAAACTGTAGCCGCAGGCGGCGTAGGCGTCGGGGTCTGGATAGTCCTGCGACTTCACCGTTGTGCCGATGACCGTGATCGCGACGCCCGCCGCAATGGCCAGGGCGAGCAGCCAGGCTTGCTGCCGCCGCACTTGCACGCCAATGCGAGGCGGCCCCAACTCTCCCCAGCCTGGCGTGGTGACCATACGCCGCCGGGGAGAAACGAGATACGCCATGGCCACCCCGCCGAGCAGCCCGCCGACATGGGCGGCGTTGTCGATCCCCTTCGCGAAGTAACCGATGCCGATGTTGAGAGCGATGATGAACGCGACGCTGGTCAGCGCCTGCCTCGCGACTTCGCCCATCACCTGCCTGTTGAGCAACAGGTACACCCCGAACGCGCCGATGACCCCGAATACGGCGCCGGACGCTCCCGCTCCGAGCGCGGGTGTCACGATGAAGCTGGCGACGTTTCCAAGGATGCCGGTGACGAGGTAGATGGCCAGATAGGCCGGGCTGCCGAGCAGGCGCTCTGCCATTGACCCGAAGATGAGAAGGCCGATCGAGTTGGTCAGCAGGTGGAAGAAGCCGATATGCATGAACATTGGCAGAATAAGCCGCCACCACTCGCCGTCTGCTATCGCTGGGCCGTACTTCGCGCCCCAGCGGTACAGGTTGACGTTGTCTTCGGAGCCGCCGGTTGCGGTCAGCATGAGGAACACGAGCACGTTGACGGCGACGAGTGCGATCGTCACCGGAGCACCTGAGAGCGATGCGCCAAATGCCATCTGTGAACTTGACCTCAAAAGCTGCCGCCCATTAGTAGTAAGTTTGCCGTGTGAAACGCCGTTTGCCCGGTTTCCAGAGCCTCGAAGCGGCGCAAGCCCGCAAGCCGCGCAACACAGGTGCCACACAGGGTAATCGTATAATCCACCTGCTCGCACTACGAACGTGACCCCAACTGGCTCGCATGCGGGGTCCCTGTTCTGGAAACCAGGGGATAGATCCGAGGAAGCTGGTAGGAATGCCGGACGCTCCGGGTGGCAAGAAAATACTGATCGTCGAGGATGAAGAGTCTGTGCGGATGGCCATCGAGGCCGGGCTTGAGGTTATCGGGGGATACGAGGTCCACGCGGCCCCGGACGCGGCCAGCGGCCTGGAACTTCTCAAATCGCTCCGGCCGGCGGTCCTTCTCCTTGACCTTGTAATGCCTGTCTCAGACGGCATGGAGTTCCTGAGGTGGATGAGGAGTGACCCGGACGTCGTGAAGCCGGACAAGGTCGTGCTTATGACGGCACTGACCAACCCTGTGCCCGAGGGGAACCTCGAGGAGCTGGGCCTGGACATGGTGCTGGCGAAGCCATTCCGGCTGAACGATCTGGCGGCAGCGGTAGGCGCCGATCCTCCGTTTTGATCCAGTCACGCGCGTTCGGTCCCCGTTTGTCATGCCGCGCGGAAAAAGTTGTCCTGACATAAGACCGGATATATGGCAACACTCCTCATAGTGGAAGACGACCCTAACACCCGCCTTGCGGTGACCGCGATGCTGGAGGAGCTGGGGCGTGAAGATGTGCGCTGCGTCGCCAATGGCGTCGAGGCACTGAAGCTTCTCCGCGACCAGCTCCCCGGCAAGATTCCTGAGTTGATGATGCTCGACCTCATGATGCCTGAGATGGACGGGTTCGAGGTCCTTCGAGAGCTGCGCAACGGCTCTGCGCCGCGTCCAGGCCACATCATCGTGATGAGCGCGCACGCCAACAGGGAAGACCGGGCTGGCGTGAGGGAGCTGGGCGCCGACCAGTTCCTGGCGAAGCCTTTCAGGCTGACAGAGCTTGAGCAGGCGCTCGACAACGCCGGCGTATAGCCACTGCATTCGCCACGCTTTTATCGCCCTCCGCAGGCGTGACAGTTGCCGAGGGTGTTCGCCTCATCAACATCTGCGTAACCGATGGCACATCAGTTCTAATTACTGAGTCTGCAGAGGGAATTGGCGCGACCGGGATACTGATCAACATTCAATCAGAAATCTGGCATTATCCGGGAATTGCCAATCAGTGAACGCTGAAATATGATAGGCAGAACAGCGCCAATAACGGCTGCTGAAATCCGGGCTCAACGATATCGTCAATACAGAATGGAAGCACCGATTAATGAAGATTGTAGAGGCGAGTCTCACTGACATGAAATCAGCGCCGAGATGGCGCCGCCAGAGGTCTCCTGAGACGCAGAAGCTGATCGACACAATAACTGAGCTCAAGCCGGGCCAGGTCAGGGCGATCATGCCCGAGGGCAACGAGACTGTGAAGCGGCTGCGCCCGCGGGTGAGCTACGCCTCTCGTGTCGCCGGCAGGAAAGTTCGCATCGTCGCAGATGACACAAAGGTGATGTTCACTCTCCGGACCGGGGCAAAAGCCGGTTCGGCGAGCAAAGCCGGCGCGGCATCCAGGAAGAGCAAGGTCCAGGAGAAGGCGCTGGAGCTGGGCAAGCGAAGGAAGCGGGAGATCTCGGCGCAGGACGTGATCGACGCCCTGGCGGCGGACGGCGTCACCCTTGGCGTCGCAAGGCCAGGCACCATGATTGGCGCGGTGCTTCGCTCAATGCCGGAATTTGAGCGGACCGGTTCCAATCAGTTCAAATTCAAAGGTTAGCCGCAAAGACGAACTGTAAAAAAGGACCGAGGCTGCGGCCCCGGTCCTTTTTCGTTCAATTAGGCCCGCGGCCTCACCTGCCTGCGCCGCTAATTTCCCTGTGCGGCGCCTGCGGCAGCCGGTCCAGTAATAGGCGGACCAATACACCGCTCGATACCAGGGTGATTGCGAGCAATATCGGAATGAGACCGGTATAGGCCAGCATCACAGCCGATGTGCCGAGCCCCATCAACGGAATTACGCTGACGCCTCGCACAGACCACCGGCTGGCGATGCGGGTTTCCGGCCCACCTCCGCTGCCCATCTTCAGCAGCGACGCATTCACCAGGATGAAGGCGATCAGCACCGCCGCGTTGCTCATCTGCGCAACCTGACCGATGTCACCTGCCAGCGAGAACAGTCCCGCAACCACCGATACCGCAATGATTGCGTAGAGCGGCGTGTTCCGGCCCTCGGTGAGCCTTGCCAGCACCCCGGGCAGCGCTCCCGCACGCGCCATGCCGAACGCCTGTCTCGACGCCGCCATCAACCCGAACAGGACCGTGTTGGCGGTGGCGAACAGGGCGATCACAGAGAGCACGCCGGACAGCCTCGCCCCGGTCGCTGTCTCAACAACGAGGCCAAGCGGAGCGTCCGACTCCGCCAGGTCGCGCCAGTCGACGGCGCTAACGCTTGTAATCGCAACCAGCATGTAGATGACGGTGATTATCGAGACTGAAAAAATAATTGCGCGTGGAAGGCTGCGCGTCGGCTCCTTCGCCTCCTCCGCCAGGTTCGCCATCTGCTCAAACCCCAGGAACGCAAAGAAGAGCAGGGCCGAGCCGCGCATCACGTCAGGAAACCCACCGGCAAACTCGAGGTAGTCGACATCGCCGACGAACCGGGCGGAGACTCCTATCGCCAGGAGCAGGCCGAACGCCTCGACAACGGCAAAGGTGATTCCAAGACGGACGGACTCACGGACGCCGAGCCACAGCACGGCGCCGGACACTGCTATCAATCCGAGCGTAACCGGTATCCGGGGCGCGTTTACCAGGTCTGAGAGGTAGCCGGAGAAGCCGATGCCCACCGCCGATACCTGGATCATCGCCGCAAACAGCATCGTCCAACCGGCCACGAAACCGGTGCGCGGCCCGAAGGCCCGGCGCGTGTATTCAAACGTGGCGCCAGCCCGCGGGAAGCGGGATGCAAGCTCGGCGTATGTGAGGCCGGTGAAGGCCGCCGCCAAAGCGCTGATTAAGAATGGGAGCCAGACGCCGTTTCCAGCGATGCCCGCCGCCTCACCGATCAGCACGTAGATTCCGGCGCCAAGGATTATCCCGACGCCGGTGGCCGTCAACTCGAATACTCCGAGCTGGCGTTGAAGTCGCGGTTGTGCTGTTACGTCAGGCGGCACGCTTATCTCACGCTACGGCCGGCGCAGTACCACGCCGGCCGTCAGATTTCGCCGGGACAAGCCCCCGGCCGGCCGGCTCAGCGGCGCCTGAAACACGGCCTCACCGCTCACTTTGCCTGGACCAGCTCCACGTCCGGCGCCTCTTCAATGATGCCGCGCTGAGCCGCCATGCGGAACAGCGTTTCGAGCGCCTCGACGCCCTCTTCGCCCAGGTCCACCGTGTCCTCGTTCACATACATGCGCACGAACTTGCGCCCGTCCTCACGGTCAATGCCGCGGCCAAAGCCGAGCGCGTAGTCCAGCGCGTCGTCTTCGTGCGCGTGGGCGTACACAATGCTCGCCTTCAGCGCGTCTGCAACCTTCTGCGACAGCTCGTCGCCCAGGTTGCGGTTCACAAGATCGAGGCCAAGCGGGATCGGCAGTCCAGTTTTCTCATACCAGCGCTTTCCGAGGTCGAGCACTCCGTGAAAGCCCTGCTGCTCGTACAGTATCTGGCCCTCATGCAGGAGGATTCCGGCGTCGACTTCGCCGCTCTTCACAGCGGGGCCAACCTCGTCAAAGTTGTAGAACTTTGCCTCTGCGTACGGCGGGGCGAAGATCCGGTATAGCAGCCACGACGTGGTGAACTCACCTGGCACGCCGATCACCTTGCCGAGAAGCTCTTTCTCCCTCATGGGCTTTTTTGAGACCACGACGGGGCCGTAGTTCCGGCCCACGGACGCGCCGCACGACATGATGCGGTACTTGTCCGCGACCGCAGGGTAGTGCGCGGCCGAGATCGCGGTGACAGGGATCTCCCCGATGTCGGCGAGCTTGTTGAGGGACTCGATGTCGACCATGTGGTGGCCGATTTCGTAGCCAGGAATGGTCACATGGCCCTTCGCCAGCGCGTAGAACATGAACGCGTCGTCTGCGTCAGGGCTGTGTCCAAAAACTATCTCCCGCTGGGGCATCGGTCTCTCCTGGGTTGTGGAACTGTTCCGGCACGGTGAGGCCGGCCATCCTTGCACTTACAGTAATTCGACTTTCTGCGGTTCACACTCGCGTCATCATGCAGGCGCCTGATTACCGGAGAAGGTGGCTTGTTTGTCATTCTGAGCTTGACTCAGAATCTCTCGGCTAACCGTGTCCGAGCGGAACGATCCCTCCGCCGGGCGCCAACCGGGTTCAGAATGACAGAGCCGCTCGCGGTCTGCCACCCAGCCTCTAATTCGCGGTCACCGGGATCTGCAGCTTTGGGCGATGGTCCTCGAACACCTCTTTTATCTCGTAGTTGGTGAGCCGCTGGACAGGCGTGAAACCCGCCTCGCTTATCAGGGTCTTCACCTCCTCCGTTGACGTCCGGTTGTAAAACCCGGCCGCCAGCATAACGTTCTCATCAAACAGCGTCCCGCCGAAGTCGTCGGCGCCGAACTGCAGCGCCACCTGCCCCGTCTTCTTGCCCTCCGAGAACCACGACGCCTGGATGTGCGGCAGGTTGTCCAGCATGATGCGGGAGAGGGCGATCACCCGCAGGTATTTGTTAGCGCCCGCCTCTTCGCTCACCTTCTTCGCAAGCGCCGTGTTATCCCGCTTGTAAGACCACGGGATGAACGCCGTGAAGCCGCCGCCGTTGCCATTGAGCAGCGCCTTCGCCTGCACATCCCTGATGTGAGTCAGCGTTTCGACGATGTGCTCGTCACGCTCAACGTGCCCGTACATCATGGTCGCAGTCGTCTTGAAGCCGACGCGGTGAGCGGCGATGTGGACCTCGGTCCACTTGTCGACGGTGTCTTTCGGGTTGAAGCGAGAGATGATCGCCTTGACCTCGTTATTCAGGATCTCGGAGCCGCCGCCCGGCATGGTGCGCTGGCCTGCGTCCCACAGCGCCCGGAACACATCGTCGAGCGAGAGGCCGGACACCTCGGCCATCTTCATGATCTCCGGCGCGGACCAGAAGTGCGGCATCACATCCGGGTAGAGCCTCTTGCTCTCCCTCACCATCTCGACGTAGTAGTCGAACGGGATGTCGCTGTTGAGGCCGCCCTGCATCAGCACAGTTGTCACGCCGTTGTCGCGTGCCCGGCCGATCTTGTCCATGATCTGCGCAACGGTGTAGGTGTACGCGGACGGGTCGCTCGGGTCGGTGCGATAAAAGGCGCAGAACGAGCAGTAGGCGTCGCAGATGTTCGTGTAGTTCAGGTTGGTGTCGATGACGAACGTCGTGCGCTGCTCCGGGTTGTGGTAGTAGCGGATGCGTTGCGCCAGCGGCACAAGGTCGAGCAGCTCGGCCTCGGTCATCAGGAACAGACCCTCTTCGGGCGTGATCTGCTCTCCCTCAAAAACCTTTTCTCGAATCTGCCTCAGCATGTTTTTACCCGCCGCCCGCGCTTTGTGATGGATCTGTCTTTTCGGGATGCCGTATCAAGTTTCGTTGTGCCGGGCGGCGCCGGTCAGCGCCGGCGCTGGTGGACGCCACACTGGCAGCAGGTTGAGCCTGCGCCTGAACTCCTCCATGCCGCGGCGCTCTGAGTCGCCAATGGTGTATGTAAAGTTCCTGACATACGCCGCTGTCTCGGCCTCTGTCATGTAGTCGCTCGCCCGCGCCGCGGCGATCTCCGCCACCATCTGCCGCCCCGCGCAGTAAGAGTCGGTGAGCGCCTTCTCGAACGACTCAAACTGTTCTGGCGAAACGTCCGACCGGAGCACCCAGACGGCAAATACGAACGGCATGTGCGTCAGTCTGTGCCACTCCTCCGCCAGGTCGTAGACATATGGCGAGTCACCAGCCTTCTTGAGACGGTTCGCCTCATCGCCGATCACGAGCCTCGCGGGAGCAGCCTCGCCGGGCGGCACGAGCTCAGGCGCAATGTTCCAGAGATCTGCGCAGAGGACCCGGACCAGCTGGACGGAGGTGGCGGTGTCTTCTGTGACGGCGATCTTCCGGCGGTCGAGCTGTTCCACAGGCACGTCAGACATCAGCAGGACGCTCAGCGCGGGGCCGTGGTTGGCGACGCCAAGCTCACCAACCTCACGGACACGGTCGCCGAGGCGGAACACCTCTGCGACGGGAAGCGGCCCGCCGTCGAGTTCGCCGCGCTCGACCGCAGCGGCCATTGCGCGGGGGCGCGCAGTGACCAGTTCACACGATGCCGGGTCGAGCGCGCGGTAGAACACCTCGGAATTGAGGTATGGCATGTGCCCTATTCTCAGTTTTGTCTGGCTAGCCGTTGGACTTTTCCTTTGTTAGTAGTCGCCGGGCTATGTAATCAGCCTCATTACGCTCGAGCGGGTCCCCGCCGCCGGGCGCGGGCGCGAAGCGCCGGCTCACTCGCCCTCTGACTCCATTCCTCACCGGGAGGGAGAAGCCAAATACTGTGTCGCGCTCAGGTGACCCTCTCACGAGGGATGAGAATCCCCCACGCGCTCCTCGTAAACCTTTAGCTCGTTGTAAAGTGCGTCCCGCTCTACAGGTATCCGCCTGGCGTCGCGAATCGAGTTCAGCATCCGGTCACGAGCCCTGCCCGCCGGTGAGTCCGCCAGCGCAGCGTGCGCAATCCGCTCCTTGCCGATCGTGCCGTCAAGGTCGTTCGCCCCGAAGTTCAGGCCGATCGACGCCGTCGCCTCGCCAAGCATCACCCAGTACGCCTTGATGTACTTGATGTTGTCCAGCATCAGGCGTGCCGCGGCGATCATCTTCAGGTCGTCCATCGGCGGCGTGTGCCTTGGCCGCAGCTTCGTGAAACCGACCTGGTACTCGAGCGGAATAAACGCCAGGAAACCGCCGGTCTCATCCTGGATCTCCCGCAGCCGGATCAGGTGGTCGATGCGCTCTCCGAACGTCTCGATGTGCCCGTACAGCAGCGTGCAGTTCGAGTTGATGCCCATGCGGTGCGCCGTCTTGTGTATCTCTGCCCAGCGGTCCGCGTTCGCCTTCCCCGGCAGCAGCGCCTTGTGGACACGCGGCGAGAACACCTCTGCGCCTCCGCCCGGCATCGACTCAAGCCCGGCCTCTTTGAAAATCGCCAGCGACTCTTCTGGCGGGACCTTCCAGCGGCGGTGGAAGTAGTCGATCTCCGAGGCGGTGAACGCCTTAACCTGCACGTTCGGATACTTCTCGTGGATGTTGCGGACCATGTCGACGTAGTACTGGAACGGCCACGTCGGGTGGTGACCGCCTACGATGTGGACCTCCCTGATGTCGTCATCCATGTGAGACATGATCTCTTCCATGGACATCTCGTAGGCCTCTTCGTCGCCGGGCTTCTTGGCAAAGTCACAGAACTTGCAGCTGAGCACGCAGATGTTGGTCGGGTTGATGTGCCGGTTCAGGACGAAGTACACCTTGTCGCCGGTGACGCGCTTCTTTGCGAAGTCGGCGATTCGGCCGGCCCCCGCGAAGTCGTCGGTCTCAAGGACCGCAACGCCCTGCTCAAGCGTGAGCCGCCTCTCCTCCTGCACAGCGTCCCAGATGGGAAAAAGCGCCGGGTCTGTGAGGTGTATGTCCCGTGCTAGCTCCAGTAGCGAGACCATTGGCTGTCAACCTTCCTGACCACGTCCGGGTCCATCACCAGCGGTTTCGGGTAGCTGTCTTTCCACGTTGCGTCTATGGCCATGATGCCGTGGTAGACCGGCTCAATCCCCTTGAACTCGGCGGTACTGAACGAAACGTCACGCGCGCAGTCAAAGCGGGTGAATATGCCCCAGAGCAGTTCGATGTCGTTGTCGATATCGACATCCTCTGAGACGGCGACGATGATGCTGAGGTCGCCGAGCAGAGGGTTGCGGACGAGCCGCTCAAGCAGCGGCCGGCCTTCGCCGCGCATCTGCACAACAAGCATCGTACGCCCAACCAGCCGGTGCTTGAGCGCGCCTGTTGTGAGTTGCGCCAGGTTCACAGGCAGCGCGGTCGCTGAAATGCCGTCGCCCCCGCGCTGGCTGCCCGTTGCGTCAATAATCATCTTCGATCCACGGTCCTGCGAGGGACCCGTGAAGTCGAGAGTGTCCGCAGAGGTCCGCGCGATGAGGTGGAAGTCCTCTTCCGGCCTGAAGTTGCGGCGAATCGCCTGAAGCACCGCAGACGGGTCTCGCGGGTTTACGTCAGGGCCGACAAGGATGATGCACTTCGAGAGCGAAAGCTGCCCTTCGCCGAGTATCGAGAGCGCCGTCTTGATCGGCTCCTTCTTATAGCGGCTCTCGACAGAGACGACGAGCAGGTTGTGGAACCCTGCCTCGTAGTATGCCCACATGCCCTTGATCTCACGGTGCATGAGGCGGATCAGCGGTGAGAGGATCTGCTGCGTCGCGTCGCCGATGTAGCGGTCTTCCTGCGGCGGCTTGCCGACCACCGTGGCGGGATAGATCGCGTTCTTCCTCCGGGTGACGGTGCGGATCTCGAATACCGGGAACTCTGCCGCCTCCGAGTAGTGGCCGAAGTGGTCGCCAAACGGCCCTTCCAACCGGCGCCTGCCGGGCCGGACGGTTCCTTCAAGGATGAACTCTGCGTTCGCAGGCACGCTAAGGTTGACGCTCTTGCCCCGTGTCATTGGCGTCCTTGCGCCGCGGACAATGCCGGCGAAAGCCGCCTCGTCCATGCCCTCTGGGAGCGCCATGACGGACGCCAGGATGAGCGCAGGGTCGCCACCGAGCGCCACCGCCATCTCAAGCGGCTGGTTCATCTTCTCTGCGTTGAAATAGTGGAACCCGCCGCCCTTCTGGATCTGCATATGCATCCCCGTAGTGGTGGCGTTGTAGACCTGCATCCGGTACATGCCGACGTTGTTATCGCCGGTCTCAGGGTCACGGCTGAACACCAGTGGCAGCGTTATGAACCGGCCGCCGTCCCCTGGCCAGCACTTGAGCGTTGGCAGCGCGCTCAGGTCAGGCTCTTCGATAATCTCCTGTGCGGGACCGCTCCGCCGAATCTTGGGCCGCATCTTGAGAAGCCGGAGACCCGTCTTGCGGTTGCGCCACAACGCGCCCAGCGACGGCGGGTTGACGTCCTGCGCGAACCGCACCAGCTCCTCACCGATCTCCTCAGGGTCTCGCCCAAGCGCCAGTTCGATTCGCTTCTTGCTTGCAAGCAGGTTGATGGCGAGCGGGTACCTGGAGCCCTTCACGTTCTCGAATAGCAGCGCGGGGCGAGCCTCTCGAACGGCCCTCGTCGCGATCTCGGTGATCTCGAGTTCGGGGTCGACCTCCACCTGCACGCGCTGCAACTGCCCCTCTTTTTCGAGGCGTCGGATGTAGGACTGCAAGTCTGTGAAGGCCATCTGTGTTCCCGTTAGTCCTGGTCTGCGTACGCCGGAGGCTCCGGCCCTGTCCACTCTTTGAGCAGGGCCGAGTCGACGCCAAGGTGTGAAAGTATGCGGCCGGCGACCATATCGACGAGGTCCTGGACGGACGATGGCCGATGGTAATAGCCGGGAGAGCCCGGCAGCACGATGGCGCCGGCCTCTGTCACCGCTGTCATGTTACGCAGATGGATGAGGCTGAGCGGCGTTTCACGGGTGACGAGAATCAGCTTTCGCCGCTCTTTCAGGCAGACGTCAGCCGCACGCTCAAGGAGCCCGCTCGACACGCCGGTCGCGATCTTCGCAAGCGTTCCGCCCGAGCACGGCACGACGACCATGCCGTCCGTGTGGAATGAGCCGGACGCAATGCTTGCCGCAACGTCTCTGTGATGAAGCATCTCAAGCTGCGTCCCGCCTGACTTGACGCCAAGCCACTCCAGCACGTCCGGGTGGTCGGTCTCCGTGTTGCCTGTAAGCAGCAGGCCTTCCTCTACCTCAAGCACTCGGCGGCCTGCCTCGCTGATGACGCACTTCACATCGTGCCCGCCGGCAAGCAGCCCCTGGAGCACGCGCTTTGCGTAAGGAGCGCCGGACGCGCCTGCTATTCCGACTATGTACCTGCCCATGGAAAGGCCCTTTTCTGACGAGCTAAACAGTACGCAAAAGACGTGGTCGGCAGGTTCATATACGCGGTTTCGGAGGGTTCAGCCTGATACCTCATGAGAAAACCACGGAGTCGGCTGCGGCGAACAGTCCGAAGACGAGCGCAATGATGCCGTTCATCGTGAAGAACGCCATGTTCAACCGTGACAGGTTGTTCGCTGAGACCAGGCTGTTTTCGTAGGCGAGCAGCACCGCAGCCGCACCAGCGCCAACGTAGTAAAGCGCCCCTGCGCCAGCGATAGCCCCGGCCGTGATAAGCAACGCGGCGGCGGTCAGGTGGAAGAGGCGTGCCGTGTTGATGGCAGCCGGAATTCCGAACCGCTGCGGTATCGAGTGCAGCCCCTGTGCCCTGTCCACCTCGCGGTCAGCCGTGGCGTAGAGCACATCGAACCCTGCCACCCAGAACATGCCTGCGAAGCCCATGACTATCGACCACGCGGGTAGCGTGCCCGTCATTGCGATTGCCACTGCCGGAGGGACGATGAGGTAGACGCTCCCCATGCCAAGGTGGGCGAGCCATGTGAGACGCTTCAGGTACGGGTAGACGATCATGACCGCGAGTGGGACCGGCGCCAGCGGCCATGCCATCCTGTCCAACTGCGAGGTTGTGGCTATGAATATGACGCCAAAGACCAGCATGTAGCCGATGAGTTGCAACCTCGACACGACGCCGGTTGCGGTCGGTCGAGACGCTGTCCGCGGGTTTCGTGCGTCGATCTCTGCGTCGATGAGCCTGTTCGCAGCCATCCCGAACGTCCGCATGCTCACCATCGCCAGCACAACCCAGCCGAACGAGCCCCAATCGGGCCAACCGCCGGAGACCGTGAACGCGGCTGCCACGGCAAACGGTAGCGCAAACACCGAGTGCTCGAACTTGATCGTCTCGAGGAAAAGCCGGAAGCGCCGCACCGGCCCGGGTGCTGCCATCGACGCCGTCGCATGTTCTGCCTGCGCCCTGCTCATCGGGCGAGCTCCGCCGGCATCGGCACTGGCATCGGCGCACGCACTCCGCCCATGAGCACTACGGCAACCTCATCGGCACGCTGCGCCGGGCTCGGACCGCCAGCGTGGAGCCAGTGGATCACCAGCTCATTGACCGCTCCGAGCCAGATGCGGGCGGTCAGCGCCGGGTCGGCTTCCACCATCTCGCCGTTCAAGACCGCCTCACGGAGCCTGCCCTCGATCACAGCGGCGAACCGGTCGAATATCTCAGCCCGCTTGCGCTCGAACTGGTTTCCCATGCTGTAGCCCTGGACCATCAGCAGCCGCGCCAGCCGTCTCTTGCGGGAGAGCGCGGTTAACACCGCCCGGAGCGCCTGCTCTGCACGGTCCAGCGCCGGTCCGTCGCCGGCGGCGGCCTCTTCCGCCTTCGACACCAGGCGGTCTGCCAGCCGGTCGAGAACTGCGAAAAAGAGCCTTTCCTTGCTGGGAAAGTGAAAATAGAGCCCGCCCTTTGAGAGCGACGTGCGACGGCCGATCGCATCGACGATTGCGTCGTGATAGCCGTTGTCCCCGAACACGGCCTCTGCCGCCTCGAGTATCCGCTCTCTGGTCTGTGAGTTTGTCGTGGTCACCGGTTGCCCGTTAATCTGGCGCAAGTGGCGAGTCTCGCCGTGCTGTGCCGACCGACCAGTCGGTTTGTCATGTCTTGAATGCTATCAAGCACTTCAGCCCGCCTCAAGCTCATGGGGCGTCGATGCTAGTGTAGTGTCGCCTGATTAGTTGCACGGGCTACGGCATTGCCTCAGCCTGATGTGCGGGCAGTGGGAAGATACTGGCAGCCGCGCCGCTTGAGTGTCCGACAGCTTGCAGCCGCCGCGCCCGTGTGGCAAGGTCTGCCGCGGGATGGCCTGTCATTCCGGACTTGATCCAGAATCTCTCGTTGTCCGGTTTCATGAGAGATGCTGAGTCAAGCTCAGCATGACAGACTCTGGCAGGGTCGCCGCTTGAGGGTCCGGCAGCTTGCAGCCGCCGCGCCCGTGTGGCGAGGTCTGCCGCGGGATGGCCTGTCATTCCGGACTTGATCCAGAACCTCTCGTTGTCCGGTTTCATGAGAGATGCTGAGTCAAGCTCAGCATGACAGTGTTGGCACAAGTCGACAGCCCACCGCCCAGTTTGACCCACTCTCCAGCCCCTTTACCCGGCGAGTGTACAAGCAGAAAATACCCCACACGCCCGCTCCGGAGAACTTGTTGACACCACAACTCCCAGAGAACCTCCCAGACCAGGTCCAAGTTGTCGCGTCGGGAATCGACGTCCCTGAGGGGCCGGCGTGGGGGCCAGACGGCTCGCTCTACTTCGTCAGCGCAGGCGAGGGCCGGGTGTACCGGCTCGGCGCTGACGGGCAGCCGGTTAAGGTCGTTGACACCGGCGGGCGGCCGAACGGCCTTGCGTTCTCCGCAGACGGCACCCTCTTCATTGCCGACGCCGGAATGCAGGCGATCCTTCGTCTCGACGCCAGCGGCGATATCGAGGTATTCGCGGACAGCCACGAGTCGATGAGGTTCGGCGGACCTAACGACCTGGCGTTCCTGCCGAATGGCGATCTGCTGTTCACAGATCCCGCCCGGACGCCTCTGCCTGACCCGGCGATCAGCCCGATCTTCAGGGTGAAGCCGAACGGCGAGGTCAGCCTGTTCGCCGGCGATATCGCCTATCCGAACGGAGTCGACGTGACGGCGGACGGCAAGGGTGTATTTGTGGCCGAGATGCGCGCCCACAGGCTGGTCAGGTTCGGCATTGACGCAGCCGGCAACGCGGTTGACGAGAAGCTGGTGCGCCGCTTCCATGACCCGGCCTCACCTGACGGCATGGCAGTTGACGTCGAGGGAAGAGTCTTCGTGTCGCTGCCCGGACTGCAATCACTAGCGCTGGTCGGGCCCGGCGGAGAGCTTGCCGAACTGTATTACAGCCCGAAGTGGCGGCCCTCAAACGTTACGTTCGGCGGCGCCGGCCTGCGCACCGTGTTCGTCACATCCGAGTCAGACGGCTCGATCTACTCGTTCAGGCACACGTCGGCGGGTGTCGACCTGCTCCACCTGCCTGCTAGCGTCTGAGCCTCGCCGCCCTTTCTCAGAGCGGCCGGTATCGAGGCGCCGCCAGTGTTCGCCAGTGTTCGCCAGAGTTCGCCGGCGAAGCCGCGCGCATCTCGCGTGATCACCTGCGGCCGAACTCACGCTCCAGCATGCCTGCCGCGAGGTGGATCATCGTCGGCCTGCCATGCGGGCACGTCCTGGGCTGCTCGCACGCCTCAAGCTGGCGTATCAGCGCCTTCGCCTCGTCGTTCGCAACGGTCCGGCCCGCCCTGATCGCCGAGTGGCACGCAATCGTCGACAGCATCCGCTCCGCCCACCAGCCGCCCTGGCGTCCCTCGGCCACGCCATCGAGAAGCCCGATGAGCGCCGCGCGGCCGGACCTGCCGCCTGTTGCAAGCATCGCCGGGACCGCACGCAGCAGGACGGAGCGGTCTCCGAACGGCTCGACGGTGAACCCTGCGGCGACAAGGTCTTCGCCGTGCGCCGTGAGCTCCGTGAAGTGAGCGGGCGAGAGGTCGATGGTCTCCGGCTCCAGAAGCGGCTGAGACTCGGCGGAGCGGTCTGCAAACTGGCGCGTCACCCGTTCGTAGAGCACGCGCTCGTGCGCGGCGTGCTGGTCTATCAGGTAGATACCGTCCGGCCCCTCGGCGATGATGTATGTGTCCTGCGACTGGCCGATGACACGCAGCACCGGCAGCACGTTCCGGTGGGTTGACGAAGGCCCCGCCTCCTCGCCATGACCGCTGCCGTCGTCCACCGCGACGCCGTTCGAGTACGAGCCTGCCACACCGTTTAAGCCGTCTGGGCCGTCTGGGCCGTTCGACCCGTTCGCCACGTTCTCAAGATTGGGCCACGACGCCTCCTCGAACAGCCGCCTTTCGCCAGAGGAGCCGGCGCCGGCGGCGGCGCGCTGACCCGGCATAGCGACGCGATGCACCGGCGCCAGCTCGGCAAGCGCGGCGCGCACCGTCTGCTGGACAGTGGAGAAGACGAGCTGCTCCCGCAGGAAGCGCACTTCGGCCTTCGCAGGGTGAACATTCACGTCTATGTCCTCGAACGGCGCAGATATGTAGACGGCTGCGATCGGGAAGTGGCGCTCAGGCAGGTAGCCGTGATACGCCTGCTCGATGGCGAACGAAATGCGCCTGCTCTGCACCAGCCTGCCGTTTACAGCGATCGTGATGTAGCGCCTGTTGCCGCGGGCAATCGACGGTGAGCAGACGAGGCCAGAGGCGCTGAACGGCGAGTCACCGTCCGGCGCCAGCGGTATCATCGCCGCCGCGACTTGCGCCCCGTAGAGCGCCGCGATCACGTCACGCGGCTCGCCGCCGCCCGGAGTCGAAAGGCGGTCTTTTCCGTCTACGCTCAGCGCAAACGCCACTTCGGGCCGCGCCAGCGCCAGACCCGCCACCACCTCGTGGATACGGGTCGACTCGCTGGCCGGGCTGGCCATGAACTTGAGCCGTGCAGGGACGTTCCTGAACAGGTGCCGAACGGACACTGTTGTGCCTGCGGGCGCGCCGGCAGGGGACGGCGGATCGGAGTCACCAAACCTGATCTCGTAGCGGACGCCGGCATCGGACTCAGGCTGACGGCTTACGGTGTCCACTTCGGCGACAGAGGCTATCGACGGCAGCGCCTCGCCACGGAAACCCATGCTCCTGATGTCGTTCAGGTCCGAGTCTTCGCTGATCTTGCTGGTGGCGAACCGCTCGAAGGCGAGCGCAATCTCACCGGGCGGAATGCCCCGGCCGTTGTCGACGACCCTGATGAGCCTGAGCCCGCCGCCCTCGACCGTCACGTCGATTCGTGAGGCGCCGGCGTCGAGTGAGTTTTCGACCAACTCCTTGACCACAGACGCCGGGCGCTCGATCACCTCGCCTGCCGCGATGCGGGACGCAAGGGACTCGCTGAGTATATGTATCGCCATCGGCAACGATCCTTGACAGCGTCCGTGAACAGGTAGTGCGTTTCGAGCGCAGCCCGAGCCCGACTCGGGCGCCGGGAGATACGCGGCTCACTATGATAGCCGCGCCCCGGCGGCGGATCGTCCCGGGACGAGGCTGTACCGCGTACGACGGCGCGCCTGTGCCTACAGCCTGCGAATCCGAGTGGTCGCCACGGTCATCAGCAGCGCCGCCGCGATCAGCAGCGCGCCGGCCAGCGCAAACGCCCACCTGATGCCGATCACGTCACCGAGCGCGGCCAGCGGAAGAGTGCCGAGCGGGATCATGCCGAAGTTCATCATATAGATGCCCATCACACGGCCGCGGTGATCCGAATCGGTCTGCTCCATGATGAGCGAGGCGTTAAGTGTCCTTCGGCCAGAGTCGCCGACGCCGACAAGCACCATGATCGCCAGGGCGACGAAGTATGAGGTGTTCAGCCCGGCGAGCAGTATCGCAAGTCCCGACACAGCGGTTGTGACGAGTAGGATCATCCCGCGGTGCTGGCTGGTGGTGAGACCTGCAATGAGCAGCGACCCTGCCAGCGCGCCCACACCGATCATGCTGAGCAGGAGGCCGAGCGACTCCACATCGCGGTTGAACACCTCTTCGATCTGCACGGGCAGCAGCGTCCGCATCGGCATCGCGAGCACAGTCGTGCTGAGAGCGACGATCAGCAGCATCAACACGGTCCGGTCTGCCCTGGCGTACCGCAGCCCTTCCTTCACGTCGCGCCACATGCGCTTCGCCTTCGCAGCCCCGATCTGGCCCGCAGGCTTGAGGAAACTGGTCAGCAGCACGGCGCCGATGTTGAGCCCTGCGATGGTGAAGTACGCCGCCTCAGGGCCGCCTGCGCTGTAGATATATCCTGCTATCGCCGGCGCGCTGAGCGTCATCAGAGACATTCCGCTGGCGTTGAGCGCAACCGCGTTCGATAGCTGCCGCTTCTCAACAAGCTGCGGAATGATCGCCTGCCGGGCGGGCATCAGGAACGCGAACAGCGTGCCCTGCACGACCGATGATCCGATCAGGTGCCAGATCGTGATGGCTCCAGAGACGATGGACACCGCGATGAACAGGCTCAGCAGCCCCATGCCGAGCTGGCCGGCCATGATGATGCGCTTTTTATCGACGCGGTCGGCGATCGCTCCGCCGAAGAGCGAGAGAAGCAGGATGGGCGGCGCGAAACCGGCGCCAGTGAGGCCGACCATTATCGGCGACTTCGTCAGCTCCCATGAGAGGAACCCGCGGGCCAGCATCTGCATGTTCAGGGCGGCCATCGTCATCAACAACCCGAACCAGAGCAGCCGGTACTGCGGGCTGGCCAGCGATTCGAAGGTGCGGTGAAACCAGGAGCCAGAGTCGGAGTCGGAGTCGGAGCCGGACTTCTCACGCGGCGCTTCTTTGGCTGGATCAACCGGCGACGGAAGCGTTTTCGGAGTCGAGGCCAAGTCCAGTTTGAGCCCTTCAGGCGCGCGATTTCATGTGGTTGCGGCAACCGGCTGCCCCGGAGCTCCCCGGAGGCCGGAAAGCAGGTCTCTCAGCGGTTATTGGGCTAAAGCGCCGGCGACAGCGGTAGATATGTTGGCAGTATATGCCTCTCGCCAACCGGCCATTTCCAGGGACGCCGCAACGCCCGGTCCACCTGGCGCAGGTTGTCTCCGGGGCCGATCAACTACGGAACGTGAACACGCTGCTCAGCCGGTTGGACCGTGGACGCGGCAGACCGCAGGTCGTTGACCCCTGCCAAAATTTGTCACTCTGAGCTTGATTGGCTCTGTTGGCATCATCCTCTCCCTGCCACGAGTGTGTGAAAGAGAGTGGGCTGTTTTTGTCATTCTGAGCTTGACTCAGAATCTCTCGGCTAACCGTGATTGAGCGGTAGATCCCTCGACCCGTAAACAGTTGCCCCGCGGCCGGGATGACAAATCCCGGAAGCCTCTCTCACTAACCATCGCCCCTGTTCCTCGAATGGGTGAGAATGATGTCAATTTAGGCAATTCGACTCAGCATCTCTCAGGAAACCGGCGGCCGGGAGACTCTGAGTCAAGTTCAGAGTGACAAGTTCTCCCTCCATGGCGACGGAGACCGGGCTGCTCAATTCCGCACGAAAGTAAGATAGTCCCGTCAGGTCCTCCTGCGGCGCCCTTGCGCCTGACGCCTCCCACAGTTGACGGGGATGATGAAATAGCAGACATCGCCGCCAGAGGTCCACAATCTGTTGGCCCCCCACATGAGCCGGGAAACACCCGCACGCGTGCAGGTGAACTCTGAGAACGGAGACAGCGTGACTGAACTACAAGAACCAACCATCAGGGACGTCTACGCGGCGAGGCGCGTCATCTCGCCGTACATCCTCCGCACACCGCTCAGGCGTTACCCTGGTCTGTGCGACCTGCTCGACGCAGATGTCTGGGTCAAGCACGAGAACATGCAGGTGATGGGTTCATTCAAGCCGCGCGGCGGGCTGAACCTGATCGGCGGCAGCAGCGCTGAGCAACGGGACCGCGGCTTTGTCACCGCGTCCTCGGGCAACCACGGCCAGTCGGTCGCCTTCGCCGCGAAGACGTTCGGCTCGCGTGCGACGGTCGTCGTGCCGGAGAACGCCAATCCGGTGAAGGTCGCCGCGATGGAAGGCATCGGCGCCGAGGTGATCAAGTTCGGCGCGTACTACGACCTCTGCAGCAAGCACGCCGCCACCCTCGCCGAACAGACCGGGATGACGCTCGTGCATGCGATCAACGAGCCGCGGCTCTACGCCGGAGTCGGGACATACGCGCTCGAGGTCCATGAAGAGCTCGACGGCATCGACCACATCGTCGTGCCGGTCGGCGGCGGCAGCGGCGCCTCAAGCACATGCATCGTCACTGACGCGCTCTCGCCGGGCACTGAGGTCATCGGAGTCCAGGCCGCAAACGCGCCGGCGGTCCATGACGCGTGGCGTTCGGGCAGGCTGGAGGACCGGCCGATGAAGACGCGCGCGGAGGGCCTTGCGACCGGCAGCGCGCAGGCGTTTCCTGTCGGCATCCTCAGGCGACGGCTCAGGCGCTTTGAGCTGGTGAGCGAGGAGGCGATGGAGCAGGCGATCGTGCTGTTCATGCGCCACACGAGGACGCTGGTCGAGCACGCCGGCGCGACGACGCTGGCCGCTGCTATCAACATCAAGAGCGAGTTGAAGGGTAAGCGGGTGGTCCTGATCGCCAGTGGCGCAAATGTGACCGTTGAGCAACTGGCGAGGATCATCGGCAGGGCCTGAGCGCGATTACGGCTCGCTGTCCAGACCTTCGAATGGCCGTCCGGGGAGTTCGGTCCCCGTGAGCTGCCTGATGCGGTCTTCAACACCCTTCACGGCCCGGTAGTCTTCCCGCAGCAGCCCGTATGCGCGCTCGACGTACAGCCGCGCCAGCTCTTCGGCGTCTGGCCCGCGCCCGGCCGCTGCGTCTGCCAGCAGGTCTGCCCGGCGGTTGTCTGGCATGTGCCTCCCCGCAGCACGGATCCGCAGTTCGCACTCTTCGGCCGTCGCCTTGTCGCCGCCCTCGACCGCGTATCGCAGCTTACCGACCAGGTTCGTGACCTCTTTCAGGAGGTCTGACTGACTCATCAGGCCGTACAGAAAGTTGTCCACGCCGGTCTGCTCGTCTTCGTCTGCGGCCAGCGCCGGAGCATCGTCAGGGTTCAACGACTCCGCGAACGCGTCGTACAGCCTGCGATACTCGGCAGTGATCTCACCGACCAGCCCCATCAGGTCCACCGCGTTGTCCAGCCTCCGCGCTCCGCCAAAAAGCAGGTCATCATGACGGATTTCCGCGATTGCCCGCACCTGCTTTACGCTGTTCACAGGCTCAGGCGCGGGTGGGAAGGAGAAGGAGGACATGTCTGAGCCGCCGATAGACTCGATCTGGCCGGCCAGGAACGGCGGCACGTACTTGGCGATATCGACGTTGACAGGCAGCACGACGATGTAGCTGGCGCCGATCTTTGACGGGTCCGAGGCGTCTGTGAAGTAGACCAGCGCATGGCCGCGCGGCGAATTGGGACTGCCCATTTCAAACTTCAGGTCCATATCAGGCCCCGGCCTTCCGCATGATTGTCCCGCCACATATTTCGCGCCCGGCTCGCTCGTCTGGCACTTACTGGTCGCAGAGTCTGGCATCCGTCTACTATCCTAATGCCATATCGTAATCTTGGCGGTGTGATTTTCCCTGTTTAGCAAGGGGTATTGGCAGATCGTATACCGGAACCTCATAAAGCCTTTGCTGTTCAGCATGGACGCAGAGACCGCTCACCGCGCAGGTGAGATGACAATGCGCGCGCCGCTGGTCTGGTCCGCGGCGTCCATCGGCAACCACGCGAACGCCCCGGAGCTCAGGACCGATATCGCCGGCCTCACGCTCCCCACGCCACTCGGCATGGCCGCGGGGTTCGACAAGGAGTGCAGGGTCATACGGTCCCTGCTGTCGATGGGTTTCGGCTTCGCGACTGCGGGCACGGTCACGCTTGCCCCCAGGCCGGGCAACCCGCCGCCGCGCGTCATCCGGCAGCCAGAGCGCTTCGCCATCCTCAACGCGCTCGGCTTCCCAGGCCCTGGACTCGACCTTGCAGAGGAGCGCATTGCCCGCATGCGGAAGGCGAAGAGCCGCATGTTCATCAGCATTGCTGGCACCATCGAGGACGAGATCATCGAGTGTCACCGCAGGCTCCAGCCGCACGGAGCGGCGATCGAGCTGAACATCTCGTCTCCGAACACATCCGGGCTGCGGGTGTTCCACGAGCCTGGGAGGCTGCGATCGCTGATCGAGGCGCTGGCCAGGCAGAAGTCCGTCCCGCTCTTCGTGAAGCTGCAGCCCTGGCCCAGGGATGACGGCCGCCGCAGGGACGCCATACGTCTCGCTGAGACGTCGATCTCGTCTGGCGCAGACGGGCTGATCGTTGCGAACACGCACCCTGTCGAGCACGAGGGCCTGTCTTCCATGCACCGCGGCGGCCTGAGCGGCGCCCCTTTGACCGACCACACGGCCCGCATGGTGGCGGAGATCAAGGCGGCGATTGGCGGAGATGGAGACGTGATCGCGTGCGGCGGGATCTTCACAGCGGAGGACCTGTGGCACATGCTGTCGCTCGGCGCGTCTGCGGCGCAGCTGTACACGGCTTTCATCTATGAGGGCCCCGGTCTGCCGGGGCGCATCAACCGCGGCCTGCTCAGGCTGATGCGCAGGGCGGGCGTCACCAACGTCAGGGATATCCGCGGCCTGCCGCCAGTCTAGATGGGTCTCGGGTCAGCGGCGGTCCGCACTCAGCCGGGCAGCTGCTGCATCAGCGAATTGACCTGAGACCGGGTCCCCATCGCCTCCTGCGCGCCGTCCTTCGATACGCACCACGCTCCGGCCGCCATGCCGAGGCGAGCCGCGTCGATTAGTCCCATGCCCTCTGCGAGTCCCACCGCGAGCCCGCCGTTGAAAGCGTCCCCGGCGGCGACTGACGCAACGACCTTCACTCGGTACGCGGGCATGTAAAGCGACACCTCTTCCGACTCAACGTGCGCGCCCTCTTCGCCCATCGTGACTATCACTATCGGCGTCCCCTGGTCGCGGATGATCTTCGCCGCCATTGCCGCAGACGCCTCATCGACGACGCCGATGCCGGACAGCGACTCCGCCTCGCCCTGGTTCGGGGTCATGATGTCCGGGTAGTCGTAGAAATCGTCCGGCACATCGCGGGCAGGCGCGGGGTCGAGCACGATCGTGACGCCCATCTCACGGGCGGCCTTCATCACCTCGAACGTCACATCCAGCGGGACCTCTTGCTGGACCAGCAGCACGCTCGCGCCGTCGAGCGCCGCACACGCCGCCTTCACCTGGTCGCCGTCGCAGCGGGCGTTGGCGCCGTAGATAGCGTTGACGTAGTTCTCACCGGTCGGGTCGATGAAGATCGCGGCGACACCGGAGGCGCTGTCCGGGTCGTTAGCCAGGCATGCCGTGCCGATGCCCTCGTTCTCAAGGAACCGGCGCATCTGCTCCCCGAACGCGTCCTTGCCGACCCTGCCGACCATCTGGACGGCGCCCTTTTGCTGGGAGAGCCGGGCCGCCGCAACCGCCTGGTTGCCGCCCTTGCCGCCCGGAGCGGTGTAGAAGCGAGTGCCCTCCACCGTCTCTCCCGGTCCCGCAAGCCGCGGCGTCTCGATCATGAGATCCATGTTGAGGCCGCCGAGCACGACGATCTTTGCAGTGGACCTGTCGCCGCGTGTTGGAACGCCTTTAGGCCCACTCTTGTCTTTTTTCCCTGGTGTGGCTGGCAACGTCTGGCCCGTCTCCTTCAAATGGTTTGCCCGAGCTTGCGCCCAGTGGTTCGGCCAGTGGTTCGGCCCAATGATTCGGCCAGTGGTCCGGCAGAAAAGCTAACGGCCAAGCTTACCCTGCCGGAGCAGGTTTTGGATGAGTCCTGCTACGCCGCTCTCCTCCGGCCCCGGGATGCGCATCTGCGCTGCGGCCAATGCTGACGGGTGCGCCTCGCCCGCCGCCACGCCAAGTCCCGCCCACTCGATCATCGAAACGTCGCCCTCGCCGTCGCCAACCGCAACCACTTCGCCAGCATCGATCCCGTAGCCAGCGCAGACCCGTGCCAGCCCGGAACCCTTCGTGGCGCGGACAGACGCGACCTCACAGAAGTGCGGTAGCGACTGCGTCACAGCCGCCTCCGGCCCGAGCGACGACCGCAGTTGCAGCGCAATCTCAGAGATACGCGACGGCACGTCCACCGCCATGACGACCGTTGGACCGCTCGCTGCGGCCTCGTCCAGCGAGCCAACGACTCTCAGCGCCGTCTCCATGCGACCCGCGTATGCACGCGCCCAGTCAGTCTCGCCCTCGACGTATATCTCGTCTCCTGAGTAGAGGTTAATGTGTGCGCCGGCGGCCCGCATCTTCTCCAGCGACGCGGCTGCCAACGACGGTGAAAGGAGTTCGGTGTGCACGTCCGTGACGCCGTCAGGGGCTGTCGTCACGGCGCCCTGGTAGCTGATGGTCGGGCCGTTTACGCCGCAGAGCGCTGCGTAGCGGAGCGCAGACCTGCGCATCCTGCCGGTGACGAGCGAGACCAGCACACCTGCGGCGACGGCGTCTGCAATGGCTGCGAGAATGGCGCCAGGCACGCTGTGATCCTTTGTGGAAATTGTGCCGTCAACGTCAAGCGCCAGCATCCGGTATGTTTGGGTACTCGTCATTGGCGGGGCTGCCGGGGCAACACGGGTCCGGCCGGTCCTGGTGGGCCGTCTGGCCGCTCTGTTGAGAGGTTGGCCTGCGCGCCCGGGCCGGGGATGCCTGCCCGAACACTGGCCGAAACCCCCGTTGGAGGAACCGAATGCGCCGACTTCGCAGGGTCAACCCCAGGCTCGTCCTGTGGGGCATCGTGCTTGCCACCGTCATCGTCATCATTGCGATCGCTCTGCGAGACGGCGGTTGAGAGCGTCTGCCTCAGGTCCGCCGCTCGCTCCTCAAGCGGCTTAACCTCTCGCAGCTTCAGGAACCGCGGCGACAGTAACATCGTCACCGCAAGCAACGCGAGACCGGACAGGGCCATGAGCATCACGGCCATCGGCGCTCCCGCAGACTCGGCAATCGCCCCGACCGCAAGCGCGGCGACAGGGCCGGTGCCGATCGTGACAGCAAGCACGCCAAGCACCCTTCCCCGCATCTCGGCCGGCGTCGTCGAGATGATCATGATGCTCTGCATCGTCCCGAACCCTGACATGCCGAAACCGCCGAAGAAGAGCACCGGGATGGCGACGCCGTACCACGGCATACGGCTGAACGACAGGACCATCAGCAGAAAGAAAACCGAGCCCCAAAGGTATATGCGGCTGTAGTGCGCGGGCGTAGCCCGCGACGCAACCCACAGCGCCCCCATCGTCGCGCCAAGTCCCTCAGCGCTTATCAGCAGACCCATCAACGTGTTGCTGACGCCGAACGTGCGCTGCGCAATCACGGGGACCATCGACTGGTAGGGGAACGCGAACATGTTCATCACAACCGTGATGGCGAGGACGGTCACGATGACGGAGTCGCGGCGGATGTAGCGGACTCCCTCGACGATATTCCGCAGCGGGCCAATCACCACAGCCGCCTTCGGCCTCGGCGCGTATTCGAGGTTGAACGCCAGCACAGCCGCCGTCAGAAACAGCACCGCGCCCATCGAGTAGACGGCCGTCATGCCGATCGAGTCGAGCAGGAATCCGCCGAGGAACGGGCCTGGTATGCGCATGAAGTTGCTGGTCGCCAGGTCGAGGCCCATCGCGGCGCTCAGGTGCTCCCTGGGGACCACCTCTCCGACCATCGCCCGGCGCACAGGGAAGTCGGTTGCCCAGACCCCGCCTGCCAGCAGCGCTCCCAGGTAAACGTGCCAGACGCGGATCACGTCCGTTAGCACCGCCGCCGCAAGGAGCAGGTAGACGGCGGCCATGACTGCGAACGCGAATATCAGGATGACCCTGCGGTTAAGCCTGTCAGAAACCGCGCCGATGTACGCGCCGAAGACGAACATGGGGATCATGCGGAAGAAGAAGGTGAGCGCGACGGCGAACGGAGAGCCGGTGATCTCAAGCACAAACGCGCCCACCGCCACGGTGTCAAGCCAGCGCATTGCGGTCGAGGCGCCGCCGATTGCCCACAGCCGCTTGAACGCGGAGTTGCCGAGCACCTGCCTCGCCTGTGAGCCTGGCCGCGGCGCAACCACCGCTGGACGTCTCATATCCGCCGGTTGGCCGCGTGATACTGAGCGGCAGGAGCAGGGAGAGCGGCTGACCGTTCTCCATCGCGCTCGGCCCACACGCCAAGGCCCTGGGAGCGTGCAGCCTGCTCAACCTCGACGAACACGTCCACGTAGCGGCTGTTCGGCCCGATTGTAGAAGCCTTCGCCAGCCCGGTCGCAACCAGGTTGAGGTTAACCATTGCGCCGTCCAGCCAGACGTAGCGCAGGAGCCTGCCTTCGGCGTCTGCGTTCAGATCGTCCGCCTCCAGCAACACCTGCTGACCAAACAGCCACTGCCTGTTCGTCGCAATCGCAAGCTCATACAGCGGGTCGCCGAAGACCGGAGTCTCGACGCTAATGTAGCGGACAGTGCTCTCGACACCGTCGATCTCAATGCCTATCGTGCGGCCGTCGAAGATGCGTGTGACCGTGGCCGGAATGCGCTCGGGCGGCGCGTCTGTCTGGCGGACCCGGCTGAATGCGGGGAGCAGGACGTTAAGAAACATAGACGCCACAAGGAGGATGAAGACCGCGCCGGCGACCAGCTTCCACAACGCCGTCCGCGCCGCCCGCCTGTGCCTGAGCAAATGTGCGGCCTCGTCCTCTTCCCGGTGGCCGAAGCGTTCGATGTCCGACCGGGACGGCCCGTACAGGCCGTTCTCATCCTTGCCGTCGTTGTCCTGCAGGCCGTTCATGTTGGGGACATGCTCCGGGTCGAGGGAGCGGTCATGCTGCGGCTCTTCTCCCTTTGCCCACAAACGAGTCTAGCAAGCCGGGCCGGACAGTTTCATGTAGACGTTCGGGTACTTCGACAGCGCAACGACATCGCCGAACCCCGGCGCTGAGCCGTACTTCGCCTCGGCAAGGTGGTCGATCAGCACCGGATAAGAAGGGCTGTCCCTGACCAGGACCTCAACCTGCCGGGCGTAGCTGGAATCGATGTGCAACTCGTTGACGATGCCTGCGGCGCCTGCGACCTCCCACAGGCTGCGCGCCGTCTCATCCGAGAAGCTGTCCAGGTAGGTGCGTTTGCCTTCGTGGGCATGGAAGCGGTGGGCAACGATCACGCCGGGGTTTTCGGCGAGTAACCTCTCCAGCTTTTCGGGCGCCGCCAGGTCTTTCGGGTAGAAAAGCGCCGTCGTGCGGAACAGGTCTGGCCGCAGCGCGACGCAGGCGAGCGCGAGGCGGTGGTCGTCGCCGTAAGGCTCAGGGTGGACCAGCACCGCCCGGTCGATACCCTCTGCATCCATGCGCTGAAGATAGTCTGCCAGTGGGTCAGGTGAGCGGTGCTCTGGACCGGGCACGTAAGCCGCATCCGGGTGAAACGGGTAACGCCCGGTGTCCGAGCTGAACATGTGCGCGTTCCATTCGATGATCATGCCGGAAGCGTACACGAGGAGAGATTGTGGCGGACGTGACGGGCGGCGATGTGCGCCGTTCCTGCCGGACGAGTGATCCTACCGGCAAATCTCGGTCCAGCCACATCAGACAGACAAAAAAGAGAGCGGCCATATAGTAAACGGCAACCGCATACTCGCTACCTACCGACTATTTTTTCTTGGTCGGCTTGGCAGCGGGCTTCTTCGCGGGCTTGCTGGGGGTAGGCATCGTAACGCCCTCCTTGTCAGCACATCTGGAACCATGACTCTTTACGACGTATCGACACGCCGCTTGGCCAAATCAGTTGAGAAACTAATTTCTCTCCCGGGCCAGCCATCTGGCAGTTGCACTGGACGATCCTGACTTGCGTCATTTCCGCCACTGATAATGTTCGGATCAGCGCAACTGGCCGTCAATAGGATTTCATAGTACTTTCTGGACACCCGCACGCAGTTTTTTGATCCCGGAAACGCCTCTGCAAACGACACCCGGATCCAGCCAATCTCAGCAAGCCGGGCCACCCGGTTTTTCGGCCCGCCAGGGGCCTGTTTTCGCCCGCGGAGACACTCGACAAACCGGGCTCCGGCGAGCCGCTTTTGATGCGCTTTATGGTCGCGCCAGAGGTTTCAGACCGGATCCGGGCCCGGTCTGGCCCCGGCTGCCCGCCAGCTGTTGGGAAACAGCGGTAAATTGACGCCACCCCGCTACCTGAGTAGTATCGAAGGCAAGTTCAACTTCCCGCGTGGGCTTTGATCGCCAATCATTCTTACGGCGCACGCGGGTTGTCGGTGAATCAGCGAGCTTTTGGTCAAAAGTTGCTGCTGTCACTCCCGGCTGGACCCCGGAAGTGATTGCAGCTTCCAGAGAGGTCCATAAATTGCCACATGTACTGGGACTGCGCTGCAAAGAGTGCGGCCGTGACTACCCGGCAGAACCCATATACGTATGCGACTACTGCTTCGGCCCGCTCGAGGTCGCGTACGACTACGACTCCATCCGGAAGTCGATCAGCCGCGAGAAGATCAAAGACGGTCCTCTCACCATCTGGCGTTACGACGACCTGCTGCCCGTAGGCAGAGAAAACGCTGTCGACATCGGCGCAGGGATGACGCCGCTCATAAGGGCCACAAACCTGGGCCGGCTGCTCGGCCTGAACAACCTCTGGATCAAGAACGACTCTGCTAACCCAACCCACTCGTTCAAGGACCGCGTCGTCTCCGTCGCAACGACCAAGGCGCTCGAGTTCGGGTTCGACACAATAGCCTGCGCCTCAACGGGCAACCTGGCCGGAGCGACTGCCGCTCACGGCAACAAGGCCGGCATGAAGAAGGTGGTCTTCCTGCCGGAGAACCTTGAGCGCGGCAAGATCATTGGCGCGGCTATCTTTGGCAACGTGGTGCTGGTGCGAGGCAACTACGACGATGTAAACCGCCTCTGCTCCGAGCTCGGCGACGACCGCCGGTGGGCGTTCGTGAACATCAACATGCGCCCGTACTACTCGGAGGGCAGCAAATCGCTTGGCTATGAGCTAGCGGAGCAGCTTGGCTGGAGGGCGCCGCAACACGTGGTCGTCCCGGTCGCGTCCGGCTCCCTCTTTACAAAGGTATGGAAGGGGTTGAACGACTTCGCAACCCTGGGCCTCATTGACGGCGTCCCAACGCGGATGCACATCGCGCAGGCAGAGGGCTGCTCGCCGATTGCCCGCGCCGTAATCGACGGACAGACGCACCCGCGGCCGGTCATCCCAAACACCATCGCTAAGTCGCTCGCTATCGGGACCCCTGCGGACGGCATCTACTCCGTTGCCATAGCGAAGGAGTCAAGAGGCTCCGCAACAGCGGTGCCTGAGAACGAGATTGCGGCCGGCATGAGGCTGCTTGCGGAGACCGAGGGCATCTTCGCAGAGACGGCGGGCGGCGTTGTGATCTCGGCGCTGAAACGGCTGGCCGAGCAGGGCGTGATCGGTCCTGACGAGGAGACGGTGGCGCTCATCACCGGCTCCGGCCTGAAGACGCTTGAGGCTGTGCAGGACGAGATCGACCCGCCGGTGATCGACGCCACTGTGGAGTCTTTCGATGAGGTCGTAATGGGCGCGGTGAGAAGAAGCTGATGGCACGCAGGCGCGTTGAGTTCAGGTTCGAGGGCGAACAGGTGAGGGAGCCTGTGATCTACCGGCTTGGCAAGGACTTCCCTGTGATCACGAACATCCGCCGCGCCCAGATTGAGGGCGACTCAGGCTGGGTTGTGCTGGAGCTTGAGGGCGACACGGCAAGCATCGAGGAAGGTCTCACCTGGGTGCGGTCGCAGGGCGTAGGCGTGACGCCGCTGGACGGGGACGTGATCGAAGGGGACTGAGGCGCCGGTTGGCTCTGTTGACATCACCCCTCCCTCGCACGTTCGTCTGAGCCCTGCATTGTCCTCCCTACCTGAACGGGAGGGCAGTTGGAGGGTGGGCTGTCTTTGTCATTCTGAGCTCGACTCAGAATCTCTTCGCTAGCCGGGAGGTTCCGTCAATAAGTGTGTAAATAGGGTCAGGCGGCGCAGCCCCTGCTGACTTTTGGCACTTC
>JAQBUH010000052.1 GCA_027624075.1 Chloroflexota bacterium
AGCGTCGCAAAGAGCACAACAAGACACTTCGGGAGCAGCTCAGATCCGCCTGAAATCTCTATTACCGATTCTGTCCCATTGTTGCTGACGTCCTACACTACGAAGGCTCTCTTCCGAAATGGAATTTGTGGGCGAGCCGAGCGAAGTTGCTGCCGGACTAGTCGCAGAACGCATCACGTCAATGCGCATGGAATTGGAGGACGCCGTCCGTTCCACACGGACACTCCTAGCTTTGGCCCGTCTCAATCGCCTCGGCTAGTAGTAACTGGGAGTTAGTTTGCGCGCTCTACCGCTGTGTAATTGGCCGTCTGAGTAAAGCCATAACAAGACGCGCGTTTCGGCCTGCAGGTGGCTGTACAGAATGGACAGAAGGCAGCGGCTGCGCCGGGCGGTTGAAGTCGCGCTGTTGACGCTCACACCTGCGTCACGAACACGCCTATTCCGCGAAACTCACCGGATACAGGCCGCCGGCCTGACGGTCCCTGTAAACCGCGCCGGTAAAAGTGTTAGATTCCCGGGATGACTCTGGTTGCCCGGACAAGAGTCATTCCGTGAAGAAACCGATGGCTAGCAGAGGCAGATCGCGTTCGCGTTGCGTCCGGAAGTTAGCAGGACATGCTTCGGTGGAGTGTGCCGTAATATGGGCGTCGCCGGTCGGCCGCCGCATATGAGGAGTAGCGATGCAAGACATCTATCAGCACATTGAAGAGCACATCGGCGAGAGCATCGAGACGCTGTTCCGGCTTGTGAGCCAGCCGTCCGTCTCGGCGCAGCGGCTCGGCTTCGACAAAGCGCCGGGGCTGGTCAAGGAGATCTTCGAGTCGGCCGGGTTGGAGACCGAAATCGTCCCTGTGCCAAACGGAGGGTTACCGTCCGTCTACGGCAAGGCGCGGGGCACGGCGGACCACCGCACGCTACTGTTCTACACGCACTACGATGTCCAGCCAACAGACCCGATCGAGCTCTGGGAGTCCGACCCGTTCAAGCCGGAGCGCCGGGGCGACCGGCTGTACGGTCGCGGCATCTCTGACGACAAGGGCAACATCATCGCCCGCATCGCGGCCATCCGCGCCTTCAATGAGGTGCGCGGCGGGCTGCCGTGCAACATCAAGCTGTTCGCAGAGGGCGAAGAGGAGTCGGGTTCGATCAACCTGCCTGACTTGATCGCACAGCGCTGGCAGGATTTTTCCGCAGACGCCTGCATCTGGGAGGGCGGCGGCCGCAACGCCGGCAACGACCCGTTCATGTACCTGGGTCTCAAGGGCGTGCTCACGGTTGAGCTGAGCGTCAAGCGGCTCTCGGTAGACGCTCACTCGTCGTTGGCCACGGTCCTGCCGTCCGCCGCATGGAGGCTGCTCGACGCGCTCCGGACGATCAAAGGTGACGGCGACCGCGTGTTGATCGACGGCTTCTACGATGACATCACGCCGCTGAGCGAAGCCGAAAATGCGGCGATCGCGGCGTTGCCAGACGAGACCGAGGAGTTGCGCGAGATATACGGCGTGCGCGATTTCGTCAACGAGGTCGAGGGTGAGGCGCTGCGCAGGAAGCTATACCTGACGCCGACCGCGAACATCGCAGGGCTGACGTCAGGCTACCAGGGTGCCGGCTTCAAGACCGTCCTGCCCGCCGCTGCGAGCGCGAAGCTGGACTTCCGCCTCGTGCCGGAGATGCGGCCTCGTGACATCTTCGAGAAGCTGCGCCGTCACCTGGACAGGCACGGGTTTTCGGACATCGAGATCACATACATCGGCGGCGTTAACCCGTACCGGACGGCGATGGACGCGCCGTGGGTGAGGCTTGTGGCGGAGACGGCGCAAGAGATATACGGCCGGCCGCCTGTGATGACACCGAACATGGCGGGGACAGGGCCGATGTACGACTTCGGCCACACCATTGGCATGCCGATAGCCACGTCTGGCGTCGATCACCCTGCGCACAACATCCACGCGCCGAACGAGAACATCACAATAGAGGACTTCCTGCTGGGCGCAAAACAGGCGGCGCTGATCATCCAGCGGTTCGCCGAGCGCGGCGCTCAGTAACCGGGTTCAGGAGCTGCGGATCAGCTCTTCCACTTCGTCCGACAGTCTGTCCGGCGCCTCTTCCGCGACGAAGTGGCCAACGTCCAGCAGCCTGACCACCTTTGCCTCAGGGAGACGCTCTATCCATCGCACCAGTTCTTCGGCGCGAAATGTCGGATCCCTCTCGCCCCAGACGATTGACACAGGGACCGACTTCAACAGGTCTGCGCGCTGCCACTGCTGGTCCAGCCAGTCTCCGGCCTTGAGCATCTCCCTCGCCATCGCCCACGGCCCAACGCGATTACCCGATGGGAGCGCGTTCCTGTAGTGAAGGCGCGCAGTCTTTGTGATCTTCTGTTCTCCGAAGACACGTGGCACAAAGAACCGGGCTGACATATTGAGCCGCGTGTACAGGAGTTTCCCGACGCGCCCGCCCAGGAGCCGTCCGGGTCTGGTGAAGTGCGAGTCCGTCAGCCGCCACAGAAAGGTATTGGTTATTACAACCCGTTTGAACCGCTCCGGGTTGTCGAGGAAGACAGAGAGGCCGATCGGGCCTCCGAAGTCGTGGACGACGAGTGTCGTGTCACTCAGGTCAAGTTCGTTGACGAGCCGTTTCAGGTTTGAGGCGTGGTCCGGCAGCGTGTAACTCCAGTCTGCCGGCTTGTCGGAGAGGCCGAAACCTATATGGTCAGGAGCGATGACACGGTGCGACGCCGAGAGACGGCGGATGACGTTCCGGTAGAGGAACGACCAGACAGGCGTGCCGTGGACGAGCAGCACGGGACTCCCGTTGCCTTCGTCGACGTAGTGCATGCGCCCACCGCTCACGTCAAGGTGGTGCGGCGCGAAAGGGTACTCGGACTTGTCCAGCCAGGATTGGGAGGAGGGAGTTGCGGCTGCCATGTGGTCCTTCCTGTGCGGTGAAACGGGTCGCCCCTGCATTTTCGCACAGTTTCCGCCCGTGTCCCGGCAGCCGGCGCAGGTGCCGTTGGTGATCTCCCGGATTCCCAGTTCGAGCAGATCGGTTGTTTTCCGGTGAGACGCGCGTTATCGCGGTAGAATCCCGGCGCGAACGCATTCAAACTCTGGCCGGTCACGGGCTGCTTGCTCTGGCTGATGTCTTTCTGAGGAGACAGGAATAAATGGCGATCATTCAGCCGACACCGGCGCATGTGCTTGACGAGGCGACCCGCGCCGCGCTGCGTAAGGTCAACACCACTGCGGTCGTCGATGTGCTGGCGCGCAACGGTTACGACGCGCGCTACACGTACATGCCAAACCTGCGCACAATGAACCCCGGGCTGAGGCTGGTTGGGCGTGCGGTCACCGTGCGCTTCGTGCCGGCGCGGCCAGACGCAGACGAAGAGAAGCCGGGCGGCGAGGAGTCGCCGGAATACGCGGCGTTCGAGATCGCAGGACCGGGCGATGTGATCGTGATGGAGGCGATGCGTAACAAGCTGCTGTCAATCGGCGGAGACATCAAGTTCCTGCGCCTGAAGCAGCGCGGGGTTGAGGGCCTCATCACAGACGGCGGAATCCGGGACATGCACACCGTCAAGGACTACGGCATTGGCATCTGGGGCTACGACAAGACCTCGAACCTCGGCACACGCATCGGCACGCCGTACTCCACCAACGACGCCGTGTCGGTTGACGGCGTGTTGATACGCCCCGGCGATTACATCGTGGCGGACGATGACGGCGTCGTTGTGATTCCGCTGAAGGCGGCGGCCGATATCGCGCTGAAGGCGATCGAGTATGACGACCTTGAGGAGTGGATCAGGCGCCGGTTGGACGAGGAGAGCCTGTCGCCCGGCAAGTACTACCCGCCGGACGACGCGACGTTTGCTCTTTACCGACAGTGGAAGGAAGACCAGAAGTTACGGGAAGTAGAGGCCGCCGCGAGTGCGACGAACGGCCACACTGGCGGCCACACGAACGGCGCGTCAGTCCAGCGATAGCGCCGGTTGTCTGGCTAGACCTCTGTCTCGAAAGACAGCCCGTCATACGCAAGCTGGATGTCGAGCCCTTCCGACTCCTTCAGCCGTGCCAGCTCTGCGTTAACCGGCTCGTGGTTAATGTCGTGCGCCATATCTGTCAGTAGCGTCCTGCCTGGCCGCAGCCGGCGCGCAGTGTCGACCGACTGTTCGAGTGACAGGTGGGAGCCGTGCGTGCGGCCGGGCCTGAGCGCGTCGAGGACCAGGACGCCGCACCCGTCAAGACGCTTCTCTGTGGACGGTGGGATTGCGGACACGTCAGGGATGTAGCAGACATCGCCGACGCGGTAGCCGTGGGAGGTGACGCCGGGGCCGTGCTCGACGGGCAGCGGTGTGAACCGCACTCCCAGCACATCGAATGGCTCCGTGTCAGTCTCGACAAACTGCAGCCGGGCCACGCCGCCGCCACTCGTTGACTGCGCGCGGTCGACAAGGTAGAAGTGCGTCTTCGACAGCGTCGGCATGTCAACGCCGCGGACGTAGACCGGCAGAGTGCCACGGCTGTAGTTCGTCCAGTCCCGCAGGTCGTCGAGGCCGGCGATGGCGTCCGCGTGGGCGTGTGTGATCACAACCGCGTCCAGGCTCGCGACGCCGAACTTCGGGAACCACTCCATACACGCCTCATAGAACGACTTCCCGGCGTCTATGACGATGTTGACGGGCTTGCCATCCGGGTCAGCGGTCTGGATTAGCAGCGAGGTGTTGCGCCGGAAGTTCCTGGAGCCGGGACGCTGCGAGTCTATGCAGACGGCACAGATCGGCGGTTGCTTTGTGAGGCATGTGACGCGGGGCACACGCTCAGATGTGCCGGTGCCAAGAAAGACGATGCGTGCTGGGTGCATCTGCTCAGGATAGCCGTCCCCAGCCGACGCGGCGGAAGCGGCGTGCCTGGGCTCACGGTTTTCAGGGACGCGCCGCGCTCGTGGCCTGGGCTACGCGTATAAACTGTGGCGCTAGTCCTGTTTGACGAAACACCACCAATTTCACTGCGCGGCCTGCCGGTGATGCAGAAAATCGGGAGCGGAAGATGCCAGAGCTCGGCAATTTGAAGAGGCGGTTGCAGGCGGGTGAAGTAGTGGTTGGGCCATTCGTCATCATCCCGTCAGTCCCGCTTGTGGACACGCTCGGCTACGCAGGCATGGACTTCTGCATCATCGACACGGAGCACGGTCCGATCTCGCAGGAGTCAGCGACAGACCTTGTGATCGCCGCGCAGGGCACAGGCGTCGCCCCGATCATCCGCGTCGGCGGCAACGATGAGCGGCTGATCCTGCGCTCGCTGGACATCGGCGCGGACGGAGTCCAGGTGCCGCAGATCAACAACGTCGATGACGCCAACCGCGTTGTCCACGCCGCCAAGTACTCGCCGATGGGCGAGCGCGGTATGTCCGTTTTCACCCGCGCCGGTGATTACTACGTGAATGAGGGCAAAGGCCACACTGATAAGCAGAACGAAGAGACGATGATCGTTGTGCACATCGAGGGCCAGCGCGGGCTGAACAACCTCGACGAGATCATGACGGTCGAGGGGATAGACGTGCTGTTCCTCGGGCCCTATGACATCTCACAGTCGCTTGGAATGCCGGGCGAAGTGCGCAGCCCGAAGGTGGAACAGGCGCTGAAAGAGGCGGCGGGGAAGGCAAGGGCAAAGGGCAGGGCGGTTGGCTCGTACGCCAAGGATGTGGAGATGGGGAAGTGGCTGATCGACCTCGGCGTGCAGTACCTTTCGATCAACGTCGACGCCACGATCTACATGCAGGCGTGCGCGTCGATAGCAAGGGCTCTGAAGTAGGCGGCGGCCGTGCTCCCTCCCTCGCAGAGAGAGGGTGATAGCGACTGGGCTGCTTTTGTCATTCTGAGCTTGATCCGGACGACTCTTTGTAAGAACTGACGGGCATACGTGCGATGATCGTCACGCCACCGTTTGCACGGACCTCCACCCTGGCATCCAGCTTGTCCAGAGCGCCTTTCAACGGTTCTGTCAGAACCTAGGGCACGGGCAGAGTAGCATCCTCTGAAACAAGTAGAGGAGCTGCTGATGCCATGC
>JAQBUH010000053.1 GCA_027624075.1 Chloroflexota bacterium
TCCCTGTTCTGGACTCTACTCCAGGGAACACAGACCGTCCTGACTCTCTCTTATTTAAGCCCCGAAATACTGTCCCATTGTTGCTGACGTCCAACAACCAGGACCGCTTGAACCTAGCCGTACAGATGGCGCACAAGGCGATCGAGACGCAGGTCATCCCGAGGTGGTTCCTGGCGCAGGCATACGCGGCGCTTGCGATTGTCGCCTCAGTCAGCAGGGACGTTTCACTTTCCGAGGAGGTCCTGGACTGGACGGAAGCAAACCGGTCAACGGTGCCGCCTCTTTATCTCCACGCCCTCCTGGGGAATATTTATAGGGGACTCGGCAGATACGAGGATTCGTTCGCGGAGTTTGAAAAGGCGTTGACTATCGTGCGGACAATCTCGGTCACGGACACCGCCAGGGTTGCGACAGACTACGGGCTGATCCTACGGCAACGCGGCGAGGCCAGAGATTTTGAGCGGATCAGGCAGCTTCACGACGAGGTGTCTGAGATCGCCAGGAGTCACCCGATAGCAGCGTTCGACTTCTGGGAAGGCCAACTGGCGGAGGCGTTGGCGACCGGCGCCGGGAGATCTTCAAACCCTGCCGGACTCACCGCCCGCGAGGTCGAAGTGTTGCGCATCCTGGCCGGTGGCGGGTCGAACCGAGAGATCGCAGAGCGGCTGTTCATCAGCCAGCACACGGTGAACAGGCACGTCAGCAACATCTTCTCGAAAGCAGGCTGCGCTAATCGCTCCGAGGCGACTCTGTTTGCGGTGCGAAACGGCATTGTCGATTGACGGCAATTGGCGCTGCGAAGACCTGGCGCCAGCCGGCGCGCAAACGGCCCCCGTGGAGTTCCACGAGGGCCGTGCACCTGGAGGTGGCGCTCACCCGGTGAGCAGAGGTGCTCACCGGGTTGACACCCAGATTTGGAAGGGCCGTCCGGCCTAACCCTCTTCGTTCGGGTCACCGGGACCGATTATCAGGTTGGTGTAGTCGGCGTTCGCAACCTGGGTGCTCGGCTTGTCGTTGTCGTCACCTGCGCTGACGGTCATGTTGCGGTAGCTGGCGCCCGGGCTCTCCTTTGCGGGGACGTTGGCCTCTGTCAGTGAAACCGGGTCTCCGAACGATGCGGAGGCGTTGCCGCCCTGGAACGCCGTCACGACCGCTACCCCTACGATGACTGCTGTTATGGAAACTTTCCTGAACATGTTGGTCACTCCTGTGTGTATGCTCTGCACGTTGATGTCTGTTGAAGCCGCTGATCCGATTGCTCTGTTTGTCATTTCTGCTCAACCCTCCTGGTCATTTCTTAATTGCTTGTCCCGCCCGTCCCGCCTGTCCCGTCCAAACTCGCCTGGTTCCCTGGCCGCTGCCGATCTCAAGCTGGCGGTGAGCTGCGTGAGGCGGCGGAGACTGCGTAGCTTTCGCCGCTCCTCCCTCGACACAGCCGTGCCGGTTGAGGCGGTTAGCTCGAATCTTTCGTCTGTCATCTCTGCCTTACCCTCCTGGTCCGCTCCGGTTCGCCGGCCCCATCGGCCTGACACAAACAACTCTGGGCTGGACGGTTCCGGGGCGAATCGCGGTAACGAGTGATTTCTGAAGGAAGGTGGATATCTGCGCGCATAGCAAGCCCTTGCCATGCGGCATAGCAAGGGCTTGAGCGAAGTTACAGAGTTGAACTCGACAATCGAGTAACCATGTCGACAGATGGGAGAACGGCCAGAGTCAGGGACAAAGCGGCCGTTTAGAGACGGCACGCGTTAGGGCTATCACTGAACGGAAGGATGGGGGCCGGTTCGTCCAAGGACAGGACAAAGAAGAGCCCGGCCGGTTGGCCAGTTTGTTACGCGGACGGTTGGCCAGCGGAAGTCCACAGGCAGGGACTGAATGCCGGACGCGACGGCTTAAAGCACGAAGGTGAGGACCGCCAGGATCACTGCGATGCCACCGCTCACGACGCCAAGCTTGCGCAGCTCCTTGCCCATGGAGCGTGTGAACACATCGGAGCGGGCGCTGGCCTGACGGGCCACGCGCTGTACCCGGAGCCTGCGGGCGCGGGAGGCGGAAATTGCCTGTGTGGCGCGAGTGGCGCTTTCGCCTGCGGCGCCGGTCGCTGCGGACGACTCATCGTCGTCGGCCTCGTCTGTCTCGGCACGGCCCTTCGGGGCGGCGTCCTGGACGAAAACGTTGACATGGCGATCGCCGTGGCGACGCCTCTTCTGTCTTGGTGGCATTTGGTTCCTGCGGCTGGCCCGGGATAGGTGACTGGTTATTCGGCGATTGAGGCGAGCGTCGGGCTGCCTTCTGTTCCTGCCCACTTCAGTCCCTTGTCAGCCATCTCTCTAGCTGCGTCGACTGTGACCTGGGCGGCGTATTCGATACTGACGTCTGATGTGTTCCACATGAAATGATACAGGAACGGGTCGATGGGACTGGAATTAAACGCCTTGTCGAAATAGCGGTGTTGGGCACGGTCTGCGTGCTCTACATATTCGTCCGCGGCAGCCGTGTCCAGCTTCATCCGGCCCATCACCCTACTGACGCGGTCTTTTCTGTGGGCGACGACGCCGACCCGCAGCACGTCGATCTTGTCTTTAAGGATAGCGGCGCCGCCGCGGCTCAGGATCACGACGTTTCCCGCCTCTGCGATGTCACGCACGACAGCGGCTGTCGTTTCCATGAAATGGACATTGTCGAGTTCGGCCGCGGTTGACGCGGGCGGCTCGTCCATCTCGTTGTATGGCCTGGCGAGCAGGTGCTCGACGCCAGGGCCGAAGTAAGGGTCGCCGCCCATCCCGGCAACGGCTGAGCGGTGCAGCATGCGCTGGACGGACTGGGCGAGGCGATTGACGAAAGAAGGGACGCGGCTCTCCTGGTCTGCAAGCGCGCCGACCGTCGAGCCGACGCGCCTGGCGATTTCTGCCAGGATGAGACGGTCCACGAAGTCGATATCGAGTTCCCGCGCGACGAGCCTTCCGACGTCAGGCGCGCCAGCGCCTGCGCGGCCTTCGATGGTGATAACTGTCATGTGAACTCCCTTGCAGGGACACCCGTGCTGGCCAGCGGCCAGAGTGGATTCATGCCGTGCGCCGACTGTTGCCGGCGACCTATTTGCGACAGTTTACCGTTTTTGCGAGAGGCCGCCGGTGTTATTGAGACGCCGTCGGTCGTGATGCGGTGTTGGGAAGGTTTTTTTCGCCCGGCTGAGCCAGGCCAGCACGAAGAGACACCGAGTTGCAGACCATGTGAGAGGAGAGGTTCCGGATTCAGGCAGGCACTGAAGAAAACCCAATCTGTCATTCTGAGCTTGACTCAGAATCTCTCGGCTGGCCGGTTTCCTGAGAGATGCTGGATCAAGTTCAGAGTGACAGGGCTGCGCTCGAATGACAAACCCCAGACATCCCTGTCCCGATCCCTAAAATCGAGGAGATTTTATTCACAGGCAATCGAGCTCAGAGTGACAAGCATCTACAAGCACTTAGAGCGGCACTTTGCGTCGCCATGGCGCGTGGTTTTCTGCTGAACAGGCCTCCACCTGATTCCAACCCTGCCAGGCAGAGATAAGAGCTCACGCACGCGGGTGAGCGCGGTCGTATTCGGCGCGGACGTGCTCCGACGTGAGGTGCGTGTAGATCTGGGTTGTCGATATGGACGAGTGGCCGAGCAGTTCCTGCACGTGGCGCAGTGAGGCGCCGCCCTGCAACAGGTGCGTCGCAAAGCTGTGCCGGAGCGTGTGAGGAGTCAGGTGAGTGGCGATACCCGCCCGCGCCGCGGTCCGCCTGAGCCGTTGCCAGAACCCCTGCCGGGAGAGCCGCCTGCCGCGCCTTCCCAGGAACAGCGCGTCTGTGTGGGCTCGAGTGGCCAGCAGCGGACGGACGGCTTGCAGATAGCTCTCGACCGCGTTCACCGCAAGCTCATGGAGCGGCACGACGCGCTCTTTCGAGCCTTTGCCGAGGGTCCTGACGGTGGCGCTGCGAAGGTTGACGTCGCCGATGTCGAGACCGACGAGTTCGCTCACGCGGAGGCCCGCGGCGTACATGAGCTCGATCATCACGTGGTCACGCCTGTCTTCAGGGCCGGGGCCCGCCCCCGCCGCCTCAAGGAGCGCCTCGACATCCTGCGCGGTCAGGACCTCCGGAACGGGCCGTCCCGCCCGCGGGGTCCGGATGTGCGACACAGGACTTTCGTCGAGCACCCGCTCTTCGACGAGGAACCTCATGAATGAGCGGAGGGCGGCGATCTTCCTGGAGCGCGTTGCGGCCGAGTAGCCGCGGTCGTCCATGTCTGATAGCAGGCCGTTGACGTTGGCCGGTGTGACCTCCCGCCAGTCAGAGATCCGCGCCGTCGAGGGTGCTTCGGCGAAGTAGAGGACGAAGCCGGTGAGGTCGTTGCTGTATGCGGCAACGGTGTTGGGAGACATGCCGCGCTCGACCGCCGCGTAGTTGAGGAAGGCGTCGACTTCGTTCTGCATTTTTTTCTGTTGAGGTTTTATTATCTGGTGAGGCAGGGAGAGTGATTGCCGTGTGAGCGGGGCGGGACAGAGGAGGCGCGGCAATTCAACATCACGGTAGCAGCCGCTTGTCTCAGGGTGCTCCAGATGGATGAGGCGGCTTAGTCATAACCTTCGCGCTGTCATGTGTGGCGGCAGGCGCGGAGTGACAGTCGCCGCAGGGAAAAAGCGAAACGCCGTCCGGCTCTCTCCGGGCGAGATGAGCGGAGAGAAGACCTGCGTCCGGGTGGTCTGCCCACGAACTCAACAAAAACCTAGTATTCTTGGGTTTCGTACCTGGAATTAACCGCGTTCAGTTGGACTCCTGACGGCAGGCGTCCGGGTGAGCAGATCAAGCACCGTCCTGTGCGCTGACCGGCCCGAGCCGCCCGGCGTTCGCCAAATCTCAGTGCCAGAGAGGCCATGTTGAAAGTTCCCTTCGCCGCCATCGAGATCCCATTCGACCCCAACATCTCAGGCGGCAGCAGCTTCGCACTGAGCTGGCACGGCTTCCTGAGCTTCATCGCCGTGGCGGTCGCCGTGTGGCTTGTCGCCCGGGCAGCCCGTAAAGAGCCGTCCATCACCTCGGACATGGTCTACAACACGGCGATCTGGGGAATTGTCGGCGGCATCATCGGCGCCCGGACCGTCCACGTCGCAGACAACTGGGACGTCTACGGCAACAACCTCACGGACATATTCGCGGTGTGGGAGGGCGGAATCGGGTTGTGGGGCGGCATTCTCGGCGGCTGGCTGGGCGGCGCTGGCTACGCGTACATCGTCAAGTATCCCGTCGGCAAGCTGATGGACATAACGGCCGCTCCGTTGCTTTTCTCGCAGACGATAGGCCGCATCGGCGACATCATCAACGGCGAGCACTGGTCGCGGTCGACGGACCTGCCGTGGGCCTGGTACTACACCGATCTCAATAGCCCTGCGCGCGTTGGCGCTCAGCGGTTTCTCGGCGACCCTGAGGCTCCGGCGCACCCGGCCGTTGTCTACGAGATGCTGTGGAACATCGTGGGCCTGTTCATTCTGTACAAGCTACGGCGCCGCCTGAAGCCGGACGGCAGCCTGTTCATGTTCTACCTGGGCTACTACTCGCTGGGCCGCTTTATGATCCAGTTCATCCGGTTGGACAAGGTGTACTTCGCCAACCTGCAGGAGGCGCACCTGATCGCCATCGGAGTGATGGCGCTTTCCGTGACGTTCCTGGTGTGGAAGACCCGCCTCAAGACGAGCGACGAGGTGGCGGCAGGCCCCAGAGATGATGGGCCAGAATCTCCTTCAGCGCCGGGGCGAAGGCGCCGGGAGCGTGCGGCGCGGCGGACGCGGGCGAAGGCGGGCTGATAGCCGGCGAGCAGGTGATGATGAACCGGGCACCCTTCGACAGTCTCAGGGTGGCGCTGCGGATTTTCGGACAAACCACCCTCCAGTTCCCTCCTCGTGAATAAGGGGGAATAGTTCTGTCAGGACTCAGGGCACACTTCGCCGCGAGGCTGAGCAGTGTTGGACGTCAGCAAAATGAGACAGTATTTCGGGGCTGAAATAAGAGAGAGTCAGGACGGTCTGC
>JAQBUH010000005.1 GCA_027624075.1 Chloroflexota bacterium
CGAAGTGCCAAAAGTCAGCAGGGGCTGCGCCGCCTGACCCTATTTACACACTTATTGACGGAACCTCCTGGCGGCTGTGCTTATGCTCTCTTTATTCGTGGGCATGAGTCAGATGGTTTCTGCTCAGACAACGGGTCAAGCGCCAGTTGATCTTGGATCAGCAGGCAATTTCGTGATTCTGTCAAAGTCAGGAATCACCAACGTGCCTACCAGCGCCATCACTGGGAATATTGGAACGAGTCCAATCACCGGTGCAGCCATAACTGGATTAGGCGACACGGAAGTGACTGAGACACTTCTGTACATCCAACTGTTTCCGGCACCATGATCAGAGTTCGTAAAGATCAGTTTATAGTGTAGGTGGCATAACAGGCGCGTTCTGACTTTCCCACGCCTTCCCCCTGCCACGCGCCTGTTGACACTTCCCCTGCCTGTTCCTAGAATTCCTCTCTGTCTGGCACTCAGGCATCGCGACTGCTAACGGTCGCATCGCACGGCTGCCAGGCCAGGAGCCACACTGCGGCACAGGGTTTGTCCGAACCCGGACCATCATTTGATTGTCCACGGGCGATCGTCCACAGGGTGCGCACGTCTCAGCGTTGGTGAGCAGTCAGGCGGCAGCAGCCTTGCGCGCACCTTAGCCCTCCCTCTGAGCAATCCCCTCCGCGGAAAGCCGTGAAAGGGGAGAGCGGCAGACGGCCGGAGAGCGGCAACGCGCTAAGGCACGCGCTCATCCGCGGCTGGCGCAGCAGGCTCCCGAACAAACGGGTAGGAAGCACATACAGAAGGAGAATGCGCAGTGGCTCTTAACCTGAAGCCCCTCGCAGACCGTGTGGTGATTGAGCCGATGGACGACCAGGCGTCAACAAGCGCCGGCGGCATCATCATCCCGGACACAGCGAAAGAGAAGCCTCAGCAGGGCAAAGTCGTGGCGGCAGGACCCGGCCGGACGACAGACGATGGCGTCGTGGTCAAAATGGGAGTTAAGAAGGGCGACACGGTCGTCTACTCCAAGTACGCGGGCACAGAGTACCTCTCTGGCGGCACCGAATACCTGATCGTCCGAGAGAGCGACATTCTGGCCGTAGTCGGCTAACGAGCGTGCCTGTTTAGACACAGGCCGCCGCCATGCCAACGCCGCCAATCAACGGAGAGAGAAATGCCAGCAAAGGATTTGAAGTTCGGTGAGGATGCTCGCACCCGCCTGAAGGCAGGTATCGACATCCTTGCAAACACGGTCAAGGTGACACTCGGCCCGCGGGGCCGGAACATCATCGTTGACAAGAAGTTCGGGCCTCCCCAGGTCAACTCGGACGGCGTGACAATCGCCAAAGAGATCGACCTGGAAGACCCTTTCGAGAACATGGGAGCACAGCTCCTCAAAGAGGCCTCGAAGAAGACCAACGACGACGCAGGCGACGGCACCACAACCTCCACAGTCCTGGCCCAGGCCATCATCAGCGAGGGGTTCAAGAACGTGGCGGCCGGCGCAGACCCCATGGCGATCAAGCGCGGCATGGAAAAGGCGATGGAGACCGTTCGCGAGTCAATCAAGAAGCAGTCAACATCCGTCAAGGGCTCAGACCAGATCGCAAGCGTCGCAGTCCTCTCTTCCCACGATGAGGAGATGGGCGCGTTGATTGCAGGTGTGATGGAGCGCGTCGGCAAGGACGGCGTCATCACAGTCGACGAGTCCAAGTCCCTCTCTTACGAGACCGACTACGTCGAGGGGATGCAGTTCGACCGCGGCTTCCTGTCGCCCTACTTCGTCACCAGCGCAGAGAGCCAGGAGGCGCAGCTGGAGAAGCCGTATGTGCTGATCACAGACGGCAAAGTCTCGGCCGTCGCAGACCTGCTGCCGGTGCTGGAGAAGGTCCTGCAGGCCAAGCGCCCGCTACTGCTGGTCGCAGAGGACGTTGAGGGTGAGGCACTCGCCACACTCGTCGTCAACAAGCTGCGCGGCACGCTCAGCGTTGTCGCTGTCAAGGCGCCTGGCTTCGGAGACCGCCGCAAGGCCATGCTCCAGGACATCGCCATCCTGACCGGCGCGACCGTGATCTCAGGAGAGACTGGCCGGAAGCTGGAGACAGCCGCCCTCGACGACCTCGGGACCTGCGACCGCATTGTGGTGAAGAAGGAAGACACCACAATCGTTGGCGGAGCGGGCAACAAGAGCGCCATCCAGGGCCGGATGAAGGAGATCCAGGCGCAGGTTGAGGACACCACGTCTGACTACGACCGCGAGAAGCTGCAGGAACGGCTTGCCAAGCTCTCAGGCGGCGTTGCGATCATCCGAGTCGGCGCAGCGACCGAGATCGAGATGAAGGAAAAGAAGCAGCGCGTCGAGGACGCTCTGGAGGCCACACGCGCCGCCGTTGAAGAGGGCATTGTGCCCGGCGGCGGCACCGTCCTGCTAAGGGCGGCGGACGCACTGGCGTTGGTGGAGCTGACGAACCAGGATGAGCAGACCGGCGTGGACATTCTGCGCAAGGCCCTGACTGCGCCGATCCGCATCATCGCGGCCAACTCCGGTTTCGAGGGCGCTGTAATCCTCGAGAAGGTGTCGGACTCCAAAAAGAAGAACTTCGGCTTCGACGCCGGCAAGGGCGTGTTCGGCGACATGATTGAGCTGGGCATCATCGACCCTGCCAAGGTGACCCGTGCCGCTGTCGAGAACGCTGTCTCAGTGGCGGGCATGATCCTGACCACCGAGGCGCTGATCACCGAGCGGCCTGAGAAGAACATGGGTGGGCCAGGGATGCCCCCGGGCGGCGGAATGGACTTCTAGTCAGCCGCGCGGCGAACAAGACCGCGCTGCCTGACAGGTTGATGACTGGTGGACCAGTCGAGCTGAACAGAGAGGGCCGGAAGGGCGAACAGCCCGCCGGCCCTCTTTTGTTGCCAGTACTGCCAGGTCGCCAGGCCGTCAGGTTGCCAGCAGGCACAGTTTGCGGCCGGCGCGGCGACGGACCGGCTTGGCCCTGCTGATATCATCCCTCCCCGCCAGGACAGGGAGGTAGAAGTTGGGTTATTTCCGTCATTCTGAGCTTGACTCAGAATCTCTCGGCTAACCGGTCTCCTGATGAGAGATGCTGAGTCAAGCTCAGCATGACAAGTCTCCCAGCCATGCATCCTTCGACAGGCGCGGGATGACAAATCCCGGACGCTCTTCTCTCTAACTCTCTTCCTTGCTCCCAATTGGCGAGAGGGTGTTTGCTACGGAGCCGCCGGCTGCCGTTTGTAATGTGTACATCCCCGGATCAGGCAAGCACGTTGTGCTGTAGGCACACCTGCCAGTATCTTCAGCAGGTATGACAAACGCGCATACCTGCCATAACTGTATTTGTGAGACCCTGAGCCGGAAAGCTCGAAGCCCGCTTACGGTGGACTCACACATGGCGAGGATGCGTTGACTGTACTGAAGACGGGTAATGGCGCCGGACCGGACGGACCTGGCGACGCGTCCGCCAACACCTGCCGCGTCAGCGGTCTCAGCTACTCATACGGCGACCGCGCCGCCTTACGTGACATCTCGTTCACCGTCGAGCGCGGACAGATGCTTGCGCTGGTCGGGCCAAGCGGCGCAGGCAAGACGACGCTGCTCCGTCTTATGACTGGAATGTTCAAGCCGATGGCCGGAGAGGTCATGCTGTACGGCGTACGGCCCGGCGACCTCAAAGACGCGGCAGAACGCACCCGTCTCGTCGGGATGATGCAGCAGCGGCTGGACCTGGTGCCACAACTCTCGGCCAGGCACAACACAGACGCCGGGATGCTCGGCAGGTGGAGCCTGCTGCGGTCACTGGGCGCCCTGGTCCTGCCGCTCTCACACGGACCCACATCTGAGGCGCTGGAACGCGTTGGCCTCTCCGGACGGGAGTCCGAGCGGGTCTCCCGTCTCTCTGGAGGAGAGCAGCAGCGCGTCGCTATGGCCCGGTTGCTGGTGCAGGACCCTGGTGTGATGGTCGCAGATGAGCCCGTCGCGTCACTCGACCCGGCGCTGGCCGGCGACCTGCTTGGCCTGCTGCGTGACATATCCAGAGAGCGCGGCCGCACCGTCATCGCCAGTCTGCACGCTCCCGAACTGGCCCGGACACACTTCGACCGCGTGGTAGGGCTGCGTGACGGCTCGGTGGCCTTCGATGTCGCGGCGGACGACCTCTCCCGCGACCTGCTCGAAGCCGTGTACCGGCGTGAGCCTGCGGCGGAGCTTGCTGACCGGGGGCAAAGCGAAGAGAGAACGGGTCTTTGGGGCATCTAGCGAGGCGTCCGGAGGTGTCCGGATGACATCCTCCGGCGCCACCACGCGGGCTGCGGTGTGGCGCGCAAGACTGGCTATTCCCGGCGCCCGGACGCAGCTAACGCTGATCCTGCTGGCGGCGTTCGCCTGGAGCGCCCTGTCTCTCGACACGCCTGCGGGGCTGATCCACACGGGAGGGGTCGCTGCACTGGGTGAGATCGCCCTGGCATTCGTCACCCCCGACCTCTCGCCCGGGTTCCTGCGCACGGTTGTCTCGGATGCCTGGACAACCCTTGCGTTCGCGGTGGCAGGCATGACGGTTGCGGTGATCGTTGGCGTGCCGCTCGGCGTTGTTGCCTCGGGCGTGCTGCAGACGAGCAGGTTCAAGCGGCTTGGCGTGATGGCGGCGGCGCGGGCTGTCCTGGCGGCGCTGCGGGCCGTGCATGAGATCGTGTGGGCAATCCTGCTGGTCGCCGCTTTCGGAGTGACCCCGGCCGCTGGTGTGCTGGCGATCGGCGTGCCGTATGCGGGGATCCTGGGCAGGATCCTGGCGGAGCGGCTGCAGGATGCGCCCGGAGAGCCGCTGGCCGCGCTTCGAGCGTCTGGCGCCTCCGAGACCGAGGTGCTGGTGTACGGCCGCGTCCCGGCTTCTGCCGCAGATGTCGTCAGCTACGCGTTCTACCGGCTGGAGTGCGCTGTGAGGGCGGCTGCTGTGCTGAGCTTCGTTGGCCTCGGTGGGCTGGGGCTGCGCATCACGACGGCGCTTAATGACCTGGCGTTTGAGCGGATGTGGACGGCGGTGTTCGCACTGGTGCTGCTCGTTGTGGGGATCGACCTGTGGAGCGCTCTTGTCAGGCGGAGGCTGTCCCGATGACGGGACCGTCATCCAAAAACCGGCGCCGGGCGAGCAGGCCAGGGGCGCCGGCCGTGTCACTCATACGGCGCAGGCCGTTCTTCGTGCTCAGCACACTGTTGCTGCTGGCGCTGGTCGCCGCCTCCTGGGGACGGGTCCTGACCCAGGGCGGGAGCGGGCCGGGGCTGCTGTCGGCAGAGGCGTGGCGGCGTGCGGGAGAGTTCGTGGCTGACCTTGCAGGGGCTGGTGAGCCTGGAAGGCCTGCGTTCCTCGTGTGGGATTCGTGGCGTGGGGCGCTGCGCCTGGCCGGGGACACGCTGGTGATGAGTGTGCTCGCCGCCGGCCTGGCCGCCGCCGGAGCACTGGCAACGATCGCTTTCGGGGCGTCGAACCTGGCAGGCCGAGGCTCGGTGGCTGGCCGAGGGCTAGTGGCGGTGACTCGGGGGGTGTACATCCTCACGAGGGCTGTGCCGGAGCTTGTATGGGCGTTGATCGTGGTGTTCGTGTTCAGTCCCGGCGTGCTGGCGGGCGCGGTTGCGCTGGCGATCCACAACTTCGGTGTGCTCGGCAGGTTGGGCGCAGAGATCGTCGAGGACATCGACCCCGCGCCTGTCGAGTCGCTCCGGACCTCAGGCGCAGGCCGTGTTCAGCTGCTGTTCTACGGGGTGTTGCCGCAGGTGATGCCGCAGTTCGTTACGTTCCTGCTGTACCGGTGGGAGGTGATCATCCGCACCAGCGTCGTCGTCGGTCTCGTGGCCGCAGCCGGGCTTGGCTACCAGTTCCGGCTCGACCTGGCTTTCTTCCGTTACTCGGACGTCGCGCTGCTGCTCATCGTCTACGTGCTGCTCGTATGGGCGGCGGACCTCGCATCAGTCGGACTGCGAAAGCTCGCCCGTTAGCTGTCGCCCTGAGCCGCCATTCCGTCAGCCATTGGCCAGAAACGGGATCCATGTTCCTGCCGCCGCTCAAACCTGAGCCGTCACTGCTGGAGCAGCCAGTGTTGGAACAGGTGGAAATAAAAGTGGGCCCGGCTTCAATGCCCGGACCCACTTTCGGTTTCACCTTTGCGAACGTTATGCCTAGCGCTGTGTCAGCGTCACGACGACAAGCTCTTCCCGTCCTGCCCGCAGAACCGTCAGGACGATTTCGTCACCCGGCGACGTGTTCAGCGCAAGGTAGGCGATCAGGTCGTCCATCGACTCGACCGGCCTGCCATCGACGGCCACGATCAGGTCGCCGTCCCACTGGGGGTTCAGCAGGTTTCCGGTCTGGTCAACCGTGCCAGACTCGTCCCTCAGACCGGCCCTCTGGGCAGGCGTGCCCGGCCTCACGTCCGTGATGTATGCGCCCTGCTGGGCGTTGTCCAGCCCCAGGCCCTTACGCCACGTGTTGTTCAGCTCACGGCCAGAGATGCCGATGAACGAGTACACATGCTTGCCGTTCTTGATCAGGTTCGGCACGACACGCTTTGCCAGGTCAACCGGCACCGCGAACCCGACGCCAGAGCTTGAGCCGCTCTCGCTGCGGATCTGCGTGTTGACGCCGATCACCCGGCCCTCGATATCGAGCAGCGGGCCGCCCGAATTGCCGGGGTTGATCGCCGCGTCAGTCTGGATCACAGACGGGATCGCGAAGCTCGAAAAGCCGCTGGGGAGCAGCCTGCCAAGCGCGCTCACGATGCCCGCCGTCATCGAGAACTCATTGCTGAAGGGGTTGCCAAGGGCGATCGCAGTCTGGCCGACCTTGAGTTCGGAGCTGTTGCCAAGTTTTGATGGCTGAATGCTGTCGCCTGCCTCAAGTTCAATCTTGACCACCGCAAGGTCGGCGTCGCTGTCGAAGCCGACCACCACTCCCTGGTATTCGCGGCCATCGAAGAAGAACACATTGATGGTGGTTGCGCCATCCACTACGTGATAGTTAGTCACGATGTGGCCGTTCACGTCCCAGATCCATCCTGACCCCTCGCCTTGCCCTGTCCGGGAGCTGGTCTGAATTTTCACGACGGAGTTGACCGTGTCCTCGAACAGGTCGACGAACACCTGTTCCTGCGCCCGGATGATCTCAAGAGAGCTGAGGCCTGCGATCGGATTGGAGACGGAGATGTCCGTAACCGTTGGGGTCGGCACAGTGGTAGACGGCGCCGCTGTCGCGCCAGCCGGGGCACTGGTCGCTATACCCTGCGTGGCCGTTGGCGAAAGAGAGGTTGCGGTCGGGTCGTCGCCTCCACCGGTGCAGGCGATGGATATCACCGCCACCGCAGAGAGGAGGCCTCCCTCCGCCATCTTCTTAAACCGGGTTAGCTGCAACATGGGTCTGGTTCCTTGTTTTAGAGCCTCGAGCCCATAGTCAGGGACTCTGCTGTGGGCTTTGGAGATATTCGATCACTGGTCAGGGTACCGGCAGACTTTGGAGTGCTTGTGAAGGCTCGACTAAGAAATCATTAAGGGTGCGTGCCGGAGCGGGGCGCATTCCCCATGCGGACCTGTGCCTCATGTGCGGTCCAGCCGGGACTGGCCAGCTGGGACCGGCCAGCTGGGACCGGGAGGACCCGTCGGCAAAGAGTATTTGTAGCGGGCCGCAGCCGCAAACCGGGGACAGCGGGCGCAATAGACGGCGGTTCGGCAGAGTCCTTTACTCCAGACGGCGGTCAGGTCACTGGTCGCAGTGACCGCGGCGGCTATCAGCCGCAGACGATTTTCCAGCTTCCAGTGTTACGTGTGTATGAGCGCGGCAGTTGCCGGATAACCGCACTTTTCACTGGGGATTCGGTGCAGATTGGGTGTGCAAGGGCGCAAAGGAGTGGCGCGCCGCCGGCGCTGGCAGGGTCGGGGCGGGGCGTAGTGACGGCGGGAACGGGAAGGTCGATCGAGGGCTCAGGCGCCGGTCACCGCCACCTCAGCGGCTCATTGCCGCGATCAGTGCGTTGTGCACGCCTGGCCATGCGATCACGGCCACCGGATACGACTCCGCAGACCGCCAGTCGAGCGCTTCGCCCCGCTCGTCGCTCACTACTGCGCCAAGCTCTTGCGCTATAAGAGCGCCGGCCGCCAGGTGAACGGAGTCGATCTTGTAGAACACGACGCCAGACATGCCGCCAGTGCAGACGAGCGCCAGCGGGTAAGCGGCAGACGCAAACGTGTTCGTGTGGCCGATGGCGCCTGGCCATGCCAGCGGCGAGACCCCGCCCGCGCCCGGTGCAAGCAGGCGAGTCCACTCGTTCCCGCCGTCGACCTCAAGCCCGACGGTCGCCTCATTGAGCGGCAGGCCAGGGTCGTTGCCCTTGAACGGCTCGCCATTGAGCGTCACACCCTCGCCAACGGTCGCGGCCAGCACCCGCTGCGATGGCGGCAGCGCTATCACACCTGCCACCAGCTCATCCGCGCGGCGGAGCGCGATGTTGACGCCCCAGTGCGGCAGACCCGACCTGAAAGGCACTGTGCCACAGAGCGGGTCGACAAGCCATGTGAGATCGCTTGACGCGTCACCAGAACTGCTCTCTTCTGAGATGAGCGAGGCGGAGACGCCGGATTGAGCCAGCGACTTTGCGATGGCCCTGTCAGCGGCGATGTCCGCCTCCGTCACGAGTGCGCCCGGAGACTTCATCCAGGTTTTCAGGGTGTTGAGGGCAGGAACGCGGGCCCGCTCGAAGTCGGCTGTCAGCGACTGAGCCGCTGCGTCTGCGGCAGACACGGCGGCCTGTAGCGCGGCGCGCAGAGATGCGTCGCTCAACGGACCGCCGCTTGCCGCTCCAGCGAAGCCGCAATCTCCATCGCCCGGCTGAAGCTCTCGCTCATGTACCCGGAGAGCAAGGCGCTTGCCTGTCCCGGCTTTCCGCCGTCGATCAGCTCCCGCCCCCGTCGTGCCATCTCGTAAGCAGACCCCATCAGCTCCCGTTGCAGCGGCGCCCAGGCAGATCTGATTTCCGCCCTTCGCCCGGCGCCGCCGGAGAGTCCTGAGTGAGTGATGCGATAGAAGCTCCACCACGGGCTGCCGCTAACTGGTTTTTCGCCACCGATCGCCAGCGCCGGCGGAAGGTCTCCTTCGATGAATACCGGCAGAAACAGCGTCATGCAGGGTGAGTACATGCCGCACCAGTAGACTGGAAGCCGGTCCGGCGTTGCGCAGAGGTCGGCTACGAGGGATGCGGCAGAGGCGCCTGGCGTGTCGCCCTCGGTCCTGTGCAGGCAGACGGAGAGTTGGCCAGCGACGTCTTCGACGAGCGGCTCAGCAGGGTCTGCGCCGCTCGAGTGATCGGAGAGGATGCGCATCACGGTCTGCGCATCGACCCGGCCGCTGTGCTTGCCCATCAGCGTCTCGGTCCGGCACTGGCGGGCGATGCCGCTTGCCGACTGACCGCTGTCCGCAAATACGCCGGCGAACGAGAAAGGCTCGCCTGAGCCCGTCTCGAACAGCCCGGCCTCGGTCGCCCGGCGCGTTGCGCCAGGAGAGACGCGGTCCGCAGGCGCGCCGAGCGTGCAGACGTTCGAGATGGTCGCCGAGTTTTCGACTCTGCGGACCGCCCAGTCGTGGCCGGCCGCCTCGATGATGTACGCCTCTTTCGGGTCGGCGACGATGTAAGAGTTATCGTATGTGCGGATGCCGGCGGAGTTCTCAAACTTGCCCTGCCCGAACTCGCTCACGAGCCCGGTGATCACGTCAACGGCCTCGGCGGCGGTCGAGCCACGCTCAAGCCCGAAGCGAACCAGCTCCATGCCGATCAGCCTGGGCTCGCCGGAGACAGGGAGCTTCGTGGGCAGCGCCTCGTTGCCGATCACCACCTGGTGCTCGTTGAAGCCGTGCTCGTAACCGGAGCACCAGAACGGCCGCGACCCGACGTGGCGGTAGGTCTCCCTGGCCTGCGGGACGTCGACGAACTGTGCGCCGGCCTCCCCACCTTCATGCGTCTTGCGGGGCCGCAGCGCCAGCGGCTGGGCCTCTTCCTGTGGACGGTCTGAGTTCTTGCCGAATATGACCTGTCCGTTCGCGGTGACGGACGGCAGGGCGACCATCGTGTCGCAGGAATACGGCGCAGGCAGCTTACTCACGGATCGCTCCAGTCGCTGTGTCGACTCTGACCTTCGTTGCGTTTTGGCAGTCTGGCTATGTTACAGAGCCGTGTGGCTTGAGGTCAGGCTGAGGCTGTTGAGCCGGATACTAGTGGTGCGACGCCAGAATCTCCTCCGGTCACTGCAGATCAGCGTGTTTGGCGGTGACCGGCCAGACCCGCCGCGGATAAAATCTGAGCCGGGACAGGACAGCGGTTTCTGGGTTAGTCTTACGCGCCGCCACAGGCCCGTTAAAAAGCTCATTTGAGCCGCAGGCTGTCTAACCTCTGTTCAACCTTTCCAACACCTGTCCAGCAGTGGGCGCAGGAGTTCCAGATGCCCGGCCATACTCCCGGCAAAAAAGTGGTCATCCTCGGCGGAGGATTCGGCGGTGTCGCCGCAGCCCGCGCAGCACGCTCGCTCATTCCCGTCGAGCACTCGGTCACGCTCATCGACCGCAGCCGCGTCACGCGCCTCTGCGGCATGAACCCGATGCTGATCGTTGGCGAGCGGGATGTGCGCAAGACAGGGCGTTCGCTCGGCCAGCTTGCGAACCGCGGCATCGAGTTCGTCGAGTCGGAGATCAGCTCGATCGACACGGCAGGCAGGAGCGTGCAGACCGCCGCAGGCGCGTATGAGTACGACTACCTGGTTGTGGGGCTTGGCGCGACTTACGACTGGGGCGCGGTGCCCGGCTCTGACCTTGCGTACTCGTTCTATGACCTTGAGACGTCTCGCAGACTGCGCAGGCGGCTGAGCAGATTCCGTCGCGGCCGGCTGGTTATTTCGGTGGCGGCGCCGCCATACAAGTGCCCGCCCGCGCCCTTCGAGACGGCGATGATGATCCACTGGTACTTCCGCAAGCAGGGGATCAGGAAGGACGCGGAGATCATCGTGACGATCCCTGAGCCTGCGCCGCTGGCGGTGGCAGGGCCGGCCGCAAGCGCACGGCTCCGCGATGACCTTGAGCGTCGAGGCATCGAGCTGCGAACGGGCGCCGGCGTTATATCGGTGAGGCCGGACGCAATGGAGGCGGTCTACAGCGACGGCTCGTCGCTGGCGGCGGATGTGATCGTGACTGTGCCTGTGCACCGCGTGCCGCGGGTTGTGGCTGAGTCCGGGCTGACCAACGGAAAGCCGTGGACTCCGGTGAACGCAAACACGCTTGAGACCGCGGCGAGCGACGTCTTCGCGGTCGGCGACGTGAACGTTGTGCCGTTTGGCGAGGGTCGCGCGATACCAAAGGCGGGCGTGTTCGCAGCCGGACAGGGCGAGTCGGTTGCGGCGACCATCGCTTCACGCATCCTGGATACCGCGCCGCCGCCTGCGTATGACGGGTCTGGAGAGTGCTTCCTGGCCTATTCGACTACGCAGTCTGCGATGGTGGGCGGGACATTCCTGACTCCGGCGGGGCCGCAGGTCGGGTTGAGGCCGCCGAGCATGTCCGGGATGCGGAGCAAGGAGCGGTTCGAGAAGGACTGGCGCCGCTTCAGGATCTAGGTTTTTCTGGGCCGCAGACGGCGGATGACAGGTTCTGGCGCCGGAAGGCAGGATGACTGGCGGGCCAGTATTGCGGGAATGATTGAATGGAAAACCGATGACAATCGTTGTTAGACGGACATATCTGCCGAAGCCGGGGACCGGCGGGAAGCTGTTGAGGCTGGTCAATCAGGCCGCGGCCGAGATGGCGAAGGCCGGGTTCCCTGAGCCCAGGATCTTCAGGGCGTGGCACGGCGGTCACGGCACGGTGTTCACCGACCAGGAGTGGGAGTCGGTGGCGAAGTACGAGGAGTCACGTGAGGCTGTACGGCGTACATCTGGCATCACGTCCATCTTCGATGACATCTACCCGCTGCTCGCGCAGACCCACGACACGCAGATTCTGGAAGTGGTCTCCTCCGAATAGTTCCCCTCTCCCTGTTCCGATGGCCTGTTCCGATGGACGGAGGAGTTAGAGCGGCGGCGGGCCGCGCCCTGCCTGACATCCCTGCCGCAGTGGAGAGACCTTGCCGCTCGACTCCGGATCTCCCGGCTAACGGTATTCGAACGGGAAAGGTCCCTGCGGCCTGCAAACGGGCTCCCCGGGGCCGGGATGACAAATCCCGGAAACCCCTCTCTCCCTTCTTTACCAATCCAGGGAGAAAGGATGATGTCAACGGAGCCGATCAAGTTCAGCATGACAGGCCTCCCCGCCGTGCACCCATCGGCAGGCTCAGGATTCCGGTCGCCTCCAAGTACGGTCGGTCGTCAGAGCGACAGCCTCTCTTTCTCTAAGACTCTCCACCCATTCTCCAAGTTCGGAGGAGTGGATGATGTCAACGGCGCCGGTCCGGCAGAGAAGAGCTGCGGCAGGGCGGCGTAACGCGGCCGGCGCCGTTTTCGGGTTGCCGGCCATCGCGCCAGCGTCAGAACTAATGTGTTGAATTGGCTCGACCATTACGCACAGGTAACTCTCCGGGCATTAACCGCGCCTGTCCGTAACGCTGGTGTAAGACTCCTGACAACTTCCCGATGATTTGTGGACGGGACCTGAAGACTCGCTCGCTAGCTTTGGTTGCAAGGCGGCAGGGGCCGCAGCAGCGGAGGGCCAGAAACCCTCGAACAACAAGACAACGCAGCGAGGTAGAGCGATGAAGAAGATTCTTATTGGAGCGGCAGTCGGCACGGCGGGCCTCCTGGCACTGACGGGCGCAACCTTTGCGCATACGGATGGTGAGACACCCGGCAGTGGGGTCAGGGACCGGGTCGCCGAGATCCTGGGTATTGCTCCGGACGAACTGCAAGACGCGGTGCGGCAGGCCAGAGATGAGCAACGCGACGAGCAGATGGCCGAACGGCTGGCCAGCGCGGTCGAGGGTGGCGTGATCTCACAGCTTGAGGCAGACGCCGTCACTGCGTGGCTCGACGCCATGCCCGAGGCTCTCGACGGTGTCGCCGGTTATGGCAGAGGCAACGGTGTCGGCCATATAGCTGGCGCGGCGGCCTCCGAAGAGCAGATCGCCGCCCTTGTGGACAGGCTTGTCGAGGCAGAGAAGATCACGGAGGCCGAGGGCTCTGCGGTAACCGCATGGCTTGGTGACGCGCCGTCCGAGGCGCTGAGCAAGCTCAGGCCAGATCACGGGGAACGTGGGGAGCGGGGCGAGCGCGGTCATGGTCCCAGCGGTGACCGAGGTCACGGCCGAGGCTTCAGCGGACGGATGTTCGGCGAAGGGCCAGGCGGCGGACTCTTCGAAGGCCGCTTCCAGATCCGGCCTTACGTCCCATCGGTAGACGCCGATGATGCCGGTGGCGCAGGAACCTCGACCTCTGCGGCGCTCGGCGACCTGGCGTAGCGTCAGATCATCGGCGAACGGCGCGGACCCCTGGCATGTGGCCGGTCGAACAACCAATCAACGATGGCCGGCGGAGCATCCCTCTTCGCCGGCCATCTCTCGTGCGCGGCCTCACGGGTCAGACGCCGATGCGTCCCGTGACGCGACAAAGTCCCGCTCTGCGAGGTCTGCCACTTCGTGTTGGACCGCTCACAAAAAGTGACCATGAGTGTTGACCACTCTCTTCAGCGTAGGCTAGATTAAAGACCTGTGGCACAGTTCAGACGCGTCTCTGATCTTGCCGTCCAGGCGCGGCGCCGGCGAAAAGAGGGTGATCGTTATGAACATAGCAGCGTCTACCTCCATTCAGCGCGCCGATGCGCTCTCACGCCGTTCCGGCACATCCCACCGCCTGCGCTCCCTGAACTGAGCGCCCTCATCTGCGGCCGATGCTCCGGACCTGGAGCATCCTGTTGCCCTCCCTCGATCCAGTAAGTAATTTGCCTGATTCTGTGCCCGGGACCGGACATGACACGAACGCGTCCCGGGTTTTAGCGCCAATTGGCTGGGACTCGACTCGGGTCGCCGAGTTTGCGCCATACGCCGCCGCAGGAATGCAACCCGGCAGGGTTGCGCGCGTCGATGGACTGTCGGTCATGCTCATCACGGCGGACGGGACCACCCGTGCAGAAAGTTCGACGGAGCTGCAGTCCGCGGCTGAGACCGCCGAGGCGTTGCCTGCCACAGGAGACTGGGTCGGGTTCAGCGCCCGGCCTTCGCACAACACCGACCTGATCGAGGTGTTGCTGCCGCGCAGTTCTCAACTCACCCGCACCCGGCAGGTCTTGAAATCCGCTATCGAGCGTCAGATTGTTGCGGTGAACCTGGACGTTGTGTTCATCGTCCATGCGGCGAACAACGTAAACCTGCGGCGGCTGGAACGAGAGGCCACGCAGGTGGCGGCGAGCGGGGCGCGGGTAGTCATCCTGCTGAACAAGGCTGACCTTTCCGGCGACATGGACCAACTGGTCTCCGAAGCTCTTGTCTCCGTGCCGGACGTGACCGTGCATCGCGTAAGCGGCGTCACCGGAGAGGGCGTCGAGGAGCTGGCCGCATATGCCCGCCCTGACAGGACGGTGGCATTCATCGGGGCGTCTGGCGTTGGGAAGTCAACGCTCATCAACCGCCTGCTCGGCCGGGAGGCCATGGACACGGGCGCGGTGAGGGAGGACGACCAGCGAGGCCGCCACACGACGACGACCCGACACCTGTTGCCGCTCGATGGTGGCGGTGCGCTGATCGACACGCCAGGGGTGCGGTCGCTTGGCCTGTCGGATGCCGGCGAGGGCGTGGAGACGGTGTTCGATGACGTCGCTGCGCTGGCGCTCAAGTGCCGCTTTGCAGACTGCTCACATTCCGGCGAGCCTGATTGCGCTGTGCTTGAGGCTATCCGCCGCGGCGAGCTGGCGAGAGCACGGCTGAACTCGTTTAAGAAGCTGAGCCTGGAGACGGAGTTTGCCGAGTCGAAGTCGGACGTGCGCCTGCGTCAGGCCAGGCGGGACCTGTGGAAGGCGAGAGCGAAGCGTGCACGGCAGAGGACGGACGCAGAGCAGAAACTCGACTAATCAGACTGACGAGAGCTTGATCCGCTTGCGTCCGGATGTCCGTAGCTGACCGCGGCTTACGCAGCCGTCTGGCATGTAAACGATCACCAAGGTCGCCCTACTGGCCCGGAACGTACTTCGTGTCCGGCTCAAACGGGTAGAGCGGCTTGCGGCGCCGGTTGTACGTGAAGTAGGAGAGGTCGGCGGTCGTCACACCAGGCGTGTTGACCAGGATGACCTCTCCTGCGATCAGTCACTATCCGGAAGTTTCCTTAGAAGAGACATCAGATCAAAAAGCCGCTTATTCTCTGTAGTTGTTGGGAAGTCTCTGAAATGCATTAAGCTGTTCCGTATGTTGAGTGCCCAATCTAATTCAGCATGCAATATTATTCGGTCGCATTTAGTCCCTAACCAATCCCAGCTGAACTGAGACTGCAATAATCGAATCATCTCGCCAAAACTTAACTCAGAAATCGGCAAAGTCTCATTAGCGGTGTCTTCAGATCTGAGCGCGTCATGCAATTCTTTTGGAGAGAATTTGGTGGCTATCATTCGTCCTAATCTGTTTTCTATTTCTTCCAGACGTCGAAATGGGCCTACAAGACGTGCAAAATCGGTGGCGATGTCATGAGTTGTGACTATGCCTTTGATCAGACCGTTTTTGTCAATCACTACTGCAACATTGCGCTCTCCCATAATGCTCAGAGCCTGCCCGACCTCCGTGTCAGACGGTACCGAATAGTTCTCTTGGTCTATGCAGTCTTTAACCGTCTGAGGTTTTTCATGCCAAAGTTTTGACACCACTGTCTTTAAGGAGATAATACCCACATATTTACGATGCCAATCTTCAACAACTAATTGACTATAGTCATGAAGAAGCATTTCTGTGAGAGCGTTATCGAGAGGATCGTTCACCAGCACACAAGAAATAGATTGATCTTCTGGAATCAAGTCAGCAATTTTATACTCAGATATCGACGGTAGTTCACTGACCCCCTCAGATTCGTTTGAAGGTGATGATTCCACAGATAGTTGCGCAGACGGGATTACTGGTGAACTTTTCAGAGAAAAACGGATCATCGGACGATAAAGATCGGTATTTGAGGTCAGGGCAGGAGTGGCAATGAGACCGAGTTTAACTAGCGCATCGTTTACCGTATCAACCGATGAACCGCGGCGTCGCTGGTATCCGAATTCCGCAAGTACATTCACGAACATACGCCATCTGTTTGCGCCTGATTCAAGATCGGACTTAATGGTCTTTAGATATTCGATACCATTTTCAGCCATTGTCTAACTCCCCGGAACGTACTTCGTGTCCGGCTCAAACGGGTAGAGCGGCTTGCGGCGCCGGTTGTACGTGAAGTAGGAGAGGTCGGCGGTCGTCACGCCCGGCGTGTTGACCAGGATGACCTCGCCTGCGATCGGCTGGTATGCGGGCCGCGGGGACACGACGCCCTTCGCAACGACGATCTGGTAGTGCTCGGGGATGATGCCGGCCGCGTACATGCCGTACCGGGACGTGTTTCCGGTACGTCTGCTGTTCAGGAAGAGAGTGTGGCCGTCAGTGGTATCGAGCCGCACGGACACGCCCGCGTCATAGAAGCGGTAACCGCCATGGGTCGCGCCGAAGTCCTCCCAGTCACCGTCGATGATCGCCCTTACTTTCCCTGTGACCTGGACAGGCTTCCCGTGCATGTTGTCCGTCTTTGCGCCAACCTTGAGCGTAACTTTGGCGCCCACTCCGGCTGCGACGCACGCCTCAACAGACTCAGGGTCGTAGAGCGACTGCAGCAGCGACTTCACGCCCATCTTCTGCGCCGCGGCGAGAATGAAGGTCGAGTCTGCGGATGAGCCACCGCCGATGTTGTCTCCAACGTCCATCAGGACTATCGGGCCTGTGCTGGGTGCTTTTCCGTCAGCCGTCTCGGCGGCAGCCGGCGCCGCAAGCGCTGTGCCGTCCATCGGCACCTCGACCCAGTCACCAAGCCTGCGAGGCCCGCGGTAGCGCTTCTGGGCGGTCTCAAGCGCATCTTTGATCGAGGAGACCGGCGTGTTCAGCGCCTCGCGGTGCTTCCAGGCCCGCTCGGCCATCCAGATAGCGGTCTCTTTCGCCAGTGCCGGGTTGTTGTCCGTGATGGCGATCCAGCTCATCCCCATCTCGGCCACGTCCGAGTACGGGTAGCCTTCGGCTGTGCTTGTGTCCAGGACTCCGGGGCGCTTCAGGGCCTCGATCGAGTCTGCGACGATCGTCTTCATCGGCTCCTCGCCGGTGAACTGGCGGACGATGTTCACGACCATCGGCGGCATCTCTATCCACTGTGTCGGCTTGATCTCACCCTTCACGGTGCGGTAGATCAGCTCGGCGCACTTGTAGCCGCGCGGCTTGGGGTCGAGGTGCGGGTTCGTGCGCCAGACGACGCAGACATCGGTGTTCGCGACGACCGCCTTCGAGACGTTTGCGTGCATGTCCAGCGTGATTCCAACGGGCACGTTCGGGCCAACGATCTCCCGGACAGCGCGAGTGAACTCGCCGTCCATGTCAGGGAACTCCTCGGACACTGCTGCGCCGTGGTTTGGGAGCAGCACGGCGTCCCACGGTCCCTGGACGCGGAGCATCTGGAACATCTCGGCGGTGATGCGGTCGTATGCGTCCTTCGTGATGGTGCCGATCGGCCCTGTCTGCGCCCACATCAAGGGGACCGCCTCGAAGCCGAAATCCCTCGCCGCCTGCAGGTAGCCCGCGGTCGTGTAGAGAGCGCTCTCGAACTGCTTGACGATCTCATCGCCTCGCAGCAGGTCCGCCATCTCGAACTGGTGGTAGTCGGCAGGGACGCGGGAGAAGGTGTTTGTCTCGTGAGAGATGCCGAGGATAGCGAACCGCATTTTTCTGTTTCTCCTTGAGCGAGGTGACCGCCGGCGTTGTCGAATATCTGCCGGACGACGGATGATTGCCGTTACAGCCTCACAGCGTGCCTCTTCAACGCCTTTTCGTTCAGTTCAGTACCCCAGCCCGGCCGCGTCGGGATGGTCACGCGGCCATTCTTGATCTCCGGCACATGTGTCACCAGCTCGTCGCGCCAGGGAACCTGCACGGGGTCTGACTCGCTGATAAGCACATTGTTTATGGATGCGCACAGGTTCATCGTCTGGAACGTCGAGAGGTGGCCGTTGAAGTTGTGGGGCGCGATGTTCATGTCATACACCTCGGCCATCTTCGCAGCGTTGCGAGCAGGTGTGAAGCCCTGCCACTGCACGTCGACCTTCACAACGTCCATAGCACGCTCTTCGAACAGCGGCAGATAGTTGATTGGCCCGAGCTTCTGCTCGCCGGTGCAGATCGGCACGCGCGTGCTGTCCTTGACCATGCGCAGCGACTTTGCGTCCAGGTTGTCAATCTCCATCCAGAACAGGTCGAACGGCTCGAGCGCACGCCCGAGCCTGATCTGGCCTGCGGCCTTGAAGTTGTAATTGACGTCCAGGCAGATCTCCATCTCAGGGCCTGCGACCTCCCGGAACGCCGATATCTGGCGCACCGCTATGTTGAGCAGATCACGCGTCACGGGCTGGTCATGCGGTCCGCTGCGGCCCTGGTTGATGCCGCTCCACGGGCCGTTGGCGTTTGGTATCAGGATGTTGGTCTTGAAGGTGTCGTAGCCGGCGGCTTTGGCCTGTTCCACTATCTTGCAGGCGTCGTCGAGCGACCTGATTGGCGATGTGCCGAGGCGGTCTGACCTCCCGGCCTGGTAGGTGGCGAGGTGGGACCAGTAGACCTTCTGCTCAGTGCGAGTGGGTCCGCCGAACAGCTCGTACACAGGGACGCCGAGCGCTTTGCCCTTCACATCCCAGAGCGCCAGCTCTATGCCCGCCATCGCCTGCCATGTCGCCCCGCCGTAAACGGACTGAGTGCCCCGGAGCATGTCCATGTACAGCCTCTCGACCTGCCGCGGGTCCTGGCCGACTATGAAACGTGACAGGTCCTTGACGAGTCCCGCCATTCCGTTGGCTACGACGCCCTCGCCGAACTCAGAGTAGCCGGAGAGCCCATCGTCTGTGCGGACGATGCAGAACATCCACGGCGCGGCCAGACCTTCGACGGCGACGGCTTCGACTGATGTGACCTTCATACTTCCTCTTCACGGACCGCTATTACGAATAATAAAGACTGTGGCGACGCCGGGATGTGGCTCCGGACTGACCGGAGACCACACGGGCGAGCATGCGGCGGCAAGGCCGCGGCTACTAGCGTCGCTCCGGCGCACATTACCACCGGCAGGCCGCGCCGTCAGCGGTCGACGAACGGCACTTCGAGCCGGGCCGGAGCCTTGCTCCTGACGGACCTGAAGATCAGGTATCCGGCGGTGATGACAGAGACCGGCAGCACAACACCCAGGGCGACGATGCTGGCGGGCGTTAGCAGGTCCGCATTGATCGAAATGGCGATCAGGGTCGACAGATAAATGGCGTAAAAACCCAGCATGAGCAGCCCGTCCCTGCGCCCGGCCCGTTTTCCGATGATGACGATGGACAGCACGACGATTCCGACTGTGACTGCGACCGGGAAGTCGAGCCGGAGCGCCTCGGAAGGGACTATGAGTCCGCCGCCTGAGACCAGCGCAGAGGCGCCTATGACGCCGAGCACGTTGATCACACTGGCGCCTACCGCGTTACCTATCGCAAGGTCGGTCTCGCCGCGGAGCGCTGCGACAATCGCGGTGGTGAGTTCCGGCGCTGACGTGCCTGCTGCGACGATCGTCAGGCCAATGATCAACTCGCTCACGCCAAGCGCCGAGGCGATATCGGACGCTGAGTTGACGAACAGTCGTGAGCCAAGGATCAGGAGCGCTGCGCCTGCGCCTGAAAAAACAACGCCTATCCCCATCTCGTTCAACGCCGCCCTTCGCGTCCGGGTGACGAATGACTCACGCGTGGCGCGTGCTGTCCGGCGGGACTGCAAGATTGAGAATGTTATGAAGCCGGCGAGGGCGAGGAGCAGGAGGATGCCTTCCCACTCAACCACGGTCCCGTTGACGGCAAGCAGGTAGACAACGGCCGTCGCAATGATCAGCACCGGCAGGTCTTTACGGATGGTGATGTTGGAGACCGGGATGGCGATGATGGTGGCGGCTGCGCCCGCGACCACAAGGATGTTGAAGATGTTGCTGCCCAGGACGTTGCCGACCGCAAGCCCGCCGCGGCCGTCTGCGGCTGCCACGATGGACACGCTGGCTTCGGGCGTAGTTGTGGCGAACGAGACGATCGTCAGCCCGACCACGAGCGGCGACAGACCTGCGAGCCGCCCGAGTCTTGTCGCCCCGCGCACGAGGCCTTCCGCCCCGACGACGAGCAGCACCAGACCGGCGAGGAACAGAATGAGGTCGAGGATGTTCATGCGGGTCTCGTGAGGACCTCGACCCATGTCGGCCGCAGCCCGGCGGCGAGCGCTGTCCGCATCGAAGGGACGTTTGAGCTGCTTGTGCCGTAGTAGGGCAGCGCTCCGGCTGCGAACACGGCGCGTGCGGCCGCTGCGGTCATCGCCGGGGCGAGTCCGTTGCCGCGGTGCTCAGGGAGCACGTCTATGCCTATCTGGTACATGAACTCCGAGTCCTTGGACACGCCTGCGACTCCCACAACGTCGCCGTTCCGCTCGGCGACAGCGGCCAGCACGGTTGGACGGCCGGAGACGCCCGGCTCAGGGAAGAGCGAATTTGGAAACAACCGACGGTCAATCATAGTCCGATTCCGGGCGAGGTCGGACTCTATATCGGTGACGCGTATCGAGTAGCCGGGAGCGTGCGATGGCTCGGTTATAGCAGAGAGCGGCGCTGTGAAACGCGGGTACGGGCCGTGGACCGTAAGGCCGAGCCGCCTGCCCCGGCCGATCAATGCCGCAAGCAGGCCGTCGCGAAATAGCTCGTCCCTGCCGGCGTTGCGGAACGTCCGTTGCGCCCACTCCAGGTCCTCTTGCTCAACCGATATCACTGCGCCGGTCCCGAGTGTAACCGCGCCAATCCTGCCCGGATGAGGATTGAAAGCCCTGTGCTGAGGCATGGATCTGCGCCCGGGGACTCTTGTCACAACGTGGACGCGGCCGTCTGTCAGGTGATCCGGCTCGCACCCCGTTTCGGCAGACAGCATCGCCATCACCGTCTCGCGGACCTGCCTGGAGTTCATTCAGCGGGTCTCACAGGTCCGGGTGCCGCATATGCCAGCCGGTGGATTGCTCGTGGGCGTGAGCCAGCTGCAACAGGCCAAGGTCGTCATGCAGCGCCGATGTAAGCATTGCGCCGATGGGTAGCCCGGTGCTTTCAGAGAACCCTGCGGGAACGCTGACAGACGGGTGGCCGGTGATGTTGAATGGCGCTGTGTAGCAGGCGTTAATGCCTCGGGAGTGCTCGCCCGGCCTGCGAGACCGCTCCGCAGTGACGAAGGGTGAAGTCGGCATTGCGATGACGCGGACTCCGGAGCCGCGGCCGGCCCCGCTCCCGGCAAATACTTCGGTCTCCAGCAGGCCGCGCACGGTCCGGCCAACCTCCGCCGCGTTCAACAGGTCATGCGCGCCGAGGTACGCGCCCTGCAGCAGGTAGACGCGTGTGATCTCGCCATAGCTGTCCCAGCTCTCGCCGAGGCTCTTCGCGTGCCTCTGGTACGCCTCAGCGTTTAGCACGAGGAAATTCGCCATGCGGGCTTCGGCCAGACCCCGGACAGGCACGTCGACGACCTCGCAGCCGATCGATTCGAGGTCCGCGATGAACCTCTCGAAGGAGTCTGTGACCTCCGGCTCGTTCGGGGCGGAGCGTACGAATGTCCACGGCACGCCGACTCGCCAGCCTCGCACGTCCGCGTCATTGAGCTTCGCCGTGTAGCCAACCGGCCTTCCTGGCCAGCTCATGTCGTCTTCCGGCACGAACCCTCCAAGCGCGTCCAGCATTAGCGCCGCGTCTTCGACTGTGCGGGTGAGTGGCGAGATCTCGCTGTGCGAGTTGTGGTCCATCCCGAGGCGGCTGACAAGGCCGTGGGTTGGCTTGAACCCGATCAGGCCGTGCGCGCCTCCGGGCAGCCGGATGGAGCCGCCGCCATCTGTGCCGATAGCGGCCGAAGCGAGGCCGCCACTGGCTGCGACCCCTGAGCCTGAACTCGAGCCGACCGAGGCGAAGCGCGGGTTCCACGGATTCCATGGCGGCGGAGCGAGGTCGGCCTCGGACGGCCTCGACCAGCCGAATTCGTTCAGGTTTGCCTTGCCGATGATGATCGCTCCGGCCGCCTTTAGCCGGGTGACGGCGGCGGCGTCGTGACCGGGGACCCAGTTGGCGAGCAGGTTGCTGTTATCTGTGGTGCGGAGACCCTTCGTCGGAATCGAGTCTTTTGCCGCGATGGGAATGCCGGCCAGCGGACCGGTCTCATCGCCGCGGCTGACCGCCTCATCGACCAGTCTCGCCTGTTCAAGCGCTCCATCTTCGTCGACGGTGATGAAACTGTTCAGTTGAGGGTTGTGGGCGCGAATCCTGCCGAGGTATGCCCTCACCAGCGCGACCGCCGAAAGCTCGCGGTTACGGATGCGTCGCGCCTGTTCGGCGAGCGGCAGGTAATGGAGCGGCTCTTCCGGCTGAGAGTTCTGTTGGGTGCTGTCGGTCATGGGGTTGGCGGTGGAACGGTGAGTGCGGGAGGGCGAGTTGGGCGGGTTCCTTCAGTTCAGGAGCTGTCTTCGCCGTCGACGGTCTGCGACAGCCGGCCAGCGTCCAACTCGGCGGGGAACACCGGCGCCAGCGATGCCATGCGGTCTGCGGCGGCGCGCACTCCGGCAAGCAGGTTGTGCAGCTGTTCAGCGTCGGCTTCGCTGAGTGGGACTGCCGGTCTCAGGCGACGAAGTATGTCTGACGGTGATCCGGGGTCTTCCAACGGTCTTCTCTTGCGCTGTGGCTCTTGAGCCTGGGGTGCGGCGATGATAGCAGCGCCGGACAGTGCTCTATTCAGGAGTTGCCAGCGGCGCCAGTGGGGCCTGAGATGCCGGGGCGAGAGCAGATGCTCAGAGCAAAGGTCCCGGTGGGGCGTCCCGGCACTCCCGGGGACATTGCGCCGCCGGTCGTTTTCCCGTGATCAGACGCTGCGTCCTACGCCGCAGGTGGCGAGTCCGTGACCGATGGCGGCGTGACGGTGATTTGAGGGATTTTCAGGCACATACAGCTATACATACATATGTAAATACATAGTGCGTGAAGCTGCCAGCCTGAACTGGCATTCGCAGATAGTTCGCCGCAAGCTCATCGGGATACGGCACTGACTGGCGCTCTGTACATGTAGTGGAGTGAGACCGCCGCACATCACCGCTTCGCAGATATTTGGCCCCGGTCTGGAGCCGGACTTGCGCCGTCTGGCCCCATCGAGCACTGCGTCTGCGCAGTCCCGCAGGGGCCAGGAGATCTCAGCGCCTGTGACCGTGCACAGCCGTCTGCTCACCCTGCGCTATCCAGGGCGGGCGCGAACGGAGGTCAGTGGCTTACGGTTCAGGGGATCAGGCGATCAGGCGGTGCCAATGGCGGTCCGGGTGCGATTGCCAGCCACCGGCGAGGCGCAGGCTAGCGGGCCTGTTCTTCGGCGAAGCAGTCCTCGACCACCTCTTCGCCGTAGAGCTCAGCCGTAATGAACTTGAGCTGCTGGATATCGTCCTGGACGGAGTTGTGCACGGGTCTGTGGAGCGCGTCGCATAGATCACGGCTGTTGGCGGCAAGGATGGCCTGCGCCTCGAAGATCTCGACCGGTGTCTCCGGAACTGACGACGGGGAGTTCGAGGAGCCCATGAAGTTACCGAGCGCTCCGACCGCGAAGGGCAGGGAGATCAACTGTCCGAGCAGATAAAGCTTGAAGAGCATCCTCATGCAACCAGAATCACACAATTGGCCGGTACCGAAAAGCTCGGACGGTGTGCTTTGCGATTGCGACCGGATGACGAAGAGTGTTTATTAGTCTCGCCGAGGCTTGAGGCCGCCGGAGCGCGGTTTTACCCCCGGAGGCCAGGAAAATGCCCGCGGAGTCAGGAGACGCTGGCGAGCACCGCGAGGGTCGTCATGGCTACCATGATGACCGGCATTAAGAGGCGAGACCGAAGCACAACCACCGGGTTCCTCCACTCAGAAATGGGCCAGAGACGGGCCGGAAACGGGTCCGCCAGCACCGATTATGGGTGCGGTCGCGTTAAGAGATCGTTACCCGGGGAGGTCATTTGACTGGAGGCTGGCTGGGACCGCCGCGCAGGGTGCGCACTCATATATACACACATATGTACAGGCGTTAATCCCAGTTCAATTCCGCCATACATATCAGCGGCGTGGGGGGCCGCGAGCGGGCCGGTTGGCACCCCGTCAGAGCTGCTAGCCGCCGGCCACGTCGCCCTCGGCCCACGCCTTAATGATGTGGTGCGCGATGGCTATCGGCCCCGGCACCTTGAGATCGGGGTTCTCATCCTTCAGCGCGCGTAGCACCTCATCGCGGGTGAACCAGCGCACGTCAGACATCTCTTCCTCGTCCCGGTTGATAACGGCCGAGAGCGCCCTGGCGTGACAGCCGATCATCAATGACGAAGGGAACGGCCAGGGCTGGGACGAGTGATAGGTCACCTCTCCGACCTCGATTCCCGCCTCCTCACGCACCTCCCTGCGGACCGCCTCCTCTATCGACTCGCCCTGGTCGACGAACCCGGCGAGGGCGGAGAACATCCCGGACCGTGACAGCCTGCCGCGGCTCTGGCCGAGGACGCAGCGGTCTCCATGGTGAGTGACCATGATCACGACCGGGTCTGTGCGAGGGAAGTGCTCAGCCCCGCAGGACGGGCACTTGCGGACGTGGCCGCCCTTGGCAGACTCAGTCCGCTGGCCGCAGACGCTGCAGAATGCGTGGCGGGCATGCCAGTCAAGTTGCGCCCTGCTCTGGGCAAGGATGCCGGTCTCAGGGCCGGGCAGCTCTGCCGCCGCTGAGCGCGCCTCTTCAAACCGCCAGCTCTCCGGCAGGTTCAGCTCATGGACAGGGTCGTGGACCTCGGAGATGTCGAGCGCGAAGTGGGCCTTGCGGTCCATGAAGCCCAGGAATATGGGCTTCACGTCTATGTCCAGCCGCTTGACGTCTGCCGCGCCGATCCAGCCGAGAGCGGTGTGAGGGTTGGACTGCACCAGCACGTTAAGTTGCCACATCGGCAGCACGCGAGTCTCGGGACTGGCGAAGAGGGCTGCGAGTTGGACGTCGTCGCGGCGTTGCACGTCGCCTCGGTCAAGCGGGTTGCCGGCAAAAATATGGGGTTTCTTCATTTTGTGATCTTGGTGCGGCGGCTGGCCCCGGGGCGGTTGCCGGGTGCGGGCTATTCTGCGCCTTCCCGGACTCGGGGGCAGGGGCTGGCTGAGGTGTATGTATATACAGATCGAGTTCCAGAGTGGTTTCAGGTCATCTGGAGCCACTCCTCCGCGATCACGCCGTTCTGCAGCCGTGCAAAGCCGAATCCGCTGACGGCCGGCGACCATGCACTGGCCTCGCTGGCCTCTCCGGCTGACCACCTGTACGCCACCCGCTCGCCCCACTCCCCGCCCGCAATGGCCTCGTCGACGCGGAAGACGCCTTCGTCCCAGCGAGTTCTAGTTTCCGATATATATACCCCGAGCCGGCGACGCCCTTCGACCGCGTTCGACCGTCCGTTGAGGTGCAGCACGTGCCCGCTTGCGACGTGGGTCTTGAGCGTTTGGAGCTGACCTGCGCCCCAACCCTTCTCAAGGTAGTCGGTGACGACGGCGGACGCTATCTGGCGCTCCACCGACTGCAGGTTGTACTCGGACCACAGCTCCTCGACGAGCAGGCCGTCCGACGCTCTGAATGCGGTCGCCGCCGGAATGTCCATGCGGACCCCGGTTGGAGGGAACTTGAAGAAGCCGGGACCGCCGGTGTGGGTGCCCTGCATGCGGGAGCGGACCACCATCACATCGCCGTCTATATAGGTCCCTTCGAGCGGTCTGGCGAGGTCAGGAAAGTCCTTGCGAATATCGGTGATGAACTCGCCCTAGGGCTGTCCGATGCCGGCGACGTGGCGAGCGCTGGCCGGGAAGATCTGGCTGACGATGTTGACGTCACCGCTCGACCACAACTCGCAGTAGAGCCGTGCGAGGCGTTCCATTGAGCGGCGGTCCTTGCTGTCAGGCATTCAGGTCTCCATGTCGGTGTCTTGGCGCGCCGCCAGTCTACTCTGCGCTGACGCTGCCTCCCGCGACGCTTGAGCCAGCCGGTGGCTACAGGTCTATCGCAAGCCGGAACCCCATGTTGCCGGTCGATGAGTCAGGGGTCGATGAGGTACGTGCGCCGACTCTATAGCGGTTGCAGTAGGAGTCGTGGCACAGGTATGAGCCGCCCTTCGTCACCTTGGCCTGTCCCTGTCTCGGGCCAGCCGGGTCGACTCTCGTCAGGCGCCGCTCGTTCTGATGATATGTGGCAGACCACCAGTCCGAGCACCACTCCCATATGTTGCCTGCGGAGTCGAACAGGCCGTAGCCGTTCGGCGGGAAGGAGCCAACTGGCGATGTGCCGTGGAAGCCGTCCTCTTTCGTGTTCGAGTCCGGGAAGTCTCCCTGCCAGATGTTGCACATGTGCTTGCCGTCAGGCGTGAGCTCATCGCCCCACGCGAATGTCGCACCGTCCAGCCCGCCACGAGCCGCAAACTCCCACTCCGCCTCCGTCGGCAGGCGCGTTCCGGCCCATGCGGCGAACGCTGAAGCGTCGTTCCAGGAGACGTGGACTGCGGGGTTGTCTGGAATATCGCGCCAGCTCGAGTCAGGCCCGTGAGGATGACCCCAGTCAGCGCCGTTGACCTGCCACCACCATCGTGCGCTATGCACGGCAGACGTGATGCTCTTCCCGGTCTCCTCAGACACGAAGTTGTGGAAGACAAACGACCAGCCGAAGCGTTCAGCCTCAGTCGTGTAGCCGGAGTCTGCTGCGAACGATGCGAACTGCCGATTGGTGACCTCGCGAGCGGCGATTGCGAAGGGCGAGACCGTCACCTCTCGTATTGGCCCCTCGCCGTCGCCAGGGAAGCGCCGGTTGTCCGTGCCCATGGCGAAAGCGCCGCCTTCGAGGTGGACCAGGTCAGACCGCAGTTCTGCTTTGATGGCCGCGACGCCGGAAACCCTGCCGCTAGAAGCTGCGAGAGCCGGAGGCGCAGTGGCCGGCAGACCGCCTGAGCCAGATGAGCGCTCCGGCGTGCAGCAGGAGCAGTTGTCCTTGTTGGTCATGTCAGAGGTAAAGATACTTCTGCAGCTGTGCGGCCCGGCCGGCTCAGCTCGTTGCATCGGGCCTGTGGCGTTTGCCGTCCGGTCAATCAACGAACCGCTTTCCGGTCGTCCGCTCTTCCACGTCGTCACGGAGCCCGGTCACCTGCCGCTGGGTCAGCGCAACCAGGACAATCAACGAAACCACAACGATCGGTCCCAGCGCAACTCCCCAGCGCACAGTGAGCAGGTCTCCCATAGTACCGGCCCAGAGGCCGCCGAGAATCGCAAGGCTCTGGTTGACGGCGTAGATGCCCATCACGCGGCCTCGGAGCTCGTCCGGCACGCGCAACTGGAGCGCGGTCATCGAGGTGATCATGAACATGCCGTTGCCGAAGTGGCCGATAGCGACGAGCGGCAGCACGACGCGGTAGTCAGGCGCATGCGCTGCGACGAAGACCAGCGATGAGAAGATGAGCGCTGCTCCGAGGATGGTCCAGCCGAGCCAGCGGCCTGGCCTGATCCGGCCTGCGACAACGATGCCGCTGAGCGCGCCGATTCCCGCGGCAGAGAACAGGAAGCCGACCTGCGGGTCGCCGCCGCCGAACTCTTTCACGAACGCCGGAAGGATCTGGATGTAGCCGAAGACGAAGAACATGCTTGCGAAGTTGAGGCCGATGATTACGGAGAACAATCGAGTGCGCACGATGAAAGAGACGCCAGCCCGGAAGTCTGCGAACACGTTGTGGGCCTGGTCAAGCACCGGCCGGCGCGCTGGCAGGAGCCAGGTCGATGCGGTCATCGCGGCGTATCCGCCCGCCGCCACGAAAAACCCCGTTGCGGTGCCAAACCCGGCGATTAGCAGCCCTCCGATAGTTGGCATCACGACTGAAGCCGACGCCATCATCGCTCCGTTCAGATTGACGGCGCTCTTCGTGGCTCGCGGCGGGACGAGACGCGGGAAGTACGCCTGCCGTGTCGGGTTGTCGAAGCCGATGACTATTCCAGAGAGCGTGGCGAGCACGAAAACGTGCCATAGCACAACGGTCCCTGTGGCGATCAGCACTGCCAACGTTGTTAGCATGCCGGTTGTTGCGAGTGCCGTGTATCTCAGCAGGCGGCGCGTATCCATGCGGTCCGCCAGGACGCCGCCGAACAGATTGAAGATGATCGTGGGAACGGCGTTCGCCGCTGCGACAAGTCCGAGCTTGAGCGTCGAGCCTGTCATGTCGAACACGAGAATAGACAGGGCGACGACGTTCAGGCGCTGGCCGAGGAACGCCGCATACGAGCCAAACCAGTAGATGCGGTAGTCACGGTACGAGAATGCACGGGTCGAGGCCGGGCGAGCGGGTGCCGAGCGTCTGACCGTCACCGAGGCGTCTTCGATGACTTCCACGCTCAGGGCTTTTCGTCTTTCGCGGCGGCGGGGCCCGCAGGCACGTCTCGCTCAAGCTCAAACCCGCTAAGGTTTCTCACCTCCCGCTGGGTCGCAAAGACGCCGATGACGATGAGGCTGAGAACCGCCGCGGAGATGGTCACGGCCCACCGTTCGTCCAGCGCCTCGGCAATAACTCCGCCCATGAGGCCTCCAGCCGGGATGAGGCTGAACGTGATGGTGTATATGCCCATCACCCGGCCGCGCAGGTGCGGCGGCACGCGTAGCTGGAGAGAGGTCATGGAGCTGATCAGGAAGATGGAGTTGGTGATGCCAACAAGGAAGATCATGCCCAGCGCGGCGGGATAGGTCGGCGCGAAGGCGAACCCGGACACGAGGAGGCTGAACAGGAATGTGCCGCCGAGCATTGTCTTACCCACATGCTTGCTGCGTTGCCGCCTGCTGATTATCAACGTCCCGGTGATGGCGCCAAGTCCCAGGAAGGTGAAGATCACGCTCATGCCGCTTGCGCCGACATCGTGGCGCAGAGCGAATATCGGCATCAGTTGCAGATACTGCATGCCGAAGAACATGTTGGCGAAGGTGAGCGGGACTATCACGGCGAAGAGCCTGTTTCGAGCGATGAACCCGACGCCTTCGCCAAGCTCCTGCAACACGTTGCGGCGTGTCTCAGGCTTCGTGTGCGGGACGCGCAGGGTGAAGATGACGGCCATCATGGTGATCCAGCCCACCGCGCCGGCGAAGAAGACTGACTCCGTGCCCAGGAATTCGATGGCAAACCCGGCGACAAGCGGTGTAAGGATCCGGCTGAACTGCCACATGACGGAGTTGAGTGCGACCGCGCTCATCATGTGTTTGCGCTCGATCAACAGCGGAAAGAAAGATGAGCGGACAGGGCCGTCGAACCCCTGGAAGAAGCCCTGCACCGCTGCTATCGCTATCACGTGCCAGACCTCTACGACGCCTGTCACGACCAGCACGGCGAGAAGTGTCATTAACGACGCGGTCGCGCCGGAGATCACCATCATGATCACCCTGCGGTCGAGACGGTCTGCGAGTACTCCGCCGAACAGGTTTACAAGGATGGTCGGGATGGCGATGGCGCCGCCAAGGTAGCCGAGCGTGGCGGCAGACTCGCCCAGGTCGTTGGCGATCAGCCAGCCCATGCCGAGCATGGCGACCTGGATTGCGCCGACGGACGCGATTGAGCCGAGCCAGTAACGCCTGTACTTCGGCTCGCTAAAAGCGCCCGAAGACTCACGTATGCGCTCCCGGAGTGACCTGGGCGAGGCGGCGGGAGTCCTGGCGGCAGAGGTCGTGGCCATAATGGCGTAAGTGTGCGCCTGTTACGTCGGGAGAGGTAACTGTCGCGACAACGGTTTCGGGGCGTGCGCAGACGCCAGCGAAAGAGCCCGCCGCAGGTCCGGGCTCAACTTCCGGCCTGGCGCCGAATCAGGGGCCCGGTCGTGCGCCTGATCTGGCGCCCAATCAGGGGCGAAACCGCTACTCGACCGTTACGGTCTTCGCCAGGTTCCGTGGCTTATCCGGGTTCATTCCCAGGGCGACCGACGTGTGATACGCGAGCATCTGCAGCGGGATGATGTTGAGGAGCGGCTGGAACAGCGTATGCGCCAGGGGGACGTAGAGCACGTCGTCGGCAAGCGACTTCATAACATCGTCGCCGTCCGTGGTCACCGCGATCACCCTGCCGCCGCGGCTCTTCACCTCGTTCACGTTGCTGACCATCTTGTCGAACATGGCGTCTCGAGGCGCAATAGCGATAGTCGGCATATCTTTGCTGATGAGCGCGTTGACGCCGTGCTTCATCTCGCCTGCCGCGTAGCCTTCTGCGTGGATGTAGGCGATCTCCTTCATCTTGAGCGCGCCCTCCATTGCCACAGGGAACTGTGCGCCGCGGCCCAGGTACAGCAGGTGGCTGTATGCGGTCAGGTCATCTGCCAGCTTCTTGATCGGCTCGACACGCTCGAGCGCGATGCCGGTCAGCGCCGGCAGTGACGAAAGGGCTTTTGCCAGTTTGGCCTCCGCCTGCTCAGACAGGTTTCCTCGCAGCGACGCCAGCCTTGCAGCCATCAGCGAGAGCGTGACCATTGTGGCGGTCATGGTCTTTGTTGCCGCGACGCCGATCTCCTGGCCGCAACGGACCGGCAGCGTCACGTTGGCAAGGCGGGTTGCCTGCGTGCCTTCCGCCTCAACGGCCGTCACAAGGAGGCAGCCGCTATCTCTTGCCAGCTCCATGGCGGCGAGCGTGTCTGCTGTCTCCCCGGACTGCGTGACAGACACCACCAGCGTGTGGCTGTCCAGGACGGGGTTGCGGTACCGGAATTCAGATGCGTTCTCGGCGTATGCCGGGATCCTGGCCAGGGCTTCAAGCGCAGATGCGCCGTTCATCGCAGCATGCAGGGAGGTCCCCATGCCGATGAACACGGCGCGGTTAATGGCAAGGGCCTGTTCAGGAGTCAGGTTGAACTCGGGAAGCGCAATCCGTCCGGTTGCGAGGTCGACTCGCTGCCGCATGGCTGCGGTGACGCTCTCAGGCTGTTCCGCTATCTCCTTTGCCATGAAGTGCGGGAAGCGCCCGCGGGCCGCCATGTCTGCGCTGCGAGTGCTTGTGACGAACACGGTCTTTACGGCCTTGCCGTCGAGCTGCGTTATCTCGCAGCGGTCCGGCGTGATGCTGGCGACCTGACCGCTCTCCAGGTAGCAGACCGTGTTGGTGTGTGGCAGCAGGGCGATGATGTCCGAGGCGACCATATATGCGCCGTCTGCCGCGCCGATGACGATCCCACCCGCGTTGCCAAGCCGCGCTGCGACGATCTTGTCCGGCTCTGCGACGGAAGTGGCTACGACCGCCGCTGCGCCCTCAACCTGCCTCATGGCGTTGCCGACTGCGGCTGCGAGGTTGGCGCCGCGGTCGATCTCGCGTGCGACAAGGTGTGCGATCACTTCGGAGTCTGTGTCTGAGAGGAACTTGTAGCCGGCTTCTTTGAGCTCCGCCTTGAGATGGAGATAGTTTTCGACGATGCCGTTGTGGACAATCGCAACACTGCCGCTGTGTCCACGGTGCGGGTGGGCGTTTCGCTCTGCGACCTCACCGTGAGTGGCCCAGCGCGTGTGCGCTATTCCGACCTTGCCTGCGGGTGTCAGTTCGTCGATGGCCGCCGCAAGTCTTGCGACGCTGTCTGTGCCGCCTGCCCGCCGGGTTATTGAGATCTCTTTTGAGCCGTTCAGCACCGCTATGCCTGCGCTGTCGTAGCCGCGGTACTCGAGCAGTTTGAGACCGCCGATCAGCAGCGGCGCTGCCGGGTTATGGCCGGTGTATCCGAATATTCCGCACAAGAGCAGGTCCCTTACGTGGCATGGGCCGGAGCCGCAGAGATCTCCGCTGCCTCCAGCTCTTTCGTGTATACGAACGGGATGTCCATCAGCTCTCGATAGTAACCGCGGTAGGACTCTGGAAGTAGGTGGGCTACACGCAGCATGATTTCGGTTGTCACAGCATCAACCTGCTCTCTGGCCGGCCGGCCCGGACCTTCCCTCGTCACAAGAACCGGCTTTCCGATCTTGATTCTCAGCCTTGCCTTCGGCATGAGGACCTTGATGAAGCTCTGCAGCGGCTCAGCGCCGGTAATGCCCACAGGAATGATCGGCGCACCCGTCATCAGCGCCATGTGGCTGACTCCGGGGAGGCCTTTCCGCATGCCTTCCCCATTTTTATCGCGGGTCCCCTCAGGGAAGAGGACCAGCGTGCCGTCCGGCTGCTTCAGCCGTCTCGCTCCCCATCTCAGGGCGCCGATATCGTGTGAGCCACGCTTGAGCGGGTGTGCGCCGTATGCGTTCAGGAACATAATGAACGGGCGGGACTTGAACAACTCGCTCTTGGCGAGGAATCCCGGATGTCTGCCCGTGAGAGCTGCGACTATGGGCGGGTCGAGGTTGGAGACATGGTTCGCGACGAAGATGAGCGGCCCATGTTCAGGAATGTTCTCCCGCCCTTCGATCACCTGGTCTGCGAAAAGCCTGAGCGTGAGCTTGAACGCGGTGTTGCATATTGTGAACACCCCACTCTTCACCGTTTGACGCTCCTGGCAATCTCCGAAATCCGGCAGACAACGTCATCTATGGACAGGTTGTCTGTCTCGACAATGACGGCGTCTTCTGCGGGCCGCAAAGGCGAGGCTTCCCGCGATGAGTCGATGTCGTCACGCCACCGCATGGTCTCAAGCACCTCGTCAAGTGGCGGCTGGCCCGGCCTGTCTTTCATCTCAGTGAACCTGCGCCCGGCGCGGGTCTCCAGCGTGGCGGTCAGGTAGATCTTGGGAGCGGCGTCTTGCAGCACGACGGTGCCGATGTCCCTGCCGACCATGACGATGCCGCCGCCTGCCGCCAGCTTACGTTGCGCCTCCACCATGATCTCCCGGATGCGCGGGATTGCTGAGATGACGGACACTTTGCTGTCCACGTCATGCCCGCGCAGGCGAGAGGTGATGTCAGTTCCGTTGACGAGGATCAGGGTCTCACCCTCGGAGCCGGCGCGTGCCTCGATGTCGATCTGTTCTGCGGCTTCGGTCAGCTGGTCAAGGTCATTGAAGTCTGCCCCTGCGTCCAGCGCCGCCACTGTCGCGGCCCTGTACATCATCCCTGTATCCAGGAAGCGGTAGCCCATTTTCTTCGCCAGCCTGGTCCCGACGACGGTCTTACCGGCCGCCGCTGGGCCGTCAATCGCTATCGCCGTCGCTCCATGGTTGCTCAATTCGTGCTCCGGAATATCTTTCTCATTCAGCCTGCATACGGCACAGTGAGTTTATCCGACCACCGGACCGGTCGCCCGCAGACATTCAGAGTTTTAGCGACTGTATAGTCTCCTGGCAAGTTAACGGTTCAGTAATGCGGCCGGTGCTAGACTCTGCCATGCGCTATGAGCGCGCCGGGTTCCAACACACGGCGTGATTGGGCGGTAAAAGGCAAGGACCGAAAGGGTGCGTCAACAGCCGTGAACTTCTTTGACTGGGTACTGATAGCCCTCTTCGCAATTGGCGCATTCTGGGGTTACCGCAAGGGACTGATCGACGCAGTTCTCCTCGTCGCCTCCATTTACGTCGCTCTACTACTAAGCGGGCAGTTCGCCGGCCGCATCCTGAACCTCATCTGGGAGGATGCAGGCAACGAGGCGTTTGCAACCGCCGTCGGATATGTTGTCATCTTTGTCGGCGTTTTCATCGCCGGCCGCATCGTTTCCAGGATCATCAAGTCCAGCCTCACGAAGATGAAGGTTGGATGGGCAGACAAGGCCGGCGGCGTGCTGGTCGGGCTGCTGGCCGGAGTCCTGTTGTCCGGGGGGCTCATGGCTGTCGCCGCCCGGTACACGTATGTCATAGACAAGGACGCGGCAGGCGACGGAGGGTCGTCTGGCGGGCTTAGCCCCGAGGCGATCGTGGAACAGCTGCGTGAGTCCGCTGAGAAGTACCTGGTCGACTCCGGCCGCGAGAACGTCGATCGCTGGCTCCGGGAGTCCGAGATGGTGCCGGTGCTGATTGACGTGCGGAACGTGCTGCCGGGCAGTGCGCTTGGCATGTATCCCGAGGAGTTCAACACCGCAATTGACATCCTGGAGAGCAAGAGAAACCTGGAAGAAAGCGCGACAGCACTCCAGAATCGTAGTATGAGTATGCAATCCAGCGCCGTTTGAGTCGTGATATAACGATGGAGATGTAGGCTCAGACGGCGCGTAACGTACTCATAGCGAGGCGATATAGCGTGTTGATCACTCGTGCACCTGTGCTGGTCCTGAACCAGAACTATCAGCCGCTCAACATATGCAACGTGCGGAGGGCGGTCGCGCTGCTAGGAAAAGGCAAGGCTGAGCCCGTTGGCGAGTCCGGCGAGTACCTGCACAGCGCCGCCGACCTCATCGAAAAGCCGGTCATCATCCGGCTGTTCTACATGGTCAAGCGGCCGCTCCACCGCAGGAAGCTGTCTCGCCGCGAGGTCTTCGTAAGAGACGGTTACCGCTGCCAGTACTGCGGCGCAAAGGCCCGTGACCTCACTCTCGACCATGTGATTCCCCGCTCTCGTGGCGGGCAGCACACCTGGGACAACGTTGTAAGCGCCTGCAAGCCGTGCAATCACGGAAAGGCCGGCCGCACTCCGAGAGAGGCCGGCATGGCGCTCTTCAGCGCGCCGCGTGAGCCGCGCCCGAATCCGTATGCGATGTTTCACCCGGGGCGAGTGCTTGATGAGTGGCGTCCGTTCTTACCGTGGGTCCAGCCTTCGCAGTTCAGTGACTTCGAGCCGGACTTCGGCTCCGTGGCGGTAGCTGTGGCCGGAGACTAAGTCCCGCCTGTCCCTGCGCCTGATTAAGCCCCTGGTCAGGCCCCCGATGACGCCATAGACCGTTCGCTCAGAGTCACAGGCGGAAGGTCCAGCATCATCACCTCAAGTGCGAGCCTGGGAATGGCGTTTGCCTCCAGCGCCGCGATGGTGCTTGAAACCGAGCTGGCAGCCTGCGAGATAGCGCCCTCGCTGAGCTGTCTGCCAATCTCGTCGAACGCCGCCAGCCAACCGGAGTTGATTACGTTGTCCCTGAGGCCCGCCTTAGCGACGGCCGTGTCTCGCCACCACTCCAGCCATCTGTACAGCTCGCTGAGCACGGCGTCGCGGTCTCGCCAGAACCTGCCGGAGAGTTCCCTGGCGTAGACAAACCGCTCCTCAAGATCGCCCGCAATTGCGTTCAGGATGCGCTGCGCGGCCTGTGAGTAGAGCTCCAGCACGGCCGGGTCCCGGACCGCGGCTATCGCCCATCCCGGTCTGCCGCCGGAGATCTTCGCAAGACGCAGCGCTGTCTCTGGCTCAACGGAGAGGCGGCTTACGAGTTGGTCTGCGATCGTCTGTGGAGTGACCGGCCGCAGACTGATCCGCTGACACCGGGAGACGACGGTCTCAGGGAGCGCCTCCGCGGTGGTGGCCACGAGGACGATGTAGACATCGCCGGACGGCTCTTCCAGGGTCTTGAGAAGGGCGTTTGCCGCCTCAGCGGACATGGTTTCCGCGCCGTCAATGATAAAGACGCGGGCCTTTCCCTCGAACGGCTTCAGCGAGGCGTCGCGTTGCAGGTCGTGGATATGGTTGATGGAGATCAGTTTGCGGGAAGTGCCGCTTGATGCTTCACCGTCTTCTGCGTCGCCGGCCGCCTTGTCACCCTTGAGCGGCGTTGCCGCGTCGATGACTCTGATATCCGCGTGCAGGCCTTTGCGGATGCGCTGAGCCGCAGGGCACGACGCCAGGTCGAGGCGCGGGAGCTCACCGAACAGGTCCGGCTGTGGCTCGCAGTTCACGAGGCATGCGAGGTCGATGGCGAGCGTGCGACGGCCCACACGGTCGGGTCCGGTGATCAGGTAGGCGTGCGACAGCATGCCTGCCATGTTGGCCGCGTCCAGCATGCGGACGGCCGCGTCGTGGCCGAAGGTCTGCCACCCTGTGGCAGGCGGAATCTGTTGCGATGTCTCAAACAAGGCTTGTCGCCAGGAGATCGGCGTATGTCTCGCGTCGGCGGATCAGGCGCGCGTCGCCGTCTTTGACCATCACTATTGCCGGACGCGTGGTCATGTTGTAGTTACTGGCCATTGGCACGGCGTATGCGCCGGACGCCGGCGTGCAGAGGAGGTCGCCCGGCTCAAGCGGCGGCAGGTCGACGTCCTTCGCAATAAAGTCGCCTGACTCGCAGTATTTGCCGACCACTGTGACCTTTTCCTGCGGGGTGGCGTAAGGTTCACGCACCCGGCGGACGGTGTACCTGGATGAGTAGAGAGCGGGCCGGATGTTGTCGCCCATTCCGCCGTCGACGCTGACGTAGACACGCACTTCCGGGATGCGCTTGATGCCTCCGACCGTGTATACCGCAACGCCTGCGCGGGCGACGATTGCGCGGCCAGGCTCGACCGTGAGCAGCGGCTCGTCCAGCCCGTATCGATCACAGCCAGAGCGCACGGCCTCTGATATCTCGGAGGCATAGGCAGATATTGGCGGTGGAAGCCGCTCGCCGATGTACCCGACAGCGAACCCGCCGCCGGGGTTGAACTCGGCGAGCCTGAGACCGTGCGCGTCACGCATCTGGGCTGCGAAGTTGAGCACATAGTCGATAGCCTGCGAGTACGGCTCGAGCTCGAAGATCGGTGAGCCGAGGTGGAAGTGCAGGCCGACAACTTCAAGGTTCTGCGCCGCCATCGCCCGCTCAACCGCCTCCGCGGCGGCGCCCGTCTCGATTGAGAACCCGAACTTGGAGTCGAGCACGCCTGTCGTCGTCAGCATGTGGGTGTGCGGGTCGACGCTCGGAGACACCCTGAGCAGGACCTTCTGGCGGACGCCGCGCTCAGAAGCGACCTCATTCAGCAGACCGATCTCGTAGAACGAGTCGATTGTGACGCGGCCGATTCGATAGTCGATCGCCTCGGCGAGCTCCTCACGGCCCTTGTTGTTGCCGTGGAAGTTGAGCCGGTCTGGAGGGAAGTTCGCCGCCTTCGCGAAGACCAGTTCGCCGCCTGTGACGATGTCCATGTGGAGACCCTCTTCGGCGATGATCCTTGCCAGCGCGGGGTTGGCGAACGCCTTGGAGGAGTATTCGACGTGTGAGCGTTCGTAGGCCTGTTTGAAGCCGCCTGCGAACTGCCTGCACATGTGGCGAACGGTGTCTTCGTCATAGATGTACAGCGGCGACCCGAACTCGGCGACGAGGTCCGGGATGGAGCAGCCGCCTATGGTGATGTTTTCGCCGGAGTCGAGCCCTGCGGTGACAGGGAAGAGTTCACGGTCTGTTTCGGTTAGCTGTGGCATCGGTGGGTCGGTTGAGTTGACGGGCACGCTGCCGGTGTGGGCCTGTGCCGGATTCCGGTTCGGATCACATTCTATTAGTACTTGGCCAGCGTAGGGCGAAGTGCGGCGTGCGATGTGGTGTGAGGCGGACACGCCGGAGCGAGATTTCCAAGGGCACTCGCAGATAGCTCCGCCGATATACTGCGTTGCATCTGACGCCGGGCATGGTCGATGTCGCGGCAGCAGGTTCACCAGAGTTCGTTAAAGAGGTAAGACGCGTGACTCAGACAGAGTTCAGCGGCCGGCTCACTGAGCTGGCAGCATGCGCCGGTTGAGCGGGTAAGCTCTCACAGAGCGAACTGGCCAGTGTGCTGAGCCAGCTGCCGCCCGCAACCTACAGGGACCCGAACGTCCTGCTGGGCTTCGAGTCCGGTGACGATGCCGCCATCTACCGGATCTCGGATGAGATCGCGCTCGTTTTAACGGTCGATTTCTTCCCTCCCATCGTCGACGACCCGTTCCAGTACGGGCAGATCGCGGTCGCCAACGCTCTCTCGGACGTGTACGCCAAAGGCGGCCGGCCCGTAACGGCGCTCAACATCGCAGCGTTCCCCCGCAGTCTCCCGCCGTCCGTGCTGGCCAGAGTGCTGGAGGGCGGCCAGTCAAAGGCGTCTGAGGCCGAGGTCTCGATAGTTGGCGGCCACACCGTCGATGACCCGGAGCCGAAGTACGGGCTTGCGGTGACCGGTCTCATACGGCCCGGCGAAGAGGTTACCAACAGTGGCGCCAGGCCGGGCGACGTGCTGGTGCTGACGAAGGCGATCGGAACAGGGATCATAACGACGGCGGGAAAGGCCGGGATTGCAGACGAGGCGGTGCTGGCGGGCGCAGTCGCTTCGATGTCTGCTTTGAACAGGGGAGCGTCCGAGGCGATGCTCGAGGTGGGCGTCAACGCCGCAACCGATGTCACCGGGTTCGGGCTGCTGGGTCACCTCAAGACGATGCTCACCGCAAGCGGCGTATCGGCTTCGGTGAGCCGCGGCGATGTTCCGGTCCTTCGTGGCGCCGTGGAGTTGCTCAAGCGCGGGGTTGCCCCGGGCGGCACGCACCGCAACCTTGAGTCGCTCGCAGAGCATGTTGACTGGGCAGAGGGCGTCGGCGAGCTTGACCGGCTGCTGCTGTGCGACGCGCAGACATCAGGCGGACTGCTTATCTCGGTGCCAGAAGAGCGCCTTGAGAAGCTGCGGAGTGCGCTAATCGGCCGGGGCTGTGAGTTCGCAGCCGCAATTGGCATCGTAGGCGCTGGCACCCCGGGTTCGATATTCGTAGAGCTCTAGCAGACCGGACTGGCCGCAAACGCCGCCTACTTTAACGCGGCCTCGCTCCACAACCTGTCCCGGGTCGAGGGCTCGAGGTCGGCCAGCGCCACACCCTGTGCCAGGTCTTCCGCTCGAAGCACGCGGTCCCGGAGAGCCACCGCAGCGCCGCGCAGCGCAATCTCGGGGTCCGCTCCCGCCTGGCGGACCTCCCTGGCGATCTTCATCAACAGCGTCGCGGCCCGCCGCTCGACCTGCTCGTCTGACTCGCCGTCTCTCCGCTCGAACACCGGCTCGGCGGACTCTTCGTCCGATGCCGCAGGCCACCTCAGTCCAGCTTTGGCCGCCCTTCGCTGAACGGACCCGGCCAGCGCCAGCGCCGGCATGGCCGCCGGCAGGCCCGCAACAGTTGAGGTTCTCCCGCTTTCTTCGCGCTTCAACCTGTCCCAGCGGTCGACAACCTCTTCCGGGTCGGTCAGCCGCTCTGCGTCTGCGAAGACGTGCGGGTGGCGGCTGACTAGCTTCTCTCGCACTTTGCGGGCAGCAGACGCCGCGTCGAAGCGGTTTTCACGATGCGCGATGTCTGAGTGGAACACGATCTGCGTCAGGACGTCGCCAAGCTCCTCCTCGACGCCGTCGCTGTCCGCTGAATCGATCGCATCGAGGAGTTCGTATGTCTCTTCAAGCAGGTGCTGCCGCAGGGAGGCGTGGGTCTGATCGGCGTCCCATGGACAGCCGCCGGGGTCCCTGAGCAGTTCGACAGTAGCGACCAGCTCCGCGAATGCGTCGCCGGAACTTCGGGCGTACTCAGACATTTCGATCGTGGGCAATCGGAGCCTCCTTGCTGGCACGGCGGCCTGATCGGCCGGGCTGGCCCGGCTGGCTGATTGGCCGAATTGGCCGATTTGGCCGGATTGGCCGGACGGGGCGCAGACCTCACGCCGAGACAGTATCCTAACCAGCAATGCAGAACTCGGCTATCCAATCTCTCAGAACGCGGCTCGTGCCGCCTCTTGCCTTGCCAGTGGACGTGCGCGGCTGGTCAGTCCTGTTCTTCGCCACCGTATTCGGCGTTGCGCTGCCGCTGTTCATTGTCCTGGCGAATGTCGAGTATGTGACGAAGAGTGAATGGCTGTACTCGTACAACTGGTGGCGCAACGGTATCCCCGAGCGGACCGGGTTGCCGGTGTCCGAGCTCAACAGCGGCGCCGGCCAGATCAAGGACTACTTCACGAATGACGAAGAGTTGCTTGACCTGCGGGTGATCTACCGCGGTGAGGAGGTTTCGCTCTACAAAGAGCGGGAGGTCCTGCACATGGTTGATGTGAAGGGGCTAATGCAGGCTGTGTTCAACACGGCGCGCGTTTCCGGGGCGATAGCTCTGCTGATTGCCGTGGCCGGGCTGATCTACTTCAGACGGCTGTTCTGGGACGTGCTGCTGACCACTCTGCGGTGGTCGGCGTTGGGGTCGGGGACCGTTGTTGGCGTGTTTGTGGTCGCCATCCTGATCGATTTCAACTTTGTGTTCAAGCAGTTCCATTTCCTGAGCTTTGCGAACGACCTGTGGCTGTTGGACCCGTACAGGGACTTCCTGCTCATCATGTTCCCGCAGCGCTTCTTCTTCGAGGCGACTGCGTTCATCGCGGTGTTCGCAGTGGCGCAGTTTGCGCTGCTGATCTACGGCACGCGCCTGGCGCGTAAGCGGGTTGCAGAGCGCGCCTCGACGCGATCAGTGCGGGCTGCCTAGTTGAGGTAAGGCGGGTTTGAGCGCTCGAGAACGATCTTGAGGTTCTCGCCCTCTTCCCGCATGTGTTCTGCGAGCGCCTTCATCTGGCTTCCGAACAGGAGATTGGAGAGCCACGCAGGCGGGCGTCTCAGGGGCTGTATGTTTTTGCGACGAGGTTTCGCTCAGTCTTGTATGTGAGGCGGTCCAGTGACTCCACCGGCGTCATCCACTGCACTGCCGAGACCTCGTCGTTTGGCTCAAGGTCGCCGCGCTTTACCAGCCTCATCCGGAAAAAGACCACGATCTTTGGGCGGCCTCTCACGAGGTATGAAGTCGGCTGGGCGATCTCAATGATCTCACCGGCGCAGCCTGTCTCCTCGACGACCTCCCTGAGCGCCGCCTCCTCGATCGTCTCACCGGCGTCGATGTGGCCCTTCGGCAGTGACCAGTCGTTGTGCCGCGGGCGATAGATCAGGGCGATCTTCAGGTTGTCGCCGTCGCCAGACTCAAGCAGCCCACCGGCAGCGACGTCGATGAAGGTTGGTTGTGGCATCTGTCGTGTTCTGAGGCCCGGCTCGCTTGCCCGTTCTGTTACTGGCCGTTTGCGGAGTCCTTCATTGCCCAGAAGACCCGCTCCGGGCTCATTGGCAGTTGTGTCATGCGGGCGCCGATCGCGTCGTACACCGCGTTTGCGAGTGCGGCGGCAGGTGGGATGATCGGCGGCTCGCCGACGCCGCGCAGGCCGAACGGCCCATCATCTGCTGGCGTCTCAAGGATGACGCACTCCATCATTGGCAGATCGAGCGCGGTCGGCATCCGGTAGTCCAGCAGGCTGGAGTTCCGCATCAGTCCCCGGTCGTCGTAGACGTACTCCTCGTTCAGCGCCCAGCCAATGCCCTGTGCAGCGCCGCCGTGCATCTGACCCTCGACCTGCATCGGGTTGACCAGTCGGCCAACATCCTGGAACAGCGTGAAGTCGAGCACTTGGACCTTGCCTGTGTCGGGGTCGATCTCGACGTCTGCGATGTTGAGCGCGTAGCCGTTGGCCGGGCGCAGGTTGGGGTCGCTGGAGGCTGTCGCCTCAATCGGCACGGCCCGTGCGCTGACGATCTGTGCCGCCTGTTTGAACGAGAGGCGATTGTCCTGGTTGTCACGCGGGAAGAAGCTGCCGTCCTCGTACTCGACGAACTCAGGGTCGACGTTGAGGCGAGAGGCCAGGCCGTTGCGCATGATGTCCAACACGGCCATGCCTGCCTTGTAGACGGCGTCTGACTGCGTGCGGGTGACCTTCGAACCTGCCGAGGAGCCGGTGAACGGGATGCTGTCTGTGTCTGCGATGCGGACAGACACATCATCCGGGCTGATGCCCAGCGTCTCCGCGGCAAGCTGCGCGAGGCCGGTCCTGACGCCGGAGAGGTCCACGGAGCCTGTTGTGACAACGACTCGCCCGTCCGGCTGGACCAGTATGCGAGAGCTGGCCTGATCGACGCCGCACGGCCACCAGCCGATGCCGATTCCGCGGCCGGTGGGCCAGCCGTTCTTCGACTTCTTGATCGGGCGGGTGTACGCCGGGTGCGCCTTCGCCGCCTCAAGCATCTCCACGATGCCGATGCGCGTGTACTTGTTGTCGTCGACTGTGTAGTCGCCGGTCTTCGAGGCGTTCATGATGCGGAAGTCAATCGGCTCGATGTTGAGCTTGCGGGCCAGCTCGTCCATCACCTGCTCTGTGCAGAAGGACGAGACGGTTGCCCCGGGGGCGCGGTATGCGGCGACGCGCGGGGTGTTTGTGACCACGTCATAGCCGTCTACGCGGCTGTGCTCGGGCTGGTAGCAGGCGAACACGGTCTGCACGCCGCGCATGATCGGCGCCCCTGGGAAGGCGCCCGCGCCGTACACGAGGCGCGACTGGGCCGCCTTCAGCTTGCCGTCTTTCGTTGCGCCCATCTTGATGGTGACGACTGCTGCCGCGCCCGGACCCGTTGCTTTCAGGACCTCTTCCCTGTTGAGCACGATCTTGACCGGGCTGCCGGCCTTGCGGGAGAGGATCGCGGCTATCGGCGTGACGCGCGGCAGCGTCTTAGCGCCGAACGCGCCGCCGACCTCGAGGGGAGTGACCGTGATGCGGCCGATGTCCACCTTGAGCAGCTTGGACAGGTTGCCTCGAACGGCGAACGAGCCCTGCGTGTTGGCCCAGACCTGCATGTGTCCGTCGCTCTGCCAGAAGACCGTCTCGGCCTCAGGCTCGATGTAGCCCTGGTGGACTATCGAGGTCTTGAATGTGCGCTCGACGATCACGTCGGACTCTGCGAACCCCTTTTCGACGTCACCGCGGCCTGCCTCTATGTGCGCTGAGATGTTGCTCGTCCGGTCTCCTGTGCCGCTCAGTGAGCGCGCCACAAGCCCTTCGTGCAGGATCGGCGCGTCCGCGGCCATAGCCTCGATAGGGTCGGTCACCGGGTCCAGCACCTCGTATTTGACCTTGACGAGGCGAACGGCTTCAGCCGCGATGTGGGCGTTGTCAGCCGCGACCGCCGCGATGGGATGGCCCTCGAACAGCACCTTGCGCCTGGCCATCATGAGGTTGGCGAGGAACTGGATGCCGATGTCTACCTCGCCTGTGTCGAGGTCGCCGCTGATATCGGACGGAAAGTCGGCTGCGGTGCAGACGGCGCGGACGCCAGGCAACTGCTCTGCGGCCGATGTGTCGATGCTCAGGATGCGGGCGTGGGCGTGTGGGGAGCGGACGATTGCTCCGTGCAGTGAGCCGGGAATGGTGAAATCTGCGCCGAACAGCGCCCGGCCTGTGACCTTCTCAAGTCCATCGACCTTCTCGTGAGACTTTCCGAAGCCCTTGAAGGTGAGACCGTCTGAGTTGGCGCGTCGTGGAGATTGCGAGGGTGTTGTGACCATGTTTGTTCTCACGGAGAGGTGACGAGCCTGAGGGCGAACAAGCGCTCGCTCATTTGACCGGTAATGCGGATGACGCGAATTTACCAGAGTAACTGTGCTGTAGTCGAACTTGCCGGCGGACACTCACGCACGCGGCACGGTTCGGAAGGTGGCGACACGAAGTCTACTTTGCCGTGCGCCTCGAAAACTCGTCGTGCGGCGGGACGTCTTCGCCTACCACCCAGAGCCAGTAGTAGATGCCGACTGGCCCCATGAACTTGAACTGCTTGCGGAGGTCCGCCATAAGGTCGTAGAAATTGTCGAACGACCTGAGATAGTTCTTGAAACCGTCGTGCTCGTCGTCCAGCTCGATCATCTTGCGGGCGTTTTCGGTTATCGCAGCCAGCTTGCGCTTGTTGCGGATGACACGCGTGTCGTCGCCGAGGGCTGCCAGTCTCTCCGGGCCGTAAGAGGCGATAGCGCCTACCTGGAAGTTGTCCATCGCCTCACGGGTGCCAGGCCACTTCGCCTCGACAACCTTCCACGACATGCCGCTCTGAAAAACCGCCTTGGTCTGGATCTCCAGGTAGTCGTCGAGCGACTTCGGCTCAATGCGCGGCGGCGCTCCCTGTTCTGATGGCATCTTGTTCTCCGCTCAGTGCGAGCTACTCCTGAAATTCGATGGCTACGGGCAGCGCTGTCTGTCCCCAATTGGACAGATCACCATCGTGTATCGGCTGGTACTTGTCAACGAGTAGCCGACGGGCCATCGAGTCTTCATCGCTCTGTTCATCCACGGTCCGCCCAGTTCCTGTGAGTATGTGTCCCGAAATTCGCACTGTGACTTCGGGTCTGTGGAGCAGGTTGCGCACCCAGTCGGACCGGTCACGGTTCCCTGAAAGCATGTACAGAGTTGGCCCGTTGACGGCGAACCAGATCTCGATCTCCCTCGGCAGACCGGAGACGCGCCCCGTTGTTGTCAGGTAGCAGAACTGCTCGTCAGCCAGCCCTGCAAGGACCGTGCCGTCCGGCAAACCTTCTATCCTCCTGAGGCAGCATTGGAATAACGCTGACACTGGCTGCCTGCGCTCAGCCGGCGGCTTTCCAGCCTTCCGGCAGCGGCCATTCCTTGATGCCGTCCTCCGGCACATAACCGATGACTTCACGTGCGTGTTCGAGATCGCGGAACCGGGTGAAGTTGTCCGAGACGCCAAACACGATATCGAACTTGACGCTGTCCGGCGCCTCGACGCACCTGCGCACCACCTGCGCAGCGTCCCTGTGGCTCAGGTAGACCGCTGCCTCTCGTGCGTTTGCCGGGCGGTCTTCGGCGCGAACACGCCCGAGCCTGACGCAGATGACGGAGATGCCGTGCTGCTCTGCGAAAGAGCGGCCGAGCGCCTCTCCAAACAGCTTGACCGCGCCGTACAGGCTGTCCGGCCGCGGCGGGTCGAGGTGCGTGAGGAGCGGGCGCGGGTGTGGGATGTTTGCGAGGCGGGCTTCGGTCATTGCCAGGAACGGCTCTTCTGTCTCGTACGCGTGCATCGTCGAGCCAGAGCTCCCGAACACGATTCTCCTGACCCCGGACTCGCGCGCCGCCTGGAACACGTTGTGCGTGCCGCGGACGTTGACTTCGAGCTGCTGCTGATCGTCCCCGCCCAAGTAGGCGGCCATGTGTACGACCGTGTCGACGCCCTCGAAGGCAGGTCTGATGGCGTTGAGGTCCGTGATGTCTGCCGTGACGGTCTCGAACCCTTCGACCGGCCGGCGGTTGAGGGCGCTGACCCGGTATGACTTTGCAAGGTCACGCCCTGCGACACCGCCGATGATGCCGCTCATGCCTGTGACCAGGACCGCTTTCTGTGTCTCTGCCATCGCGTAACTCCTAGTAGCCGTGCTGTACCGCACTGTCTTCTGGCGTGTAGCCAAGCACATCATGCGCGTGGCTCCAGTCGCGGTAGTTGAGCGGGTTGTCCGAGACGCTGAAAAAGATGTTGAAACGGAGGTCTTCCGGAGCGGCGACGCAGAGCCTGAGCAACCGCATCATATCGCCGTGGCTGCACCAGACGGCGGCGTTCCGGGCGTTTGCGGGAACGTTGTTGATCTCGACCTTGCCGACGCGGATACACAGCACAGAAAGACCGTGGGCCTCCGAGTAGGCGCGGCCGATCGCCTCGCTCCAGAGCTTGGTCACGGCGTAGAGGCAGCGCGGTCGAGGAGGCTGGTCGACGGTGATCATCTTGACGCTGCCCGGCCGGGTATCGGGCCGGACGCCATTGACCATCGAGCGGTACGGCTCATCTTTCTCATAGCCGCCGACCACTGCGCCTGTGCTTGCCAGGATGACGCGCCTCGCTCCGGCCTGCCGCGCCGCCTCAAGCACGTTGTAGACACCGATTACGTTGGCGCGGTAGTGCACATCGAAAGGCTGGTTGCCGCGGGACGCTGCCATGTGGATGACGGTCTTGACGCCGTCGAAAGCCGGCCGCATCGAGTCGAAGTCGGCGATGTCTGCGACGGTATACGGCCAGCCGTCCACAGGCGTGCGGCCGATGTCGCTGACTTCGTAGTCGCCGGAGAGCGTGCGTGCGGCCAGCCCGCCTATGAGGCCGGACATTCCTGTGATGAGGACCTTTTCTCTCATGGAAGAGCGACTCTCTTGCTGGCTCATTGGCCGGCCCGCTGGCCGGGTGACTGGCTGACCGGCGCCGCCCTGGCTCACGATAGCTCTCCCGGCCTTCCCACTGCGAAAAGCGCCAGCTCAGCGGCAAGCAGTGAGAGCTCCGGCGCGGCCAGTTGAGGGTCCGCGGCCAGCAGTCTGCCCGCCTCTTCGCGGCATGTTTCGATCAGGTCGAGGTCGGCCGGGGTGGCGATCTTCATCTGCGCCCATCCGCTCTGTCGAGTGCCGGTGTACTCGCCCGGCCCGCGCATCTCAAGGTCCTTGTCTGCCAGCTCGAACCCGTCCGACGTCTCCTCCACCGTGCGTAATCGGGTGATGCCGTCTTCGGACGGGCTGTCAGATAGCAGATAGCAACTCCCGGCGTGGCCGCCCCGGCCGACCCTGCCGCGTAGCTGGTGGAGCTGTGACAGCCCGAACCTGTCAGCGCTCTCGATCAGCATCACGGTTGCGTTCGGCACGTCGACTCCGACCTCGATCACCGGCGTCGCCACCAACACCTGTGTCTCACCGCTCCTGAACCTCTCCATTGCGAGCTGTTTTTCTGCGATTGGCATGCGGCCGTGCAGGAGGCCGAGGCGAAGGTCTGACAGAGGGCCGGAGGTGAGCCTTGCAAACTCTGGAACGGCGGCTCTGGCCGCGACCGCCTCAGAGTCCTCGATGAGCGGGCAGACGATGAACGCCTGCCGGCCCTCGGCAACCTGCGACCTCACCAGATCGTAGGCCTCGTGACGGCCGTGCTGGTCCCTTGCCCAGACGGTCTTCAGCGGAGCACGGCCGCTCGGCATCTGCTTGAGGACAGAGACATCAAGGTCCCCGTACACCGTAAGGGCCAATGTTCGGGGGATCGGGGTGGCTGACATGGCGAGCATGTGCGGCCGCGGCTCCCGCTGGCCGAGCGCCGCCCTTTGCTCAACGCCGAAGCGGTGCTGCTCGTCCACGACTGCCAGCGCCAGGTCAGGGATGTCCACCGACTCCTGCAGCAGCGCGTGCGTGCCAATGACGATGTCGATCTGACCGGCCGCGATCAACTCGTGCATCTTGGACTTCTGCACCGGTGTCTGGCTGCCTGTGAGGAGTCCGATGGTGATCGGGCGGTCTCTGATTGCCGGAGCCGCCGCCTGTCTCACGGTGGCAGGCAGCAGCGGTGTCGACTCTGCGCCGAGCTGGCGCGTCGTGCTCAGGAAGTGCTGTTCGGCGAGGACCTCGGTGGGCGCAAGGAACGCGCCGCGATAGCCGTTCGCGACGCAGGCCAGGATGGCAGCAAGTGCGACGATGGTCTTGCCGCTTCCCACTTCACCCTGCAGTAGCCGGGCCATCGGCACACCGGTCGCCATATCTTCCAGCAGCGAACTCAATGTTGCCCGCTGGTCGCCGGTCAGGTCGAAGTCGAGTCCTGCCAGGAACTCCGCAACCGCCTCGGCGCCGTTCGCAATCCTTGGTGATCCGGTCCTGGACTGCCAGTCCTGGCGGTTGCGCAGGACGAGCAACTGGTTGAGGAGCAGCTCATCGAAGGCCAGCCTGCGGCGCGCCGCCTCTGCGTCCGCCGCTGCCGCGGGGAAGTGCATGTCCGATATGGCCTTCTTGAGACCGGGCATGGCGTGACGGTCGACCATGTCTGCGGGGAGCATGTCTTTCAAGAGCGGGAGGGCGATGTCGAGAGCGGCGCGCGTGGCGTTTCGTATGGTGCGTTGTGGCAGGCCCTCGGTCGTCGGATAGACGGGGAGCAGGTTGCCTGCGTGTGTCAGCGTGCCGGTGCGGCGGTCGAACACCTCGTACTCAGGGCTTTCGAGCTGTGCCTGGCCCCGGTACTCGCCAACCTTGCCGCTGAGCGCGATGTCTGTGCCGGGCTTCAACTGGCTTGCGAGGTACGGCTGACCGAAGAATGTGACGCTCAGTAGGCCGGTGCCGTCGCTGACCAGAACGCGGGCGGCGCCGCTCCGGCCAATCGCCAACGATTCGGCGCGCACCACGTGGCCGATGACTGTCGTCTCCTGGCCCAACTCAAGCAGTCCGATCTGAGTCGGCTTCGAGTAGTCGATGTGCCGGCGCGGGAAGTGCCACAGGAGGTCTTTTAGAGTTGCGAGTTCTGTCTTCGCCAGTCTGGTTGCAGTGGCGCGGGTAATGAACTCGAGGTCGCCTAACGGTGTGGTGAGAGCCGGTTTGACCGGTGACGGGTCTGCCGGTTTTCCCGGCCTGGCTGTGCGAGGCTTGCGAGCCGACGGCTTCGGCTGGCTGCGTGCGGTCGCGGGGCCGTCGGAGTCGATGCTAGTTACATTTGGGCCAACCGGAACTGGGCCGGGCGAGTCTGGCCGCGTGCTGCTTCCAAGTCGCTGCAGCACGCTCTCGACCCACATCTGCCGCTCTCCCGGACCGAGACTTGAGTAGCGGCGTTCTTTCCGCGGCGGCATGTTGTTGAGCCACTTGATCTGGGCGGAGAACGAACTGAGCAGTCCGTCCAGGCCGCCGATCACAGCCCGGTCGTTGTAGTCGAGGCCGCGTTCATGCAGCAAGACTCGTCGTAGCCGGGCCTCGGCCTCAGCTCCGGGAATCGAGCGTGCCTCAGGTTGTCTGCGTATTGCGGGCATCGCTGTCAGATGGAGTGGAAATAGTTGATGCCGTCTCGATGAGCGGCGCGACAGACGCACGCCACGGCGCGAAGAATGCTACGTGATCTTTTCGCGAAGCCGTCAACTCTGACGCAGCGCGTGCAAGTGAGCCTTGCCGCTGGATATTACTCTGCGCGGATCATCCCGAACCCGAGCATGCCGGGGCCGAGGTACGTGCCGACAACAGGGCCGAGGCGCGCCGCCAGAGCTTTGCCATCGGGCGCGTACTGGCTGAGGTCTTCCGCTATCTCTTTTGCCAGCTCAGGGTCAGTCGTGTGCAGCACACACAGCGCCTCAAGCGGCGCCGCCTCTGCGACCAGGCTCTTGATGCGGGCGATGCCTCTCGAGCGGGTGCGGGCGCGCTCGATGCCGTGCGCCTCACCGTCAACGAGCGCAAGTATCGGCTTGATCCTGAGCAGTGAGCCGAGCAGAGCCTGGGCCTTGCCGATTCGCCCGCCTTTCTGGAGATACTCCAGCGTCTCGACAAGCCCTGTGAAGGTGGCCCGTGAACTCAGCGATTTCGCCTTATCGACGGCTTCATCCAGGGACGCTCCGCCGGCCGCCGCCTTCGCGACGCCGATTGCCACCAGTCCGAGCGCCATCGAAGCCTGCAGCGTGTCGACCGCCTCAACCGTGATTCCCTGTTCCCTCACCTCTTCCGCAGCCTGCGCCGCCGAGGCATATGTGGCGCTCACCTTCGACGAAAGATGCAGCGAGATGATGCCGTCATGACTCCTGGCCAACTCCTGGTAGAGCTCAATGAAAGCGCCTGAAGATGGAGCGGATGTCGTCGGGAAGGTCTTGCCTGACTGCAGCCGTGCGTAGAACTCGTCTGGCTCGATGTCCACGCCGTCCCTGTAAGTCTTGTCCCCGAAATTGACGTGGAGCGGAACGACCGAGATTCCGTACTGCAGGGCCAGCTCCCCCGGCAGGTCGGACGTGCTGTCTGTGACTACTGCGATTGCCATGCGGGCTGCTCTTTTATCTCTTGAAACATGGGGGACATGGTGCCCGGAGCGAACGGTCCGTCTATTCGATCGACAGCAGGAAGTCGTAGTCCGGCTGTCCGCCGGACTGCGTCTCTATCTCAACGCCGCGCAGCGATTTCGCAAGTATGGCGGCCGTCTGCCGCAGCGCAAGTTTGTCGACGCTGGCCCCGCTGTAGAGGGTCAGCAACGACTCTTCATCGACCTGTCCGGCGAGCATCTGCTTGAGCACATCGAGAGAGCTGTTGCCTGCCGCCACCAGCCGCTCGTCAAGCACGCCCATGTATTGCCCGCGCTTGACCGCGACTCCATCCAGCAGCGCGTCACGGATCGCCACGGAGACGGACCCGCTGCGGATGATGGACTGCGACTCTTCCATCTGGGCCGAGTTCTTCTCGATCTCGCGCTCAGGAGAGAACTCGAGCAGCGCCGCGAGGCCGGACTGCATCGAGCGTGTTGGCAAGACCGTGACTTCTTTTTCGGATAGCTGCGCCGCCTGCTGGGCGGTGCCGATGATGTTCTTGTTGTTCGGCAGGACGATCACGTTGTCCGACGGCGCCTTCTCTACCGCGGCCAGGATGTCGGCCGTGCTCGGGTTCATGGAGTCGCCACCGCTTACGATCACGACCGCGCCGTATCCGGCGCTCTTGAACAGCTCGACGAAGCCTTCGCCGATGGCTACGCAGACGATGGCCGTAGTCACCTGAACAGGCGGCTCAGCAAGCTCGCCGGCTGCCGCGGCATGTCCGCTGGCCCATTCCCTGGCCTGCTCGTCCATGTTGTGGATGTCTATGTTGGAAAGTGTGCCGAGCTTCAGGCCGGCGGAGAGCGCCGCGCCAGGGTCTTCAATGTGGACATGGACCTTGATCAACGTGCCGCTGCCTGCGACCACGGCGGAACGGCCAAGGGCGTCCATCTGATTTCGCACAGACTCAGGGTCGAGGTCTACGCCCTCGACGGCGAACACGGTGCAGTAGCCCCAGGCTTCGCCTTCGATGCTCTCCAGAAACTCGCTTCTGATACTGGTGAGCCGTGTGCCAGGGGTCAGGTCAGGGAGGCCGCTAAGACCAGGAGGGGCGATCAGTTCCAGTCCTGCCTCCTCTCCGCGCAGCGCCTGAACGCCGCTTCTCAACATGATTGCGAAGCCGAAGCCACCGGAGTCAACGACACCGGCGTCCCTGAGCACATCGAGCATCTCAGGGGTGCGCCTGACGGTGTCCATCGCCTGATCGGCGGCGACCGTCATTACGTGCTCCAGTCCAGGCTTCTCTTTCAACGCCCTCTCAGAGGCGTCTGCGCACTCCCTGAAGACGGTGAGCATCGTCCCTTCCCTGGGCTTCGGCACCGCGCGATAGGCGATCTCAGATGCGATGCGCATCCCGCGTGCAAACCCTTCACCACTAACGTCGTATCCGTCTGCGAGCGACTCAGCAAGCCCCTTGAAGTACTGCGCCAGGATCAGTCCGGAGTTGCCTCGCGCGCCAAGCAGGGCGGCGCGGGCTATCCGGGCGGATGTGATGCTGGGATTGGCGTCTACGTGGCGGTCAAGCTCGTCACGGATGGCCCGCATGGTTAGGACCATGTTCGTGCCGGTGTCACCATCCGGCACAGGGAAGACGTTCAGTGCGTTGAGCGTGTCCCGGTTCGTCTCAAGGGCGCGGGTGGCGCAACGAATGAAGTCGCGCAGCAGAAAGCCGTCTGTGCGGCGGGTAGACCTCGATGTGTCCGAGGGGTCTGTCATTTTGCAGTCAGGGCGCCGGGTCGAGCCACTGTTGTGGGGGAATTGATTGCCCACAACTGGTGAGCATGGTAGCTTAGTAGTCCTGCGCTACTCAATCTAACATTAGCGCGCCAGTCCACCAACCTGTTACGTTTCGCCGCCGTACATTAGATACGGTTTTCACGAGGATCCATGCATGGCAAAGTGTCACGTCTGCGGCAAAGGCCCACTGTTTGGCCACAACCGTAGCCATGCGTTGAACGCAACACAGAAGATTTCTCAGCCGAACGTGTTCAAGAAGAACCTCATGATCGGCGGCCAGAAGAAGCGGATGAATGTCTGCACCCGTTGCATCCGCACGCTGCAGAAACAGGGCAAGCTGCAGATCGCCGCGAAATAGCATCCGGTTATTTCGTCTCAGTCTCCGCCCGCTTCGCTAGACGCCTTTTATCCGCCTCACCGCGGCGGCAAGTCCGTCTTTGTACTTGAACAGCCCTGTGCCTGAGATCAGCGTGTCTGCGCCCGCCTCAATCACCGTACCTGCGTTCTCAACCTTCACTCCGCCGTCGACTGCGATGTCGATCTCGGCGCCTGCGCGCAGCGCCGCTGACCGCAGCAGCCCGATCTTCGCCAGCACCTCCGGAATGAGCGACTGACCGCCGAAGCCGGGCTCGACGCTCATCACAAGGAACCTCGGCACAGAGCTAACGTAACGCGTCACAGCGCTGGCCTCGGTCGCCGGGTTGATCGAGATGCCGGGACGCATTCCTGTCTCGGCGACGTCTGCCAGGGTCGCCGCAAGGTCGGAACATGCCTCGGCGTGGACGGTGAAGGTGTCTGCGCCGGCCGCGGCGAACAGGCCGGCGAACCTGCCTGGCTCGGTCACCATCATGTGTACGTCAACAGGCAGCGATGTCAGGCCGCGTATCGCTTCGAGCACGGGAGCGCCGAACGTGATGTTGGGGACGAAGTGGCCGTCCATGACATCGAAGTGGATCTCGTCGCACCCTGACTCCTCGATCAGCGCGATCTCTTCGCCGAGGCGCGCAAAATCGGCTGCGAGTATGGATGCGGAGACTCGGACTGTTCCTGGCAACACGTGCTCCGGGCTGTTAGGACTGGAGAATGACGCTTCACTGTGGGAGGCGACGCGTGAAGGGCCGTCGCCTTCCGCGCTGGCAGAATGTATCAGTTGGCGGACATGCCGGCAGGTCCCATCAGGGCCGGGACGGATCAGCGCTTCAAGCCTGCTGACGCGACTGGCGGCGTGCACGGGTTGCCGTCAGGAAGAAGCCCCTGCGCGGCCATGCGCTGCATTCTGGCCTCGAAGTTGGCGCAGTCTTCGCAGACAGACTCCGGGATCAGGCCGAAACGCATGAGGATGCTGAACACCTTGCAGCCCAGGCAATAGCCAAACGCAGCTTCGAGTCCGGCCGCAAAGATCAAGGCGCCGAGCACGCCGTACGATGCGCCGGTGAGGCCGAAGCCGAAGTGGAGGACGATTGCAGTGAGGCTGAATGTCACTCCGATGGCGGCGGCGAAGCGCTTGGGCGGGCCTGCGATGGGCTTATATGGCAGCTTCAGCGCAGGGACTGCGACTCTGACCACGAACTGCGCCAGCGGGCTGAGGCGCGGTCCTGCGGCGACCCTGGCAATGAAACCGTATGCGATGAGGAACATCAGCCACGGGAAGTCGAATGCGATCGTCGCCGCGGCCATGATGACCACGCCTGCCGCGACAGACCGGGCGACGCTCTCGTTGATCGGGTTCGGGAAGCTGAAGAATGGCTGCTTGGCAGCCTGCGTGCTAGTTACCGTTGTCATCTGGTTGCTCTCGTCTCCACTCTTGCCGGCACATAAAAAAGAACCCCCGGCCGCACTGCTGGCCGGGGGTCTGTAGTTCAGATTCCTTCGCGCGCGCCTAACCGGTTGCTATCTGGGTGCAGGTGCAACAGAGGCAGGCAGCGAACTTTCGTGGTCGAATACTCATCTGTGGGACTGATATTACTCTTCTCGTCAACCATTGGGTCAACACTGGCATCAACACTACGTTAGATGACCTTCGCCGGCGGCAGATTCCGTGTGAGGCCGGCGATCTCCACTACTCTTGCCAATGCGGCAGGTAATTGGCCTGTGTGGGCAGCCTTTACGTCCCTGCGGCGCCTGCCCCTAAGAGTCTAATTGACCGTCCAGCCGGGGTGTAACGCCGCCTTCACCTTTTCCATGTCGAGGTCGACCCCGAGTCCTGGCCGGTCCCAGAGCTTGAGCCTGTTGCCCTCCCACTGCAACGGTTCTTGCAGGAAGGAGTCGTAGGCAGGCTTGAAGCTGATTGCGTGCTCAAGCCGGTAGAAGTTCGGCACAGTCATCATCGTATGTGCGCCCGCCAGGATCTGTCCCGGACCCTGCGCGTTGTGCGGGCTGATTGGGATGTAGTACGCCTCGGACATGGTGGCGATCTTCTTGAGCTCCGATATGCCGCCCGTCCAGGTGACGTCCGGCATGATGTAGTCGGCCAGTCCCTGCTCAAGCACCGGAATGAAGTCGAAGCGGGTGAAGAGCCTCTCGCCAACGCAGATCGGCGCCTTCGTCTGGTCCCGCACCGCCTTCAGCCCTTTGAAGCTCTCCGGCGGCAGCGGCTCCTCGAACCAGCCGATCTTAGACTCATCGAACAGCCGGTTTGCCAGCCTGACCGCGGTCGGCACGTTGTAGTGGCCGTGCGCGTCGATCAACACCTCGACCTTCGGGCCAACGGCTTCGCGGACGGCCCGGGTGATGTCACAGCCAAGCTCCTCGCCGTCAGCTGATATCTGGCCGTCGACATAAAACGAGTGCTTTGGCGCCATCTCAAGGAACGGGTCCATCTTGAGTGCGTCGTGACCGGCCGCAACTGTGTCCCTGGCGGCCTGAGCGTACTGCTCCGGCGTCGAGCAGCCGCCGAACCAGCCGTTTGCGTAGAGGCGGAGGTCCTCACGCATCCGTCCGCCAAGCAGGTCGTAGACCGGCCTGCCGACTGCCTTGCCCTTCAGGTCCCAGAGTGCGATGTCTATTCCGCTGAGGATTGTGGTTGGGAAGCCGCGGGAGCCGAGATATGTGTACTTGCGGTAGAGCTTCTGCCAGAGGTGTTCGATGTTGGCGGGATCTTCGCCGATTAGCTCGTCCCGGCACGCCTTCACACCCGCCGCCGTGAGGAGAGAGGTGTTGCGAGGCACGTTCGAGGACTCGCCCCATCCGCTCAGGCCCTCGTCTGTCTCGATCACGACGAAGGTCCATTGCCAGTCCGATATTCCATCCGCCTCTGGCCCGTAGTCTGGGACCACCACGTATGCGTTGACGTTTGTGATCTTCATCTTGATCTTGCGCTCCAGGTTCGGTATCCGTGCAGGTTGATGGGCCGCGACGGATTCTACAGGCGCGATGAAGGTGCAGATGACTAAAAAAGAGAGGCCGCAGCGGGCAAGCGCTACGGCCTCTGTGTCTACGACGTGGCAGGTCTCTAACCGGGATTTGAACTGCCTTCGGTTATATTGCCTCGAAGCCAGCACCTATCGCAACCGCCCGCACCCCGCTTATTTTCTGAGGTAGCCGAGCATTCGAGGCACTCGTAACACTAGTGGCCACAGGGTGACAGTAGGGGCACTGGCCGGTCTCCCTCCGGTTACGGTCTCTGGCGATCTGTCGCGGCAAGACGATTCGACTCTTCATAGAGGCCGCGTCCGCTTGCGCAGGGCCGTCCCCTGCGCCTGCCACCGTTCAAGTCTGCCAGTTCTGCCAGGCCTGCCAGTTCTGTTGGAGTTGTGTGAGAGAACATCTCGAATCGGTGGATCGAGTGTGGGGACCGTTTTCCTAGACAACTCTCACATCTCTCCGACACCGCGCTGACCTTGCTCCGGTTTCATGGTTGGTGAGGCCGCAGATTGGGACTGGCCGACGACCAAACGACCCTGTGATGATGTCAGGAAAGCGAGCGGAAGATGGCCCTGATCAGCGTGGTATCGCACTGCAAGGAGACTGCAGCGCATCTGGAGACGGTACTGCGCAGTCGCGGTCACGAGGTCATTTCCGTGTCGGATTCGGAGCTCACCGCAGTTCAGGAACAGAGGAGCGGCCGGGAGACAGGGTTGTCCCCAGAGCTGTTTATAGTCGATATCGACTGCGACCCACACGCGGCGGCCGGCAGGGTGAGGAACTTGACGGAGGACCCGTCGACCGCCCTCACGCCGGTGCTTGTGGCTCCGTCACCGGAGTCCCAGCGGCAGGTCGCCCTGGCGTGCGCATACGGCGCCACCGGCCTCCTTAGAAAGCCTTTTTCGACTTTGGAGACTGTGCCAGATACAGAGCGAGCGCTTGCGGCGGCCAACCCGGCCGCATAGCCGTAACGGTGCTCATGCTGACCGCGCTGAGGGGTTGCGGAAAGCCAGTATCTCCCGGCCTTGTGCCGGTCTCCTCTTCCGGCCAGCGAGGCCGGGCCAGAACGTGAATTGTCTCCTCACCGACTGGCCCGGCTTCGCGATAGGCCGAACCGTCTGTTGGATCATCCAGCCGGCGGAACCACCGGCAAGTCCACCCGTGACGGGCGTTGCGCATCCAGGTAAACCGTGTTCTCCGCCTTCTCGAAACGAGTGTGGCGGCCAAGCGGCTCGCCCGTGTTCGGGTTGACATCGAAGCGCGGGAAGTTCGACGAAGAGATGTCGACCCTGATCCGGTGCCCTGCGGCAAACAGGTTCGAGATCGGTGGCAGCTCGATCTCTACCTCGTAGCTCTGGCCCGGCGCCATGAGCCGCTCGGCGTCAAAGCCGTCCCTGAAGCGGGCGCGGATTATCGAGTCTGCAAGCGGCAGGTGAAAGCCATCCGGCCAGTCGTCAGACGGTGGATAGATATCCAGCAACTTCGCAGTGAAGTCCGTGTCAACGGCAGAGGACGATATCCAGAGGCGGACACGCGGCGCGCCCGTGACCTCGACCGGGCTTTCCAGCGGCTCCGTCTCGAACACCATCACGTCCGCCCTGTCCGCCAGCAACCGATACGGCTCAGAGCAGCACAGCAGGTCAGCGCGCTCTCGCTGGTGCAGCGGACCGTCCGGAATGACCGATTTCATGCGTGCTCGCTGCGGGATGTATGAGCGGTCAAGCCCCTCGCTCAGCCTCACCCACTCGTACATGCCTGTGACGTTGGCGCTGATGCTCGGAACGGGGTTCTGCGGGTCATGCGTCCATGTGGCCGGGGCATCGTCGGCGGCGCCTTGCTCGGAATGCAGTCCGCCGCCTGAGCGCAGATAGAGCGTGGTGTCAGTGGCCCTTGCGAGCGGCCACTCCTGCTCCTCTCTCCACCGTCCGCCGTGTTCGATATGGCCTGCCGCAGTCTTCCTTCCCGAGCCGCCGCCCATCACGAATATGCGTACCGGCGCCTCAGCCTCAACACCTGTCTCGTCGCCCTTGAGCCAGCGGTCGAACCAGCGAAGCCGTTCGGCGTTGAACACCTCGTCGCCCCATTTTGCGCCTTCGCCGAACTCGACCTCGCCGACCGACGATGAGCCCTTGCCCCGCATCAGCACGTGGTTCCACGGTCCGACCACGAGCCGTTGCGGCGTGGTGTTCTGCCTCGACATCGCGGCGAACTGCTGTGTCACGTCCGCGGGGAACGGGTCGTACCAGCCGCTTGAATAGACTGCCGGGATGTCCGCCATGCGGGCGAAATGTGGCGACTGGTCGAGGCACTCCTGCGACCAGAATTCGTTGTAGACGCCGTCGTGGTAGTAGTGGAACAGGACCTTTTCCAGGTTTGGGACGGCGGCGATGGGTGTTTCGCCTGGCCTGAGCGGCTCGCTGAGCAGCCTCAGCAGCTCAGAGCGCAGGTTTTCCGCGCCGCGCTCGATGCGTTCCACCGCCTCCGGGTTGCCGCGCAACTCGTGGGAGTCGTAGCCGTGCAGATACAGCGCGCCGTACATGTGCAGACCCATTGCGCCACCCTGGCGAGCCTCCCACTTGAAGGCGTTGGTGGGCGCGACGTCTACCCAGAGCGCAGCCAGGTGGGGAGGCCGCTCGAGCGAGGCCATGTTCTGCACAATGCCGCCGTGCGAGGCGCCAACCATGCCGACTTTGCCGTTGCACCACGGCTGGGACGCGGCCCACTCGATGGTGTCGTAGCCGTCCTTGCCTTCGAGCGGGTTGGCCGTGTGGAAGTACTGTCCCGTGCCTTCCGACATGCCGCGGCCACGCAGGTCTTGCAGCAACACGACGTAGCCGCGCGGGACGAAGAAGTTGGCGATGGGATTGATCCAGATGACCGGGTTCGACTTGTCGTACGAGGTGCGGCCGAGGATGACGGGGAACCGGCCGCCGATCAGGTTGCCGTTCTCGTCTGCGGGCCGGTAGATGTCAGTGGCGAGCCTGACGCCGTCCCGCATGGAGACCATTATGTTTTGACTGGCGTTGACTGTGACTGTTGCTGGAGAGGGACGCGAGACCATTGGAGACCGGCTTTCAGCTAGTGCTTTTCGCCGGGGCCGGACCTGTCTCGTCCGCCCAGCCCGGCAATCCTGTGAACCCTGGCGAGCAGGTGCGCTGCCTCACGCAGTACGTCCATGCCCGGTAGCCGCGGCAAATCCCTGCGTTCCGGCATCGATGGTATGGGAACTTTTGACGCAAAGCGCACGATTCGAGACGCTGTATCGGCTGGCACCCCGTCGATCGCCTCCGCCAGAGCGACAGGCGCCCCGGCGATCAACCTCACACCGTCCCACGCCGCCGCCAGCTGCTTCTGCGAGAGATGCGTCATGGCTGCAGGATCGTACGCCTTCAGAAGCGCGTAGATGACGGCCGGGCTGAACCGGGCAGGATGATACGCCAGGAAGCGCGGCTCCCAGAAGTCCGGGCCGAACTGCTCTTTGAACTGATACATCGGCTTGAACGAATAGAAGTAGCCGAGCCGATCGAAGGCGATATCCATCGCAAGCTCGATAAACCAGCCCTGCGCCAGGTCCTCCGCATGCTCGCCTGAAAGCGGCGCCGTGCCCAGTGTTGCCAGCTCGTAGCCCTGCTCTTTCAACTGGCGAATGCTATCGACGATCAACAACTCGACGGTTCCGCGCACCGGCCGGCGCTTGCGGCGCAGGATGTCGAAGTAGATGGCGTTGCGGGCGTAGATCGGTGTGCAGACGCAGAACGCCTCCACCTGCCCGTTGAGCGTCGCCACGAAGTATTTCCTGTCGCCAGGGTCGTCGAGCGATGGCTGTCCGACCAGGAAACCGAACTCGCCTGAACCCTTCTCGCTCCGCCACTCGTCCGAGAGTGCCGTCATCTGCTGGTCGAGCGTGGCGTCCCGCGCCTCGGCGGGACGGCTTTCGATGATCTTGAGGCCGTCCGACTGGGCCCGCCGGATGTCACGGCGGAGGTCCCTGAACTGACCTCCGGCCAGCGAGAAGTCCTGCAGGCGGAAGAATGGCTCCTCTCCGATTTTGACGTATCCGAACTTCAGGTACTGGAGTTGCTCCAGTGTGCGGAGCGTAACGCTCTGGAACGCGCATCTCCATCTGTTCCTTTTGCAGAACTGCAGGAACTCGGCGCACAGGTCACGGATATCGCTCTCTGCGCAAACCGGGTCTCCTGCGACCAGTGCGACGCGGGCGATCACCACGTACGCGACGACGCCTTCCGTGCCGCGCTGAGAGAAGAAGAACCGCTTTTCTCCAGACAGGATGTTGTATGACTGTGACTGGTAGCCGTACTTGCGGAGTGCGGCGTGGACCAGCTCGGACTCAGTTGTGGGCATAGGACCTTTTGTCTCAAGTTGCTATCGCTGGCGGCCTGCCCACGCGAATCACCTGTGCATGCCCCCTGTGAATACGACAGATGAATACCACAGAACGCGCGGGTCTCAACCGCCGTAAAGGTACCCGGAGAATGGTGTCACAGGCTGGCGCCGGGAATTGCCGGGATCACCGGCAGCAGCAGGTGCGATGGGTGTCCGGCGTCATGGAACACGGTCTGGTGCGCCACACGGATATCGGTGTCAGTCGCGATCGGGTTGCCTGTGTTCAGGTTGCGGTTGTAGCGCGGGAAGTTGCTCGATGAGACCTCGACCCTGACGCGGTGGCCGGCCAGGAACAGGTTGGATGTGTCCCACATGTCGATATTGAACTCGTAGACCTTCCCCGGCTTCATCATTTCGGGAGTTTCCGGGCCGTTTCGAAAACGCGCCCGGCAGATGCCCTCACACAGGATGATCGCCCGGCCGTCCGGCTCAACGTCGATGAGTGCCGCCGTGAAGTCCGTGTCGACTGCGGATGAGCTTGCGTAGACCACCGCGGAGACGGGACCCGTAACCTCGGTGTCCCGTTCCAGCGGCTCAGACGTGTAGATCAGCACGTCTGCGCGGCGTTCGATCATTCGCCTGTCTCGCGGGCCGCACAGGTCAAGGCTCTGGTACTGAGCGCCCCAGGACGGCACGGGATTGTCAGGGTCGTAGCGGAACCTGTCCGGCGGCTGGTTGCCGGCAGGTGACTCAGTGCGCAGGCTGCCGCCGCCGGCCGCATCCTCCTGCGCATCGCGCGGCCCGTCGCCGTGCAGGAACATCTTCGTCCACTGTGTCCGGGCAAGCGGCCACTCATGCTCAAACCGCCACTCATTCGCACCCATCACGAACAGCTTGACAGGCGGCTCATTGTCGATGCCCGTGTCGATGCCCTTCAGTCGCTGGTCATACCAGCGGGTGTGCATGCCGACGATGTCCCAGTGGGCGCCGGCGCCGAACGTGCGGTCCTGGTACTCCCCGTTCGGGCCGATCTGCACGCGGCCCCACGGCGAGACCTGGTGGCTCCACGGTCCGACGATCAGCTTCGTCCGCCGCCTCGCCTCTTCCGAGCGCGCGCCGGAGCGCCAGCCGTTGAACAGCTTGAAGTTCTCGTGCGAGAGGGAGTCGAACCAGCCTGTGATGAACAGGGACGGCACTTCGACTTCCGGGTAACGGGTGCGAAGGCTGTAGCTGCTCCACCACTCGTCGTACTGCTCGTGCTCAAGCACGCCGGCAAAGTACGGGTGAGTCTCTGTGACCACCGAGAACGCGTCTTTCAGCGGCAGGCGCTTGAGCAGCGCCTTCTGATCGAACTGCTGGAGCGACGCTGACTGCATCGAGCGGCCGGCCATGTTCAGGAACGTGAGCGTCACCGCCCAGTGGATCACGCCATCGACCCTGTGGTGGCCGTAGTTATCCTGCTGCGAGGCGATGGGCGCGATGGCCTTGAGGTACTTCGAGCGGAGCGTTGCGGGCGCCGACTGCGTGAAGCCGGGATAGGAGAGGCCGAACGTGCCGATGTTGCCGTCGCACCACGGCTGCCTGCCGATCCATTCATGGGTGTCGTAGCCGTCCGGGACCTCGCAGACATAAGGCTCCCAGACGCCGTCTGAGTCACCTCGGCCGCGGCAGTCCTGCATCACGACCGCGTACCCGGCGTCGTTGAAGCCGCGCGCCCATCCGATGTAGCGCGGCTCCTGGTTGTCGTAGATCGTCCGCAGCAGGAGGACCGGCCACGGGCCGTCGCCATCCGGCGGGAGCCAGACATCGGCGGAGAGGTCCACGCCGTCACGCATCGGTGTCTTCTGGTCGAGGAGGAGCCTGCCCGGCTGGACTAGGGGGCGGTCGTTGGAGGTCAACTGGGTCTCCGGTTACTGGAGCTGGGGTGTCGGCGGCATTGTGCCAACAACGTGCGTGGCGCGTCGAGTAAGCTAACGGCCAATCCATGAATTCGAGCTATTGAGGAACGTCATGCCAGCACGAAAAGTCGTTATCACCATGAACAACCGGCCGCCGAGCGACATCACGCTCGATGTGATCAAGAAGGCCGGAATCGATGTCGAGTACGTGTCGTGTGACACCGAAGACCAGGTGGTCCGGGCCGCCGCAGACGCAGACGTGCTGCTCGTTGGCACCGTCCCGCACACCACTCGCAGGGTCTTGGAGGCGCTGCCGAGGCTGAAGATGGTTGGACGCAGCGGCGTCGGGGTCGACTCGGTCGATCTGGAGGCCGCGACAGAGCTGGGTATCGCGGTCACGAATACGCCCGGCATCAACACCTCCGAGGTCGCCGACCACGCGATGGCGATGCTGCTTTCGATCACCCGGCAGATACCCGAGTTGAAGGCGGCTACCCGGGACGGCTCATGGAGCGACAGGCCGAGGGAGATCAACGCCCTGCGCAACAAGCTCCGCCGCATCGCAGGCAACACCGTCGGCATCTACGGCCTCGGCAATATCGGCAGGGCGTTTGCGACGCGGGTCCGCGGGTTCGGGCCGGCGCGCATCATTGCCCACGACCCTTATGTGCCGCAGACGACCGCCGACCTGTACGGCGTACAGCTGGTCGATTTCGATACTCTGCTCCGTGAGTCCGACTTCATCACTGTCCATTCGCCCGCGACCGCTGAGACGAGCCACGCTTTCAACCTTGAGAGCTTCGGGAAGATGAAGCCGACCGCCATATTTATCAACTGCGCCCGCGGCCCGCTGGTCGACGAGGCGGGTTTGCAGGAGGCGCTGGAGACGAACCTGATCTACGCTGCGGGCATCGACGTGACGGAAGTGGAGCCGCTCGATGCGGAGAACCCGCTGTTGAAGCTCCCGAACCTGACCATCACGCCGCACTTTGCCGGAGCGTCGGACGTGACTTCTAGAGAGGGTGCGAGGCGATGGGGGGAGAACGCGGTGAATGTGCTCACCGGCAAGATGCTGCACGGTCTCGGGAACCCGGATGTTGAGAAGGTGATCGCGGTGCGGCGGTCGCAGGGCGACAAACGCTGGGAGGGCGTCCCTGACCCGGTTACAAACAGAGGGTTTTAGGGAGTTAGACGTTCGGTGGATGTGCCATCGCTGTCTGCCGCGGCTGCGCGACAATTCAGCCATTGAGACCAGCTACGGGCCGGACAGACGCCCGGACAGCAGCCTGGATTTCCGCCGGGAATGGGCCAGAGTTGAACCCGAGTTGAAAAGGTGGACGATAGAGTGCCGGTTTTGGCGGCGCCTGTTCAAGCATGAAAGTTCGATTGGCCAACCTGGAGTGGAGCGTCACTCCTCCCGGCCTGCTCTCCCCTGATGAAATCCGCAGGAACGTCGTCTCCGGCCTCGTAGTCGGCACTATCGCGCTGCCGCTTTCGATCGCACTCGCAATCGCCGTCGGCGCGCCGCCCATCATGGGGCTTTACACCGCCGCATTCGCGGGAGCGGCCGCGTCCATCTTCGGGTCGTCACGCTTCAACATCACCGGACCGACCGCCGCGCTCGTGCCGCTGATCGGCGCCATCGTCATCAAACACGGCGTGGAGGCGTTGCCTCTACTTGGCATCATGGTCGCAGGGATCCTGTTCATCATGAGCGCCCTGCGGCTGGGCCGGATCTCCAAATACATCCCCGGAGTCGTGGTCGCAGGGTTCACGGTGGGCATCGCCCTGTCGATAGCGTTCGGGCAGTTGAACTCGCTGCTTGGCGTGACTGGCACGGACCCTGACCTTGAGCACTTCCATGAGCGGCTCTGGGACACGCTTGTCCAACTGCACACCGTGGGCTGGGTGACCGTCGTAGTCGGGTTCACCGCCGTTGCCCTTGTGTACGCGTGGCCTCGTGTGTCGAAACGGGTGCCGGGAGCGCTGGTCGCCGTTGTGCTGTTCACGGCCATCACATGGTTGCTCTCGATAGACACGTCCACGGTGGCAACGCGGTACGGAGATCTGCCGCGCGGGCTGCCGGAGATCGGGCTTCCGGAGTTCGACCTTGACCTTGCCAGGGTCCTCTTGCCTTCCGCGTTCGCAGTGGCTGTGCTGGCAGGGGTCGAGTCGCTCCTGAGCGCTGTTGTCGCCGACAACATGGCGCAGGCTCCGGTGCATCACAAACCGGACCGCGAGCTTTTCGGGCAGGGCATGGCGAACCTTGTGGCATCGATCACCGGTGGAATTCCTGCCACAGCGGCAATCGCCCGCACCGGCGCCGGAGTTCAGAACGGCGCAACGTCGCGTCTCAGCGGCGTGGTTCACTCCGGGTTCGTGTTTGCGTGCACCATCGCGCTTGCGGGTCTCGTCGGGCACATCCCACTGGCTGTGCTGGCCGGCGTCCTCGTCGTCACCGCATACCGCATCGCCGATGTGAAAGGGTTAAGGCGAATACTGCGGGGCGCGCCACGCTCAGAGATGCTGGTCCTGGCGACCACCATCGGTCTCACCGTGTTCTTGGACCTGACATACGCCATTCTCGCCGGAGTCGTGATCTCGGTGATCATCGTGCTCAGGCAGCTAACGGCGAACGCTTCTGCGATGCAGATGAAGCCAGACGCAATGGGCCTGATCCGGCAGGTCTCGCCACGGCTTGGCGCGCTGATGATCAGCAGACCGGATATTGCGTTCTACAACGCTCAAGGAATACTGGCGTTCCACTCGGCGGCCGCGCTGGAGCGTGTTTTGCTGGCGGACGAGCCCCGGCCGCTGGTCCTGCGCATGAAAGACGTCACCTATATCGACACGTCAGGGCTCCTGGCGCTCGAGCACATAATCGCTGAGCGGAAACGTAAGGGCGGGCGCATGCTCCTAACTGCCATTCAGCCCGCCGTCATGCCCGCAATCAGGCGGTTTGGAATCGTCCGTGAGCTTGGCTGGTCAAACGTGTATCCGAGCACTGAGGCAGCGATCAATTCGCTGCCAGTGCTGCCGGAGGCGTCGGCCGGTGAGCAAGCGGGAGTGCAGCCTGCCACTTCCGTCTGAGGTCTTGTCAGGTCTCAGCGTTCCGCACTCACCCACAGCCTCACACCGTCCGTGCGTACGGTCACATCGCCGTCGCGGGAAGTGATGAACAGGCTCTCCTCAGGAACGACCGCCTCAAGCCGCGACAGCACATCGGCAGTCGGATGGCCGAAGCGGTTGTCCGAGCCGACCTGGATGATTGCGACTTCGGGATTAACCGCGTCCAGAAACAGTCCGGTAGACGATGTGTCGCTGCCGTGGTGCGGCACCTTGAGCACTGTGGCGCCAATGTCGCGCCCGGAGTCGAGAAGCCTGCGCTCTATGACCGAGGTGATGTCACCAGTGAGCAGCATCGAAACGTCCCCGTAGCGCAGCATCGTCACGACTGACGCGTCGTTGATCGTGGCGTCGGGGAACGGCCGGCCGGCCGAGAGCACCTCCAGCGTCACACCGTCGTCGAGTGCTATCAACACACCCTGGTCCAGTGTCACCGAGCCGCCACGCTCATCGACCGCTCTGCGCCACGCCGCATAGACAGTGCTGCCGTGCGTGGTCGGCGCCTCAACTATGGTCGTGACGTCGTAGCGCTCGATCACAGCTTGCAGTCCGCCGACGTGATCGGCGTCCGGGTGGGTCACCAGCAACAGGTCGAGCGAGCGGTCCCAGAAAGGGAGAGCTGAGTCGAGGCTGCGCACGGCGCCAAACGGGTCTCGCCCACCATCGATGAGCGCAGAGTTCCCGTTTGGCGTGCGGACCAGGACCATGTCGCCGCGGTCGGTCTCGAAGAACGTCACGGTCAACTCATCGCCGCCTGCAGAGGTGACGACGCCCGCCCACGCCACGGCTGCGACCGCGGCGGCAACCACGATGGACCATGCCGGGACACCCGAGCGGACAAAGAGATGCTCTGAGAACGGCTGCGCGAGGGTTTGCCAAATCCGCGTTACCGCCGATGTGAGGACGGCGCGCACTCTGTCCCAGCCAAACGCCAGGTAGATCGCCGCGTACGCCAGAATAGCGGCGCCCGCACCCCAGCCTTCGGTGTTGACGATGCCAGGTGGCAGGTCCTTGAACAGCCGGGCGACTCCGACGATGAACTCGCTGAGCAGCCAGGCGGGCCAACCGATCACCTCGCCTGCCTGCGTTGAGACTCCGGCCGCGAGGGACGCGACTCCGCTGATGATGATGAGCAGCGGCACCGCCGGCAGCATGACGACGGTCGCAATCCCGCCCCAGACAGGTGCGCCGCCGAAGTTCATCGCAACCAGTGGCCATGTGATGAGCGTTGCGGCGACCGACACCGCGAGAGTTCCAACCAGGGCGGCGGCGAGCCTGTTGCCGTTCCGCTCGCTCAGCCTGAGGCCCGGCATCAACCTGCCTGCGGCGGCGATCAGCCGGGGTGTCAGGACGGCTATGCCGGAGACGGCGGCGAAGCTCAACTGGAATGACAGCGAACGCAGGATCTCGGGGCTGATGGCGACCATTACGGCGGCCGCGAAGCCGATTCCGGGGAGTGACGCGTTCTGGCGTCCCGCGGCGCGCGCCAGCAACCCGACGCTGAACATGATCGCCGCACGCGTCACTGACGGCGAGAAGCCTGCGAGCGCCGCGTATCCCCAAGTGACGGCCAGCGGTATCAGCAGGTAGTACTGGCCTCGCCTGCCGAGCAACGACGCAGACACGGCCATCGCCAGCCCGCTGATCAGCGCGACGTGTAGCCCGGAGATTGCGAGGATGTGCGATGTTCCCGACTCGCGGAACTCCAGGTTGAGCTGTTCCGATATTCCGGTGCGGTTGCCGACAAGCATCGCCGCCGCGAGGGCCGACGCCGGCTCACCGATGGTCCTGTCCAGGTTGTTCGAGAGCCACTCGCGAACGCCCGCGACGCTGCGGCGCGCCGTGTTGCCGTGATCTGCCTCGACCAGTGAGACGACGCCCGTGAAGACGGTTCCGGCAGACGCTGCGGCGAACTCTCCAGATGCTGTCGAGAACCGGCCGCCGAACGTGTAGACATCTCCGTACCTGAAGCCGTTCGAGGTGCGGCCTGAGCCGGTGAGGTCGGACAGCCCGCTCGCAAAGACGGTCACCGGGAAGTCTGCCGGAGCATCGTCGATGGACAGGGCACGCAGCGTCAGGCGCACACCTGAGCCCGCCCTGTTCGCGTCTGCGTTGAGCCACGCCGTCAGTGTGACCTGCTGGCCGTCTGTTGGGACGTTCAGCCAGTTTTGCCCTGGCCCATCGCCGGCCGCGGCGCCTCTTGCGAACCCGAGCACGAGGATAAGGGCGCCGATCGCGAACACCGATCTCTTCCGCGTCACCAGCCGGCTTGCGACGGCAAGCGAAAGCGCTATCTCCGTTGCCAGCACCGCTAACTGGACCGTTGTATCGGCTGGTGATATCCCGGCCCCGAACGCGGCGGCGACCCCCAGGACAAAGAGTGCAGACGCGGTGGCGAGTCTCATGGCTGGATGACCAGCGGCCTGATGGCGTCAACCGTGGCAGGGCCGATGCCGTCTATCGCAGTGAGGTCGTCTGCGAAAAGGACGGGGCCGTTGCGCTCCCTGAAGGCGATTATCGCAGCGGCGCGTGTTGGACCGATGCCTGGCAACTGTTCCAGCTGAATGGCGCTGGCCGTGTTCAGGTCGAGCAGCAGGTTGCCAGCCTGTCCGTTCAAGCCGGTGATGGGCGATACAAGTTCGCCGTCTGTGGTCGCGGCGGCGCCTGTCACCACCAACTGCTGGCCGTCCCTGAGCAGAGCGGCCAGGTTGATGGATGAGGGACCTGTAAGCCCGCCTGCGGCGTCCACGGCTTCTGCCACACGTGAGCCAGGAGGCAAAATGTATACGCCTGGACTCGAGACCGAGCCGGTGACGTGTACGACCATCGGACCGGGCGTCGGGATGAGGATCTCGACAGTCCGAGGCTCCGGACGGACAAGCGCCCAGGTCACTGCGCCGGCCCCGGCCGCGATAACGACCAGGGCGAACAGCATGAACGATACTGAGGGCAGCGAGCGTGCGGTCTTGCCCGCAGGACGGTCTTCCCGCCTCCGGGACGGCTCTCGGTCGCTGACGGCAGCTTTCCTCTCTGGTGAGAGAGTTTCGCCGCCGTCGTCGCTGCGTTTCATTCGGGCTTGTCCCATGTGAGAGGCCGTCCGCCCGGTCAATATGAGTGGTCTGCGGATGAGCGCGCAGTCTATGTGAACCGGCGTACAACGTGAACTGGTGACAGGCTCTGAGTCCGGAGCCGGGATTCGGTCGACGCCACCGGTTTCGTGAGGTTAAGCTTCGCCATCGGACACTCACGGCCACTCAGGCGGCGATTGTCAGGCAGGGGCGTAGCGAGTCAAGTCCGCACCGCATCCACACAGGAACAGCACATGAAGATTGAACAGATAAAGGTAACCGTATTCACGTACACGTCCCACACAGTGAACGACACGGACGGCCACACGCACCCCGGCGATCCGCACCCTGCACGGCAGGCGATGCTTACGATCACTGATGACGAGGGCAACAGCGGACACTCGTTCGGGGCGTCTGAGTCGCTGCGTCCGCATGTGATCGAGACCTATGTGAAGAAGGTCCTGATGGGCGAGGACCCGATGGACCGGGAGAAGCTCTGGCTCGGCCTGGCAAGGTGGCAGCGCGGCAGCGGGGCGCAGTTGACGGACCGGACGCTGGCGGCTGTTGAGCTCGCCCTGTGGGACCTGGCGGGCAACGCGCTCAAGACGCCTGTGTGGAAGCTGCTTGGAGGCTACAGGGACAGTGTGCCAGCGTACGGCAGCACCATGTGTGGTGACGAGATGCCGAACGGCCTTGCGACGCCGGAGGACTACGGGAAGTTCGGAGAATGGCTGATTAACCGCGGCTACAAGGCGATCAAGCTGCACACGTGGATGCCGCCGGTTTCATGGGCGCCCAGCGTCAAGATGGACATCAAGGCCTGCGCGGCGGTCCGCGAGGCGGTCGGGCCGGATGTTCCCCTCATGCTGGACGCAAACCACTGGTACAGCCGGACCGAGGCGTATGAACTCGGACTCGGCATCCAGAACCTCAACTACTACTGGTTCGAGGAGCCGATGGACGAGCATTCGACGTCTTCGTATCGCTGGCTGGCAGAGAACCTGGACATCCCGATTCTCGGGCCGGAGTACGCGGGCGGCAAGTTCCACACCAGGGCGGAGTGGATTGCCGGCGGAGTGTGCGACATTGCCCGGACCGGCGTAATGGACGTTGGCGGCATTGGCCCGAGCATGAAGATTGCCCATCTTGCGGAGAGTTTCAACATGGATGCTGAGATCCACGGCGGCGGCGCGGGCAACCTGGCTGTGCTCGGCGCGATAAGCAACGCCCGCTGGTATGAGCGCGGGCTGCTGCACCCGTTCGTCGACTACGACCAGACTCCCGAGTACCTGAACAGCATCGTCGATGAGATGGACTCGGACGGCAACATCCACATGCCGAAGACGCCGGGACTCGGCCAGGACATCAACTTCGGCCACATCAAGAACGCAACGGTGAGCGAGCACTGAGGCCGGGTTGTGCCGACGTTCCGGCTGGGTGCCAAGCCAGCTTCAGACTAAGCGCGTTGCCTGTCGAACACCTGCTTCGCCTCGGTTGCCCGGTCGCCGACGGTTACGGTGACGACTGATGGCGGCTCAGCCGGGGCTTCTTGGTGTGGGTGGCTAAATGCAAAGCGCGTGGATATCAGGTTGACGGCGATCGCCGTGACAATGGCGCCCGCGGCAGCGCTTACAACAGCGGAACCCGCGGCCATCTCCATCGCAATGCGGTCGTCGCCTGTCCACGAGATAGCGATGCTCAGGAAGAACCCTGCCAGGCCGGAGATAAACCCTCCCGCCAGGAGTCCTTCCACAGTGCGGGCAAGCCTGTCTTCGCCAGACCCGCCGCTCCGCCTGTGCTGCCACACGCGGATCTGGTCCTCTCGAAATCCCGCCTGCTTCAGGCCGTCAGCGGCGCCGGTCGCCTGCTCGGCCGTCTCGAAGCGTCGTGAAACTGTCAGGCCCCAGGCGTTGCTGCCCTGTTCGCGCATCTGGCTCAACCCCTAAATATTGATATCGGCTCGCCCATGCCACGGTGGCAGGGCGCTTTTTGGACTGTGTGAATCGTAGCGCAACCGGCCGTTCGGCGTCATCTGATTTCCTGTCGCATAGCCTCCGTATGCGTGTGCCTTGCGAATGATTTGACAACGGTCTGCCATCACGAAACTGCAGAACAGTTGTCCGGCACGTTTCGGAACGTATAATTGCTCGGCCGACGGCATCAGACGGTCAGGCAGGACACGCCCGCGGACAGCGCTGGCGTTATCGTGAAGCGGCGAGATCAACCACGGAGTAACAGCTATGACGCCAGTTGCGTACGCGTTCCTGGGCGGGAAACAGGTCCCTCTTGCGGATGCGAAGGTAGGCGTCATGACCCACGCTCTTCACTACGGCACAGCCGTTTTCGAGGGGATCCGCGGGAACTGGAACGAAGCTCACGGCAAGATGTACGTGTTCCGGCTAAGGGAACACTATGAGCGGCTCCTCCGCGGCTGCCAGATGTTGCGAATCGAGCTTCCGTACGGCGTTGACGAGTTGTGCAAGATCACAACCGAACTCATCGAGCGAAACGGGTACAGGCAGGACGTGTACATCCGCCCGCTCGCCTTCAAGGGCCAGCAGGCGGTTGCGAACCTGAAGCTGCACGAGCTCGACAACGAATTCGCCGTCGTTGTGCTTCCGTTCGGCAACTACATCGCGAGCGACAGGCCGCTCCGTTGCCAGACCTCTTCGTGGCGGCGGCCAGAAGACTCGATGATGCCGACGGGAGTGAAGATCACCGGGCTGTACACGACCAGCATCCTCGCCAAGACTGAGGCGGTGACGGCGGGCTATGACGAGGCTGTCCTGCTTAACTGGGACGGCACCGTTTCAGAGGGCAGCGGCGAGAACCTTTTCATGGTGTCGAACGGCCGGATGTCGACGCCGTCTGAGACCGACAACTGTCTGCTTGGGATCACCCGTGACTCGGTGATCGAGCTGGCGTCGCGTGAGCTTGGCATGGAGGTTGTGGAGCGGCGAATCCACCGCAGTGAGCTCTACCTGGCAGACGAGGTGTTTCTGACCGGCACAGCGGCGCATGTCACGCCGATGGGTGAGCTCGACAACCGTAAGATCGGCGATGGTGGAATCGGCCCGGTGACGAGCAAGCTGCAGGAACTCTATTTCGGCGTCGTGAAGGGTGACAACCCGGCCTATATGAAGTGGTGCACGCCGGTGGCGCCTGGCGGCGGCTAAGCCGGGCCAGTGCTAACTCGTCCCCGAAACCCCTTTCTCGAAGCCGCAGCCTCTGCAACCCTGATAGCTCGACAACACATTGACGACCGGAAAATTGGGACCGTGCAGGGAATGACGCAGGCAGAGGCAATCGAACAGGCGCCTCAAGACTCAAGTGACTCCTGACCCCTCGGATGTGCAGGCGCTCTTTGCGCGCCACTATTTCTACTTTGCGATGCTGGCAACTCTCGGCGCGTTGCAGATAGCGGTTTCCATTGGCGGATACCCTGGCCTGTGGGTGTTGCCGCACCGGCTTGGCACGCGCATGGCAGGCGCCATCTTGATCATCGCTGGCGCCGCGCTGTTTTTCATGTTGCCCTTATGGGTCGACGGACCGTGGGCGGCTGGCTCGGTGGAGGCAGACTCATCGACGCGGCAATGGGGCAGGGCGGACTGGGGTGACCTGGGCGCGGCGCGGAACGTAAACGATATCGACGGCGGTCTCTCAGGGACCGGCCAGGCGACGTGGTTCCCCCTTGCCGCTCTGATCGCGTTCTGTGTTTCGATAACTGCCGGCGCGGCTAACAGGAGGCTGTTCCCTGCGCGAATGGCGCGAATGACTCCGATATCTCCCGGAACAGACGCGTCTGAGGGCATTGACGATGAAGACGGCATTGCGCTCTTGCGTCGGCGGTCCTATCCCGGCGCGCTCAAAACTTCCTGGCGACGTTTCAGGCGGGAGCTCCCCGCAGACGCCATGACATTGCTGGCCCAGGCGGACCGTTGGAGCGTTGCGTTCCAGGTGTGGCACTGGGTCCTCAGGAGGAAGAGCCGGTGAACCCGATCGACAGAGAGGTTGTCATCTGGCTCAACGGCCTCTCAGGCAACGTTGCGCTGATCGATGACCTGGCGCGGGTGATCGCAACCGATTACCTGATGCCTCTCGTCTTTTCACTGGCGATGTTCGGCATGTGGTTCGCAGGCCGCAGCTCGGGTGAGCGTCTCCGGTTTCAACACTGGGTGCTGATCGGCATCAGCTCGATCGGCCTCTCGAACGTTAGCGTTGTGCTGATCAACCTGGCGTGGGAGCGCACCAGGCCGTATGCGGTGCTCGATGAGATCGAGCTGCTCTTCTACCGCGCCACTGACCCGTCATTTCCGGCCAACCCGGTTGCCATCGGGTTTGCCGCAGGCGCCGCGGCGTGGATGGCAAACCGGAAGTTCGGGTACTGGCTGTTCGGGGCGGCGCTTGTCTACGGGCTCTCTCGAGTGTATGCCGGAGTCTTCTATCCCACAGATGTCCTCGGCGGCGCAGTCGTCGGCGTATTGACCACATGGGGGACCACGTACTTGCACCGTCTGTTCCAGCCTGTGACCAATCTGTTCGTCAGACTGACCCGAGGCCTGGCGCTCGGGTAGAGACTGCGGTCAGCTCATGGGCGGCCCTGGCTTTTCCGGCCGCGCAGGATCCCTGGCGCAGGGATTCTCCACCAGCGCCTGCCGCTGGACTCGGAGTCGTCGAAGTCAGGCTCGGATTCAGGTGAGTGGCCCTGCAAGATCATCCTGGGCTGCTCTTCCAGCAGGCGAATGGCGGTCGCCTCATCCGTCGCACGCTCGACCCACCTGAAGGCACGCCGGAGTCCGGGAGGGCGCGACCCATCGAGCGAGTGCATGTCTGACACAACAGCGTGGGCCAGATGTTGCTGCACCATCCGGAGCGCTGCACGCTGCGAATCTTTGCCGAACTGCCCTGTGATGCTGCCAGCGGTCACAACGAACAGCGTGCCTTCCTCGATCATCGCCCGCATGCGGCCCAGGTCCCGCCGTAAGACAGCGTTGCGTTCCGGCCGCGCCAGGACGGGGATCAGCCGTTTCATGCGCAACCTGGCAAGTACATCGCCGACGAAGTCAGGCAGTGTGGCGAACGGCGTCGAGAGCAGCACAAAGCGCGAGCCATTCAGGGTCAGTTGATCGCCCGCCTCAATCATGTCCGGCAGCGCAGGGGTGATCCGGTTTTCCATTCCAGGGACCACCCTTACAAGCGGCGCGCCGTCCGCAGCCTCTCGCCTGAGGCGTGAGTTCAAGTCCGCGAGAAGTTGCCGGACAGTATCGAGACTGGAGTTGAGCTGCACGTCGCCGTGGTGCGGTGTTGAGACGAGGGTGGCTGCGCCGTCTGCCGCAGACACCTGGGCCATCCGGACGCTCTGGTCCATCGTCGCCGGGCCGTCGTCTGTGCCGGGCAGGATGTGGGTCAGCAGATCGATATAAGGCATTTCAGCACATCATCGTCATCGTCTCGCAGTGAGTCTGCGGAAAGTTTCTGCGTACTCAAACTCATATCCTGCGGCAGCGTCTTTCGCCCTCGTGCGTAACCTGGTTGCCGCGTCTGTGTTCGTTGCGAGCCCCCCGATCTGGCTTTCGTGCTTGAACAGCGCCTCGACCTTGATCTCAAGAGAGTCCGTGACATCGACTATTACGTCCGGTTGGTCCGTGCCCCACATAAACAGGTGTTTCACCTTCCATGTCTCAAGTCCCTCCGCCGTTATCTGGTCGGGGAAGTGGAGATGGTCACGGGCATAAGGGTAGATGGCGTCTTTCGCCGTGATTCCAACCGCCCTGTGGTCCCTGTGGTTGAATCCTGAGTAACGCTCCGGGTCATGGGCGAACACAACGTCCGGCCTGTGTCTGCGGATCACGCGGACCAGTTCTTCCAGGAACACGCGGTCAGGGTCCAGCCATCCGTCCTGGTGGTCCAGCACCTCGATGCTCTTGACTCCAATGGTGTCAGCGGCCGCCTTTTGCTCAGCGGCGCGAATGGGGACGATGGCCGCTGTAGTCATCGATCTGTCATTGCTGCCGCTTGATCCGGTTGTGCACTGAACATAGGTGATCTCGCAACCTGCCCGTGCCCACTTTGCCACCGTGGCCCCCGCCCCGATCTCTGCGTCGTCCGGATGGGCAAAGATCACCATCGCCCTTTCCGGCGCCTCGGTAATCAGCTCCAAACCGGCGCCATGTTGGGCGCTGGCATCGCCGGCCATGGCCGCACGGGCGGCTCCGGCACCCATTCCGCCAGGTTGCTGTGTCATCTGTCTCCCGTGGTGTGACCCTGTGTTGCCGTCGCCGCGTAATCCCGTGGCTCTGGGCGTTGAGAATAGCGTACCTGTCCCGCGCGCAGGGCTGCGCCGGGCTGTTCCGGCACATCACCCGGCAGCGGGTGGCCCGCGCCTTTCACGGCATCCGGCCCACGGTTTGCGCGATAGACTGGCAGACTGCCGGACCGTCTATCCGAGTGGCCTGCCCGAAGGCCGGCCCAACTCGTGACCAATTCGTAATAGGTGAGTGTGACATGGCTGTACCGCACGCGTTAGCGGCGAACGACCCCGAAATAGCTCGAGTCGTGGAGAGCGAAGAGCGAAGACTGCGCGAGAACATCGTGCTTATCGCCTCGGAGAACTACGCCAGCGCCGCAGTGCTTCAGGCCACAGGCTCCGTGTTGACCAACAAGTACGCCGAAGGTTATCCGGGAAGGCGCTACTATGCCGGCACCGAAAATGTGGACACTGCGGAGACGCTGGCCATCGAGCGGGCGAGGGAGCTGTTTGGCGCCGAGCATGTGAACGTCCAGCCGCACAGCGGGTCGCAGGCGAACATGGCTGCGTATTTTGCGGTGCTAAAACCCGGCGACCGTGTGCTCGGCATGTCGCTGGACCATGGCGGACACCTCACGCACGGCTCTCCGGTCAACTTCTCCGGAAAGCTGTTCGAGTTCAACCACTACGGCGTGGACAGTGAGAGCGAACAACTGGACTACGACGCTGTCGCCGATGTGGCCCGGTCGTTCAAGCCGAAGATGATCGTTTGCGGCTATACGGCGTATCCGCGGACTATCGATTTCGCCCGCTTCAGAGAGATTGCAGACGAGGTCGGCGCGTACCTGCTGGCGGACATGGCGCATATAGCGGGACTGGTTGCTGGCGGGGCGCACCCCTCACCGGTGCCGCACTCGCACATCGTCACGAGCACAACGCACAAGACGCTGCGGGGGCCGCGCGGCGCCATGGCCCTGACGACCGCCGACCTTGCCCGGAAGTACAACTCAGCCGTGTTCCCGAACATGCAGGGCGGGCCGATGATGCACTCGATAGCGGCGAAGGCGGTTGCGTATAAAGAGGCGGCGCAGCCCTCATTCAGGCAGTACGCGTCTGCGATAGTCCAGAACGCCCAGTCGCTGGCGAGCGCGCTGACGGCCGGCGGTCTCCGCATCGTCTCCGGGGGAACGGACAACCACCTGATGCTCGTTGACGTCCGTCCGCTTGGTCTCACAGGGAAGGAAGCCGAGACAGCGCTGCACTCGGCAGGGATCGTGGTCAACAAGAACACGATTCCAAACGACCCTGAGTCGCCGATGGTGACGAGCGGTGTGCGGATCGGCACGCCCGCAGTCACCTCACGCAACATGACTACGGCCGACATGGAGACCGTGGCCGGATACATCCTGGACGCGGTCAAGTCAGCGGGTGACGACGCCGCGCTAAAGGCGCTGAAGGTTGCCGTGGCAAGGTTCGCGTCGCAGTTCCATGTGCCCGGACTGGACGACGTGTAGGGCAGATAACGGCGCGACCGGCAGTTTTGTATTGCCGGACAGCGCAGTGAATTGATGCGCGACTGCGTGCTATAATTCTGCGGTTGTGCCAGCATGCCGGACTGCGGCGCCTTCGATCTTAGGGAAATTGGTAAAGAGATTTGCGCGACTACGAACTGATGTGGATCCTGCCGGGCGAGTCGTCTGAAGAAGACGGCAAGAAGTCCGTTGAGGTGATTTCAGCCCTTGTCACCGAAAAGGGCGGTAAGGTGAAGTCTTCCGGGCTGTGGGGTCGCCGGACTCTGTCATACCCGATCAAGAAAAGCAGCGAAGGGGCGTATTATCTGGCTCGGTTCAGTGTGGATGCCACGGCTGCGCCCGATCTTAATCGTGCGATGGAGGCCGACCAGGGCGTCCTCCGCCATCTTCTCGTAAAGGAAGAGCGGAAGAAGGCTGTAAAGGCCGAGAGCTGAGCCCCCGTTGACCTGGTATTTATTGCAGGGGGAACACAGATGAGCCTCAACCAGATACTTCTTATTGGCCGCGCGGGGACAGATCCCCAGATGCGGTACACGCCGAGCGGCACCGCCGTGACTGATTTTCGCCTGGCGGTGAACAACCCTTCCCGGGGCCAGGACGGCGAATGGAAGGACAACACGGAATGGTTCACGGTTACCGCCTGGGACAAACAGGCGGAGTCAGTCAACCAGTATCTGGCGAAGGGCCGCCGGGTATTTGTCGAGGGCAGGTTGAGCACGAACACCTTTACTGGCAATGATGGCCAGCAGAGGACGAGCCTGGAGATTCGGGCGTTCAGGGTTATCTTCCTGGACCGGCCTGAGGTTCAGGGTGATGATTCCAATGCTCCATCACCGGGCCGGGGCGCCGTTGGCCCTTCCGGGAACGGTGGGGAGCCAGCAAGTTCTGCGGAAGACGTGGAGGAGCTGCCCTGGTAGCAGTTCCCGTTCTGCGCAACTGGCGCAGACGTCCGTTCCACAAGGAGAAACATGACGACATCGCAGGGTAGAGATTTCCGTGGCGGCGGTGGCCGAGACGGTGGCAGGGACGGTGGCGGCAGGGACGGCGGGCGTGATGGTGGCGGTGGGAGAGACGGCGGTGGCCGGCCACCTACACGAAGGTTCACAAGCCGGCGTCGCAGGCAGTGTGTCTGTAAGGAAGTCGGCACAATCAGCTACAAGGACGTCTCGGTCCTCAGGCGGTTCATCACTGACCGCGGCCGCATCGAGTCGGGTCGAAAGTCTGGCAACTGCGCCAAGTGCCAGCGAGAACTCGGCACCGCTATTTCACGCGCACGCTTTCTCGCGCTGCTTCCGTACGCTCCCAATCACCTCAGAGTCACCGGCACGATTTCGCCGGCGGCCGCGCCTGCCTCCGAAGCCGGGCCTGAGACGGATGACTCTGCCGATGAGACGGCGACCGCCGAGGTTTTGGACGAAGAAACCGAGGTCGCAGTTGAGGCTGACGCAGGCGGCGAGGCTGAATTCGTAGACGATGAGCCGGGGGACGAATCCGACGAGACCTCGGCGAGCGTTGAATCTTCTGAGGACGAGTCAGGTTCCGAAGAGGCTGACGCAGCCGACGAGCCTGAGGATTCTGAAGAGGCCGAAGAGAAGAGCTAGTCCCTCGCCAGGCTAGTAGCCGAGCGATATTGACGGTAGCAGACCGTTAATGGTCCGCCGTCCGATTCGCGAACACTTCTACAGTAAATAACGACGGCGAACTGTTCAAAATATGACCAACCAGGAAAACGTCACGAGTCCGCGGCAAAGCCCTGGCCCTAATCCGGGAGACGATTACCGCGCCGGGCAGCGCAGCATTACGCAGCGCGGCTCCAAGAGCCGGTTCGACATTCTCCGGGAGAAGAAGGTCAAAAGCGCCCGCGGGCGTCCATACATCTTTGGCGGGATCGGGGTCCTCGTCGCGTTGATGGCTGTGATCGGATATGCGTTCTGGAACGAGTTTGTGGCCCCGCCCAGGGCCCTCGCCATCAGAGTCGGGGACGTCGAATACAGCCGGGGCGACGTTGTTGACCTGATCAGGTTTAACCAGCGTCTCAGCGAAGAGATCGGCGTGCCGTTCCAACTCGGGAATTCTGTATTCGAGGCGCTGCAGACCATCCAGGAGGCGGAGCTTTCGTTTCAACTGGCGCCGCAGTACGGGGTGTCTGTGTCCACGGAAGAGGTGGACGAGCGCATCGAATTCATACTCGGATTCGCACTTTCGCCCGACGATAGGGAGTCAGCCGAATTCCAGGTCAACATCGAAGAGACGAAGCGCCAGTTCCTCAACCGCGTTGGCCTGCCTGAAAGCGTGTGGAGGGAGTTCCTGAAGAAGATCCTGTTCCAGGAGCGCCTCCGCGAAGTGGTTGGAGACTTCATTCCGCGCATCCAGCCGCAGGTGCATGTGTACCAGGTCATGCTGTCTAGTAACGATGCTCAGGTTGTGGCGCTGATTGAGCGAGAGCTTAATTCCGGGACCAACATCGAAGAGGTGGTCTTGGAGTTCTCCGAGGACTTTGAGGCGCCAAGGACCCGTGGCGACCTTGGCTGGATGCCGCAGGCCATCGTTACTCCTCAGATCGACAGGCTCCTGTTTGGGTTGGATGCAGACGGGAACCGCATCCTTCCCCTGAGAAAGCCTGCCACCCCGCGGCTTGACGAACAGACCGGGTTATGGTCAGTGATAATCGTCGATGAGTTCCAGGAGGCGGTTGAGGTCAGTCCGGAGGCGCTGGAGCTTCTGAAAGACTCTGTGATGACCGTGTTCCTGAACGAGCAGCGCAAGACCATTGACCTGTATCTTGATCTCGATAGCGAGATCGCGAACTGGGTGAACAAGCAGGTGCGGCTGAACTCGATCGCGCCGACAGCCGGCCCGGCTCAGCAGGACCCGCTCCAGGGCTTGCTCCCAGCCGGCGCGTCGATCACGGGCGCTCCGGCTACTGCGGTGCCAACGCCACGGGGGATCCCGGGGATAAGCGCCCCGGCCAAGTAGAGTTCCAGGATCGGAACGTGGGAACGTCCCCTGCGGTCCGGCATCTGGCCACGGCGCGTCCTGTCAATCCTGGCTTCCAGTTGGGCTGACACGCTGCTGGCGCCATGTTGGCTACTGGCATCACCGGACGGACGGACGGCCATGCTGCGAAGTCTTATTACAGTCATCGAGTGAACTAGATATGCGCACGGTACGTATCGGCCTTCTCGGCCTTGGAGTTGTCGGGTCGGCAGTGGCTAAGGCGATGCTAGACGATCGCGGCATGGCAGACCGCTCTGGCGTGCGCCTGGAACTGGCCAAAGTGGCGGTGCGGGACCTTTCGAAGAGGCGAGTGGTCAACCTTCCCGCCGGACTACTCACAACGGACCCCGCTGAGGTGGTCAACGACCCGAATATCGAAGTCGTCGTCGAGTTGATGGGCGGCGAGCACCCTGCGTTCGATCTGATCTCGTCCGCTCTTTCGTCCGGCAAGCACGTAGTCACTGCGAACAAAGAGGTGCTTGCCAAACGCGGGGACGCGCTGCTGGCCGCCGCTGCGGAAGCTGGCAAACGGCTGGTCTACGAGGCGAGCGTGGGCGGCGGCATCCCCATCCTGAATCCGATATCGGACGACCTCCTTGCCAACCGGATTGAGTCGGTCCGGGCCATCATCAACGGCACGACTAACTACATCCTGACGCGCATGTCCAGCGAAGGCGCGGCGTACGATGCCGTGCTCGCAGACGCCCAGCAACTGGGATATGCAGAGGCAGACCCAACCGCGGACGTCGATGGCTTCGACGCTCTTTACAAGATCGCCATCCTGGGCCGGCTCGCATTTGGCGCCAGCGCGCCAGTAGACGTGATCCATCGTGAGGGCATCGGCAGGATCGACGCTCGCGACTTCCGCTACGCAGACGAGCTTGGCTTCACCATTAAACTGATCGCCGCGGCGCAACGGACCGCAGACGGCCTGCTGCTGCGCGTCCACCCATCGTTGATACCACTCGATGTGCCGATGGCGTCTGTGAACGGCGCAATGAACATGGTCGAGGTCGTGGGCGATCTCGTTGGGCCACTATGGCTGCAAGGCGCGGGCGCTGGACCGTCGCCGACCGCGTCCGCCGTGCTCGGAGACGTGCTCCGCGTGGCGAGAGGCATTGACGGGCCGGGGCCGTCTGGCTCGGCGAGCATTGCTGCCATTCCTGTTGCGCCCATGAGCGGCCACGTGTGCCAGTACTACATTCGGCTCACGGCGGCGGACAGGCCGGGTGTGCTGGCCCGGATAGCGAAGGTGCTGGGAGATGCGGCGATCAGCATTCGCTCTGTGATCCAGATGGACACAGACGCAACAAGTGGCAGCGCAGACCTCGTCATAATGACTCACTCGGCGTTAGAGGCTAATATGCAAGAGGCGGCAAGCAGGTTGCGAGGGCTCGACGTCGTAGTTGAGCTGGACAATCTGATAAGAGTGGAGTCATACGGCCCCACCGCCTGAGGCCGGTCTCCGCCTCCACTTGAGGCGGCACAGGCGCCATCGACCGTTGGAACCCCTCGCCAGACAGCCAGTTAACCAGTTAGCCAGTCAGTCGGAGTAGTGCGCGCATTGTCCGTTCGACCGGGCGTAATCGAGCGATACCGGGAGTTCCTTCCGATCACGGAAAAGACCCCGCTCATCTCCCTTGGCGAGGGGAGCACGCCGATGGTGCTCTCTGAGAACATCGGCCCGCGCCTCGGTTGCAAGGCGCTCTATTTCAAGCTCGAGGGGTGCAATCCGACCGGCTCATTCAAAGACAGAGGCATGGTGCTGGCAGTTGCGAAGGCGCTGGAAGCTGGCAAGAGGCGCATCGTCTGTGCGTCGACCGGGAACACCAGTGCGGCGGCAGCGGCGTATGGCGCTCGCTACGGGCTGGAGACGATCGTGCTGGTGCCGTCCGGTGAGATTGCCCTGGGAAAACTGGCACAGGCAATGGCTTACGGCGCCCGGATACTGGCTGTCAACGGCAGCTTCGATGACGCCATGACAACAGTCATCGACATCGTTGACGCCATCGACGCAGAGCTGGTCAACTCAGTGAACAAGTACCGCATCGAGGGGCAGAAGACGGGCGCTTTTGAGATCGTCGAGGACCTCGGCGACGCGCCTGACATGATGTGCCTGCCGGTTGGAAACGCCGGCAACATCACCGCTTACTGGAAGGGTTACAAAGAGGCGCAGACCCGCGGCATGGCCAGGTCGTTGCCGAGGCTCATGGGATTCCAGGCGGCAGGCGCAGCGCCGATTGTGCTTGGCAAGCGAGTGGCACACCCCGAGACCATCGCCACCGCAATACGGATCGGCAATCCTGCCAGCTGGAAGACGGCCGTAGAGGCCAGGGACGAGTCCGGCGGACTGATCGACAAAGTCGAGGACCGCGAGATCATCGACGCGTACCTGATGCTGGCACGGGACGAGGGCATTTTCTGCGAGCCAGCGTCTGCGGCATCGGTCGCAGGCCTGCTCAGGCTGGGCGAACTGGGCGTGGATGTGGCCGGCAAGACGATAGTCTGCATCTTAACCGGGAACGGACTGAAGGACCCAGGGACGGCAGAGAAGCGCGCTCTGGTTGAGCTTGAGTATGTTGAGCCAGACCTGGAATCTGTTGTAAATCTCCTGAAAAAGCACTGAGCCCGGCCCGAGGAGTTCGATAAATGCGGTCACTTTCCTGTAGCAATTCCTGCCCTCCAAAGGTGGTTGCATGACCTGTAGTTCCGTTTCAGTACGTTCCGAGTCTTTCAGCAGCGTCACGGATAGCTGGGAAGCCGTGGTTGCAGCCGCGGCCGCAAAAGGGCGCGGCGCCACAGTGTTCGACCTGCCAATCTGGCAGAAGACATGGTGGGACCACTTCGGCGAGGGTAAGCAGAAGCGGCTGCTCACGGTGCGCGCAGATGACGGCGCGCTTGAGCTTTTAGCGCCGTTGATGCAGGAAGGGAACGTCATCTCATTCCTCGGCGGGACCGATCTCGTTGACTACCACGATTTCGTCTGCCCTGGCGAGCCGTCCGAGTTGTGCCTCGAAGCCGTCCTCCGGGAGCTTTCAGCGGAGATCGATGTCCGCACGCTGCTCTTTGAGTCTGTCGCCGAAGGTTCTGCGACTCTGGAGAGGCTGCCGCAGGCGGCACGGCTCGCAGGCTGGGAGGTTGACGTTCAGAAAGAGGACGTCGCGCCACGGCTGGAACTGCCAGGCGAATGGGAAGAATACGTCTCCAGTCTGCGCAAGAAGGACCGTCACGAGCTGCGCCGGAAGATCCGCCGCCTCGAAGCGTCCGGCGAGGTGCGGCACATAGAGCTTTCGGCACGTGAGGATATTGAGACTGCGGCGTCTGACTTCTTCGCGTTGCACAGGATGAGCACCCCGGAGAAAGACGAGTTCATGACCCCGGAGCGGGAGCGGTTCTTCCGGGACGTTGCGGCACGGCTTGCAGACGCCGGGGTGACCCGGCTCTGCTTCCTCGAGCTGGACGGCAAGCGGGTCGCCACGTCGCTGTCATTCGTCTCCGGAGGCGTTCGCTACCTGTACAACTCGGGTTACGACCCGGGGTACCGCAACCTGGCCGTGGGTTTACTTAACCACGCATATACGATTCGCAAGTCGATCGAACAGGGGCATAGCCGGTTCGACTTCATGCGAGGCAACGAAGGCTACAAGTATCACCTTGGCGGTGTTGACCGGGACGTTTTCCGGATCACCGCCACCCGTTAGCACTCCTATGAAACGTATCGCGGTGATAAGCGTCCACGGCTGCCCGGTAGTCCAGGCGGGCCTGAAAGACGCCGGCGGCATGAATGTGTATGTGCTTGAGACGGCGCGCGTGCTATCGGCGCGCGGCCTGCAGGTAGACATCTTCACTCGCCATCATGACCCGCTCGACCCGATGATCATCCACCTGACTCCGGGCGCGCGTGCAATCCACCTGCCGTCAGGTCCGCCGTCCACCGATAAATCAGGGGTGTATGACCTGCTGCCGGAGTTCACCAGGCAGGTGGCAGGCTACGCGCAGGCCTGGGGGCTGGAGTACGACCTCGTGGTTAGCCACTACTGGTTGTCCGGCCTTGTTGGGATGGAGCTGAGCGCGCTCTGGGATGTCCCGCACTCGACAAGCTTTCACACACTCGCCGAGGTGAAGCGCCGCGCTTTGCCGGGCGAAGACGAGCACCCGATGCGTCACGAGTCAGAGACGCGGATAGCTCAGTCGGTCGATCAGGTGATCGTCTGGACCGAGCACGAATACCAGACTATGGTCGACCTGTACGGGACCTCGCCGGACCGGATCGAGATCATCCCGCCCGGAGTCGACAGCAGCCGGTTTGCGCCTGCGTCCCAGGCGGAGTCCAGGGCGGAACTCAATCTGAATGGCGAGAAAGTCCTGCTCTATGTTGGCCGCCTGGAGCGTCTCAAGGGGATCGACACACTGTTCAAGGCTGTCGCACAGCTTGATCATCCGGATGGAATACGCCTGTACGTCGCTGGAGGCAGTCGCGGAGCGCCGGGCATGCGCAGGCTGCTCTGCTTGGCGAGAGACCTTGGCATCAGGCACAAGGTCAAGTTTCTCGGCTCGATCCCACAGGAGCGGCTGAAGACCTACTACAACGCAGCAGACATCTGCGTGCTGCCCTCCTACTACGAGAGTTTCGGGTTCGCAGCGCTGGAGGCCGCGGCATGCGGGAAACCCGTCGTTGCGTCACGCGTTGGCGGACTCACAACCGTTGTGAAGGATGGCGAGACCGGTTTCCTGGTCAACTGGCGCTGTCCCGGCCTGTTCGTCGAACGGCTTGAGCTGCTCCTCAGGAACGATGAGCTCCGCACAGAAATGGGTGCGGCCGCCAGGCTGCACGCCCAGACACTGACATGGGAGAACGCGGCGGACCGCTTGATCGACGCCTATTCGCAGGTGATCGCCGGCGGTATTGCCAGTGAGCCGGCTGAGACTGACCTCCTGCAATCCTCTTCTATCGGGCCGTAACTGAATGAGGCGGGCCGTAAATGTTACTGGGGACACTGCAAGATCGAATCGAGGCCGGACGTGCCATACCAGCCGATAAGCGACTACGGCATCATTGGCGACCTGCACACTGTGGCACTTGTCGGTAAGAACGGCTCCATCGACTGGTTCTGCGTTCCTCACTTCGATTCGCCAAGCGTGTTTGGCTCGATCCTCGACGACGTAAAAGGCGGGCGATTCCAGATCGCACCCTGCGAGACGGAGTTCACCACCAACCAGCACTACCTGCCTGAGACGAACGTCCTCGTAACTCACTTTCTTTCCCCAGAGGGCGTAGTTGAGGTGACCGACTTTATGCCGGTCAGCCTTGGAGATGAGTCTGAGGCCTCTCACATGCTGATTCGGCGGATCACTGGCGTGCGTGGCTCCATGCACCTTGAGATGGCGTGCCAGCCAGCGTTCAACTACGCCCGCGACACACACCGGACGGAGATCATCTCCGGTGGCGCCACCTTTGCCTCAGACGGTCTGGAGCTGGGCTTTAGTACGCCTGCTGTGCTCACGAAAGCGGGTAGCGGTGTCACGGCCCGGTTCGCGCTGGAGGAGGGGCAGTCGACCTACTTCGCCATCTACGAGCGCGAGAATGGCCGGGCGGCGCTGGACAAAGCGGAGGTCGAGCGGCAGTTCCAGTCCACTGTCGGCTACTGGCGGAGATGGATCTCCGGGTCGACATACACCGGCCGCTGGCGGGAAATGGTGCACCGGTCCGCACTCGTGTTGAAGCTGCTCACATACGCGCCGACCGGCGCCATAGTCGCAGCGCCGACGACCAGTTTGCCGGAGGACCTCGGAGGCGTGCGCAACTGGGACTATCGCTACACATGGATCAGAGACGCCGCCTTTACTGTGTACGGCCTGATGCGAATCGGCTTCACTGACGAGGCGGCACGGTTCATGGGTTGGCTTGAGGCATGCTGCGCCGAGTTGAACCCTGACGGCTCACTCCAGATCATGTACGGCATCGACGGTGAGCACGAACTGGTCGAGGAGACGCTGGGCCATCTCGACGGTTACGCCGGATCGAGGCCCGTGAGGATAGGCAACGGGGCTTACGGGCAACTCCAGCTCGACATCTACGGCGAGCTTATGGACGCCGTCTATCTGTTCAACAAGTACGGGACGCCAATCTCATACGACTTCTGGCAGCACCTTGTGAAGTTGATCAACTGGGTGACGAGGAACTGGCGGCGCACCGATGAGGGAATCTGGGAGGTGCGCGGAGGGCAGCGCCACTTTGTCTATTCGAAGTTGATGTGCTGGGTGGCGATCGACCGTGCGTTGCGCCTGGCTGACAAGCGTTCATTCCCTGCGCCACGCGCAGAGTGGGCGGCGGTGCGGGACGAGATCTACGAAGAGATCATGAAACTTGGTTGGAACGAGGACGTTGGCGCGTTCACACAGTCGTATGGCGACAAGCACCTCGACGCATCGAACCTGATGATGCCGCTCGTCTTCTTCCTCTCGCCAACCGATCCGCGGGCGCTCAAGACGCTTGACGCGATTGACAGGACTCCCACAAGAGGCGGTCTGGTTTCGAACTCCCTCGTCTACCGCTACAACCCGGAGCACGTGTCGGACGGACTCACTGGCGCCGAGGGCACGTTCAACATGTGTACCTTCTGGCTTGTTGAGGCGATGACGCGCGCTGGCGCGCGAGACCGGAAGCGGCTCGACCGTGCGCGGCTGATCTTCGAGCAGATGTTGGGCTACGCCAACCATCTTGGACTGTATTCGGAGGAGATCGGCCCGCAGGGTGAGGCGCTTGGCAACTTTCCGCAGGCGTTCACTCACCTGTCTCTGATCAGCGCCGCATATAACCTGGACAAGGCGCTGGGCAGAGGCGCCTGAGCCGAGGAGGCGTCAAGGAGTTTGGCGCCTGTTGAAAGCAGACCTCAATATGCCGGCGGTCAGTCGCTGCCCGGGTTGCGGCGATGACGGCAGGCGGGTGCGCGGTCAGTCTCCGACTCCGACCGGCTGGCCCGCGGCAGCCTCTGCTATTGCGATCAGCCGTTCCCTGAACATGAGCATCTGGTCGAACACCGCGCTCAACTCCTCAACCCAGTCCGGCTCGTCGCGGTCGATCTCAACTCGTATCTGCATGTGCCCGACGTCCACGCCGCGGCCAAGCGCCTTCTGCAGCGCAGACCTGGCGCCGCCTGTTGGCTCCTTCAGGTTCAGCGTGGCGCGGCTCTCTGTGATCATGACGGAGTCGACTCCTGCCTGCTCCGCCAGCACCCGCATCTTCTCCGCCGCCAGCAGCAGCTCGATGTTTCGAGGCACCGGGCCAAAGCGGTCTCTCAACTCTTCGTGCAGATCGGAGAGCGCGTCAACCTGGTGCATTCGGGCAAGGCGCTGGTAAACGCTGAGCCGCTGCGCAAGGTCTTCGATGTAGCTGTCCGGAATCCGGGCGTCTACCCCGAGGTCGATGCGCACTGTGGAGAACTCGATTGGGCTGCTGGCTGGCGAGTCACCGTCAGTCGACGGCTTCTTGCCTGCCTTCATGTCCGCGACCGTGTCTGCGAGCAGCTTTGTGTACAGGTCGAAGCCGATCGCCGCCACGTGTCCGCTCTGTTCGCCACCGAGGATGTTGCCCATCCCGCGGATCTCAAGGTCCCTGAGCGCGATCTGGAACCCGGCGCCGAGCTCGGTTGCAGCCAGGATGGTATTGAGCCTAGCGTCTGCCGTCTCGGTCAGCGCCTTGCCACGGGGGATCATCAGGTAGGCGTATGCGCGGTTTGTGCCGCGGCCAATCCTGCCGCGCAACTGGTAGAGCTGAGAGAGGCCGAACATGTCCGCACGGTCAACGATCAGTGTGTTGGCGTTCGGCAGATCGATTCCAGACTCGATGATCGTGGTGCATACCAGGACATCGAACTCGCGCTTCTCGAAAGCCGCCATCACCTGCTCGAGATCGTCCTCCACCATCTGGCCGTGGCCAATCTCGAAGCGCGCCTCCGGCACCAGCCTCATCAGCCTGGCGGTGACGAGGCCAATGTCTTTGACCCTGTTGTGCAGGTAAAAAACCTGTCCGCCGCGGTCTACCTCTCGAAGGATCGCCTCACGGACCAGCTCGTCGCTCTCCTCTGTCACATAGGTCTTGATGGGCAGTCGCTCCTCAGGCGGCGTCTCGATAGTGCTCATGTCCCTGATGCCGGCGAGTGACATCTGCAAGGTGCGCGGGATCGGCGTCGCACTTAGCGACATGATGTCTATCTGTGTGCGGAACTGCTTGAGCCGCTCTTTGTGCGTCACCCCGAACTTGTGCTCTTCGTCGACGATGACGAGGCCGAGGTCTTTGAACCGCACGTCCCGCTGCAACAGCCGGTGCGTGCCGATAACGATGTCGACCGAACCCGCTGCCAGGTGCTGGACGGTCGCTTTCTGTTCGGCGTCTGAGCGGAAGCGGGACAGCATCTCAACCGTGGCCGGGAACGGTTGCAGGCGCTCGGAGAAGGTGTCGAAGTGCTGTTGGGCAAGCACGGTCGTCGGAACGAGAATCGCCACCTGCCGTCCGGACTGGACAACCTTGAACGCCGCCCTGAGCGCGATTTCGGTCTTGCCGTAGCCGACGTCTCCGCACACCAGCCGGTCCATCGGGTGAGAAGACTCCAGGTCCTTCTTGACCTGTTCAAGCGTGGTCAACTGGTCTGCCGTCTCCTCATACGGGAAGCTCGCCTCCATTGAGTCCTGCCACGGCGTGTCCTTGTCTGCCGCAAAGCCCTCTGTCAGCTCCCGTGCGGCATAGAGCGCTATTAGCTGACCCGCAAGTTGCTCCGTGGCGCGCCTGGCACGTGACCTTGCGCGGGTCCACTCCTGTGTCCCAAGCCGGGTCAGCTTTGGCGCGTTGTCAGACGGCCCGTGATACACCTGAATGCGGTCAAGGTGCTCGGTCGGGACGTACAGCTTGTCCGACTCTGCGTACTCGAGCACTAGGTACTCGCGACCTTCATCGCCCATGACCTGCGTGCCGTTGAAGATGGCGATCCCGTGCTCGATGTGTACGACGTACGAGCCGGGTTGAAGCTGCTCCAGCGCAGGGCCTTTTCTTACAGGGCGCTTGCGGACCTGGCGACGCTCTTTCGCCGTTCCGAACATCTCTGCGTCCGTGATGACACCGAGGTTCCGGCGGTCATTTGCGAGCACCGTGAAGCCCTGCCGCAGCGTTCCCTGGACCAGGAAAACATCGCCAGGCTCGAGCGGTTTCGGGATGCTCTTCTTGAACTTGACGGTGACATTGCTCTGCTTGCTTAACTCGACGATCCTGCTGGCATGGTTGGACATTATGACCGTCCGGAGCGAGCTCGCCTGGCGGTCGGCCATCATCTCAACGGCGCGCTCGATGCCGCTTGCAGTCAGCGGCGCCGGCTCGATCGGCAGTCTGAGAACGCCGCCCGGCAACTCAGCGTCCACTCCCCACGGGGTGAGCGAGATCGACCGGCGCGGCTTGTTGAGAGCGTCTGCCAGCAGGCCCCAGTCGATGTGCGGCTGAGGGAAGTGCAACGGGACCTCTCCGCGGCGCTCCTTGTTCGCACGCAGCTCGCCGGTCCTGCGGTCGCCGGTCTGCGCCGCGTCCTGGATAGAGCTGGGACGCAGCTTCACCAGTAGCGCGTCGTCCGGGAGGAAATCGAATACGGAGCCTTCGTTGAAGAAGCCGGCATAGTAGCCAATCTCATCCAGCCACTCACCCTCAAGGATCCGGCCAAGCTCTGAGGGAATGCGGTCCCGAGGCTCGGCGGCCGCCCTGTCGAAGTCCACGCGGGTAATCAGCCTCTGCACCTGCTCACGGTCGGCGAATGCTGGCAGGGTCTCGACGGCGGGAGGGACCAGAATGCTCTTGATGCTGGTGGTTGAGCGCTGCGTGTCCGTCTCGAACTCACGGATGCTGTCGACCTCATCGTCGAAGAACTCGATCCGGACCGGCGCGTCGCTCGACGCCGGGTAGATGTCGAGGATGCCGCCGCGGTGGCTCGCTGTGCCCGGTATGTCAACCGTTGGCTCGATCACATAGCCGCACTGTGTCCATCTCCGGAGCAGGTCCCCGATGTTGAACCGGTCGCCAACGCTGATCGTGTCTGTCGCCGCGTCGTAAGCGGCCACCGATGGCGTCCGGTACGTGACGGCGGCGGTTGAGGCGACTACCAGCGGCGCACGGCCCTTGCCCCGCCATGTGCGCAGCGCCGAAAGCGCTCTCAGGCGCTGATGGGTGGCGCCGAGGTCCGGCACGTAGCGCTCGAACGGGATGTTGTCTGTCTCAGGGAGCTGCAGGACCGGCGCAGCGCTGCCGCACCAGATCGCCAGCTGGTCGGTAAGCCGCCTGGCAGACTCGGCGTTCGGCGTGACTACAAAGACCGGGGCGCCGTATTCAGTCCAGAGCGTTGCAAGCGCATACGCAGTTGCCGCGTCCGGTACTATCACCTCTCGACTCAACGATGGGCTGTGGGTCTCGGCCAGTAACTCCTGGAACTCGGGGGTTGAGACGAGGGCCGAGAGCAGTCCGGACAGGGTCATCTCTTGTCACCTACGGCTGGCCGCGGTTTGGCGGCTCTGCCAACGCGCGAAAAAAGGCGTCCTGCCGAAGTTGACGGCAGGCGCCTGTTATGTAAATCGATCCCAGGTGGCGAGCCACCTGGACGTTCCAAGCTTAGCACCCGCGAATTATGGATGCGTTCAGTCCTGAGGCGATCTGTTCCTGGCACATATAATCAGGGTCTGCATATCTCACATCCCTCGGACTCTGCCTGACTCACGGACAATCTCACATTGATGCCCGCATCTGAAAATGTTCAGCCCGCCGTATCCTGGCTGCAACGGCCGCTACGGCGCATAGTCGTCAAGCTGGGGACAAACCTGATCACAGGACGGCGTGACGCGGACTGGACTCGAAGGGGCATTGACGAGGAGTCGTTGTCGAACCTCGTCTCTCAGATAGCGGCTTTGCACGCGACCGGCATGCAGTTGATCGTGGTCACCTCAGGCGCCGTGGGCGCGGGCAGAGAGGTGCTGAGCCGGAGCAACGGCAAGACTCCGCCGCTGCCGCGGACAGTCGCATACAAGCAGATGCTTGCGGCGCTCGGCCAGACGAAGCTGATGACGGCATACGAGCGGCTGTTCGGCGAGCACAACATCCAGGTCGCGCAGGCGCTCATCTCGCGCGGCGACCTGACGCAGCGCCAGCGATACCTGAACGTCAGGGACACGCTTGAGGCGATCCTTGAGGTCGGCGCGATCCCTGTTGTCAACGAGAACGACGTTGTTGCGGTTGATGAGCTCGCCGGCGTCGTCTATGGCGACAATGACAGGCTTTCGGCGATGGTGGCGAACGACCTTGAAGCCGACCTGCTGATCCTCCTCGGAGAGCTGGACGGGCTCTACCAGAGGGACCCGCATCGTGACCCTGCGGCAGAGATCATCAGAGAGGTGCCGCACATTAGCCGAGAGATCAGGCGCATCGCGAAGGGGCCGCATGATGGACGCGGCTCAGGCGGCATGGCGAGTAAGCTGGAGGCTGCTGACCTTGCGACGTCCTCCGGCACGCCGATGATAATCGCATCGGGCCGGACGCCGGACGTGCTGCGTCGAATCATTGACGGAGAGCAGATCGGCACACGTTTCCCGGCTGCGATCTCACAGATGGAGGCCAAGAAGCGATGGCTGATGACCGGCATCACGGACGGGCACGGCGCGATCCATGTGGATTCCGGCGCGGTCGCGGCGCTTGAGCAGCGCGGTCGCAGTCTGCTGGCCGCAGGAATAACGATGGTCGAAGGAAATTTCGACCGCGGCGATATCATTAAGATCGAAGACGCTGATGGACAGTTGATCGCCTGCGGTCTGACGAGCTACTCGTCAGATGACCTGAACAAGATCAAGGGCCGGAAGTCCGGCGACGTGCAGTCGCTGCTGGGCCACTTCTACGGGATGGAAGTGGTCCACCGCAACAACATGGCGCTGGTCTGATGGCCCCGAACGGCCCCCGGACGGTCCCGGACCAGCCCGGCCCGGCTCCAGAACGGTTGATGAGCGATGACGGCAATAGCGGTGGACATGAAACAGCTGGGAGTTGCGGCAAAGGCCGCCTCCCGGAAGCTGGCTGTCAGCCAAACTGCGGCACGCAACTCCGCGCTCGAGGGGATTGCCCGTGGGCTTGAGGCCGGCGAGGCGGAGGTCCTGGCCGCTAACAGGCAGGACATTGCCGCAGCGCGTGCATCCGGACTCGATGAGCACATCATCGACAGGATGGTGCTCAACCGGGAGCGTGTGCTTGCCATGGCCGCCGCGTGCCGGGAGATCGCCGCATTGCCCGACCCGGTGCGTGAGGTGCTCGAACAGCGCACGCTGCCGAACGGCCTCGAACTGCAACGGGTGCGCGTACCGCTCGGCGTGATCGGCGTCATCTACGAGAGCCGCCCGAATGTGACGATAGACATCACGGCGCTGTGCCTGAAGTCAGGCAACGGAGTGATCCTGCGAGGCGGCAAGGAGGCGTTCAACACCAATGCCGTGCTGGCCCGCATTGCACGTGACGCAGCCGAGGCCGCAGGACTTCCGCCCGACTGCATCCAGTTCATCGGATCGACCGACCGCGCGCTCGTCGGCGAGATGCTGGCGATGGACCGCTATATCGACCTGCTGATCCCGCGTGGAAGCGCCGAACTGGTGCGGTTCGTTGGCGAGAACGCCACGATGCCCGCGGTCACCGGAGGCGTCGGCGTCTGCCACACATATGTCGACGCTGCCGCCGACCTCGACAAGGCGCTGCGAGTAGTCGTGAACGCCAAGGTCGAGCGGCCCACCGTCTGCAACGCAATGGACACGCTGCTGGTCCATTCAGCGGTTGCAGAGCGGTTCCTGCCGCTCCTTGCCCACGAGTTTGGCGTCTCGGGCGTCGAGATGCGTGCCGACAGCCGGGCAATGGCCGCGCTCAAGGATGTCGCAAGCGGCCAGCGTGTGATCCCGGCGCGCGCAGACGACTTCGGCACGGAGTTCCTGGCGCTGATCGCGGCTGTCAAGGTGGTCGACTCGATGGACGAGGCGATGGAGCATATCGCCGAGTTCGGGTCGGGCCACTCGGAGGCGATCATCTCTGAGGACAAGGCTGCCGCTGAGCGGTTTCTGGCCGAGGTGGACGCAGCCGTCGTGTTCGCCAACACGTCCACTTACTTCAATGACGGGGGCCAGTTTGGACTGGGGGCAGAGGTCGCCATCAGTACGAGCAAGCTGCACGCCAGGGGACCGATGGGCCTCCGCGAGATCATGACCTACAAGTGGGTGGTGCGGGGCGACGGCCAGATCAGGAAGTAGGCGGGTCGTGCCAGGGCGGAACCGGGTCTTTCGCTCCGTATTCGATCATGCCAGACGCGCCATCGACGCGAAAACGCGGCCGTTGAAGACGGCCGCGTTCCCTAAATGATCTGGTTGATCTTGGCGTAAGGCCCGCTCTTACAGCCCCTTGCCGGCCATGAATGCGGCCAGGTCCGCCGTGCGGGACGAGTATCCCCACTCGTTGTCGTACCAGCCAACCACCTTCACGAAGCCAGCGCCGACAGCGACGGTCGAGAGAGCGTCGATGGTGCAGGAGTTCGGGTTGCCGATGTAGTCGACGGAGACAAGAGGCTCGTCTGAGACCCCGAGGATCCCCTTCAGTCCGTTTGCGGACGCCGTCTTGAACGCCTCGTTTATCTCGCCTGCGGAGGCGCTGCGGTTGAGCTTGCAGGTAAGGTCGGTTACGGAGCCGGTGATGACGGGCACGCGGTAGGCCATGCCGTCTATTCGGCCCTTTAGCTCAGGTATCACCAGCGTCACGGCCTTTGCCGCGCCGGTCGTCGTGGGGATGATGCTGTTCGCCGCCGCGCGGGCACGCCGCAGGTCGCTGTGCACCTGGTCCAGGATGCGCTGGTCGTTCGTGTATGCGTGGATGGTGGACATCAACGCGCTCTCGATGCCGAACTCGTCGTGGAGCACCTTTGCCATTGGCGCGACGCAGTTTGTGGTGCAGGACGCGTTGGAGACGATCTTGTGCTTCGATGGGTCGTAGCTGTCCTGGTTAACTCCGAGGACGATGGTGATGTCCTCGCCTTTCGCAGGCGCAGAGATGATCACCTTCTTTGCGCCGCCCTTGAGGTGTCCGGTGGCCTTGTCTGCGTCTGTGAAGATGCCCGTTGACTCGATAACGAGTTCGACGCCGGCCTCTCCCCATGGCAGTTTGGCAGGGTCTCGCTCTGAGAACACCTTCACCGTCCGGCCGTCGATCACGAGGTCGTTGCCGCGTGCCTCGACCGTCCCGCCATAGACGCCGTAGGTCGAGTCGTACTTGAACAGGTGGGCGTTTGTTTTCGCGTCCCCAAGGTCATTGATCGCAACGACTTCGAGGGTGTCAGGATGACGTTCGGCGATGGTGCGGAACACCTGTCTGCCGATGCGTCCGAATCCGTTGACACCGACTTTTGTCTTAGCCATTTTCCTCTTCGCCTCTCTGTCGCCGTTCTGGCACTCTCAGTGCGCCGCCGGGACTATCTGTCAGGCGGTCTTCGGCCGCCTTGCTCCGCTCCTACGTAGTATGCGGTCTCCAGCATATTTTGCGTCTGCGCCAAGCGACTCCTCGATGCGGAGGAGCCTGTTGTATTTAGCGACCCGTTCGCTCCTCGCCGGCGCTCCGGTCTTGATCTGACCGGCAGATGTTCCGACCGCGAGATCAGCGATTGTGGTGTCTTCGGTCTCGCCAGACCGGTGGCTGACCACGATGCCAAACCCGGCCTTTTGAGCCATCTTCATGGTCGCAAGCGTCTCAGAGACGGTCCCCACCTGGTTCAACTTAATCAGAATCGCGTTGCCGGCCGCCTCCCTGATACCGCGTTCAAGGTAGCGTTCCTGTGTGACGAACAGGTCATCTCCAACGAGCTGAGTGGTGTCTCCCATCTGTCGCGTGATCGATGACCAGCCACCCCAGTCGTCCTCCGCGAGCCCGTCTTCGATCGAGTAGATCGGGAAGTCGGCGCAGAGGGCGGCATACTCGGCGATCATCTTCCCGGAACTGTGCCTGTAGCCCTCTCTTCGAAGGTTGTAATGCCCTGCGCCGGGACGGTCGGTGGGGTTCTTGTAGAACTCCGTCGCAGCGGGGTCGAGCGCAATGAAGACCTGCTCGCCCGGAAGATACCCGGCGTCCTCAATCGCCTGGGTCACATAGCTGAGCGCCTGGCGGTTGGTGAGACCTGGAGGGGCGAAACCTCCCTCGAAGCCCACATTTGTCGATAGCCCCTGCGCATGCAAGGTCTCGCCGAGCCTGTGGTAGATCTCAACGCCTGCCCTGAGAGCCTCAGAGAAGGTCTCCATGCCCAGCGGGACCACCATGAACTCCTGGAAGTCCGTTGATCCTGCGGCGTGGGCGCCACCGTTCAGGATGTTCAGCATCGGCACTGGCAACTCGTCCGGGCTGTCGTTACCCGCGAGTTGCGCAATGCGGCGGAACAGCTCGTCGCCCGGCCCGGATGCCGATGCCCTGAGCGCTGCGAGGGAGACTGCCAACAGTGCGTTTGCGCCGAGCCTCTCCTTGTTTTTCGTGCCGTCAAGCTTGATTATCCGGTCGTCTATCGCCGCCTGATCCTCGACATCCATGCCAACAACGGCTTTGCGCAGCTCATTGTTGACGTGCGCAACAGCCTTGCAGACACCCTTGCCGCCGTACCGTTTGGCGTCGTAGAAGTCGTCTTTCTTGTCCAGCTTGCCGTCTCGAAGTTCGACGGCCTCACGGGACCCTGTGCTGGCGCCGGATGGCACGGCGGAGAAACCGGAGCCTCCGTTTTCGAGGGTCACGCGGGCGTAAACGGTGGGGTTGCCTCGGGAGTCGAGGATCTCACTGCCGCGGATGTCAACAATCTTTGTCATATTGCCAGGCCGTGTGTGTCGTGTGACGAAATGGGTGGAAGCGTTCGGGAGAGGCCGTGACAGGTTCGAGGCGGCCGTGTTATCGATAAGCTTCTGGATTAAAGCATACTCGTCAGACGCTCAGGTGAGGCATGTGAACAGAGCCGCGAATCTATCAAGAAGGAGGTTGAGCGGGGCGGGCTCACCCTCTTTCCACCGGACGGTCAATCGCCTTCCGCTGCACTGCGGCCAGTTGGCCGATGCCTGAGCCGGCCAGCTCCAGCAGCCGGGCAAGCTGGCTTCCGGTGTACGGACGGCCCTCGGCTGTTCCCTGCACTTCAACGAATTCTCCCCCGGCGGTCATAACGATGTTCATATCCACGTCTGCGCGGGAGTCCTCGTCATAGGCAAGGTCGAGCAGTTCAACGCCTTCCACAACACCGACGCTTACGGCCGCGATGCTTTGGACCAGAGGCTCGCCATTCACACGGTCCCGCTCTTTCAGCCAGGAGATGGCCCCGGAAAGAGCGACGAATGCCCCGGTGATAGCCGCCGTCCTGGTCCCTCCGTCCGCCCGCAGGACGTCACAGTCGATGAGGATGGAGTTTTCTCCCAGCGCCTTCAGGTCCACCGCCGCCCTGAGGGACCGGCCTATCAGCCGCTGTATCTCCTGCGTGCGCCCGCCGAGACCTGGCCCTCGCTCTCTGCGGACCCGCTCGTCGGTCGCACGGGGAAGCATGGCGTACTCGGCGGTGACCCATCCCTGGCCCTGCCCCGTTAGCCAGCGCGGCACGCCAGCCTCGACCGATGCGGAGCAGATGACGTGGGTGTTCCCGGTTTCGATCAACGCAGAGCCTTCCGCATTCGGCATGAAGCCTGGTGTGATGCGCACTGGTCTCAACTGGTCTGCCGCCCGCCCGTCAGTTCGAACTAGCGATGAGGTCAAATCTCGTTTCTCCTGCTCTGGTCATGTGGGTTGAGGACGGCGTCGTGCCTCGCCGGGTCCCGGCCATCGCTGTGGCTCGGGCGCCAGGACCCAGCTCCAACAGCGAATCTTGGCCTGCGCCATCTGGACTCGTGCTCGGGAATATTGCATGAATCTCATAGTGTGCATGTAGTTTGCCGCAGTGTCCCGCCGGTTGGCGCGTGGCATCTTGGTAGCAATGGAAGAGTTGCGCCACGAGCCGGATCTGCCGGTTCTGAAAGAGACGGGTCCTGACCGGGATTCTGACCGGATCCCGAAGCCGTTCCCGCTGATTCGCTACTACTTGATTGCCAGCGTCCTGCTGGTGATCGGCGCGTTCGCGATTATCAACTTCTCAACTCAGCGTATTCAGAGCGACACGGTGATCGATCGCTTGAGGGAAGAGGCTGGACGGGATGTTGAGCGCGTTTTGTTCGAGATCTCACTGGCGATCACCTCCTATTACCACCCCGGAGACGACCTTGCCACGGCGCTGGCGAGCAACAAACGGGCACTGGACCGGGATGTCATCAACGCCTTGAGCGGTAAGCCGATTCTTCGTGTTGACCTGCTGTCCCCATCTGGTGAACTTGTCTACTCGACCGACCCTGAAGCAGGACCAGCGCTTGCGGCAGCAGATTCCGCAAGCGTGTTGTCCGGACTGCCTGCGAGCCGCTACGAATCTGAATACCCATTAACGCTGTTTAACGGGAAGTCAGCCAGGATCGCGGCCGTGATCACCGCAAACCCGGTGAACACGGAGTGGAGCGTCGATGGCGTTGGGCCAGTGGCGGTGCTCGTTGCATTCAGAGACGTGACGGCAGCCGTGTCCGGCACCTCGGGCCAGATTGCGCCAGAGCGAATTGCGGTCATAGCGGGGACGATGGCGGGCCTGTTCCTGTTGCTCTCGTGGATCGTAGTGAACGGTCACCGGTTCACGATTCGAGCGAGAGAGCAACTGGCCGGGATGCTTGTGACCGAGCGAGAGATGCGCGGCCAGCTCGATGTGCGGAACGCTGAGCTTGAGGAGGCCAACAAAGCCAAGTCACAGTTCCTTTCGATGGTCTCGCACGAGCTTAAAACGCCGTTGACTGCGATTATCTCGTTCACACAGAGCCTCAATAAGAGTCTTGCCGGCTCACTGGACGAACGGAAGGCTCGCCAGTTCGATGCGCTGGCACGAAACGGCAGGCACTTGAAGCTGTTGATAGATGAACTGTTGGACGTTTCGGCGGCGGCGGCGGGCAAGCTGCGGCTTCAGTTTGAAGAGGTGACCGCGAACCTGGTGGCAATCGAGGCCAGCCAGATGGCGCAACCTCTGTTCGACGCCAGGAACCAGACGCTCTCTGTCTCTACGCCCGACACCGAGGTGACATTTTCCGGCGATCCGGGACGGCTGCAGCAGGTGATCGCCAATCTGTTGAGCAACGCATCCAAATACTCACCTGCCGACTCGGAGATCCGCCTGGAGGTCATGAAGGTCGATGACGCGATCTGTTTCCGGGTTACCGACCAGGGGAACGGCATCTCTGAGGCTGACCAGAAACGTCTGTTCAGCACGTTCTTCCGGACGGACGACGCCGTGTCGTCAGGGGTTCCCGGCACAGGACTGGGCCTCGTGATCGTGCGTTCGATAGTCGAGGGCCACGGCGGTGTCGTGAAGATCGACAGCAAACTCGGCTCAGGGACGACTGCGTCCGTTGTGATTCCGTTGAAGACCGTGCAGCCGGTCGTGCCAGCAGACGAACGGGACGCGGCCGCTTAGCAGATGGTCACGGCAGGGCTGGGATCTCGCCGCAGGCGGTGAAGGTGGCGAAGTCTGCAAACGATAGGTGCAGGTTGACGGAAAAGGCGCCGGTCGCCACGTCCTCGATGCTGATGCCGGGAAAATCTGTAACCGAGTGGCCACCGATCACATTTTCGAGGCTGTGCACGACGACACCGAGTTGATCGCAGGTGCCCAGGTGGATATGCGCAGGTTGAGCCACTGCCTCTGACGGCGTCACACTGACGTCTACCTTGAGGCTTCCGTCCGCTTCCGAGAGCGTGGCCCACCCCGTTTGATAAACGCCGGTCGGGGCTTCAAGCCATATTCGTCCCGTTGTCTCCGTGACTTCGGAGATGGGCGTGTCACCAGAACTCCCGGCCAGCGGCGTAAAGTCTGCGACGGGGATGGCCTGTGCCGATCCGCATGCGGCGGCAAGCAGAGCGACTGCGAGGGTGAGCGCGGCGGCTAGTGGGCGGCGGGTAAACATGGGCATTTGGGTGTGATCTCTGGCGGCTACCGGGTTCCGTGCCCCATTGGTGGTATCGTATGTCCGCCTCACGGCAGAAGGCCGGGGGATTACAGCGATAACAGGTGCGTGCTGTCCCGCATGGTTTTATTTCTTGTATTGCGCCCGTCCGGCTTGTTCTGGCCGCAGACGGACATCAGTCCCTGGGAATTCCCTGAGATCAATAGAGGTTGACCGATGAAGATTGCGGTTATGGGCGCAGGCGCCGTTGGCGGATATTTTGGCGGTGTCCTGGCGAACGGCGGAGAGGACGTGACGCTGATTGCCCGCGGCGCACACGGCGACGCGATCAACCGGGACGGACTGAAGGTGGAGAGCCACTGGGGCAACTTCACGGTCAAAGTGGCGGCAACTCCTGACCCATCGCAGCTCGGGCCGGTCGACCTGGTCCTGCACTGCGTGAAGCTCTACTCAAACCCGGAGGCGCTGAGCTTAATCAAGCCGATAGTCGGTCCATCGACAACGATTCTCACCGTCCAGAACGGCGTGACGAGCGGAGAAATCATCGCCGGACGCTACGGGTGGGAGCGGGTGCTGCAGGGGGCGACGTACATCGAGGCGGCGATTGCCGGGCCTGGTCAGATAGAGCAGTCCGGGTCAACCGCCCGCATCGAGTTCGGTGAGAGGGACGGCTCGCAATCGGCGCGTACAGATGAAATTTTCAAAGTGCTGGACCGGCCGGGAATCCAGGTCGGAATAAGCTCAGACATCGTCTCCACACTGTGGACAAAGTTGGTTGCAGTCGGGTCGTTCGGCACGGTGATGACGGCTGCCCGCGCCAGCCTGCCGGAGGTGTTGTCTGGTCCTGAGGGTGAGAACACCATACGGACCGTGATGGAGGAGATCATCGCTGTCGGGCGCTCAGAGGGTGTGAGGTTTGCTCCAGGAGTCGTAGACGAGAAGCTGCGTGGCGGGATTGAAGAAGCAGACGAGTTCAAGTCCTCGCTCCAGTACGACCTGACACACGGGAAGCCGCTGGAGCTGGATGACATTCTTGGCGCGGTTGTCAAGAAGGGGCGAGCTTCCGGCATTCCTGTCCCGGCGTCCGCCGCGCTGGTGATGACGCTCGAAAAGTTTAAGCGCGGCAGTTAGCCGGCGAGTTGGAGTGGAAAATTGGCAGACGCATCAGCGACGGTGGTTTCTGACGAGGTGCTGGCGAAGCTTGCAGAGCTTCCGACGCAGACGCTGATCGATGGACTCTGGGTGCACGACTGGCCCCAGTCGATGATCCACGGCGCAAGACCGCTCTTCCCTGGCCAGAGGATGGCCGGGCGGGCGGTGACGCTGAGGTTCGTCTATCACCGGCCAGACGTCGTGGCGGACAAGCCAAAGGGCGAGCAATCACCCGAGTACGTTGCCTTCGAGCTCTGCGGCCCCAACGAGGTCCTGGTGGCGTCCGCAGTCGGCCCGTGGGAGTCGATCGGCGGTGATATCAAGTTCCTCCGTCTCGCTCAGCGGAAGGTAGGCGGGCTCGTCACGGACGGCTCCGTCAGGGACACAGGAGTGCTGAGGGAGTACGGCTTTCCCGTGTTCTCACACTCGAGCACCGCCAAGCAGGGGCCGGGAGTGATGCAGCCGTGGGGCGTGAACGAGGTGATCTCATGCGGCGGCGTGGTTGTGCGGCCCGGTGATGTGATTGTTGGCGACGACGATGGCGTCGTGGTGGTCCCGGCTTCGATGGCGGAGAAGGTGCTTGAGGTTGCGGCGGAGCGTGAGGCCGTCGAGCAGGTGGTGAAGAAGGAGTTGCAGCGGAACCCCGGATCGCCCGGCAAGTACTACCCGTTCAACGACGCCACATGGAAGCTGTACGAGGAGTACAAGAAGCGCGGCGAGGCTTAGCTGTTAAGCCTCCGGCGCAGTTCGGTCGGGTGCCATGTGAGGACGGCGTCAGGGCCGGCTTCCACCGCCTCCTGGGCCTTATTCACATCCTTCGAGACCGCGTCGCCTGAGACGAACAGCTTCTTACCCGCGGTGTGCACGGCCTCGACATCGGCGGCAGATGGCACGAAGCGGCCGTAGATCCACTTCGAGTACGGATCTTTAATGGCGGCCGCCAGCGCCTCTGCAGTCTCTGCCAGCGCTGAGCACTGGAACTGCGCGCTGCCCTCGTAGAAGCGGCGGCGGACATCCACGGACTGGCCGATGACGCCGATTCCGACCGTCCTGTCCATCACTCCGTGGCCTGCAAGCGCGCCGCAGATCATGTTGATGATCCCGGGCTGAAGGGTTCTCACATGGAGCGCCATGGCAGGGCTCAGCTTTGCCGGGTCTGCGACAGGTGCTCTGCTCGCGACAAGCGAGAGGGTTTCATCGAAGGTCGGCACCTTCACCCCGGCGAACTGCTTGCCCTTCCATGACCCGGCGTCAAGCTCCCGCACCTCAGCGAGTGACATCTGCGCAATTCGGCCGGCGCCGTCTGTGGTGCGGTCAACCGTGTCGTCATGGAGCACGACCAACTGCTGGTCTGCGGTCATCGCAAGGTCGAACTCGAAGCCCATGCCAAGGTCCAGCGCCGCCTCAAAAGCCGGGAGCGTGTTCTCGGGATAGGTGTCGTCGAGTCCTCTGTGAGCTATCAGCACGGTGCTGGTCATTTCGTTGTCCTGGTGTGGCTGTCTGATGTGGTGAGTAGGGCGTGCGGCGAGACGTGCGGGCTGTCTCAAGTGGCAAACGGCGATGCCATCCAGGTGAGTTCACGGCTATGAGTCAGCTTTTTCTATCCGGAGCAGCAACTCATACTGGTCCTGCGCCACTCCGCCGACAGGCGGCGGAGATGGCCTGAGTTCCAACAGCGTGATGGTAAACCGGTCCACGACGAGCGTCGGCGGCGCACCGGGCCCCATCTCGATAGTTGACTCTGCTGGAGTGCCGCCATCGACGATCGTCTTGATTGTTACAAACGCCTCGCCGGCCCGCACACACTGCACGCCGGCAGGGCATCGGGAGTCGTTTGTGACTCGAACAAACTCGACCACGATTCCGTCATCGGTGGAGCCGAAACCCAGCCCGTTCGGAATCGTCAGCGTGCCCTCAACCGGGCTTGAAGAGCTTGAAGTGGCGCAGGCCGTAAACACAGCAATGACCAGCAGCAGACCCAGAAGGAAGATCCCTCGCCGCATGGCTTATTCCTCCGCAACCGTTGCGTGCAATCGTCCGTAGGCTTTCTGTACAGCGTCCATTACCCGCTCAGGAGCCGTCCCGCCCGGCACGTCTCTGGCCTCCACCGCACTTTTAAGCGTCACAGTCATCACGTCCTCGTCGAATAGTTTAGACGCCGACCTGAAGTCGTCCATCGTTAGCTCGCCAAACCCTTTGCCAGCTGCGATGCTCTGTTTTGCGAGTGCGGCCACCGCGATGTACGCCTTGCGGAACGGCACACCCTTGCGCACCAGGTAGTCAGCGATGTCTGTGGCGAGCACATAGCTGCTTTCCGCGGCCAGCCGCATGCGGTCCACTCCGACCGTCATGCCGCGCACCATCCCGGCTGCGGCCGAAAGCGCCGGCATCACCGTGTCCGCTGCATCGAACAGACCCTCCTTGTCCTCCTGGAGGTCACGGTTGTATGTAAGCGGAAGGCCCTTCACGGTCGTCAGCAGCGCCATGAGATGGCCGTATACGCGGCCGGTCTTGCCGCGGATTAGCTCGGCAAAGTCAGGGTTGCGCTTCTGGGGCATTATGCTGGAGCCTGAGGTGTATTCGTCTGGCAGCCGGATGAAGCCAAACTCGTCCGAAGACCAGGTCACGAACTCCTCGGCAAGCCGCGAAAGGTGCGCCATGGTGACCGATGCGGCGAACAGGTAGTAGAGGATGAAGTCGCGGTCAGAGACTGCGTCCATGCTGTTGGAGGAGATTGCGGCAAAGCCCAACTCTTCGGCGACCGACTCACGGTCCAGCGGGTATGGAGAGCCGGCCATGGCGCCGCTTCCCAGCGGCAGAACGTCTGCGGCGCGCCTCGCGGCAAGGAAGCGGCCAGCGTCGCGATCGAACATCTCGAAGTAAGCCAGCAGGTGATGGCCGAACACGACAGGCTGACCGCGCTGCATGTGCGTGTAGCCGGGGAGAATGGTTTCTGTGTGCCGCTCCGCCTGCGTCAGGAGCGCCCGTTGGAGGTCACGGAGCGCCGCCACCGCATCGCTTGCGGCGCTCTTCACCCAGAGCCTTGTGTCCGTCGCAACCTGATCGTTCCTGGACCTGGCTGTGTGCAGACGTCCCGCCGTCTCGCCGATGATCTCATGCAGGCGCGACTCCACGTTCATGTGGATGTCTTCCAGCTCCGGCTTCCACTTGAACTCGCCGTCAGATATCTCGCGCTCGATCTGCCGCAGCCCTTCGACAATCGTGTCTGCGTCAGCGGTGGGAATGATCTCCTGGCGTCCAAGCATGCGCGCATGCGCTATCGACCCTGCGATGTCTTCGCTGTACAGCCTGCGGTCGTAGTGCAGCGATTGTGTGAAGTCACTGGCCAGCCTCGCTCCGCGTGCCGCCGCCGCCGGGTCGTTTTCGTGATCGGTCATCTATTACTCCGCGCGATGCGTCCGGCGTGCCGTGCCCCGGGGGCTGTCAAACAGGTGTACTGCAATTATTGTCTTGCCGGGCGGCTGAGCGCCACCCAACTTCTAGCAGTACACTCCCGTTCGGCGCAAAATCCTGCGCTGGCCCGGACACAAGCCGTCAACACAGAGAGAGCAGCATGAACGGATTCGAGTACATCGCGCGCATTTTGAAGCAGGAGGGCGTTGAGTCGATGCCCTGCTATCCGTCGAACCCGCTGATCGAGGCGGTGGCGAAGGAGGGCATACGGCCGATCGCGTTCCGGCATGAGCGCGGCGCTGTGATGGCGGCGGACGGATTCTCCAGGGTCAGTGACAGAAAGAGGTTCGGGGTGGTGGCGGTGCAGGCGCAGGCCGGCGCCGAAAACTCGGTCGGCGGGCTGGCGCAGGCGAACGCGGACAACGTGCCAATGCTGGTGCTGCCAGGCGGAAACGCGCTCGACCGCCTGAACATCCGGCCAAACTTCTCAGCTATGAGGAGCTGGGAGAGCGTCGTCAAGAGCGTCGAGGTTGTTGTCAGACCGAGCCACATTGGCAACAACATGCGACGCGCGTTCAACGGTTTGAGGACCGGTCGCGGCGGACCGGTCGTAGTCGAGTTGTCGATGGACGTATGCGGTGAGCAGGTGCCCGAGGAGTCCATGAACTACAGGTCGCCCGCGGCGGCGATGCACCAGCCATCGAAGACCGATGTGCAAGACGCTGTGAAGGCGCTGGTCGGCGCGAAGAACCCGCTCATCTGGGCCGGCGCGGGCGTGATGTCATCACGCGCCACAGAGCAACTGAGAGAGTTCGCGGAGCTGATCGACGCACCGGTGTTCACAACGATGCCGGGCAAGTCTGCATTCGATGAGCGGCATCCGCTGTCTCTTGGCACTGGCGGCATGACCGCGACGAAAGCGGCGCGGCAGTGGATAGACAGCTGCGACGTGCTGTTCGCCATCGGCGCATCGTTGACCTCGTCTCCGTACGCGCAGGCGATACCTGACGGCAAGTTTGTCATCCACGGCGTCCTGAACCCGGAGGAGATCAACAAAGACGTCGCCGCGTCCGTTGGGCTGGTTGGCGACGCCCGGCTGACGCTTGAGGCGATGATCGATGAGGTGAAGGCGCAGATCGGCGCAGGCGGCCGCACAACGGGCGTCCGTGAGCAGGTCGCGGCGGTGAAGTCGGAGTGGCTCGGACGCTGGAAGAGGTATCTCGAAGACGATGACGAACCGATCAACCCTTACAGGCTGATCCACGAGTTGAACCAGAACCTCGACCTCGAAAACAGCACCGTTACGCACGACGCTGGAGCGCCGCGGGACCAGATCGTGCCGTTCTTCATAGCGACCACGCCGCACAGCTACATCGGCTGGGGCAAGACGACGCACCTGGGGTTTGGCATCCCGCTGACGATCGGCGCAAAGCTGGCGCAGCCTGACCGGTTCTGCCTGAACATGATGGGAGACGGCGCGTTCGGAATGTCAGGGCTGGATATCGAGACATCGGCCAGGACCGGCATCCCGATCACGACGGTGGTGCTGAACAACGGCGGAATGGCGACCTATCCGGGAGGTTTTCCGACGGCGCGGGAGCAGTTCGGCGTTTCACACATGCAGGGCGACTACGCGGCGCTTGGGCAGGCGATGGGCGCTGTTGGCATCCATGTGACGAAGCCGGCTGAGCTCGGACCTGCCCTGAAGAAGGCGCAGCAACTGAATGGCGAGGGCAAGACGGTGCTGATCGACGTAAAGACGCGCTTCGAGAACAGCCGCGCGCCGGAGCGGTTTGCGTAGGATTCACTAAACGGGCTAAATGAATACTGGGGGAGTAGAGCAGGATGAACCTGGGCAGCTTTTAGGTGAGTCTTGCCGTGGCGGACGTGAAAACATCTCGAGAGTTCTACGAGAGCCTGGGCTTTAAGGCGATCGATGGCCAGTTCAACTACGAAGGCGAGATCGACCTCGAGCCGGGGCAGGACTGGGTGATGCTGGAGCACGGCGGCGTGAAGATCGGGCTGTTCCAGGGGATGTTCGAGGATAACGTCCTTACGTGGAACCCCGCGGATGCCCGTGCTATTCAGTCGCGCCTAAAAGAGAAAGGCGTGAAGATCGACTTCGAGGCGACCGGTTTCGAGGGGCCGGCGACGGTGATGCTGACAGATCCCGACGGCAACCAGATCATGCTGGACCAGTTTTAGGGGACTGTCTTCTTATCCGCTTGTCGCGACAGGCCTCGCCCGCATCAGGCTGCCGCCATGTGGACCGGTAGGCCGGATCCCTCTTACCGTGCGTCATGCCGCGTCTGGGCGCGGTACTGCGTGCGGGCGGGCAGCGAGTAGATGTCTATAAAGCCTGTCGCCGCCAGGTGGTCGAACGAGTCTTCTGTCGAGTACGTCGCGAGTCCGAAGTCGTAGAGCGAGTAAGGCGACCTGCGGCCAGTCACCACCGCGCTGCCCTTGAACAACCGCACGCGCACATCGCCCGTCGTGTAGCGGAGCGACGAGTCGACGAGCGCGTCCATGTCCTCGCGCACGCTGGTGAACCAGCGGCCGTCATAGACGAGATCGGCGTACAGCCCTGAGATGTGCGACTTGAGCCGTTGCTGCTCACGGGAGAGCGTCGCCGTCTCAAGCGCACGGAGCGCCGCGTGCAGCACCACCGCAGCAGGCGTCTCGTACACCTCACGTGACTTGATTCCCACGAGCCGGTTCTCAAGGTGGTCGACGCGGCCTACGCCGTGCGATCCGGCGATGTCGTTCAGCGCCTCTATCAGCGCCACGCCGGACATCTTTTTACCGTTCAGCGAAATCGGAGTCCCGGCCTCGAACCCGATCTCCACCTCGTGCGGCGCATCCGGCGTGTCTGCAACAGGCCGTGTCCACGAATAGGCGTCCTCAGGCGGCGTGACCCATGTGTCCTCAAGGTCCTCGCCCTCGATCGCCTGTCCCCACAGGTTGCGGTCGATAGAGTAGACGCGCTGGTCGGCGCCGACCTCACGGAGCGCAAGACCGGCCTTAGCCGCGTACTGCTTCTCCTCGTCACGGCTCATGCCCCACTCACGCGCCGGAGCGATGATGCGAATCGGCTCCCCGTGGGCAGACAGCGTCTTCACACCCGCGTCGAAGCGCACCTGGTCGTTGCCCTTGCCCGTGCAGCCATGCGCCACCGCCACCGCGCCGGTCTGGCGGGCGGCTTCAACCAGCTTCTTGGCCATGAGCGGCCTGCCGAGCGCGGTCGACAGCGCGTACACGCCTTCGTACATCGCGCCCGCTTTGAGTCCTCGCCACACGTATTCGTCTACGAACTCGTCCTTGACGTCCCAGATGAGCGACTCAACGGCGCCTGCGCCTGCCGCACGCTCCCTCACGCCATTAAGTTCCGGCCCTGCGCCGAGATCAACGGTGAGCGTGACGACGTCCAGGTTGTATTGCTCCTGGATCCAGACGACGGAGATTGTTGAGTCCATGCCCCCGCTGTAAGCGAGGACGCACCTGTCTCTTGCCATGATTCTCTCGATGTGAAGCGGGCGAGGTGGAGTTGCGAGGCGGCACTAGTAGCACCGGCCGGCCCGTCACCCCGTACGTTTATAGGGCGACCAAACAATTGTGGCGCAGGGTCTGCCTCATGTCACGTGATCCTCACCGGCGACCACCCGCGACTCACGACCACATCACGCGCCAGGTCGCTCAGACGTGCCGGCTCACCCTGCGCTCGTCCTGGCAAGCGCCGCGTCCACGATATCGACCGCCTTGTCCAGTTCCTCGGTCGATACCGTGAGCGGCGGCATGAAGCGAAGCGTGTTGGGCCTGACCGCATTCAACAGTAAGCCGTTGTTAAGGCACTCGGCGACTGTTGGGCCGGCGATGTCTTTCGTCATTTCGAGGCCGATCAGCAGCCCCATGCCGCGGATCTCCTTGATGAAGGCATACTTCTCTTTGAGAGCGGTGAGTCTTCCGACGAGGTGTGCGCTGGCTTTGAGCGACTTTTCGGGGATGTTCTCGTCGACCATCACCTTCGCTGCGGCCCCTCCGGCTGCCGTCGTCAGCGCATTGCCTCCGAATGTGGAGCCGTGGTCGCCTGGCTGAAGGACGGCACAGAACTCCTTGCACGTGAAGGCGCCGAGCGGCGCGCCCGAGCCGAGCGCCTTGCCAAGCGTCATCACATCCGGCTCAACTCCCTCGAAGCGCTGGTAGCCGAACAGCGTGCCGAGCCTTCCCATGCCGGTCTGGACCTCGTCAAGCATGAAGAGGATGTTTTTCTCGTGGCAGAAGTCCATCACCGCCTTCAGATAGCCGTGGCCAGGCATGTTCACGCCGCCCTCGCCCTGGATGGGCTCCAACAGCACGGCGCAGGTAACGTCCGGCTTGTATGCGGCCTTGATGGCGTCGAGGTCGTTGTATGGCACGTTCACGAAGCCAGGCATCAGTGGCCGCCAGTTGTCCTGGTAGGCGGGCTGGCCGGTGGCCGCCATCATCGCCTGCGTGCGGCCGTGGAACGAGTTGAGCGCGGTGATGATCTCTACCGCGCCGTTTAGCTTCAGCTTGCCCCATTTGCGGGCCAGCTTTGCTGCTCCCTCGTTCGCCTCGGCGCCCGAGTTGCAGAAGAAGACGCGGTCAACCGCCGAGTTATCGACGATGATCTTGGCGAGGGCCAGCTGCGGGACGGTGTAGAACAGGTTGGACATCTGCAGGATCTTGCCCGCCTGGTCCTGGATCGCCTTCGTGACCGCAGGGTGGCTGTGACCGAGGTTCAGCACCGCCCAGCCTGCGGTGAAGTCCAGGTACTCCTTGCCGTCATTGTCGTAGACCCTCGTGCCTTCGCCTCGCACCAGCACGGGGGGCATGCGCCGGACAACCTGCATGTAGTACTTGGCCTCTAGCTCTTTGTATTCGGCTGTGCTGGTCATCCTCTAGCCCCTGTTCGTCTCATAACTCTGTGCCATCTCATTTCGGGTCCCGCCTGAACATGCGCCCCAATCAGGGCTGGACTGTGACCGGTAACTCAGAGTCCATCGTCCGTCGCAGGCCCGCACGTTGGCGTATGTCCCCATACGTTGGCGTAAGCCAAGGAATATAGCGCACTCCGAGTCGATGCGGAGGGTTAAAACGTGCGATGGACCGCTACTCAGAAATGGTCACGGCGGCCCTGACCGTGCGAATGAGCCTGCCGTAGGCCAAAAGAACCATGCGGCCACTCCGCAGGCAACCCTAATGTTGAATCTGGTGTTGAAAAGGTTGGCTCTAGCGCTGTCCAGGATGCGCTAATCGCTTTTTCGGGGGTTCCCTCATGAAGATACGTTCTAACAAACGGCTGCTGGGTCTGACTCTGGCGCCGTTTGTGCTATTCACAGCCTGTGTCGGGCTGACTCCCGAAGAGCAGGCGGAGTACAAAGAGCTGCAATCTGAGGTCCGGCGGATCCAGGTTGAGGAGATCGGGCCGCGCCAGGAGACGCTTCACAAGATCCTCGAAGGCGGGCTCGTTGTGGATATCGGCGAACTGCAGGAGCAGGTGAACCAGATCCGGAACGAGAAGCTGGGGCCGCTGGAGCACCAGCTTGCAGGTCTGCAGTCCGATTGGCAGGTGCTGGCCGCGCCCGGCACCAGAATCGAGCTAGAAGAGTTAAACCGCCGGCTTGCCGAACTGGGACTGCTCTACACAGGGCTCCAGGGCGAGATAGCCGAGCGTCGCGGGCAACTTGAGGCTGCAAAGAGCCTTGCCGGGCAGGGAGTCGAGGCCGAGATCACCCTGCTCGAGATTGAGCTCAAGGCGCTTCGGCAGCAACTGGAAGAGCTCTTCCGCGAGACCGATCTGCGCGTTCTTGATATAGACGCCGCTATTGCAGACCTTCGGGAGCTACTCGAAACGCTTGAGCCGGATTCAGCCGACGCGGACGATGTGCGGGCGGGCATTGCCGGGCTTGAGGCCGAGCGGGAGGCGATCCACGCCGAAGAGGCTGCGGTGAAGGCCGATGTCGCAAGAGCGATTGACCGGCTTGAGGCGGACATTCACGCTCTTCAAGAGGAGCGCGATAGCCGTCACCACGCTCTCGTAGAGCAGTTCGGAGACCTGGTCCACGGGCTGGAGGTCTCGCTCCACGATGTGTCTGAGGAAAAAGAGGACGTTGTCCGCCGTATCCACGGGCTTGAGCTGTCCGGTCCCGAGGAGCTTCAGCGAACGATAGATGAGCTCGAAGGCCTGATCGCCGAGATCGTGACGACCGAACTCCGTCCGTTGATCGAGCGGATAAACGGGGCGTCCGAAGGTGGCAGTCCGAACTCCGTGACTCGTGAGCAGCTCAGGGCCGACCTTGAAGAGTGGCTGACCCGGATCGCCAGCATGCGAGCCCGAATGAGCGAGCTAAACGCCAGGTCGTTCCAGTCTCTACTCAGCGGGTTTGACATCAGCGGCCTGACGGCGTTCGGCAACTGAGATTCAGCTACGCCATTACGCCATCTGCGGCAGGCCGTGAAGATAGAGAGCGGACGGGATGCACCCCCTGTCCGCTCTCTTTTTGTGTCCTGCCACTTTTCTCAGGTGATGCGCGTGCCGACATCTTCTCCGGCGCAGCAGGCCAGCAGCGCCCCGGCTACCCGGCCGTCTATGATGTGGCCGGCGCCGACGGTATCCAGCGCGTCTGCGCACGCCTCTATCTTCGGGATCATGCCGCCGGCCGCGACTCCTCCAGCGATCAGGTCGTAGGCCTGTCTTTTCGTCATTCTTGGAATCAGACGGCGAGTGGCGTCCAGGACCCCTGGCACATCTGTCTGGAAGATCAGGAGGTCCGCGTTGAGGGCGCGGGCGATATGCCCGGCAGAGGTGTCGGCGTTAACGTTGAGGATGCGGTTGGCCGTGCCTTCGTGGGCGGTTGCCAGGAGCGCAGTGGGCGCAATGACCGGAATGCCGCCCGCGTTGAGGACCGAGATTACAGGCTTCGGGTCGGTCTCGATGATCCTGCCGACGTATCCCATGGCTTCGTCCATCACCTCGGCCTTGAGCATCCCGCCGGACACTCCTGAGAGCCCGATCGCATCGCCGCCGCGTATACAGAACTCTGCGACGAGCTCGGAATTGACCAGCCCTGCCAGAACGGCGATGGCAACATCGAGTGTCTCACGGTCGGTTTTGCGCAGGCCGCGAACGAACACCGGCTGAATGCCCTGCTTTGCCACCCACTGCGAGATGACCTTTCCGCCGCCGTGGACGACCACAGGCCTTGCGCCGCGCCTCCACAGCTCAATAACGTCAGGGATGGTGCTATCGCCCTCGCCGAGGGTCGACCCGCCGATCTTGATCACGATGATTTTGCCGGCGAGGTCCGGGCCGCTCACCATGTCACGCCCCGCTTTTGCCCGTTCGCCAGCACGGCGCGGCCGTACCCAAAGCCAGCAGCCTGCCGCTTCTCCGGTGGAGCGGTGTCTTGAGGATGTGACACGAGGTCCGCCTCGGCAAGCCTAAGTGGTGTATGCGGAATTGAAAACGACGTACTCTTCGGTGAGATCGCAGCCCCAGGCCGTCCCTGTGCCGTCGCCGATATCGAGGGAGACACGAAGGCGCACCTCGGCCTGAGCCAGGGCTGACACGACGCTCTGGACGTTATAGGCGATGGCCTTGCCCTCGGCGACGATCTGGATGTCATTGACGAAGACCCTGATCTTCGGCTCCTCCAGCTTGATCTGGCTTTTCCCGAGCGCCATCAGGATGCGCCCCCAGTTCGGGTCTCTGCCGTAGACGGCTGTCTTGACCAGCAGCGAAGACGCGATGGAGCGGGCGGCCAGGCGTGCGTCATCGTCCGACATAGCGCCTTCTACCGTGGCCTCGATAAGCGTGCGTGCGCCTTCGCCGTCCCTGGCGATCTCCTTGGCGAGGTGGAGGGCGACTGCAAACAGCGCCTCGCGGAACGTCTCGGACGCCTCGTCGCCGCCGGAAATGGTCGGGTTGCCCGCGGCGCCGTTGGCCATCAGCAAGACAGTGTCGTTTGTACTCTGATCGCCGTCGATGTCTATCTGGTTGAAGGTCAGTTGCACCACTTCGAGCAGCGTCTGCCGCATGAACATGGTTTCGATTTCTGCGTCTGTGGTTATGAACGCCAGCATCGTTGCCATGTTCGGGTGGATCATGCCTGCGCCTTTGGACACGCCGCCGATCGTCACGGTTGAGCCGCCTACTCTGAAGCTGGCCGCTATGTGCTTGGTGTGCGTGTCCGTTGTCAGGATGGCCGTTGCGAACTCGTTGCCGCCGTCCTCTTTAAGCGTGATCCGTGGAACGTGGTCTCTGATCAACGCCATTGGAAGCTCAACACCGATCACGCCTGTAGAAGCTACGGCAACCTCGTCCGAGTTGATGCCGAGCTTGTCTGCGGCAATGGCGGCCATCTCTTCGGCGTCTTTGAGTCCGTATTCGCCGACCGCGCAGTTTGCGCAGCCGCTGTTTGCGATGACGCCGCGGATGGTTCGTCCCGCCTCGACAAGTCCCCTGGTAACGGTTACAGACGGCGATATCACGGAGTTCTGGCTGAAGGTTCCCGCGGTGTCACAGGGACGGTCGGAGTAGATCAGGCCAATGTCCAGCTTGCCTGCCCCGCGGGTCTTTATCCCGGCGTAGATGCCGCCTGCGGAAAAACCGATGGCTGAGGTTACGCTGCCTTCGGGGACTAACTTGATTTCGCTCATTGGAGTCTCAAAGCCGGCTGGTTTTTCGAGAATTGGCAGGACCTGGCAAGACCTGACCGTCAGGGCTTAACACTTGCGGGTGCTGGATGAGTCAGAAAACGGTCCGGGCCTGCCATCATGCCGGATGCAGACTCATACGGGGCGAGTATAGCAGCGCGACGCCGCTCTCTTGAACTGAAATCCAGCCCGGGTTTCGCTCCCTGGTCAGGCCAGGGGGTCAGGCCACCTGGGCCACGTCGAGATAGGCGCTTAACGCACGCTCGGCAAGCAACTCCAGCGAGGAAGCCGGCGCTCCCTGCACTTCTGCCACACCCCATTCTCCGAGCGCCGCGAGAAGGCGCTGGACGGGTTCCGGATCGGGCTGGCCAACAGGCCATGAAATTAGGTCTACCTGCTCCATAGCCTGAAGGTAAACAACCGGTAAAGGCAGTGCGTTGAGGCGCCGCTACAGGCTTGCATGATTTTGCGGTCCGTGGACCCAGGAAAGCCCGGCCTGTGCGGTATCCGTCGGCCGCGCATACGTGCAGTCCCGCGTGTGGGTTGCAGACTCGCGTCAGAGAATTGAGCCATCGTTGTCCTGCCGTCGTTGTTATTCGGGCAGAGACGCATCTTGCCGGCCGACATGACTGAGCCCGGACCACGTTGATTGCTGAAGCAATGACCACAGGCGCCTCAACATCACTGCGCGTGCTGCGCGCTCTCAAATACGACGTCGCAGGCCAGTTCGCTGTCCAGCTGGCAGCGCTTGGGACCGGCGTCGTCCTCGCGCGAACGCTCGGGCCCGCCGATTTCGGGCGCATGGCGCTGGTGCTCGCCATCGCCTCCACCGCGGCGCTTCTCGCAAACCTTGGCGGAACGGAGACGGTGACGCGCTACGTTGCCGAGCTGAGAGCGAAGGGCCGGCTCGGAAGCGTGGCGAGGGTGATCTGGCCGCTCATCGCGGTGCGGCTGCTGGCATCGATCGTCGTTGGACTCACCGTTGTCGCTCTACGCGGCCCCGTTGGCGGCCTGGTGGGCCTCGATGACCTGTTCTCGCTGCCATTGGCGGCACTGGCCGCTGCGCACGCTGCGCTGGCGGGGTTCCAGGGCCCCGCCCAGGTGGTGCTGGTTAACCATGACAGGCAGCGCTTCATCAACGTGGTCACAGGTGCGACGAATGCGGTCGCCCTGGCGATGTTGCTTGTCCTGGCGGCGGGAGGTCTGCTGACTGTCGAGTCTGCGGTACTTGTGGCCGTGGCGTCACTTGCGGTCAGGGTGTCGCTGTTTATCGCCGCCGCCATCGGTTCGGCGTCCAGAGCTGCAACGAGCCAGTATGCGGAGTCCGGACCGCCATTGCGCTTCGAGGAGATCCGCAGGCGCATGTTCAAGTACGGCGGCGTGATGTTTCTCATCGGCGCAGGCGGCTTCTTGCTTCAAAGCCGTTCCGACGAGTATTTCATCGGCGCAATCCTGGGAGTCCAGGCCGTCGCGTTCTATCACCTGGCAGACGGCTTCAGCCGGACCGCCTTCTCGCTGCCCGCCTCCAGGTTGACCGGGTTAATGATGACCGGGCTGTTGACTGAGGGATACGTCCAGGAAGGCGCCGGATCTATCAGGCGGCGCTTCAACCGCATGGTGCGGATGAGGTTTGCCGCCAGCGTGCCGATCGGCTTCGGCGGCGCGCTTCTGGCGACTGAGATTGTCGATGCCGTCTACGGGCCCGAGTACGCCGGCGCCGCCGGTCTGCTGGCGCTCTTCTTTCTGCTCCAGATGCCGGTGCAGTGGATCGGCGCGATCAGTGGCGTGCTCGTGGCGGTCGAGAAGCCGCACTGGTTCCTGTGGACGAAGGCCGTAAGCGCAGTGACGGTCCCACTCACCATCTGGTGGCTGCACCTGTGGGGGCTGGAAGGGGCATTGCTCGCAACGACGCTGGGAATGGGGCTGGCCGCCAGCCTTGAGTTTGCCGCGGCGCGCCACTACACGGGCATCTCGTTTCCAACCGCCGAGGTGGCGAGGTATCTGCTGGCTGGCGGACTGATGGCCGCCGCTGTGGCTGCGATAGCGGAGTTCCTGCCAGGACCGTCATGGGTGGTGCTTGCCGTGGCTGTTCCCGTTGGCGGTGCGACCTACCTGGCGGCGTTGCTTGCTGTCAGAGCGTTCTCACCAGATGAGATAACAGCGCTCAAGCAGTCGTTGCGTCACGGGCTGACCGGGATGGCGAATGCCCCTGGTCCGGGCCGATAGGAGGCAAGTAGGTGCCAGTACGCAGACCGGTCTACATGCGCGGCACGGTGGGCGTCAGTGCCTGCCTCAGATGGAACTTCGATCAGTCGGCAATACGATGCTGCGCATGAACGTCGCGCACGCGGCGCTGCGTAGGGCGCACGCATCGCGCGAGTCAAGAATCACCTTTCAGTCATCACGGTAACGAACACATTGAGCGGACCCCAGTGTAGGACGTCAGCAACAATGGGACAGAATCGGTAATAGAGATTTCAGGCGGATCTGAGCTGCTCCC